>CAJUPX010000005.1 GCA_910588685.1 uncultured Christensenellaceae bacterium | reverse complement strand
TGTCCGCTTTAATTCTAATTTAGATTTTGTGTGTCCATTTGCGTAAACTACATTGCCGGTCAGAACAAAGTCGACGTCCGTCCTGTTCGCGGCGGGAGCTTTTGCAACTTTCTTTATGCGTTCTTGCACTTCTTCAAATAACTCCTTCGACAATATTGCCGGCACACCGCCCTCGATCCTGACGTCGGCGTAAGTATAGACGCCGATGTACTTCTCGTTGCGAAGAAGGCGGTGCAGGCTGTTTTTATTCCAGCGCGCGCCGGTGCTGGTCCTAACGCCCCGCGCGTTCAGTGCTGCGTTTATCTGTATTGTGTTCATCCCGTCGGCGTACATCTGAAAAATATCGCGCACAATGGCCGCACCCGCGGGCTCGATGGCAAACTTGCCGTCGGGTCCCTTCATAAGTCCGAGAGGCATCGCGCCGTTGTTCACTTTACACTCGAGCGCGTTCTCACGCAGTCCGCGCCGAATGTTCTGCGACAAGTTCGCGCTGTAATACTCGGCGGAACCTACGCGAACAGCTACGAGCAGAACAAGCAAGTACAATATACCTACTACGCAAACGGTAACTCGAAAGCTAAATTCAGGCACAACCAGCCGACAACGTCGGCTTTCGCTTTTGCCCGGTCGCCTTATTACATTATCGACTATATCTTCTGCGGCGTCGGGTCGAGCGGCGGGTCGGCTTCCAACAGCTATGCTTATGACTCGCGCGCGCTCGCGCCGGCTTTCGCTGTCTAATCTATGGATCCAAGACATCACGCCCGCGAAAGCGGGCGGATGCCCGGAGCCCTATGCTTACGCCCGCGTAAGCGGGCGAAAATTTTGGGAGAAAAAACATGTCCGTCTTATCGTCAAAACGAACCGAAAGCAAAGCCGAGTTTATCAACACGGCGAACGAGCTTTACACTCGCACAATCGCGTTTTTAACTCGTTTGTCGGCGCGATATTCCCGCTTAATCGCCCCTGACGTCGCGCGTCTCGCATCCGAAGTTGTCGACAACGCTGAAAAAGCGAACAGCATCTTCCCGTCAGATAAAGTTCGGCAAGATCTTCGAGAGCAGCATCTCCTTGAAGCCCGCGGGGCGCTTATGGCACTTGATGTCAAGCTGTCGCACTGCTATCAAATTATGACGCTAAACCCAGAGGGCTGTTTTGAAACGGCTTCAGGAAAATCGGTCGCGAAGTCCGACGCGATCACTCGACTTGATAAAATGGCGCAAGCCATAGGAGAGCTTATAGACAAAGAAAACACCCTACTGACAGGCGTGTTAAAGTCGGACAAACAAAATAGAAAAGAGTGAGATCTTTTGGGTGCATCTCTGAATATTCGCCCGTCGGCTTTCGCTTTTGCCCGGTCGCCTAATTACAATAACAACAATAACTTCTGCGGCGTCGGGTCGAGCGGCGGGTCGGCTTCCAACAACAATGCAAATAACTCGCGCGCGCTCGCGCCGGATTTCGCAAACTCTCAAAAGGAGTAGGTCAAAGGTAGTAGCTTCAAGTGAATCAGACCAATGCGAAAGGAGAGATGCTTCCCGGAATATTCCAAAATAGCTTTTTGACGACCGTGCACGGACGCTTCTTGCATGGCGGGGCAACGTGCGATCCCCCGTTTCATGTGTACGGTCAAAGCGGCTTAGAACGCACCCGACACCACAGCCGCGCGAGGAGCGAATACTCATGACAAGCCACGAACGGCACGAAGCAAGGTACCAAAGGCGAAAAGCAAAACGCGAGCAACGCAAAATCGAACGCGCCCGAGCGGTCGGTGGATTAGCTCGCGTTTTTACATACAACGCCATGTACAAAGCAGGAAAAAAATGCTGCAACGGGGTCCGCTGGAAAAATAGCACCCAGCGCTTCGAGCTGCACCTGTTCTCTGAAACGGCGAAACGCCGGCGACAGCTGTTCGAGAAAAAATGGACGCCCGGGAAGTATGTCAGCTTCACCCTCCGCGAACGCGGAAAAGTGCGCCCTATTGATGCTCCGAAAATACAAGACAGGCAGGTCCACAAAACGCTCACGCGCGGCGCGCTTCTGCCCTTGTATTTGCCGGACATGATCCACAAGAACGGAGCCAGCCTACCGGGCAAAGGCTTCCATTTTACGCTCCATGGACTATGCGACGACCTGCGGTGGCACTTCAGGCGGTACGGCCGCGAGGGGTCCGTCATTTTGATGGACTTCAAAAAATTCTTCCCTTCAGTCCCGCATGAGACCGTATACAAACGACACGAGCGCCTTCTGAAACATTCGAATATTAAAGCGATCGCCGACCAAATCGTCCGAACAATGCCGGGCGATCGCGGTCTGCCGCTCGGTGTGGAAGTCAGTCAGATGGAGATGGTCGGTATACCCTCCCCGGTTGATAATTTTATCAAATGCCAGCTCGGAATCAAATGCGCGGGCCACTACATGGACGACTACTACCTGATCCTACCTCCAGACATAGATCCGCGCACTATTCTCGAGAAGGTAACGGCAAAGGCTAACGAGATCGGGCTTACGGTAAACCTGAAAAAGACACAGATCCGAGCCCTGACGAAGTCGTTCAAATTTTGCAAAGCAAAGTTCACGCTCACCGAGACGGGTCGCGTCGTTATGAACGGCAATCGCGAGAGCGTTAAAAGAGCCCGCAGAAAATTCAAGGCTTACAAAGGAAAAATCGAGCGCAAAGAGATGACGCTCGAAAACCTACGCATGGGGACACAAAGCACCCTTGCCTACTTCGAGAATTACAACGACCACAACCGCGTCTTACGGCTGCGGCGTCTGTTTTTCGCCCTGTTCGGCTTCTCTGCCGAGTATAATCAAAATTTTAAGGAGGACACTCAGCCATGCAATATGTGGTTCACAGACGACTTCGCTGTAAATGTTTGAGCGGCGCCGTCAACCTCCCGTTCGGTACAATCTGTACCCTGAACGGTGAGATCCTCGAAAAAGACGGGAAACCGCTTTTTTTCGTAACGAGTGAGAACGCTCACCAGTATTTAGCAAGAAACGACGACGGGAACGGAATCGAACGCGGGAAACTAACGCAGGAGATCCAGAAACGCCTACAGCCGCAATTTAACCCGAAAGACGAAGCGAAGCGCGTCCAAGCGTGGGGCCGAATCTGGAACGACGAAAAACTGAAGCCTTATAAAATGCGTGAGCATCCTGAGCACTGGCAATGGAATCACGCTTTTTTTAATGCTGACATACCAACGCTACGCTATATTCTCAAAGTCATCGAAGGAGGTGCATGATGTTCAAGATTATCACAACCAGCGGGACGGAGCTCGGATTCACCGACTCCGTCCGTTTTATTAAAAGAAGCCCCGAGGGCACATTTGTCGAAGCAACGAAAGACGAAGCTGTCGGCATCGCCTTCAATAGTTCGCCCTATAACCTCGCCGGCAAAAACGAGATCGAGGGCGCCGAGGCCGTTCTCATTATTGAGACCGATGCCGGGCGTGAAGTCTCGGAACTTCGCGCAACAACCGCGCGGCAGGCCGAGGAACTCCAACAGGCAGACGAGAACGCGATCGCCCTCTATGAGCGCTTAGCTCAACAGGACGAGGCGCTCATCGAAATCTACGAACAACTTATAGGAGGTTAAAAAGATGGCAGTCAAGACTATCGCCTACAGCTACTGGCGCAGCATACAGCGCGGCGTCCGCGCCTTCGCTTCCGTTCCTGTCGAGCTTCAGAACGACGTCAAGGCTATCGCCGCCGAGGACGTTGCGAACGGCGTGATCAACGCGGATCAGTACGAGCAGTTCATCGGCGAGCCACTCGCGACCGAATAAGGCGGAGGCTCAAGATGGACAACACGCAACTCATTTTGACATTGTGCGAACTGGTGGAAACCCAGAACGCCATCATCAGGGACATGGCTCTACGTCTCAACGAGAGGGACGACGTCGACCTCGCCGAGCGGATCGCTGCCGCGCAGACGAAGTTCAACGAGACCCTCGGGACAACGGCCACCCCTGCTGTTCAATTTTCGCAACAAGGAGAGACTAAGAAATGACAATAACAGTCTGGCAGTTCCTTCTCGCGATCGGCTTACCTTCGGCTATTATCAGCGCCGCCGTCGGATTCTTCTTCTGGCGTTTACAGCGCAAAATCTCGGCCCGCGATGCTGAGCAGGCCGCAAAGGAAGCGAAACGAGAGGAACTTGAAGCACAGCGCGAAGAAGCTCGCCAGAAAAACGAGCTCATCGCTATCAAAGGAATTAACGCCGCGATCGCCCTCGGGGAAGCAACGGCTCGGGCAGTGCAGCGAATACCAGACGCTCACTGCAACGGCGACATGCATGCTGCGCTTGAATACGCGCAAACAGTCAAACACGAGCAAAAGGACTTCCTCATAGAACAAGGCATCAATGCAATTTATAGCGACGGGCCAGTTCACACAAAAAAATCTAAAAAATAAGGAGACAACCCCATGGAAGAATTGATCATCGACTTCATAAAAACATACGGCCTGCCGCTTGCCGGCATAGCGCTCGCTGGCGTCGTTCTGCTCTGCATCCTGAAATACGGCAACGTATTCAGCAAGCTCGAGGAAAATGTGCGCCACTGGATCTATCTGGCGATCGCGGTCGGCTTCTCACTCATAGCTGCCGCCATCTACTTGCTGGCGACGAAGCAATTCGCGGCCGAGTATTACTTCGCCCTCGCTGGTGCTATCTTCACTCTGGATCAGGCAATATACGCAACAATTAAGGCGACGCCTCTCGGTGATTTATTGAGCAAAGCGTTCGATGCCATGTTCTCGAAAATTAAGAAACCCACCGCCGAACAGATCACTGAAACGCCGGAAGCAGACAAAACACCCACGGAAACCGCCGAAAAAGGCGCCACAACGCCTGAAAGCAATGACAGCGACCAAGTAAACGAATAACAATAAAAGCCCGCAGACGGTCAAACACGCCGTCCTGCGGGCTTTTTCTTTTTTGTCTGACGGCTATGCGCCGTACAGAGGAATTGAGGCGACGAACCCTGTACTGCATACAAACAGCTCCCAGTGTTCGGATACGCCTCCTGTGGTGGACATAAAAAAGCTCGGCTCGGCTACTTCCTATAACGGCAGCATAATAGCAATGCGCGGCGGTACGCTTTCGGTTGCGGGTGCAAATTTCCACAAAAAAGCGACGCTGTCGCATACGGACGACCCCAGACCGCTCGACGACGAATCGATAGACAAGTCGGCGATGGATGCGGCAATATTTATGCGCGGCGGCAAGGTCAGAGTAACGGACAGTATTTTTACGGTTGAAAAAGAGCTTATTTCCGGCACCGACGGAAAAACCACCTACGGCATACTTGCGAGGGGTACAAATTCCGAAGAAGTAATCCAGACCGATTTGGACTGTTTGGATACCGATTTTATTATACACGGCTCCGATTCGTACGGTATATACGCAACGCGCGGAAATATAGATATAGTCCGCGGCGATATAACCATAACGAGCGGTTCCAACAGCTTCGGCGTTTACGCCGTCAATATGGGAACGGCGCCCTCAACCGAAGGCGGGGTGGGCGACGCAGTTAATTTAAAGCTCGACTCCACAACCGTAAACATTGCAAAAAGCGGTTATGTTGCAGGCTCGAGGGATCTCGAATTCAAAACCTACGTCGGCGAAGACCCTGAGGGTATGGGCAATATTACGATAACAAATCCCGACGGAACGGTAAGCGCGTACAGAGGAAGAGCCACGTCCGTTGGAGTATATCTCAACTCTGTGCGCGACGACGCGAACGGCATAAAACCCGGCGGAAAGGTAACGGTCGGCAACGCGGTAATCAATTCCCAGGGTATGGGCGTTGCGGTAAACGGCGGCAGTCTTACTTTTACGGGCGGCGCGGAAATCAATTCGTACAACGCAACGGCGATAGGCGTAAATGCCGGTAATTTAACGTTTGAAAACAGCGGCGCGAGCTACAACGTAAACTGCGAACTCAACAGGCGCAGCAATGGAGTTTCCGGCGATGCGCAGTTCGATTTCAGCGGTAAAGAAGCTTCGTGCAACGTGGCAAACAGCGCGTTGGCTGCTGCTGCCGCCGAGCACCAGTATTCGGTATACGTACCCTGGCAGAGGGAGCGAAATCCTCTGACCGGTGAATATACCTTTACGGGCGTGTACGAAAATAACAACGCAATAAGAGTGGAGGGCGGAGAGTTCAACTGCTACGGTCAGTTAAACCTCAATTTCCGCGGACTCTACAACGACTATAACCTGTACGACACCGCGGCGAGCGGAGATACCGTTTATTTTGATAATTTCGTAATTAAAAGCTTTGCCGTTGCCTGTTTCGGCGGGGATATAAGGATTAACCGCTGCAACATAGTATCCTCGGTGGGAGGCGGCGTTAAGGTTCAGGGCGGTTCGATTGTGCTCGGCGACGAAAACGACGTTTCGGAAGACCGCGACGGCAAAATAAAAATCGAAACGCGCGGCAGGGCGCATTACGGCGAGCTTGTTTACGTTGCCGAACATCATAAGGAAAAACCCGGAATTTACGGCGGGTGGAGTTTTTATCCTAATCTGAGCGGCGGCGCGGCGATAGTTTCGCGCGCGGGCGACATAACCGTAAATTACGGCACTTTCACAGCCGAATACGGCAATGCGGTAACTGCTACAAGCGACGCTGCTGCGTCGCAAAACGAAACGCGCGATTCGGTTATTAACATCAGGGACGGGGAGTTCCGCGGAAATCTTAACCACGGCAGCGGTTCGCCGCAGATAACGGCGTCCGGTCCGGCAAGCCATTACGGCGTGCAGGTTACGGGTTCTGCAAACGTCAATATCTACGGCGGAACGTTCGACGGGCGCAACGGCGGTCTGTTCGTCCGCGGTCAGATGGGGCAGGCAAACGCCACGGTTAAAATATATTCCGGCTCGTTCGGAAACGAAGGCAGCCAGGACGGAATAAACGTGTACGAGTTTGCAAACGTCTATCTCGGCGCTTATACGGATTCCGAGCTGACTGCTCTGGGGTATAACTCGGATGCGCAGAGGCGGGGGCTGATAAAGTGCTGGGCAAACCTGTTTACCGTTGCTATGAACTCTATTCTGCCCGCCGAAACAATAAAAAACGCGGGTTACAGCATTAACGGAGTAGCGAATTTCAACTCGAATATCTTTATGTATTACGGCACGTATAACGTAATGACGCAGACAAACAGACACTTGCGCGGAATAGGCGCTATCGATCCGCTTATGCGCAATTTGAAATTTTATCTGTATAATTACGGTACTCTCGTAGCCGAGCAGACGGGTATAAACGCAAGTCTTATAAGGTTTAACGACAACGAAGAAAAAAATAAAGAGGAAAACGGCATAAACTTCGGCTATTCCAAGTCCGGCGCTACGCGTTATTACGACTATACCGGTACGGAAAACGTTATTCTTAAACCCAACTGGATGTAAACAATTAATCAGGCAACAGGTCGTTACAAAGCAGGGGGCGCAGCTTGCTCAAAATGTCAAAGTTTCGCCCATCTATAAACTTGCGCCGTTCCGTACCTTTATTGAGGTAGAACAGCCCGAATCGGAGTTTTTGTTCAGATTGAGCGATAGGACGACTTTCACTCTTTACGAGGCTGACGGCGGAGCTTGGAAAATCAAAGCAAAGGCAAACATAAGAGCTTTCTTTGAAAAGGCTTTTACGAGCGAGATTGCGGCAGGAAATGTCGTTATTCTCGGATAAAGACAAGGTTTGCGAGTAGGGAGTGCTACTCTCTACTCGCAAATATCTAAACAGGTGATTTATGGCAAAGACTTGGAAAAAGGACAGTGGCTCAATATTTATTACGCTCGGAGCCAGCAACCATACCGACAAGGAACGAGAGCAGGACGACTACTATGCGACAGACCCTGTGGCAATAGATAAGCTCTTGACGGTGGAAACGCCGTCTCTGTGCGTGTGGGAGCCTGCTGTCGGCGGCGGACATCTGGCAGAACGGCTGAAATTTCTCGGACACACGGTTTATGCAAGCGATATTGTGGATAGAGGCTATATGTGCGAGCTTGGCGATTTCCTGACCGCAACATCAACGCCTTTTGAGGACGGCAAGGGAGATATAATCACAAATCCGCCCTATAAAATTGCGACAGAGTTTGTGCTTAAAGCCTTAGACCTGCTGAGCGTCGGTAGCAAGTGTTATATGTTCTTAAAGCTCACTTTTTTAGAGGGTAAGGCGAGATACAATAAACTTTTCAAGAATTATCCGCCTAAGCACATATACGCATTTTCGGAGAGAGTGCTTTGCGCTAAGAACGCCGATTTTGACGGTATGAGAGCGAGCGGCGGCTCTGCCGTTGCCTTTGCTTGGTTTGTCTGGGAGAAAGGCTATCACGGCAAAACATCGGTAAGTTGGATTTAACGGAGGCGGATATGAATAAGCAAATGCGGAAAATAAACGCCGATAAAACGGCAAAACAGGCTGTTGAATATGTTTGCTCCAACCCGTGCTGTATTTGCTCTTGTGAGAGCTTTTGCGGCGTTAAATACAAAGGCACCTGCAAGATAGCCCGTAAAATAAGGCTCTGCCTGTGGGCGGCGAAAGATAGAGCGGAGAAAATGCTATGAAAATCAAAGTAGTAATAAATGTGCCAGATAATGATTGTGAGAAATGCCCTTATAAGGGGTATTCGTATCACGAAACATCTTATCAGAGCTACGACGAAAGACATTACTGCAAGTTGTTCGGTAATGTTGCGTTAAACAAAAAAGACGGCAAATTTGAGCGTTGCGTCGCTTGCCAGAGTTGCGAGGTGCCAGAGTGAAAGTAAAGGACTGTCAAGGCTGTAAGCACTGCAAGCGTATATGCTGGTCGCATAGTTACCAACCGCTGAACTATCACGCCATCGGTATGTCTCACGCCTACCACTACTGCGAAAAGTGCGGTTGCAAGTGCTTGGAGGTAAAAAGCTGTAAAGGCAAGGAGGAGCCGTGATGGGCGTAGGTCAGTTAGACATTTTCGGCAACATCGTTACTGAGGAACAGATAAAGCCTAAACGGGTAGGGCGCAGAAAATACAGCACTATGCAGGAGATGTACGGTGTGATAGACGGTAAGACCTGTAAGACCTGCAAGCATTGCAAGCACTTTCTGTGCGGCAATAAATCTGTATATAAGTGTGAGCTGTGGTATATGACGCACAGCGAGGCAACGGACATCAGGCTCAAAAATCAAGCCTGCAAAAAATATCAGGAGGACAAATAAATGAAAATAGAAAAAATCATAAATTCGGGGGCAAGTCAGGCTATCGCCAGCGTACTTATCAAAACGGACGATGTGCAACAGCCTAAGTTTGTACCCACATTTGATGGAGAGTATTATTCAATATCATACACCGAAAAGCAATTACGGGCAGATTGTCCTGCCTGTGGCAGAAAAGGCACATTAACGGGGCTTGATGGCAAGGAATATGAGTGCCCTAACTGTCGTGGAAAGTGGCAAAACAGGCAAGTTGTCGGCAAGATAAAGCAATGGTATATTCGCAAATATCGGCTTGCGATGGTAAGAGTTACGGGAGAAAGAGGGGCTGACTGCGTTCAATTTGATTTTGAGTGTACAAATTCGGATTCTCGTTTTTGTTCCGACAACAAAATCACGGTTAAAGGGTCGGATATTAAAACGATGGAATTTAAGAGGTCTTATTACAGCTCTGACGAGGAACTGCAAGTGCGGTTGACCGATAACTATGCAGACGCTTTGGCAGAGATTAAACGCTTAAACAAAATTGAAAAGGATAAACAGGGCGATGGAAATTAAAAGCAGAGGCTATGACCGTGATACAAAGCGTTGGTATTACGGCGGATATTTTAAGCACCAGATTAAAGAGATTTGCCCTGTGCAATTCAGCGACGAGACCGCCGCCGATAAGGAGCCCAAATACGAGCACTACATCGTGTTTGACGGCTTTGCGGATTGGAATATGGCTAAGCCTATAAAGCTGGCTACGGTTGACTCTAAGAGCGTGGGCGTGCACATAGGACGCAAAGACGCTAAGGGCAGAGAAATATACAGCGGCGACATAATCAAGCTCGGAGAGCTTTTAGGAGCCGTTGCATATAGGAAAGAAAGCGCAGAGTTTGTCGTAATTCTGTCAGACGAAACGATTGCACACGGCGCAGCGTTTGAGTACGGCGTAATCGTAGGGAATACCTATGAAAACATCGACTTGCTGGCGTAAGGGGGCGACAATGGCTGACGAACAGAAAGAATTTGAGGAGCTGGTAAGCGTCGTAGATAAGGTGTTACGATACGGTGCAAAATGCCCGAATAGCAAATATTGTGAGTTTTGCGGCGGTAAGCTCAGTATGCCCTGCGTCGTTTGTAAGATAGTAACCGAGCTCCAAAAGGCTAATTACCGTAAGGGCGAGGTTATAAGTTATCAGGCGGCGTTTGACGCTCAAACTGCGGAAAGAATAAGACAGCTTGAAAACGAGTTAGAAATAGCGCAGGGCACAAAAAATAGGCTTACTATTTTCGATAGGATTGAGATTCACGACAGAGCGCAAAAAGAAACCGCAAAAGCTATTTTAGACGAGGTAAGCAAACATTACGGCGGAGCTTGGCTCGTAGAACTTTATAAAAAATACAGCGTGGAGGCGGCGGAGTGAATAAGGTATTTTTAATAGGCAATCTCACGAGAGACCCTGAACTGACGGAGACCGCAAGCGGTGTGCAAATCTGCCGCTTTTCAATAGCGGTTACAAGGAACTATGCAGGCTCCGATGGCGAGCGCAAAACGGATTTTTTTAATTGCGTAGCGTGGCGTGGGCTCGGAGAGTCGGTTGCGAGATACGCTCACAAAGGCAATAAGGTAGCCGTAAGCGGCTCAATAGAGCTCAGGAACTACGAGGACAGAGACGGCATTAAACGCACAGCTGTTGACATTGTGGCGCAAGATGTGGAGTTTTTAACGCCCAGACAGTCCGACAGCGGAAACGACGATACAGGTTACAGGAGCGGCGGCAAGCCTGCCCTGCAACCGTTTGACGACGACGGCGATATACCGTTTTAAGGAGGCAGGCGACTATGAGAGTGCTCGTAGCCTGCGAGGAGAGCCAGAGAGTGTGTATGGCGTTCAGGGAGCGAGGACACGAGGCTTATTCCTGCGATATTCAGGAGTGTAGCGGTGGACACCCAGAGTGGCATATACAAGGCGACTGCCTGAGCCTGCTCAACGGGGGGGGTATTCATTTGTAACGATGGACGGAGCCGAGCATTATATCCCTGAGTGGGATTTGCTTATAGCCCACCCTCCCTGCACATATCTGTCGAACGCAGGAGCCGTGAGACTGTTTCCGAACGGCGTATTAAATCAGGACAGATACGCAAAAGGCTTGCAGGGTAAAGATTTCTTTATGCGGTGCCTTAACGCCGACTGTAAGCGTATTGCCGTCGAGAATCCTGTACCATCACGCATATACGGTTTGCCGCCGTACACGCAAATTATACAGCCTTACGAGTACGGGCACCCGTACAGTAAAAAGACCTGTTTATGGCTTAAAGACTTGCCGCCGCTCAGACCGACAAAGATAATCCACGAAAATATTATTTCTTGGGTTAATGGCGGTTGCAGGGATAAATACGGACGGCGGCGCAAGCAAGCTGGCACTACATACAGAGATAGCAAAATGCGCAGTAAGACCTTTGAGGGGATTGCGGCGGCGATGGCTGAGCAGTGGGGCAGAGACGACCTGACAGCCGTACAGCAAGTAAGTATATTCGATTTACTATAAGGAGATTTTATTATGACACAGATTCAGAAAATGGCAAAAGCCATCGAGAACATCAAGGACGGCGAGCGGCTTATTCGCATAACCGACTACCAAAATATGGACACAATAGAGGTTAAGCGTAAGGATATAAAGAGTTTCAGCTACCCTGCGCTTGATAACAAAGTGGTGTACATAGATTTCGTACTGCCTTTTATCGAAAAGGACGGTAAGTTAATCGAAATTGTTTATCAGGCATATTCGAGGCGTGGAACAGTCAAAAGGAGCGGCGATATTTTGCGCAACTTTGTGATTGATAAAGACTGCGACCTGATTGCGCTATAAGGAGGCTATTATGTTAAAACTCAAAGATTCAGTAAACATCGAGGAGCTGACAAAAATCGGCTTTGTGAGTTTCAAGGTTGACCGCCGCCAGACGAACTACTATTTTGCGGTAAGGCGTGGCGGCAAGGTTATTTTAATCAACGATGTAAGGCGTGAGGTGGTCGTGGATAACATCTGCGAGCCGCAGCCGATGTTTCCTAAGGGAGACACACGCATACACGCAAATATCAAGTGGCAGCCGAAAAATACTCTCGTTGAGGACGGTATTTTTGCGCTCTGCGCCGCAGGGCTCGTAGAGAGGGTGTAAGATGGCTAAGCGTATAAGACCTGAGAAATGCGCATTTTTCTACCGTAAGAGCAAGGTCGGGGATTTCTGCCTGTGCGACAAGAGCGACCCGTTTAAGCGTTGTAACGGCGTTTGTGAGCTCTATATGAGCGAGCAGGAGTACAAGGAATATATGGCGCAGGTACTGGCGGAGGCACGGGAAAATAAAGACTGAGGAGGCGGACAGATGGGTTATGTGGCAAGTGGGCGACCTGTTGGGAGACCGAGACAATTTTATAAATACGAGCTGCCGAGTGGCGTTGTAAAGGTTGTTAGGGCGCAGTGCGCAGACTACGCCCGAAAAGAGCTCTGCATAAAAGAGGGCTCCGTATCAGGCGAAACGCTGGGGGCATACATAGCCGTAAATGCCGCCATCAATTTAGCTCTGGCAGACATCGAGGAGGCGGTCAGGCAACATTTTCTCAACGATATTGCCGAGAATCGGGGCTATGACAGGAGCCAGAGTCAATGGTGCCTGTCGCATAACTCGTATTACAAACGCAAGCGCAAGGCTATTTTCGAGATAGCCAGAGGACTACTGCTTATCTGAGCGAGGTAGAGTATGAAACGATACCTTTCTTGGAGCGGCGGTAAGGATAGCTCGGCAAGTATAGTCCTGTGCCACGAAAAAGGAATACCGCTTGACGGTGTAGTTTTCAGCGAGGTAATGTTCAGCCACGAGCGACATATAAGCGGCGAAAATCCAGAGCATATTAGGTGGGTGTATGAAACAGCAATACCTACCATCGAAAAAATGGGCTATCCCGTTAAAGTTGTAAGAGACAAAGAGGATTATTTGTCGCTGTTCCACCATCGGATAACTAAAAGCGAAATACCAGAACGCATAGGGAAAAAGACGGGCTGGCTTATCGGCGGAATGTGCTTAGCAAACGACAGATTAAAAATGCGTCCGCTTAGAGAGTTTTTTAAGAGTGTGGGAGAGTGTGAGCAGGTGCTCGGCATAGCAAGAAACGAGCCAGAACGCCTATTACGCTTGAAAAAGAACTGTTGGAGCATACTCGACAAGCCTAATTCTGGGCAGTTTAAGAAAGGCAATAAAATCGGTGAGGAAACGAGGTTTAAGAAAGGGCACAATGTACCCTGCAAGTTTAAGGAGGAGTATTGCGACGAGCTGATTAAGTTTTTTACGACTATTGAGCCTCAGGTTATCTATGAGGAGTTTTATTTTCCTGATGGTAGCCTCAAAGGTAAACGCCCTGTACAGGTTATTCCGCCTAAGTTGCCGACATTTGAGGGCTTTGCGTGGTCTATCGGAGTTTCGGTAGGAACTTTGGAAAATTGGCGCAAAGAGTATCCCCATTTTGATACCGCATACGCACGAGCATTAGAACGGCAAAGGGAAATCCTGCTTGTGTTCGGTACGAATAAGCAATACGACGGTAATTTCTCTAAATTCCTGCTTACGAATAATCACGGTATGGCTGAACAGGTCAAGAGCGATGTAACCTATAAATTTACCCTGTCAGACGAAATCGACGAGGAGAGTAATTGATGGCTGAGGTGCTTGTAAAGCTCGGTAAGCCTCAGCCTAAACAAAAGTTGTTTTTCCTCGCCCGTTCAAAGTATGTAGCGTTTGGCGGAGCCAGAGGCGGCGGTAAGAGTTGGGGCGTAAGAGAGAAAGCAAAGCGTCTGGCTATCAAGTGGGCTGGTATTAAAATCCTGATTATCCGTAAGACCTACACCGACCTGCGAGACAACCACATTTTACCGTTGCAAGCCGACCTATCTCCCTCAGGTGCAGCCGAGTACAAAGAAAAGGACAAAGCGTTTGTATTCAAAAACGGGAGCCGTATCAAGTGCAGTTATTTCGCCAACGATAACGACGCTTTGCAGTATCAAGGGCAAGAGTACGATGTGATTTTCTTAGAGGAGGCTACGCAGTTTACAGAGCTCGTTTTCAATGTCCTGAAAGCCTGTCTGCGTGGCGCAAATAATTTTCCTAAGAGAATGTACCTGACCTGTAACCCTGATGGCGTAGGCTTTTTATGGGTAAAGCGTCTGTTTGTCTCCCGTGAGTACGAGCCCGACGAGAATCCAGAGGACTACGAGTTTATCCAGTCTCTCGTGGACGATAACAAAATACTTATGGAGGCAGACCCTGAGTATGTAAAGCAGCTTGACTCATTGCCTGAGGATATGCGCAAACGCTGGCGTTACGGGAGCTGGGAAGTAAGCGAGGCGCAGTATTTCGGAGAGTTTGACCGAAATGTGCATACCTGCGAGCCGTTTATTATTCCTGCCGATTGGAGGCGGTACAGAGCGTTTGACTACGGTCTGGATATGCTGGCTTGCTATTGGATAGCTGTTGATAACTTACATAACTGCTATGTGTATAAAGAGCTCTGCCAGAGCGACCTGCCTATATCAACCGCCGCCCGTAAGATACTTGATTTTACGAACGAGGACGAAAAGATTTACCTGACGCTTGCTCCGCCCGACCTATGGAACAGGAGCCAAGAGACAGGCAAGAGCAAGGCGATTCTGTTCGGAGAGGCAGGGCTGTCGTTGGCAGAATCGAATAACGACAGGGAGGCAGGCTGGCTTGCTATCAAGGAGCTGCTGAAAGTGGACGCAAACGGCTCTCCGAGACTGCATATATTCACGAATTGCAAGCAGCTTATAAAACACCTGCCAGAGTTACAGAGAGACCCTAAAAAGCCCACGGACTGCGCTACCGAGCCTCACGATATAACGCATAGCCCCGACGCTCTCAGGTACTTTGCAATCTATTGGACGAGACCTGCGCCGCCTCCGACGAGTAGGAGAGTGAAATATCGCCCTGACGAGTTAGAGGATTATAGGAGAGCGACCTCACAAGAGGAGAGGGATTTAATAATTAAACGCAAAGGAGGTTTACCCTTATAATGCAAATTGATAAGGAAAACAAATTAGACTTTTTCAAAGACCTTTTCGCAAACGCTAAGAGCGAGATGGAGGGCTTGATTGAGGACTTTAACAAGTACAGTAAACAGTACAAAGGCGACCTCGAAATTGACGGCTCCGATACGCCTGCGCAGACGAGCAGAAACATCACTTACGAGCTTATTGAGAGTCAGTTTTCAAGCTATCTGCCGACAACTGCGGTAACGCCTGAGGTGTTTTCCGAAAAGAACGAGAGGAACGCTAAGAGCGTTGAAAAACTGCTCAGGAATAAGCGCAACCGCCTCCCGTTCGAGAAAATGAACGACATCGACGAAAGATATGCTCCCATCTACGGGGGCTCTGTCTGGCTCGTTGAGTGGGATAATTCCATAAAGACGCATAACACGGTAGGCGATGTCAAAGTAACGATATGGGCTCCTACACACTTTGTGGGGCAGCCTCATATTTTCGACATCGACGATATGGAATACTGCTTTATTTTCTTTGAGACCACCAAAGAGGATTTAGTGCGTAAGTACGGCGTAAGTTTTGAGACCGCAGTACAGACGGGTAGAACGGACGGCGTAAAAACAGCGTCAGGCTCCGATACGAGCAATACGGACGGCAAACACGCCTGCAAGTACAGAGGAATTGAGAATCCGTGGGGCAACATTTGGAAATGGTGCGACGGTATAAATTTTTCCGACGAGAAAATTTATGTCTGTCTTGACCCTACCGCATACGAAAGCGACAAGTTTACGGCTCCCTATATGTATATGGGCGATAGACCGTTTCGTAACAGTGATGGAGACGACCTCGACGGCTATATAAGGGAAATTTCTTATTTTGATAAATTTCCTGTACTCGGCTATGCCTCAGATACAAGCGCAAGCGATTCTACTCATTACTGTGATTATTGCACTATGAATGAGGGTTATTGTGTGCTGTTTGTCGGCGGTTTTTGGGTCGACGGGCTCTATGGCGGTCTGTGGTGTTGGTATGGTAGCAGTGACTCGTCTTACTCGTACTCGAGCATCGGTGGTCGCCTTTGTTATAAACCTCTTTAAGAGAGGGATTGCTAAGGGGGAAACCTCCCCCTTAGCGTATATTTAATTCAACAATATAGGGTAGTGTGTGCAGCGGTGCTGAATGTCGGCGGTAATTGGAACAACAGGCTCAATGGCGGTCTGTGGTATTGGAATGGTAACAATGACTCGTCTAACTCGAACTCGAACATCGGTGGTCGCATTTTAATCTTTACTTGGTCTATGGAACACGCACAATCCTTGCCTCTTGGCAAAAAACACTTCGATAAGAGGGCGGCTTAGTAGGTTAAATCTCGAAACGCCGTGAGAAGATTAAAAGGTTATGAAACGGGTAGGTTATCTATACGAAAAGATGTTAAATCTTGACCTCATAAAGCTGGCGATACATAAAGCCGCTCAGGGCAAGACTACAAAAGACTATATTGCAGTAGTCCTTAACGATATTGAAACCTACGCACAGAATATAAAGACTATGCTTGAAACGGGCGATGTGATATTGAGCCCTAACAAGCAAATCCCTCTATATGACCGCTCCTGCGAAAAGACGAGGATAATAACGGTACCAAAATTTTATCCCGACCAGATTATACATTGGGTGGTTATGCTCGTTGTGGAGCCCGTCATAACGAAAGGTATGTACCGATATTCCTGCGGTAGCGTACCGAGCAGGGGCGGTATGGAGGCAAAACGCTTTATAGAGCGTGTTATCAAGCAGGGCAAGGCTCGCTATGTCGCTAAGCTGGATATATCAAAGTTTTTTAACAATGTAAAGCCAGCAATCCTGATGTCGCTTTTCAGGCGCAAAATCAAAGACGAGAAATTTCTACGGTTGATAGAGAAAGTGTTGGAGAACGGCGGCGACTGCCTCCCGATAGGATATTACACCTCTCAATGGTTTAGCAATTTCTATTTAGAGAGATTCGACCATTTTGTGAAAGAGCAGTTAAAGGTGCAGGATTACATAAGGTTTGTTGACGATATGGTGTTATTCGGCACAAACAAACGAAAGCTCCGCAGGGCTGTTGAGGCAATGAACGAGTACCTGAAAACAAATCTCGGCTTAAAGCTGAAAGATAATTACCAGATATGGAAAATTCACAGCCGCCCGATAGACTTTGTGGGATTTCGTTTTTACAAGAACAAAACACTGCTCAGAAAGAAAATCTATTTCAGGTTATGCCGCCGCCTGAGAAATGTCAAAAAGGCGAACCACATAACCGTCAAGCAAGCTCAGGGGCTGTTATCGCTTACGGGCTGGCTAACTCACATTAACGGCTTAAAATTCTACAAGGAGCGAATTTACCCGATTGCTCCAAAGTGGAAATTAAAAAGCATAGTAAGTAAACACTCAAAAAAATTAAACGGAGGCATCAACGATGGCAAGGGTATTCAGCAAAGAAAAGTGGCTGCAATCGGCTAACAAGGACAGGGCAAAAGGTATTTTGACCCAACAGGAAATTGAGGACGCTCAGGAAATCTGGGTAAACGACCTCGACGGCAAGACCTATGAGGACATCAACGCAAATGGCGATGTATGCACCAGAGAGGATTGGTTTGTCGAAACGGGCGGCGGCGAAAACGAATAAGGAGCGCAGTATGAAAATGGAATACAAGCTCATTAAAGACTGTCTGAAAGGTTTTATTTTGACGAGGGAGCCCGAAACGGTAACAGACGAGCTGATTATATCGTTTACGGGTGCGCCTGCGTTCGCTACGGCGGTTTTTGAGAACGAGGACGGCAATTCTCTGTATAGGCTCCTGAAAGACGATACCTGCGCTATTCCTGCCGATTTTCTGAGGGGGCGTGTAAAGGTAACGGTTGCGGTGCTAAACGGCAAAGATAATGCGTCGAAATATGCCTGCGAGGGTATTTATGCTAAGCCCGTGCCGCCTGTCGGCGTTATCGTCTGTCCTGACGGTCTGGATATTGCACAGGAGCTCATATCCGCTCACAGTGAGATACAGGAGCTCAATAAGCGTCTGGCGGAGCTTAATAAGCGTTTCGATACGCTGGACGAAAAACTTGTAAAGCTACTCGATGGGTACGACTTTGAATAACAGGAGGCAAATTCTATGAGAACGAATAAATTACATATTACCATTTTGCTTGCAATATGCGTCTCGCTCAGCTTGATTGTATTATTGCTTTGCGGATTTACGACTAAGACCGCTAACGCCGAATCTGGCGACGATACGCAGGTTGTGGCAGTCTTAGCCGACAGCGGCGACGACGGGGCTGCAAAGCCCTCCGAAACGGCTCCTGAGGTGCCTGAGACTGTCTGGACGAGGATTGAGGAGTGGTTTTCTCATAACCTTGCAGAATTTCTGGGCTCAATAAATCTCGGGGCGGTTGCGGCGTGTATTGTTATGGTCGTTGTGGAGCACAAAGGGAATAAAAAAGCCGCCAAAATTACGGCGGATTCTCTCGGCGTAAATACGAACAGTAACAGCGAGGTCGTAAAGGCTGTAAACACTCTTATTAACGGGTATAATGAAACGCTGGATAAACTACACGCTATGGAGACTAAGGCGGAACAGCAGGAGCATATCAGCGCAGTGCTCGAAACCTCTACAAAGGCTATTCTTGAAATACTTGCTACGGTGTACGCAAACAACAAGAATATACCTCAGGCGGTAAAAGACCTCGTAAATATCAAGTATGTGCAGGCTCTGAAAGCGGAGCTGCCTGCGCCTGTTGAGACGGAGGATAAAGGCGATACAGAGGAGGCGTGATTATGAAAAATAAGACGAAAGGCAACATCATTAAATGGGTGTCAATCATATTCTGTGTTGCCGCTCCTCTTGCCGCCACTTTATCTCAATTTCCTGTATGGATAGCAACGAGCGACAAAGCAACCATTTCAGGTATAGTTTGCGTCCTGTTGTTTATATCCTGCCTGCCGTTTATTCGTGTGATTAAGGAAAAGCTGAAATCCCCTGCGGCGTGGCTGGTATGGACTATTCTCGCCGTCCTTACAATACTCTTGGCAAACATCATTTTCCAAATGCGTTTTGTGTGTATTGTCGGAGCTATCTCAAACGGGATAGGCGCACTCCTTTTTAAGTGGGCGGAGCACATATCGAATAAACCAGATAAATAATAACGGAGGTATTGGCTATGGCGGAGCCGATTAAGCCGATAGGCGAAAAAAAGGAAAATAAGCCCTCGATGGGTAATGTCGTCGAGGGTATGCACAACACTAAGAAAAAAATTGCAAGGGGCTTGCTCAACAATTCGGGTATATTTGTAGGCGTATTTCTCGTATTTGTTGTTGTGGTAGTGTTTACCACCGATATACAGCTCAGCTCGTTTGCGGATTGGACTAAGCTCGGTCTGGCGTTCTTTGTATTATTGTTTTGCTCGTATTCGATGTATATAAATTTTTCAGATACGGGTATGAGGGCAGGCAAGGAAAGCGACGCATACAAAAATACCCTGAACGACTACGACACGATAAAAAAGAAAATCATTACGGATAAGCAACAGGGGCGACTACTTGAATTTTGCAGGCACTTTATTACAGAGGAATTGCAAAGCACACGCCACGCCATCATAACCGATGTGGGGCTTGATTTTAAGCTCTATAAGGAAAAATATGTAGGTATGAGTAAAAAGGCTTTGCGGCAGGTTGCAGAGCTCACGGAGCCGCAGAGAAAGGCTATTATAAAAGCTAACAAGGTTAAACCTATTAAGCTCACGCCTGAAATGATTTTTAAGCGTGGCAGGGGCGCAGGACGCAGGGTGCCGCTCGGCACAAATCCGACTACGAAAAAAGGTACGGCGTTTGTTGTAAAGTTTGTCAAAATATCGGTAACAACGCTTTTAACGAGTATTATCGTTTTAGATGTCGTCGTAAATCCGTCTTGGGCGACCTTTGCGGCTTGTTGTCTAAAACTTATGCCTGTAATTCTAAACGGGTTTACGGGCTATAAGATGGGTTATGAGAATATCGTTTACGATACGGTCAACTATATGAGCGACCAGATAGACCTAATCCATCAGTTTCAGCAGTATGTGGCAGACAATCCGACAGCGGAGTGCCTTACGGCTCCTGAGAGCGTGGAGGACGCACCGCTTGAGGAAAATATTACAGCTCAGGACGAGGCTGTGTAGCAATTTAATAAGAAAAATAGGACGGGTAAAGCCGTCTTATTTTATGCCCTTTTTTACTATACAAACATTATACACTTGCTATGCACTTGCATAAGTTTTGTAATGCAAACAGTATGCAAATGCAATACAAAGTAATGCAAATATAAATCCAAATCAAAAGGGAAATATAAAGAGAAAGGTAAATATAAAGTGAATATTAAAAATTAACGAGTCTAATCAAAAAATCAAATCTAAAAATAAATTTTTAATATTCTGACTGACAGACTGACAGAATGTGCGTGCGCACACGAGAGAAAAGTTGATGTTTGTTGTTTTTTATTTTTGAGGGTAGGGCGGCTTTTTAATAGTGGGGGATTGAAATTTTTTTGATGTTGTGCTATTATATTTTTACTTTCACTCAGGAGGACGGGTTTATGCGAGGTATACGATACTCACCGAAAGAAAAAGAGAGGGCATTAAAATTGTGGCTCGTAGAGGGCTACGATATTCTCTGGGTCGCTAAAAAAACTAAGTGTACGGAGCGTAGTCTGTGGCGATGGAAAGCTCAGTATGACGGCACTCTGAAAAGCCTTGAAAACGGCTCCTGTGTTCCGCATACGCCGCATTTCAACGCACACACGCAAGAGGAGCGTAAGCACATCGTCGATATTTTTACGGAGAATCCTGACATTACTTATGCGGAGGCTTTGGGTATTCTACGCCAGCGTTACGCTTACAGCAGGACTTACTACGGGCTTTATCGGTTTGTAGTCAAAAACGGTCTGCGCCCTCACGAGGAAATCAAAGAGGCATATAAACAGCAGCCTTACTTTACGCCTGAGATGTTAGGGCAGAAATGGCAGCTCGATGTCAAATATGTACCGAGAGAGTGCTATTTGGGCGAGCTGGCTTATGAGAAATTTTATCAGTACACGATAATTGACGAGGCGACAAGGGAGAGGTTTATTTATGCTTATAACGAGCACAGCGGCTGGTCAACGGTTGATTTTATCAAGAGAGCCATCGTTTACTTTGGGTATATGCCGCATACGATACAGACGGATAACGGCACCGAGTTTACCACGCCTGCAAACGCAAAAGAGGAGACAATGCACATAATGGATATTCTCCTGAATAAATTACGAATCCGCCATAAGCTGATTAAGCCGAGAACGCCGAGACATAACGGTAAGGTAGAACGTAGCCACCGCTCCGACCAAGAGGCTTTTTATAACCACCTGACTTTTTACACTCTGGACGAATTACAGGAAAAGATGGGGGCGTGGCTGAACAGATACAATGACCGCCCTCACTCGCAGCTCAGGAACAAAGAGGGTAAGAGGGTCTGGTACTCTCCTCGTCAAAAGAGGGCTGAGCTTTTGGAAATCCTGAAAGAGTGCAGGGGCGAATTTAGGGTAAGATTTATCAAGCCGAAAGCGGCTTAGAGAAAGCCTACAACAAATAGGCTCTTTGAAAGATAAGAGCCCTTTTTTGCTGTCCTGAAAGCCGAGAAAATGCGTTGTTGTCGGTCAAAAATGGCAATAGCCGCTAAAAATCTACCTCTCAGGCGGTCTTTGGGAGCCTAAAACTACCCGTGAAAAGAAATTTTTAAAAAAGTTAAGAAATTTTCTGAAAAATGCTTGACAAACATCAGAAAATTATAAAAAAGTACTTGACAAAGTTAAAATACAGGCGTATAGTTATATTGAACAGTTGAAAAGATGTTCAAGTATATTAGACAAGGAGGGGCAAATGGACGGACAGATTAAGGCAATCAGGGATATGCTGCCCTCCGACGAGCAGATTTACAGCCTTGCCGAGCTGTTTAAAATGTTCGGCGACCCCACTCGCGCTAAAATATTGGAGTGTCTGCAAATACGCAGTCTTAATGTGGGCGAAATCGCCGAGGTTCTGGATATGAGCGTTTCCGCGGTTTCCCATCAGCTGCGCGTATTGCGTTCGGGCAAGCTTGTAAGGGGCGTTAAAGACGGCAAGGAAGTAAAATATTCGCTCGACGACGACCACGTAACCAAAATTTTAGAGTACGGTCTTACGCACGTAAACGAGTAATCGCAGGGTATAACCCTGTTTTTTACAGGGTTATATTTGAACGGTTATTCAATAATATAATTATTCAATAAAATTACCGGAGGATTTTAATTATGAAAAAGATTTACAGATTAGAGGACTTGGACTGCGCTAACTGCGCCGCTAAAATGGAGAGGGCTATCGCTAAAATCGACGGCGTTTCGGCGGTAAGCGTTAGCTTTATAAGCCAGAAGCTTACTATCGAGGCGGACGATGAAAAGTTTGACGGCATTATGAAAGAGGTTGTTAAAACCTGCAAAAAAGTAGAGCCCGACTGTAAAATTTTGCTCTAATATATAAAGGAATCGGTGTTATGAATACACTTATTCTCGTGCTTTCGCTCATAGCGGGCGTTGTCGGTACGGGTGTGGGCGGCGTTTTAGGCGTTTTACTCAAAAGCAAAGGCAACAGGGTTATGAGCAGAATATTGAGTTTTGCAGGCGGCGTTATGGTTGGCATCGTCGTGTTTGAAATGCTGCCTGAATCGGTTAACGCGTCGGAAATCGCCCTGAGCAGCCGCTACGGTGCGTTTGTAACGCTTGCGGCGGTAGTATGCGGAATTTTGGCTATTTTCGGACTGAACAAGCTGCTCGATAAAATCGAAGATATCAGAGAAACGCACCGCAGCCCGGAAGAGCTGCACCACGAAACGGCTATTTTACAGATAACGCAGAATAAAAAAGACGATACGGGCGACATAAAATCGTTATTTAAAGCGGGCATAATAATGTTGCTTGCAATTACCCTGCACAACCTGCCGGAGGGTATGGCGATAGGCGCGGCGGGAACGGCTGAACTTCAGACTGGCATACTCGTTGCAATTCTCATTGCTGTGCACAATATACCCGAGGGTATGGCTATTTCCGCACCGTTGGCAAGCGGCGGGGTAAAGGCGTGGAAAACGATACTGCTCACGGCGTCTGCGGGCGCGGCGACGGTTGTCGGCGCCGTTATAGGCCTTGCGATAGGCGGTATAGGACAGCTTGCCATAGCAATCTGTATGGGGGTTGCGGGCGGAGCTATGCTCTACGTTACGTTCTGCGAAATTATTCCGCAGGCTATATTAATGGACGAGGGGCGCGTGCCCGCCGTAAGTATGCTTATCGGCATTTTGTGCGCAATGATATTTGTCTATCTATTTTAAACTGTTAAGGAGGTCTTTATGACGGGAAAGCAGAAAAAAAACCTCGTGCGCATACTTGCGGCGCTCGGACTGTTTTTGATATTATTCATTACTGATAAAATATTAAATCTCGGCGGGGTAATAGGCGGCAATTTCGGTTGGCTGCTGCCCTTTGCTCTCTATCTTACGGTATATCTTTTAATCGGCTACGACGTTTTGTGGAAAGCCGTGCGCAATATTTTGCACGGTCAGGTGTTCGACGAGAATTTTTTAATGTGCGTTGCAACGCTCGGCGCGTTTGCCCTTGCAATATACAGGGGGGTAAGCGGGCTTGAAATAGAGGGCTTCGACGAGGCGTGCGCCGTGCTGCTCTTTTACCAGGTGGGCGAGTGGTTTCAGAGTTACGCCACCGGTAAGTCGCGCAAATCTATATCCGAGCTTATGGATATACGCCCTGATTACGCCAACGTAAAGCGCGGCGGAGAGGTGGAAACGGTAGACCCTGCGGAGGTTAAAACAGGCGATATTATTGTTGTAAACCCCGGCGAAAAGGTGCCTCTGGACGGCGTTGTCGTAAGGGGCGCAACCGCGCTCGACGCTAAAGCTTTAACCGGCGAGTCGTTGCCGCGCGACGTTAAAGAGGGCGACGAAATTATAAGCGGCTGTGTAAATTTAACCTCGCAGATAGAGGTAAAAGTTACAAAAGAATTTTACGACAGCACGGTTTCCAAGATACTCGATTTGGTGGAGAACGCCTCGGCGCAGAAATCCAGAGCCGAAAATTTTATAACTCGATTTGCAAAATATTACACGCCCGCGGTTGTAATATTCGCCGTACTGCTCGCCGTTATTCCGGGAATTATAACGTCCGACTGGTCGGCGTGGGTATACCGCGCACTGAGCTTCCTTGTTGTGTCCTGTCCGTGCGCGCTTGTAATTTCCATACCGCTGTCTTTCTTTGCAGGCATAGGCGCGGCTTCCAGGTACGGAATACTTGTAAAAGGCTCCAACTACCTCGAAAAATTCAACAGAGCCGACACCTTTGTATTCGATAAAACGGGCACGCTTACAAAAGGTAATTTCGCCGTTGCCAAAGTCACGCCCGAAAACCGTAGAGAGGATATTTTAAGGCTTGCGGCAATCGCCGAACAGGGCTCCAACCATCCCATTGCCCGCTCTGTTACGGAAGCTTACGGCAAAGAGGTTGAAAAAGGCTATACGCTTACGAACGTTGCCGGCGCGGGCGTTACCGCTGCCTCCGGCAGTGATATTATACTCTGCGGCAACGAAAAGCTTATGGAAACGAACGGAGTGGAGTACGTAAAAGAGGACGGACTCGGAACCGTGGTCTACGTTGCCCGCGGCGGTAAATTTATCGGCTCTCTGCTCATAGCCGACGAGATAAAGGACGAGGCGGCGGACGTTGTAAGCGAGCTCAACGCAATGGGTTGCAAAACGGTTATGCTTACCGGCGATAACGAGGCGGTTGCACAGAGCGTAGTAAATAAAATAGGACTTACGCATTATAAAGCGTCTCTCCTGCCGCAGAATAAAGTGGAAGAAGTAGAGCGTATGCTCGGTGAAAAAGGCAAAAACGGCGCACTGTGCTTTATAGGCGACGGAATAAACGACGCGCCCGTGCTTATGCGCGCCGACGTGGGCATATCTATGGGCGGAGTAGGCAGCGACGCGGCTATAGAGGCTTCGGACATAGTTTTGATGAAAGACGATTTGCGCGGTTTGTCGCTTGCAAAACGCATTGCCAAAAAAACTATGTCGGTGGTTTTCCAGAACATAATATTTTCGCTTGCGGTTAAGCTCGCCATACTTGCGCTGTCGGCGTTCGGTATTACTAATATGTGGGTTGCCGTTTTCGGCGACGTGGGCGTTGCCGTGCTCGCAATACTCAACGCAATGCGCGTGAACTGCAAATATAAACGCTCTTAATATATAAAAATCAAAAAACCGTGCAGTGTCATAAAAATAGTTGACAAACGCACGGTTTTATATTATCATATCGACGGTTGATAAATCAACATTGTTAATAAAAAGGCGGTAAATAATGGAAAAATTAAAAAATTTGTGGAGCAAACTGTGGTTCAGGATACTCAGCATAACGCTTGCGGTTATCATATTGATTTCGGCAGTTCTGGGCATTACCGTTGCCTGCGTATGGGGCGACGTTATATCCACTGTTTCGAGTTTTAAGCAGCTGCAGGAGCGCAACGACGCAAATAACGAAGGGTCGGTTTACTATATGAAAGTCAAAGGCGGGTTCTACCTCGATAAGTACGTTGAGCAGGGCGGCGCGTCGTCGGATAAAGAGCTTATAAAATTTATTACCGATAATCTTACCAAGGGACTTGTGGACGTAAGCATAGGCGAATCCGACGTAAACTGTTCGGCGTTTATGGCGACCACGCCCGATAAAGACGTACTTTTCGGGCGCAACTACGATTTCGACAAAACCAACGTGTGCATAACTATAACTTCAAATCCTGGCAAGGGCAGATATAAATCTTTTTCCACGGTGGACCTCAACTACGTGGGGATGGACCCCGAAAAGGACGTTACCGGTCTTATGAATAAAATTACCTGCTTTGCGGCTGCGTATGCGCCTCTCGACGGTATGAACGAAAAGGGTTTAAGCTGCGGTATATTTATGTCTTATCAGGGCAACGACACCGAGCTCAACGAAAGCGGCACGGTTGCAACCGACCAGAAAGACCCGACAAAAGACAACTTCACTTCCACAACAATGCAGAGAATGATACTCGATTACTGCGCGACCGTAGACGAGGCGGTCGAGCTTATACAAAAGTATAATCTGCACGACTCGGCTAAATCTTCTTTCCACTATATGTTAGCCGACGCAACCGGCAAGAGCGCGATACTCGAATGGCTGCCCGAAAACGGCACCGACGCAACCGATAACGACGGTTCGGCGCGCAAGCTCGTTATTACGTATAACAACGACCATATGTATGACGGACTGAGAGCGCAGGAGGATTTCAAGTACCAGTGGATAACCAACTTTATTGTACATAACGCTTACGAGTACTATGAAAACGACGAAGACAATATGGCGGGGCTTGACAGATACGAGCATCTTTATAACAGATTAAACGCTGCTCACGGCGTATTAGAGGACGACGCCGCGGCAATGAAGCTTTTGTCCGAGGTTGGCAGAAGAACCTGGAACGGCGGAGTTACCGTGCACAGCGTGGTGTACAATCTCACCGATAAAACGGTGCGCTGGGTAGCCAACGAAAATTACGACGACCCCGGCGCAACGTATCTCTACTCGTTTGAGACGGGTAAGCTTACTACTCTTGCAGATTAATAAAAATATATATAAACCCGTCCGCGGCGTGCCTGGTCACGCCGCGGATTTTTTTTCTTGACAATCGCGGCGGGGTGGTGTACAATAATTAAAAAGCGATAAGGCGGTGCACCGTGTTTCCCAAAGTTTATTTTTCGCGCAATATTAATCCCGAAACGGTTTTAAGGCTGTACAGGCTCGCAGGTAAAGAGCTTAAAGGCAACGTTGCTATAAAGCTGCATTCGGGCGAGGTCGGCAACCAGAATTTTTTAAAACCCGATTTCTGGAAACCGGTTATAGATGCGGTAGGCGGCACCGTTGTGGAGTGCAATACCGCTTACGAGGGTATGCGCAACACCACCGAAAAGCATATACAAACGCTCGCGCGCCACGGTTGGAGTCAGTATTTCAAGGTTGATTTGCTTGACGCCGAGGGGCCCGATTTAGTGCTCGATATACCCGAAGGTAAAATTATAAAGAAAAATTACGTGGGAAAAAATCTTGTAAACTATGATTCTATGCTCGTTCTGTCGCACTTCAAGGGACACCCTATGGGCGGTTACGGCGGCGCGCTCAAACAGCTTGCAATAGGAATTGCGTCGTCGTACGGCAAACAGTTTATACACGGCGCGGGCGACCCCGTTGTTTTCTGGGACGCCGACCATAACAGCTTTCTGGCGTCTATGGCGGACGCGGCGCTGTCCGTAGTAAAATATTTCAACGGCAACGCACTGTACGTAAACGTAATGAAAAATATGTCGGTTGACTGCGACTGCTGCGCCGTAGCCGAGGATCCCTGTATCAAAGATATAGGAATACTCGTTTCCGAAGACCCCGTGGCAATCGACCAGGCGTGCATAGATTTGGTTTACGCCGCTAAGGACGACCCGGGTCAAAGGCATTTTTTAGAACGCGTGGAAAGCCGGAACGGAATATATACAATAGAATGCGCGGCAGCTCTCGGAGTCGGTTCGCGCAAATACGAGCTTATAGAGGTTAAGTAATGAATATCTGGCACGATTTAGACCCGAAAAGAATAACCGAAAACCGTTTTGAAGCGCTTATCGAAATACCCCGCGGCAGCAAGGCGAAGTACGAACTCGATAAAGAAACGGGATTGCTGCGCCTTGACAGGGTGCTGTATACGTCTACCGTGTATCCCGCGAATTACGGTTTTATACCGCGCACGCTTGCAGACGACGGCGACCCTTTGGACGTGCTTGTTCTCTGCAACGAGGCGATATTCCCTATGACGCTGCTCACCTGTATGCCGATAGGCGTAATTAAAATGATTGACGGCGGCGAGCTCGACGAAAAGATAATCGCCGTACCGGTAAACGACCCTAATTACAAGCACTATTACGACATACACGAGTTGCCCAAACACGTATTTGAGGAGATGATGCACTTTTTCGAGGTGTATAAAATGCTCGAACATAAAACTACGACGGTTAAGGAAATTTGCCATAAGTACGAGTCTATCGAGATTATCCGCAAATGTATGCAAAACTATAAGGACAAGTACGTAAAATAAATTTGCTTTAAGCGTAACGCTTATCGCTGCAAAGAAAAATTTACTAAAAAATAATAAATAAACGGCGCAAGCAAAAACCGCGTTTTTTGCTTAGCGCACTCAATTTGTGCAAACCTGCACCTCAGCGAGGTGAATTGCGCAAATAAAATATTGCAGAGCCTTTAAAAATTTGCGCAAGAGGAGCAGAGCTCCTCTAATCGTACAATTTTTATTTGTCACTGCAAATAAAAATTTACGAGAAGAATTATTCGCGTGGAAAGAGATATTTACAACTACGATTACATTTCTATGAGCATAAGCTCCGACAGGGAGGAAGAGGTGCTCTCGGAATATAAATGTTTTGCCTGGGAGCTGTGCGAGCGTAAACAGCGCGGTAAAAAATCGGTTCTCGTAGTTTTGCGCCGCCCGCACAATATTCCGGACAAGGACAGGCTGCAGCTTTTGCAGATAAATATGGAAAAGGCGCAGGACGACGTAATTAAATATTCAAAGAGAAGGCACACGTTTGTCAAGTTGTTTGCAATATATATGCTGGGCTTCGGGCTAGCAGGCATACTTTTCGGACTCAGCGTAGCGGCAAACGGCGGCAATGCCGCGGTAATAATCATAGGCACGCTTTTTGCAATGGTCGGGCTTGCCGTAATAATAATGACGGGCGCGTTTTTTAAAAAGCTTTTAAGAGCCGAGCGTATCGGTTTCGAGGCGCGAACGGAGATAGCCGCGGCTGTTATGTCGGCGGCTTTGAAAGAGGCGGAGCAGCTTACGAATGGCGGATAAGGTAACTTCTAAAAAATACGTCGGCAAAAAGCGTCTGCAGAGGGCGAAGTCGGTAAAAATAAGAACGGAAACCAAGGGCTTCGGTTTTTTTAAAACCGCGCTCGTTCTCTTTTTTATTGCGCTGAATTTTGCGGTGCTGCTCTATTTTTACCTGCAGTTTATGATGCTGTTCCGCTATTATCTGGCGGTTGCGTTCGTACTGTCGCTTTTAACCGCTGTGTACGTGCTTTCCACCGATAAAAACGGGCAGTCCAAAGCGGTTTGGATTATTATAGTGTTGCTTGGATTTACGTTCGGGTACTTTTTATATTTTCTCGCCGACGAAAACGTGTTTTTTTTCAGAGCGAAAAAAAAGTTTAAGCACATTTTTTCGGAGTCCGAAAAATACCTCGGCGCAGGCGACGAAGCCGACTCCTGCGCCGAGGTGCGCAATAACTGCCGTTATTTGTACAGTGCGGGCGGTTTCCGCACGTATACAGGCACGGATATAAAATATTTTCCGTCCGGCTCACAGCTTTTCGACGATATAATTTCGAGGTTGGAGCGCGCCGAAAAATTTGTTTTTATTGAGTTTTTTATTATCGCCGACGGAGTATTGTTCGACAGAATATTCAACGTGCTTGCACGCAAAGTCAAAGAGGGTGTGGACGTGCGGGTAATATACGACGATATGGGCAGCCATAAAACTCTTTCGGCAAAATGCAAAAAGCGTTTAAGAGATTCGGGCATTAAAATACAGCCCTTTAACAGACTTATCCCGCGTTTTTCGGTTGCTCTCAATTACCGCGACCATCGGAAAATAGTAGTGGTGGACGGTAAAACGGCGTATACAGGCGGGTGTAACCTCGCCGACGAGTATATAAACGAAAAGCGTATGCACGGTTACTGGAAAGACGTTGGTTTGCGTATAGACGGTCCGGCGGCGGACGCTTTTACCGTTATGTTTATGAGGCAATGGGAATACGTATCCGGCGAAGCCGTCGATTATTCTCCTTTTCTCAACCTCGCAAAGAGAACGGAAAGCGGGTCGGCTGTTATTCCTTATGCAAGCGGACCGGAGTTCGGCGGGCAGTCGATTGCCAAAAACGCGTACGCAAACATAATTGCCGACGCGCGCGAAAAGCTGTATATTATGACTCCGTATTTCATTACGGACGACACGCTCGCGGATTTGCTTAAAAACAAGGCGCTCAGCGGCGTGGACGTCCGCATAATTCTGCCGGAGATACCGGACAAGAGTTATGTTTACGCGGTTTCCCGCAACAATGCCGAAAGGCTTATAAGCTCCGGCGTTAAAATATACTGTATGAAAAACGCGTTTGTGCACGCAAAAACAGTTATGTCCGAAACACAGGCGGCTGTGGGGTCGGTAAATATCGACCTGCGCAGTTTTTACCAACAGTTCGAGTGCGCCGTGCTGACCGACGACAAAGCGTTTTTAGATGATTTGCGGGCTGATTTTGAGTATACAATTTCGTGCAGCGAGAGATTAGGCGGTAAAAACGTAAAAAGTAACAGCTTTAAACACCGAATTGTCGCCGGAATTTTGAGAATTTTCGCCCCGCTTATGTAAAATTTTGACATAAGAGTAATAATTAACAAAAAAATTTAAAAATATTTTAAAAATACGTTCAAATTCCGTTGACAAACAGTTGACGGAATTTTATAATAATTAAGCGTCTTAAAATGGCATTGTGTATGGGTTGAGGTGCAAAGTTACTGAAAAATGCGGAGGAAGCACCCGCAACAGATAATTTGCGCTGACAAATGCGGAAACCTTGATTTCTGCGACTAACCGCGGCTTCGCATAAGACACCGGTAGGTGTTTTTTATACGCCCGGAGCTGCGATACACACGGTTAAGTTGACGTAAATAAAAATTGTTAGTATAAAATTAAGGAGTTTATTATGGCAGGACAGAAAATCAGAATAAAGCTTGCGGCATACGACCACGAGCTGGTGGATTTAGCGGCGTCGAGAATAGTTGAAACAATGAAAAAGAGCGGTGCAAAAATATCGGGACCCATTCCTCTTCCCACTGAAAGAGAAATAGTAACAATTCTCCGTTCCCCTCACAAATATAAGGACAGCCGCGAACAGTTCGAGCAGCGCACCTATAAGAGAATTATCGACATCTACACGCCCAACGCTAAGTTGTTGGATACGGTGCATCTTCCCGCGGGCGTAGATATTAAGATAAAACTCTAATTCTTGCTAAACTCATATATACGGCGCTCTGTGGCGTTGGACTGCGGCAACCCTCGGTTATTTACGACTTAGTAAACTCCCTCGGGTTTTCTCGCCCGCCTTGCATAGCACCGCATCTCTGAGTTTGGTAAACCGTATTACCATATATATATAATAATCAGCCAACATAGATACTCTACGTAAAGCAGGCGACGGGTTTTCCGGCGGGACGGCGGAGCGCGGTATCTCGGAAATAGCCTGTAAAGGCGGTACTCGGATATATAAATTACGGCGCAAGCAAAACCGCGCTTTTGCGCAGCGCAACCCCATTTGCGCAAACCTGCGCCTCGGCGGAGGGAATGCCCGCAATTATATATATTAGAGCCCTGCTGATTGCGGGCAGGGAGGCAGAGTCTCCCGAACCACGAAAAATCGCAGTGTCACTGCACGAGATTTTTGTGGAAATATATTAATTTTTTAAGGAGATCTTTATCAATGAATAAAGCAATCATCGGCCGTAAAGCGGGTATGACGCAGATATTTACGGCGGAGGGCAAGGTTATCCCCGTAACCGTAATAGAAGCGGGTCCCTGCCCGGTAGTGCAAATCAAAACCGTTGAAAAGGACGGCTATTCGGCTTTAAAGCTCGGTTTTGACGCTATCGAAGCAAAGAGTAAGAAAAACCTCAAAGACAAGGACGCAAACAGGAAATATCGTTTGAACAAGCCCGATTACGGTCAGTTCAAAAAAGCGGGAGTAACTCCCTGCAAGGTATTAAAGGAGTTCCGTCTTGCAAACGTAGCGGAATACGCGGTCGGTAACGAAGTCAAAGCTACCGTGTTTACGGCAGGCGACAGAGTGGACGTTCACGGCGTATCCAAGGGTCACGGTTACAGCGGCGTTATCAAGCGCTGGAATCAGCACAGGCTCAAAGAAACGCACGGCGTAGGTCCCGTGCACAGAGAGCCCGGCTCAATGGGCGCGAACAGCTCGCCTTCGAGAGTTTTCAAGAACAAGCATCTCGCAGGTCAGTACGGTGTGGAAAACGTAACCGTTCAGAACCTCGAAATAGTAAAAGTAGACGCAGAGAGAAACTGCTTGCTTATTAAAGGTTCGGTTCCCGGACCCAACGGTTCGGTCGTTACCATAAACGACACCGTTAAATAAGGAGGTAACAGAATATGCCTAACGTAAACGTATATAAAATGGACGGAACGAAAGCCGGCACTTTGACGCTCAGCGACAAGGTTTTCGGTGCGGAATATAACGAACCGCTTATTCACCAGGCGGTAGTAACCCGTCTTGCAAACGAAAGACAGGGTACAAAATCCACTCTTACCAGAACGGAAGTCCGCGGCGGCGGCAGAAAGCCCTGGCGTCAGAAGGGCACGGGTAATGCCCGCCAGGGATCTATAAGAGCTCCCCAGTGGATAAAGGGCGGCGTTGTGTTCGCTCCCAAGAGCCGTGACTTTTCCAAGGATATGAATAAAAAAGCAAAAACCGCCGCTCTTATTTCGGCTCTCTCCAAAAAGGTTGCCGACGGCGAGCTCGTCGTAGTGGACAGCCTTTCCGTAAAAGAGGGCAAAACCAAAGAGATGGTTGCATTCCAGAAAGCGCTTAAGCTCGACAAAACGGCGGTTATCGTTATGGATAACGACGATATCGGCGTAATCCGCGCGGCGCAGAATATTCAAACGCTTTCCACGCTTCCCGTGGCTCAGATTTCCACGTACGAGGTGGTTGCAAACGCAAAGGTCGTAGTAACCAAAGCGGCTATACAGAAAATCGAGGAGGTTTACGGGAAATGACGTTTGCCGAAGATATAATTGTAAAACCTCTGCTCACCGAGAAGGGGTACGACGGAATCGCCGATAAAAAATACACGTTCATCGTTAAAAAGTCGGCCAACAAAACGCAGATAAAGCTCGCCGTAGAAAAGCTGTTCGGAGTTCAGGTTGAAAGCGTGAACACCGTAAACTGCAAGGGCAAGCTTAAGAGAATGGGAAGAAACCAAGGTTACACTCCCGACTACAAGAAGGCTATCGTCCAGCTCAAAGCCGAGTCCAAGACGATTGAGTACTTCGACTCGTTATCGTAAGGAGCAAGGAGGCACTAAAAATGGCAGTTAAAAGGTATAAACCGACCTCTCCTGCGCGCCGTTTAATGACGGTCAGCGCATATAAGGAGCTTTCCGGCGACAAACCCGAAAGAGCCTTAATGCACGACAAGCGCAAATCGGGCGGCAGAAACAATCAGGGTAAAATAACCGTTCGTCACATCGGCGGCGGCAACAGAAACAAATACAGAATAATCGACTTCAAGCGCAACAAGGACGGCATTCCCGCAACGGTTAAATCCATACAGTACGATCCCAACCGTTCGGCGCACATCGCGCTCCTTGCATATGCCGACGGCGAAAAGAGGTATATCCTCGCTCCCGTAGGTCTTAACGTGGGCGACAAGGTGCTTTCGGGCGCAAACGCCGACATCAAGAGCGGCAACGCGCTCTGCCTTGCGGATATCCCCGTAGGTACCGTCGTGCACGCAATAGAGCTTAAACCCGGCAGGGGCGCGCAGATTGCAAGGTCTGCGGGTATTTCCGCCCAGATAATGGCAAAAGAGGGCGCATATGCAACCATCAAAATGCCTTCGGGCGAGATGAGACTCGTATCGCTTAAATGCAAAGCTACGGTCGGTCAGGTAGGCAACCTCGAGCACGAGATTATCAGAGTGGGTAAAGCGGGCAAAACGAGATACCTCGGTATCCGTCCCACCGTCCGCGGTTCGGTTATGAACCCCAACGACCACCCTCACGGCGGCGGCGAAGGCAAGAGCCCTGTGGGACACGCAGGACCTATGACCCCTTGGGGCAAGCCTGCTCTCGGCTATAAGACGAGAAAGAAGAAGAACCCCACTTCCAAGTTCATATTAAAGAGAATTAATTAAGGAGGAATAGAAAATGTCAAGAAGCGTTAAAAAAGGACCTTACGCCGAAGAAAGACTGTTGGCGAGGATTGAGGCGATGAACGCTGCCGGCGAGAAGAAAGTTGTAAAAACTTGGTCGCGTGCGACAACGATATTCCCCCAGATGGTAGGACACACTATTGCGGTTTACGACGGAAGAAAACACGTTCCCGTATACGTGACCGAAGATATGGTAGGCTGCAAGCTCGGCGAGTTTGCTCCCACCAGAACTTTCAAGGGACACGCGGCGAAAACCGCCAAGAAGTAAGGAGTTTGAGATATGGCAAGCAATATGAATAAAAAAGTTGAGAGAATTGCCGAAATTAAGGACAGACGCCCTTATGCAACGGCAAAGCATCTCAGAATATCACCCTATAAAATCAGGACGGTACTTGCGCTTATCCGCGGTAAATCCGTAGAAGAAGCCGAAGCTATACTCACTTATTGCAACAAGGGCGGCAGCGAAGAAGTTAAAAAGGTGCTGCTTTCCGCGGCGGCTAACGCCGAGCACAACAACGGTATGGACAGAGGCGACCTCGTAGTTGCCGAGGCTTATGCCGACGGCGGTCCTCATCTTAAAAGAATGCAGCCCGTTTCCAAGGGGCGCGGACACGCTATTTTAAAGAGAACGAGTCACGTAACCGTCATACTTGACGCAAAGAAGGTTTAAGGAGTTAAAGAATTATGGGACAAAAAGTTAATCCTCACGGTTTAAGAGTCGGCGTAATTTCCGCTTGGGATACTCAGTGGTATGCGGATAAAAAGGATTTTTCCGCTTATATCAAAGAGGACAGCGATATCCGTACCTTTCTTAAAAAGAAATATTACGACGCTGCAATAAGCAAAATCACAATAATAAGAGCCGCTAATAAAATCGAAATAGGCATTTATACCGGCAGACCCGGCGTGCTTATCGGCAAAGGCGGTTCTGAAATAGAAGTTATCAAAAAAGACCTTGCAAAGCTCACCAAAGGCAAGCAGGTTATCATCAACGTCAAAAAGGTTGAAAAAATCGACCAGGACGCACAGCTCGTTGCGGAAGCGGTTGCTTCCCAGCTTGAAAAGCGCGTAAGTTACAGAAGAGCCGTTAAGCAGCAGATTGCAAAGGTTGCAAAAACGGGCGTAAAGGGCGTTAAAATCACCGTCGGCGGCAGACTCGACGGCAGAGAAATCGCCGGCAGCGAAAGCTACCACGAGGGCTCTATTCCTCTTCAGACCATCCGCGCGGACATCGACTACGGCTTTGCGGAAGCGCACACCACGTTCGGCGTTCTCGGCATTAAATGCTGGATATACAAGGGCGAGGTGCTCGACGTTGCAAAACGTATGATTATATCGGAGGGAGGCGAAGAGTAATGTTAATCCCCAAGAGAGTTAAAAGAAGAATGCAGCACCGCGGCAAAATCCGCGGCAAAGCGCAGAAAGGCAACAAGGTTGCATACGGCGAGTACGGTCTTGTGGCTTTGGAGGGCGCGAGAATTACATCCAACCAGATAGAGGCTGCCCGTATCGCAATGACCAGATTCATCAAGCGCGGCGGTAAAGTATGGATAGACATATTCCCGCACAAGCCCATTACCAAGCACCCCGCAGAATCCCGTATGGGTTCCGGTAAAGGCTCGGTAGAGTACTGGGTAGCTATCGTAAAACCCGGCAGAGTTATGTTTGAAATGGCGGGCGTCAACGAGGATATTGCGCGCGAGGCAATGCGACTTGCAAGCCATAAATTGCCCGTTAAATGCAAATTCGTAAAAAAAGAAACTGTAGAAGTTGAAGGCGGTGACGCTAATGAAGGCTAACGAAATAATAAATTTGAGCGATGAAGAGCTCTTGAAAAAATTACAGGAACTCAAAAGCGAACTTTTCAATCTGCGCTTTCGCCACGCAAGCAGCCAGCTCGAAAACCCTATGTCGATAAACCTCGTTAAAAAGGATATCGCAAGAGTTAACACGGTTATCCGCGCAAGGCAGTTAAAGGCGTAAGGAGGAACAATATGGAAAACAGAACCACGCTCAGAAAGGAAAGAGTCGGCATAGTTGTTTCCGACAAAATGGATAAAACGGTTGTAGTTGCGGTAAGAGAAAACCGTAAACATCCGCTTTATAAAAAGACTATAACCAAAACCACGCGCTTTAAAGCACACGACGAAAACAACGAGTGCGGCGAAGGCGATACGGTAAGAATAGTAGAAACGCGCAAGCTGTCCAAGGATAAGAATTGGCGCGTTGCGGAAATTATCGAAAAAGCAAAATAATAAAAACTCATATAAGCTACGCAATACATTGTCAAGTTGCGGCAACCCTCGGTCATTTACGCATAGTGAACTCCCTCGGGGTTTCCTCGCTTTCCTTGTCTTGCTTGCTTCTCTGAGTTTTTAGGGGAGTCGGGGCAACTCGCTTCTCCGCATTTTATAGATTTGGGTTATGATATACCCGGTGTAATGATTGTAACCGCCGTATAATGGAGAGCGGGGCGCTCAACTTCGCTTATGTATACGGGGAACAATCCTCTTAAAAAAGTTTGGCGGAAATATTCAGCCGTCAGACAAGTTGTAAGTTCAAAAATAGGAGAATTTTTATGATACAACCTCAAACGAGGCTCAAAGCCGCGGACAACAGCGGCGCAAAAGAGCTTATGTGCGTAAAAGTGCTCGGCGGAAGCTTCCGTAAATTTGCCAACATAGGCGACGTTATCGTCTGCTCGGTAAAAACGGCTGCACCCGGCGGCGCGGTAAAGAAAGGCGAAGTAGTTAAAGCCGTTATAGTACGCACCAAAAAAGGCATAAGACGCGACGACGGAACGTATATCCGTTTCGACGACAACGCAGCCGTAATTATCAACACAAATAAAGAACCGCGCGGCACGCGTATCTTCGGACCGATTGCAAGGGAACTTCGCGAGAAGAATTATATGAAAATTATTTCCCTCGCACCCGAAGTGCTGTAATTAAGGAGAAAGCTATGAACGTAAAATTGAATGATAATGTAGTGGTTATCACCGGTAAGTATGCGGGCAAGCAGGGCAAAGTAGTTGCCACTTCTCCCAAAAGCGGCAGAGTAACCGTAGAAGGCGTAAACGTGCGTAAAAAGGCGCAGAAAGCGAGAAAGGCGAACGAAGTTTCGCAAATCGTTGAAAAAGAAGCGCCCATAGACGTTTCCAACGTAATGGTAGTTTGCGATTCGTGCTCCAAGGCTATAAGAGTAAAATACTCCGTAGTCGAGGGTAAAAAACACAGGGTATGCCCCAAATGCGGCGCAACGTTAGATAAGGCGTATGCGGGCAAGGGCGCTAAAACCGCTGCAAAGGCTGCGGAACCCAAAAAGCGCGTAAGAAAACGCGCCAAGAAAGAAGAAGCCGCACCCGAAGAAACGGGCGACAAGGCTGAATAAGGAGGTGCGAGTTGGCTACTAAGAAAACGGAAACGGAAGTAAAAGCGGCGCAAACCGAAGAGGTTAAAAAGCCCGCCGTAAAAAAGACAACAACGGCTAAAAAGAGCGAAACAGCTGAAAAGCCCGCGGCAGAAAAGAAACCCGCCGCAGCTAAAAAGAGCGTAGCTGCCGAAAAACCCGCTGCGGAGAAGAAGCCGGCTGCGGCTAAAAAGCCCGCCGCTGCAAAAGCTCCCGCTGAAAAGGCGCCTGAGGCTGAGGTTAAAAAGCCTGCCGCCGGAAAAAAGGCAAAAGCTCCCAAAGCCGAAAAAGTATATTCGTCGAGAATACAGGAGATGTACGAAAAGCAGGCTGTGCCTGCGCTTGTGGCTAAATTCGGTTACAAGAACCCTATGCAGGTACCTAAAATCGTTAAGATTATTATCAGCTCGGGTCTCGGCGACATAAAGGACAACTCCAAATCCATTCAGATTGCGCAGAACGAGTTGAAGCAGATTACCGGACAGCAACCCATTCTCTGCAAAGCTAAAAAATCGGTTGCTAACTTCAAAGTCCGCGAGGGAATGCCCATAGGACTTAAAGTTACGCTCCGCGGCAAGATGATGTGCGATTTCTACGACAAGTTCGTATCCATAGCTCTCCCCCGCGTGCGCGACTTCAGGGGCGTGCCCGCCGACAGTTTCGACGGCAGGGGAAACTACTGTATGGGTATTAAGGAACAGCTTATATTCCCCGAAATTCAGTACGACCAGGTTGAGAAAATCAGGGGTATGGATATTTGCATAGTAACCACTGCAAATACGGACGAAGAAGCAAGAGAGCTTTTAAGGGCTATGGGAATGCCCTTTAAGAAGTAAGGAGTAAATATGGCAAAGAAATCAATGATAAACAAGCAGCAAAGACCTGCTAAATACTCAACGAGAGCTTATACGAGATGCTCCATCTGCGGCAGACCGCACGCGGTACTCAGAAAGTACGGCGTGTGCCGTATCTGTTTCAGAAATCTTGCTTACAAGGGACAGATTCCCGGCGTTAAAAAGTCGAGCTGGTAATAGGAGGAGAATAAAATGACAGATCCCATCGCAGATATGCTCACCCGCGTGAGAAACGCTCTCGCGGCTAATAAGGAGACGGTTGAGATTCCCTCATCCAATATGAAAAAGGCAATAGCTGAGATTATGCTTGCCGAGGGATACGTTTCCGACGTAAAACTTGAAAAAGACGAATTTAACGGAAAGTTGGTTTTAACTCTTAAATACTCCGGTAAGAAAAAGCCCGTAATAAACGGGTTAAAGAGAGTATCCCGTCCCGGTCTGCGCGTTTATTCCGACGTGGAAAAAATGCCCAGGGTTATGGACGGACTCGGAATTGCCATACTTTCCACAAATAAAGGAATACTCACGGATAAGCAGGCAAAAGCTCAGAACGTAGGCGGCGAATTGCTGTGCTACATCTGGTAAGGAGGTAATTATATGTCAAGAATTGGTAAATTACCCGTAGCTCTGCCCGCAGGAGTTTCCGTAACGTTTGAAAACGGGCTCTTGACAGTAAAGGGTTCTAAGGGTACGCTCACGCAGCAAGTCGTAGGCGATATCGATATAAAAGTTGAAGCGGGCGTTGCCCACGTATTAAAAACGAGCGAAAAGGCAGGCACAGACGCAAAACACGGACTGTACCGCGCGCTTCTTCACAATATGGTAGTAGGCGTGTCCGAGGGCTACAAAAAGTCGCTCAAAGTACACGGCGTAGGCTGGAAGGTTGCAAAACAGGGCAACAAAATCGTATTGAACATTGGTTTCTCGCACCCCGTTGACTTCGTTGAATCGGACGGCGTTAAGTTAGAATGCCCCGGCCCCAACGAAATCGTTGTTTCCGGCATAGACAAAACGGCTGTCGGTCAGGTAGCCGCAAACATAAGAAAACTCAGAATTCCCGAACCTTACCACGGATACGGCATAGCTTATTCCGACGAAGTAATCGAGCGTAAGGAAGGCAAGACGGGAGGCAAGGGCAAGAAGTAATTCCGCGGGATAATCCCGATGCGAACAAAAACCCGGTAGGGTTGCTTGCTTAAAGGAGATATTATGATTAAAAAAATCGATAAAAACGAAGAGCGTCTGAGAAGACACGCGCGCGTCCGCAAAAAGATAAAGGGCACGGCGGAAAGTCCCCGTCTCAGCGTTTACAGAAGCCTTAATCACATTTATGCTCAGGTAATAGACGACGTTAAAGGCGTTACGCTTTGCTCGGCTTCCACAATGGAAAAGGAAGTAAAGGCAAAGATAGGCGATATGTCCAAGACCGACGCCGCTAAGGAAGTCGGCAAGGCAGTTGCAGCCAAGGCTAAAAAGCTCGGTATCGAAACGGTTGTTTTCGACAGAGGCGGATACCTCTATACCGGACGCGTACAGGCAGTGGCAGACGGCGCAAGAGAAGCCGGACTCAATTTCTAAGGAGCTTATTATGGAAGAAAGGAAAGAAAGACCTGCAAGAAGAAATAATGATAGAAGAAGGCAGGAGGACGACGGCTTAATCAAAAAGCTCATTCAGGTTAACAGAGTATCCAAAACCGTTAAAGGCGGCAGAAATATGCGTTTCGCCGCGCTCGTAGTAGTGGGCGACGGCAAGGGCTCCGTAGGCTACGGAATGGGCAAAAGCAAGGAAGTTCCCGATGCAATCGAAAAAGCTAACGCTCAGGCTAAGAGAAATATGAAAAAGGTTGCTCTCAGCGAAACGTCAATTCCCCATACCGTGCTCGGCACTTTCGGCAGAGGCAGCGTGCTTATGATGCCCGCCGCAGAAGGTACCGGCGTTATAGCGGGCGGTCCCGTCCGTGCGGTTATGGAGGCTGCAGGCGTTAAAGACGTAAGAACCAAGTCGCACGGAACGTCCAACCCCATCAACTGCGTAAAAGCGGCTGTATACGGACTTTACGAGCTTAAATCTCCCGAAGAGATTGCTGCGGCACGCGGAAAGAGCGTAGACGAGCTTAAATAAGGAGGCAATTTATGGTTAAAGTAACGTTAGTAAAGAGCGTAATCGGCGAAATTGAATCCGTAAAAGCTACGGTTGCCGCGCTCGGACTTAAAAAAATACGTCAATCCAGAACCTTGGAGGAAACACCCGCAAATATGGGTCAGCTTAAAAAGGTTTCCCACCTCGTAAAGGTTGAAAAGGTTTAAGGAGAATTAATAAATTGTTTGCGCGAAAAACGCAAGGCGGGATTTATTTCCGCCGTAAAGCGTTTTACGACTGCAGCAATCTCGTGAATAATCGAGGTTTTACCGAGATTTTCACGAAAAGGAGATTTTTATGAGAATAGATACTTTATCACCCGCAGAGGGTGCAACAAAGCCGGTTAAAAGACTTGGCAGAGGTATCGGCTCGGGAACGGGCAAAACCTCCGGCAAAGGACATAAAGGTCAGTGGGCACGTTCAGGCGGCGGCGTACGTCCCGGTTTCGAGGGCGGTCAGATGCCTCTTGCAAGAAGAATTCCCAAACGCGGCTTCCACAACAAGTGGGCTACGGTTTACACCGTAATCAATTTGAGCCAACTTGAAAAAGTACCCGCGGGTACGGTAGTTGATTTTGCATACGTATCGGAAAACGGACTCTGCAAGGCGGTTAAAAACTCCGCAGGGCTCAAGGTTTTAGGCACGGGAGAGGTTAAAGTTGCTCTCACCGTCAAGGCTGCAAAATTCTCCGCAAGCGCTAAAGAGGCAATTGAAAAAGCCGGCGGCACTTGCGAAACAATCGGCTGAGATATTAATTAGTTTATCCCGGCACCGCTTTTAAAAGAGGTACAAGATGTTTGAAACAATAAAGAAGTGTTTTAAAATAAAGGAGATAAGAAAGAAGATCTGGATAACCTTATTGCTTCTTCTCATCTTCCGTTTGGGCTGCTATATCCCCGTACCGGGCATAGAAGTAGGTCAATTCAAAACGGCGATAGAGTCCAACAGCTTTTTAGGACTTTTATCGTCCATAACGGGCGACTCGTTGCAGAACGCAACGCTGTTTGCACTCGGTATAAGCCCTTATATCAACGCTTCGATTATTATCCAGCTGTTGACGGTAGGTATTCCTCCCCTCGAGCGTCTTTCCAAACAGGGCGAAGAGGGCAGAAAGAAAATCGCGCAGATAACCCGTTACGTAACCATTGCCCTTGCTATTGCACAGGCGATAGGTATAATCGTAAACTTCGGTATTCAGGGCGACGCTATAAGACTTGAAACGTTCGGATATTTCGTAAACGACCCCTCCAAGAGCATCGTAAGCGAGCTCGGCGCAAAAATTATAGCCGGTTTCTTCCTCGCGGTCGTGTATACTGCGGGCGCAATGCTCGTAATGTGGATAGGCGAGAGAATTACCGAGTACGGAATTTCAAACGGTATATCCATACTTATTTTCGTGGGTATACTTTCTACTGCGGGTCTTGCAATAGTAGACAAATTCGTTGACGTTTTTAAAGGTAATTTAACTTCGCTTTGGGTTCTTATAGGGTTTGTAATCCTTACGGTAGTCGAGTTTGCGGCTATAGTAACCGTAGACTTATCGGAGAGAAAAATACCCGTAACGTATGCAAAACAGGTCAAGGGCAGAAAGATGTACGGCGGACAAACTTCGGTTATCCCTATGCGTATATCCGGTTCCGGCGTTATGCCTTTAATCTTCGCGTTTGCGCTTATCTCTTTCCCCCAGATGCTCACCAGTCTTTTCTGGCCGGAAAGCGGCTTTGCCAACTGGCTTGCAAAATGGTTCTCGGGTTCTTCCACGGCTTGGTACGGTCAGCTTATATATATGGTAATTCTTTGCCTTCTTATATTTGCTTTCGCGTTCTTCTATCAGTCGATGCAGTTTGACCCCGACGAAGTTTCGAGGACCATTCAGCAGAACGGCGGTACGTTAAAGAGCATACGCCCCGGCAAACCCACCGCGGACTATTTAAAGAAAATTTCCAACAGAATAACGCTTTTCGGCGCAATTTATCTCTCGCTCGTCGCGTTTATTCCGTCAATACTTTCAATGATATTAACGGGCGTCGGCGTTCCGGATATTTCCCTTCTGTCGGTGTTCTCCACAACGGGTATCCTCATCGTAGTTTCGGTTGCGTTAGAGCTTGATAAGCAGCTCGAGTCGCAGCTTATGATGAAGAATTATAAAGGATTTTTAAAATAAAAATCCTTTTGCTCCCGCAAAACGCATATAAGCGTCGTATAACTTTGTCGCGTTCCGCTTGCCTCAGTTGTGTACGCCTATGTACACTCCTTTCGGTCAATGCTCACGCTCCTCGTTCTGCTCGCTTCTCTGCGTTTTATAACAACGGGTGGTTATGTTCTGCTCGTTTGAGTTTTATAAAATTAATTAATTTATGAACATTATATTACTCGGCGCTCCCGGCGCAGGCAAGGGAACGCAGGCAAGTAAAATTGCCGGAAAATACAAATTACTTCATATATCCACCGGCGACATTTTCCGCGCCAATATCAAGGGCGGCACGGAGATAGGTAAAATCGCCAAGTCGTATATAGACGCGGGCAAGCTCGTTCCCGATTCTGTAACCTGCGATATTGTAAAGGACAGACTTACCTGGGACGACGCACGTCACGGCTATATGCTCGACGGTTTTCCCCGCAACCTGTTTCAGGCGCAGGAGCTCGATAAATTCGCGCACATAGATTTATGCCTCAATATCGACGTTGAAGAAGCGCTTCTGATGGACAGAATTTGCGGCAGACGCGTTTGCTCCTGCGGCGAAAGCTACCACGTTTCAACCTTAAACGGCGCGACGACGTGCGCAAAATGCGGAAAAGAGCTCTATCAGCGTGCGGACGACAATCCCGAAACGGTAAAGGCAAGGCTCGATACCTACAATACCCAGACGGCGCCGCTTATCGACTACTACAAAGCGCAGGGCAAGCTTGCGGTTGTAAAGAGCGGCGAGGGCAGCCCCGACCTTGTTTTTGAACAAATCTGCAAGGTTTTGGGTCACTGATGTTTACCGTAAAAAGCGAGCAGGAAATCGCCTATATGCGCGAGAGTTGCCGCATAGTCAAAGAAACGCTCGAATTTGTAGGCAAGAATATTTGCGCTGGTATGACTACCAAAGACGTGGATACGCTTGTAAACAAGTATATAACGTCCTGCGGCGCATATCCGTCGGAGCTCGGCTACGAGGGTTATCCCGCGAGTTCCTGCGTATCGGTCAACGAAGTTGTCGTGCACGGTATACCCGGCGACCGGGTTTTGCTCGACGGCGACATAGTAAGCGTTGACATAACCGCCGAAAAAAACGGATTTCACGGCGACGCGGCGAGAACCTTTCTTATCGGCAACGTGTCGGAAGAGAAAAGGCGGCTCGTCAGAGTAACCGAGGAGTGTTTTTTCAAAGCGGTAGAGGGTTTGCAGGCGGGCGTTCCCCTGTTCAATATAGGACACGCGGTGCAGACTCACGCGGAAGCCAACGGCTACGGCGTGGTGAGAGCGCTTACGGGGCACGGTATCGGCAGACAAATGCACGAAGACCCCTCCGTTCCCAACTACGGCAGGCGCGGCGCGGGTATGCGGCTCAAAGCCGGAATGACCATCTGTATAGAGCCTATGATAAATATGGGCACTTACAAAGTCAATATGAATCACGCGGACGGCTGGACGGTTACAACGGCGGACGGAAAGCCCGCGGCTCATTATGAAAATACCGTACTTATTAAAGAGGACGGCGTAGAAATTTTAACGCTCTGATTTAAAAAGGGAATTTATGAAACTTAAAACTCCTGTCATAGGCGGCATTTGCAAAAGCACCCAAGGCAGAGACGAGGGCAGGTATTATATTATTTGCGCTATTGAAAACGACGTTGTGTACTTAACCGACGGCAATTTCAAAAAGCTGCAATCGCCCAAAAAAAAGAACGTAAAACATCTATATCTTTTACCCGAAAAATCGGAATCGATAGGCGCTAAAATTCTGGACGGCAGACAGGTTTTCGATACGGAAATCTATTCTGCGCTCAAAAGCTATAATTATCCCAAACCCGATTCGGGCGAAATTAAGTCAAATAAGGAGTAAATAATGTCCAAAGACGACGTTATCGAAACAGAGGGCAAAGTAATCGAGTGCCTTCCTAATGCAAACTTCAAAGTAAAGCTTACCAACGGGCACGTGATAACCGCCTATATTTCCGGTAAGCTGCGCCTTAATTATATCCGTATAATCGAGGGCGACAACGTAAAACTCGAAATGAGTCCCTACGATTTAACAAAAGGCAGAATAACCTGGCGTTCCAAAAACTAAACGTTACGTTTGTTTTGAAACGGTCATAAGAGGCATATCGCCTCAAATCGAAAAAGCCGCGGCGTTGCTGCGCCGGTCTTTATGCGAAACATACAAGGAGAATTTTATTATGAAAGTCAGACCTTCTGTAAAGCCTATGTGCGATAAATGCAAAGTTATTAAAAGAAACGGCAAAGTTATGGTGATTTGTTCCAAGAATAAGTCGCATAAGCAGCGCCAGGGCTAATTAAAAAAACTCATATAAGCGTCTCAATTCGGCGTTGCACTGCGCACCGTTTCGGTCGTGTACGTCTTTGTACACTCCCGTCAGTCGTTGTTTGTGCGCCTTGAACTGCTCGCTTCTCTGAGTTTTTATGCTCTGCTTGGTAGCACCGCATCTCTGCGTTTTTTAGGCATTTGCCCTGCACGCAAATTTTAAAAACGATTTCGCGTTATTCCCGTTCACATTCCTTAAACGGACGGGGATATTATGCGGTATATATACAAAAACAAAAATATTAACGGAGGAAATAAATCAAAATGGCACGTATTGCCGGTGTAGATTTACCCAGAGAAAAGAGAGTTGAAATAGGACTCACCTATATTTACGGTATCGGTCTCAAAACGTCGCAAAAGATTCTTGCCGCAACGGGCGTAGACCCTGACACGCGCGTTAAGGATCTCGACGAAACCACCGTATCCAAATTAAGAGAATACATTGACCACAATTTAAGGGTTGAGGGCGAACTCCGTACCGAAGTATCGCTCAATATCAAACGCCTTATGGAAATAGGCAGCTACCGCGGTATCCGTCACAGAAAGGGCTTGCCCGTTCGCGGACAGTCCACAAAGACCAACGCAAGAACGCGTAAAGGTCCCCGCCGCACTGTAGCAAAGAAAAAGGGCGCTAAGTAAGGAGGTATAATATGGCACAACAAAAAAAGGTCGTTACAAGAAGACGTAGAGAGCTTAAAAAAGTTGATAAAGGTCAGGTTCATATTCAATCCTCTTTCAACAATACGCTCGTAACTGTTACCGATATAAGCGGTAACGCAATAAGCTGGTCGTCGGCAGGCAGCCTCGGCTTCAAGGGCTCGAGAAAGGGCACGCCGTTCGCCGCACAGCAGGCAACCGAAACAGCGGTTCGCGCTGCAAAAGAGCACGGGCTCCGTTCGGTAGAAGTTTACGTAAAAGGTCCCGGTGCGGGCAGAGAGTCGGCTATCCGCGCAATCGGCGCGTGCGACGTGGAAATTACTTTGATTTCCGACGTTTCGCCCGTTCCTCACAACGGTTGCAGGCCGCCTAAGCGCCGCAGAGTATAAGGAGGTATATATAAATGGCTACTTACAGAGAAGCAAAATGCCGCCTTTGCAGACGCGAAGGAGGAAAGCTGTTTTTAAAAGGCGATAAATGTTACAACGGAAAATGCCCGTTTGAAAAAAGACCTATGGCGCCCGGTCAGCACGGCTTAGGACGCAAAAAGGTATCCGAATACGGTCAGCAGCTCCGCGAAAAACAGAAAGTTAAGAGAATTTACGGCGTACAGGAAGGACAGTTCCGCGCTTACTATGAGAAAGCGGACAGAACCAAGGGTATTACCGGTGAAAATATGCTCTCGCTCTTAGAGCGCAGATTAGACAACGTTATTTTCCGTTTGGGCTTCGGCGCAAGCCGTTCGCAGGCAAGACAGCTTGTAAACCACGGACATTTCCTTGTAAACGGCAAGAAGGTAAATATTCCCTCCTACATCGTTAGAAAAGGCGACGTTATCACCGTAAAAGAATGCAAAACCTCCAATAAATATTTCGAAGCGTTAAAGTCCACCAAACCCGCGGCAACCCCCAAGTGGTTGGAGTTCGATTTGGATAAATTACAGGGCAAGGTTATTGCGCTTCCCGAAAGACAGGATATTGACAGTCAGATTGCAGAGCATATGATTGTCGAGCTGTACTCCAAGTAATCATAAATAATAAGGAGGAAGTTTTATGATCGAAATGGATATGCCCAAAATAGAAGTTGAGGAAAACGAAGAGAAATCCTATGCTAAAATCATCGTTGACCCGCTTGAAAAGGGCTTCGGTCTTACTATAGGCAACTGCCTCAGAAGAATACTGCTCTCCGCGCTTCCCGGTGCGGCGGCTCAGGGAATCAGATTTTTGGACGGCAGCGTAAAACACGAATTTTCCGCAATTAAGGGTGTTAAAGAGGACGTTACGGAAATTATTCTCAACCTCAAAACGCTTGCTATCAAAACGACAATAACCGATAAAGATTACGTTAAAGTAGTTCACCTCTATAAAGAAGGTCCCTGCGAAGTTAAAGCGGGCGACATTTCCGAGGACGCCGAAATAGAAATAATCAACGCCGACCAGCACATCTGCTACATCGACGAGGGCGGCAAAATCGATATGGAAATAACCATAGGCAGAGGCAGAGGATACAAAGGTGCGGATCACACGCGTACGGAATACCTCGACTACATTCCCATCGACAGTATTTACACGCCCGTTAAAAAGGTAAACTATTCGGTTGAAAACACCCGCGTGGGTCAGAATACCGACTATGACAAGCTTACGCTTGAAGTATGGACCAACGGAGCGTTCAGCGCAAAGGAAATAGTATCTTTGGCGGCTAAAATTATGCAGGACCACATATCGCTGTTTGTTGATTTGTCCGAAACCATTAAGGATATGGACATACTCGTTAAAAACGAGGACGACAAGCAGGCGAAAATTCTTGCAATGGCAATTGAGGATATGGATCTGTCGGTTCGTTCTTACAACTGCTTAAAGCGTGCAAACATTCATACCGTAGAAGACTTAACGAGAAAGACGGAAGACGAAATGTTAAAGGTGAGAAACCTTGGCAGGAAGTCTTTGGACGAAGTAATTTTAAAGCTTCAATCCTACGGGCTTTCACTTTCAAACAAGGAGGACTAATACAATGCCGGGTAAATTAGGCAGAACAGCGGAGCAGAGGAAAGCGCTTTTAAGGAATCAGGCTTCCGAACTCCTTTGGTACGGAAAAATAACCACCACCAAGGCAAAGGCAAAAGAATTGCAGCCTTACGTTGAAAAGATTATAACCAAGGCAATAAAAGTATTCGACGAAAATATCGAGTATGACGTTGTTAAAACCGACAGCAAGGGCAAGGAATACTCCGCAAAGGCGATAAAAGACAGCCCCAAAAAGCTCGCAGTGCGCAGAGAGCTTATGGGCAAGCTTCGCGATTTGCAGGAAATTAAGCCTTTCGCAGAGAAAAAATCGGACTTCAAAAAGAGAACGGGCGATATACAGCACCCTCTTATGGAAAAGCTTTTCAATGAAATAGCTCCCAAATACGCCGAGCGCGCCGAAGAAAAAGGACAGGGCGGCGGATACACCAGAATTTACGTGTTGGGCGAACGCCGCGGCGACGCAGCGGAAGAAGCTATTATAGAGCTTGTTTAATTAAATTTGCAGATGAAAATTGCCCTCCGAGTCAAGGAGGGTAATTTTGTTGCTTTTTAAATTAAACTATTGACATATAATATATAAGTGATATAATATAAATAATAATATAATAAGGAGACATTATGAAAGACTTAATCAAAACCGTGAATAACTTACCCCTTATTGTTAAACTGTTGCTTTGCATCCCGGTACTTGAAATTTTTTATTCCATCTGCCGCGTAGTCAACGGTGTAGCAAACAAAAGCGTACTCTGGATAATAATAGGTATTCTTACTATTGTCCCGGGCGCCGTATTTATGTGGCTTGTAGACCTGATTTGCGTACTTTTAAACGGTCACGCATTCGGTTTGGGTTGATTAAAATAAAAAAACGTGCAGCGCACGGTTTTTTTGTTGCAGTTTTATTGACAATATTTAAAGTAAGTACTATAATTTATTGCAGTTAAGTTAAAGAATATTAAATAGGTGTACACCTATTCTTATTAACGGTTGCGGTGCAACCGTTAATCCCTATTAACAGAAAAAAATAAATTTAAGGAGAATATAAATGAAAGCAATTAAAAAGTTTATGGCTGTAATCGTTGCGTTTGTTATGTCGCTTACAATAGCTGTTTTTGCCGCTTGTACGCCCGTAGACAAACCTGACGATAAAGACAACAACAACATTACGACTCCCGGCGGGGACGAACAGAAAACCGACCTTGAAAAGGCGATAGACGCTATTATGGCGTCGCCGGCGAATTATGCAGCTCTTGACGCAACCGTTGAAATTAACAGCGAGAGAACTTATTCAGTTTATGAAAACGGCGAAAAAACTCCCGTAAGAACAGAAACGGCAAGTAACGATACTACCGGTACGGCAAGCGGCAAAATCAATATTTTAGACGGAGATATGGATTTAGTAGCTGAAAGCAATACCGAGGGCGACAAGTATTATTCCTATGCGTTTGCCCGCGACTGGGCGCTGAGCATTTACAGCTCCGAAGAAAAGGTTACCGATTTCAACGGCAAAACTTTACAGACGGTTGGTAACTTAAAGGAACTTATATCTTCAAATCCTATAATTACCGAAATACTCGGCGATACCGACCTCGGCGAGCTTGCAAGCGCAGTGCTTTTACCCGTTACGGGCGCGTCCGTTCTCGCTCTCGGCGACGAGTTCGACGCTCTTACCGTTAACGGCGGCGACTATAGCGTAGACGTAAACCTTCTTGTTTACAACCTCTTGCAGAGAGTAAACAATTTCCTTAAATCACTTACGAATACAACTACTATAGGCGAGCTTCTTGCTAAGAACGAAGTAAAAGAGCTTATTAACGCTTTTACCGCAGGTATGGACGGCGCGGCAATGCAGACTATGTTTGCCGGATTGCTTGAAGAATTTGCAAATACGCCCGTAGACGCAAATCATACAATAGCAGATATGTTCGAAATGGATATTAAGTCGGTTGCGGTTGCTGCCGATGCTAATTCTACGGCGTACGATTACATAATAAAGGTAGTAAAATCCAACGAGCTCAAAGCGCTTATAAGTGAATATATAAGTCTTGTAACCGAAATGGAGTTTGAGCTGCCCGTCACGGTTGACAAACTTGTTTTAAACGATTTATTACAGGCTGCTAGCAACAATCAGGCAACAATTACCGGTATTCAGCAGGGCTTTGAACAGGCTATTTCCGATATTACTAAAACGCAGTGCCCGGTAGGCGCTAAACGCCACTCTATTTCTAATTATCCCGAAGGAGCTATACCGCCCGCCGAGCCGAGTTATGAAAGTTATTTGTCCGGTTTTAAAGTAACATATACGGTAACCGGTTCAAAACTCACCAAAATGTCGGTGGACTTTACGCATACCGAAAATATGGTAGACGTATATTTAGACGGCGGTTATAAGGACGACGTTTTCGTAGTCAATGAATGGCAGGTTAACGACCAAAGCATTGAAACAAGCTGTAAAGCAACGCTTACTTTAACGGATACGGGTTATACTCTCGCCGACCTTTCGGGCTGCGAGTTTGAAGATATTGATAATAATCCTCCCGTTCCTTCGGAAAGACCGGTTGACGGAAAATATATGTTTGAAGGGGTTTATGTTGACGGTGTGCCCGGCGATATCGGTGATACCGGCGCTGGTTATATAATTGTTTCAGATGCCGGCGTACTGCTCACTATATACGGAGAAAACGACGTGCCTATGGCGAGCGGTAAAATATTAACGGACGAAAAAGGTTATTATCTTGATGCTGACGGCGGAATGCTCCGCATTGAATTCGACGGAAATAAACTTGCTTTGGTTACGACAATGGATCTGGGCGAAACACAAATGGAAATAAGACAGGTATTCGTATTAGAATAAAATACAAGTCCCTCCGCAAATTACGGAGGGATTTATGTATATATTTTAAATTTTTTTGAGCTTATCGATAACCTCGGTAAGCTTTTGTCTTTTGGCGCTGTCGAGCATAGGATACAGTGCGTTGTAAAAGTTGTCTATATCGGCGTCAGACAGCCTGCCTTCGCGCTTGCCGCGCTCCGCTTCGGCTATTATGGTGCGCATAATCTGGTTCTGGTTTTTACCGTTCATTGCTCTCGAAATAATTTTGGCAAGTTCTACGGTATTGTTGATATCGGGTTTTTTGCCGGGCTCGCTTTTGGGTTCGCCCGTATAATTTTTAAAATCTTTCATAACTGCTCCGCATATAATATTAATAATAAAATATGCAAGGAATTTAATTTATGCAACTACTGGTAATATTAGCGCTGTTGTTGTACGGAGGAAAAACTAACGCCCGCGAGCTCATAGAAGAGGTTAAACCGCTTGTTGAAACGATAGGCGGCGACGACATAAAATCGGCTTTGAAAAGCGCGGAGGAAATAGCCGGAATAATATCAGCGGTCAGCGCGTTTGCGCCCGCCGCAACGCCCGCTTCCGCACCCGCCGCTCAGCCCGGCGTAGAAACCGCGGTTACGGTAGCGGACTCGGGCTTCCCGCTCGCGCCTATAAACAATATTGCTGACGGCAATATAAGCTATGCTTTAAAACAGTATTTTCAAATCAATTAATTTATAAAAAACTTTACATCTGACTTGACAGGTGTAAAGTTTTATTGTAAACTAAGTAAAATACTTAAATAAGCAGGATTAATTTGAAAAACAGTTACGACGTTATAATTATAGGCGCGGGGGTTGCGGGGCTTAACTGCGCGCTCAATCTGCCGCGCAGCCTCAGTGTTTTACTTGTTTGCAAGGACGTTCCCGAAAAGAGCGACAGCTATCTTGCGCAGGGCGGAATATGCCGTATGCAGGGCGACGCGGATTTTGAAAGCTACTTTGAGGACACTATGCGGGCGGGGCATTACGAGAATAATCCCGAGGCGGTGACCTGTATGATTAAGGAGTCGCCCGGCGTAATAGACGGACTTATCCGCTTGGGCGTGGATTTTGCGCGCAATCCCGACGGTTCGCTTGCCGCCACGCGCGAGGGAGGGCACTCTAAAAAGCGCATTTGCTATCACGAGGACTGCACCGGCAAGGAAATAACCGCAAAACTTATGGAATTTGTAAGCGGGCTTGAAAACGTGGAGATTTGTCCGGAAACAACGCTGCTCGACCTTATTACCCGCAAAAACGAGTGCTTCGGCGCAGTGCTCTCGGATAACAAAATCAAAGCCGTGAGCACGGTTTTTGCAAGCTATACGGTGCTTGCGTGCGGCGGTATCGGCGGTATTTTCGAGCACTCTACGAATTTTCGTATTTTAACGGGCGACGGCGTGGCTATATGTCTTAAACGCGGCGTTGCCGTTGACAATATCGATTATATTCAGATTCACCCAACAACGCTTTATACGCCCCAAAAAGGGGTGCGCAGTTTTTTGATTTCCGAATCGGTGCGCGGCGAGGGCGCGGTGCTGCGCGATAAAAATTTTAACAGATTTACCGACGAACTGCGCCCGCGCGACGTAGTTACCGCGGAAATTTTAAAGCAGATGGAAAAGGACGGTACACCGCACGTCTGGCTCGATATGCGCGGGATAGACCCCGGCGAAGTGCGTTCGCATTTTCCCTCGATTGTGGAGCACTGTAAAAAAGAGGGCTACGACGTATTTACCGAGTGTATTCCCGTAGTGCCTGCGCAGCATTATTTTATGGGCGGAGTGCGCAGCGGATTACAGGGTCAAACCACTATGGCGCGGCTTTATGCGGTAGGCGAAACGTGCTGCAACGGAGTGCACGGAGCAAACAGGCTTGCCTCCAACTCGCTTTTGGAAAGTCTTTTGTTTGCGCAGCGCGCCGCGGCGGATATAGCCGGAAATTTTGAGGCTTACAGTAAGCCGGACGCGGAATATGCCGCGGACAAGCTGGATTTGACATACTATGCCGAGCCGGAAAAACTGCTCGGGGAATATAAAAGACTTTTGCTTGAAAAAATAGGGGAGAAGAAAAATGTTTAATTACGAAAGTATGGCTCTCAGCGCGGACGAGCTTATAAAAAACGCGCTTAAAGAGGATATAACGAGCGAGGATATCAGCACGGGCGCCGTAATAAGGAACGCGAAAAAGGGCTGCGTGCAGCTTATCTGCAAGCAGGACGGCGTAATATGCGGTTTAAACGTGTTTGCGCGTACTTTTGAGCTTCTGGACGCGGAAACGGTTTTTGAGTTTTACGTTGACGAGGGCGACCGCGTGAGCAAAGGGCAGCTTATAGGAGTTATTACGGGGGATATCCGCGTTTTACTGTCGGGAGAGCGCACCGCGCTCAACTATTTGCAGAGAATGAGCGGCATTGCTACCTACACCGCCGGGGTGGTAAAACTGTTGGAGGGCAGCAAAACAAAGCTGCTCGACACGAGAAAAACTACGCCGAATATGCGTATATTTGAAAAATATGCGGTTAAAATCGGCGGCGGCAACAATCACCGTTATAATCTTTCGGACGGAGTTATGCTTAAAGACAATCATATTGCGGCGGCGGGCGGCGTAAAGCAAGCCGTAGAGGCGGCTAAGCAATACTGTTCGTTCGTGCATAAAATCGAGGTGGAGGCGGAAAACCTCGAGATGTGCCGAGAGGCGGTAGAGGCGGGCGCTGATATAATTATGCTCGACAATATGAGCGTTGAGGATATGAAAAAAGCCGTTGTGCTTATCGGCGGCAGGGCGCTTACCGAGTGCAGCGGAAACGTAACTAAAGAGAATATATCAAAGATAATAGAAACGGGCGTGGATTTTGTTTCGAGCGGGGCTTTGACGCACAGCGCGCCCATACTCGATTTGTCGCTTAAAAATCTTAAAGCTCTGGAGGCGGAATGAAAGCCGAAAAACGCCGCGGGGAAATTTTAAGCCTGCTCGGCAATACGCAAAACGCCATACCTGCGAGCGTTTTAAAAGAGAGATTTAAGGTTTCGCGGCAGGTTATAGTGCAGGATATAGCTATTCTGCGCGCCAACGGCTATGATATTACGGCTACGAGCAGGGGCTATATTATTGACGGGAAATCGCAGAATAACCGCGTTGAACGCATTTTTAAGTGCCGCCATACCTTTGACGAGATAATCGACGAGGGCGTGCTCGTAATCAACGCGGGCGGGCGTATAGAGGATATTTTCGTTAACCACAGAGTATACGGAAAAATTTCTGCGAGGCTGAGTTTATACAACCGCACGCACGTGGAGGAGCTGTACCGTTCGCTCGTTTCGGGGGCGTCTAAGCCGCTTATGAGCGTGACGGACGGATACCATTACCACACAGTTTCCGCAGACAGCGAACAGGCGCTCGAAGGTATAGAACAGCTTTTGCGCGAGGGCGGTTATTTAATTGAAATTTAAGCGGTACGCACGGTAATATGCAGCGTTTTCGGCTTTGACAAACGTGTTTTTTATAACAGAGGGGGGGGGACATTTTTTATGGATAAATTTGAGAAAGATTTTATAAAAATTTCTGCGGAAAATATGGTAGGTTTGCGTTTGTCGCCTTTGGAAAAAGCGAAAAAAACGGTTATATAAATATTACGGGTGCAGAGGGTAAAAGAAAAATTACATATGTCTGCTCGGGGAACCGTACCGAAAATTACGAAAATCCGGAGGAAAAAGTCCGGGCGGCATTTTATTCCGAGCTGATTTATTGTTATGATTATCCTCCGAACCGAATTAAAGTGGAGGTAACAATTCCGGACAGGCTCCCCTCAGACCGTGCGGATATTGTTGTGTTTGCAGACGACGGATTAAAAAGACTGATACGCGAAGACAACCGCGACTTCAACACTACTAAGCTTTACAGCTATGATAACAACAGCAATTTATTAAAACGCGAAGAAACCGCATATAAGACGGGCTCCCACACCGCAGGAACAGGAAAAATAATAACCTATAAATACAGCGACGACAGACTGATATCGTATAACGGAGAAAGATTTGTATACGACAGCGTAGGCAATCCGATAATATACAGAGGCAAAGCGGCAACCTGGACGATGGGGAGGCGTCTTGCGAGCTACAACGGCAATACGTTTAAATACAATGCGGACGGAAAGCGTATAGAAAAGAACGGAATAAAATATTATTACGATAGCCGCGGCCGGCTGATAATGCAAGGCAACAACTTAGAATTTTTGTACGATACAACCGGGCTTTTGGGATTTAAATACGGCAGAGTATATTATATCTACAAAAAAGATATCCAAGGCAATATAGTAGGGATAATAAGCGACCTGGATAAAAGAGAAGTAGTAACGTATACGTACGATGCGTGGGGAAACTATAAGATAGGCGGAGATCCCGAGTATACGGATATCGCAGAGCTAAATCCGTTCAGATACAGGGGATAAGCGCGACAGGGTACTTTTCGAGCTTTGTTCAATTAAAAAACGCGGCAATGCCGTACAACGGATTTTTTACGAGCTCGACGAAAAATATTCCATAATAAGCGATAATAGAACCGATGACGAGGTGTTTTTTAAGGCGGCGTATAAATTTATCAATAAAAATGACAGTTGCTACGTAATAGCAGACTGTAACGACGACGGGAAGATTTTACCTATTAAAACCGCGTGTGCGAATATGGCGCAGACCGCAGGGGTGTATTACATAATTTGCGATAATAAAGTTGTGCTGGCAAAAGAAGAAGTCTGCTACGGCGCGCCCTGCAAGAAATTATTGTTCAGAGAAAATTAATTCTATTATAAGTGAAGGGGGGCGCAGTTGTACCCCCCTTAAATCTATCTTGACCAAATTGAAAGACGTGTTGCGCGTTTTCAAGCGTAACAGAATTATCCGTTTTTAACTTCGCCGGCCTTTTTTTCGTGTTTTTTCTTTTTTGCGCCCGTGTTTGCGCCGAAAGCAGTTTCCGACAGCATTTTTTCCATAGCCGCCATACACGCTTCCTGGTCGAATTTTACGCCGGATGCCTCCGCATATTTAACCGAGTATTTTTCGCGCTCCTCGGGGTGCTCTATCCACCAGTCGATTTTACCGGCTAAATCCTGCGCGTCACGGTTTTTAAACAGGCTGTGTTCCGTAAGCGCGTAATCCTTTGTTGCGCAGCGCTCCGAATCGCATATTACCGGCACCAGTCCGCACGCCATTGCTTCGAGGCAGCTTATGCCCTCCGCTTCGATTTCCGCGGCGTGAACATAGAGATATGCGCCGTTTATAACGTTTACAAGCTCGCTCCTCGAAAAAAATCCGAACACGGGCTGCACGGGCAAATCCTCCGCCTGTTTTACAAGCTTTTCTTTAAGAGGTCCGCCGCCCGCAAAAACCAGCTCGATTTTATCCCTGTATTTTGACAGCTTTACCGCGTCTATAAGCACGCTGTGCGCTTTTTCCTTTGACAGCCTGCCTACGTAAAGTATGCGGTATCTGCCGTTATCCTCAGCCGGTTTCGCGGGTTTGAAGTCGTTGTTTACTCCGTTGGAAATAACGTATCCGTTTGTTTTGCCGTACATACCCTCGTACAAACGCCTGAGATAAGGAGTAGGATAATGTACTGCGTCGCAGTGCGAGTACAGCTTGTGAAAATGCGCGTATACCGCCTTGTTTGCTATATTGAAGTCCTGCATATGCAGATGGCAGGTGACGTTTTCCGCAAGCAGGTGGAAGCCCGCGCTTACCGGAATTTTAAACTTCTTAGCAATTTTAACGCTCGCAAGTCCGAGCGCAAAGGGCATCATTATATGCACCACGTCGCAGCCGGCTATCGCGGCGGTAATAATATCCTTGTCGGGGTTTGCAAGCGACACTCCGTTTTTTTGTACGTAGCCGTTAAAGCATAGAAAATTTCTGTTAGGTACTACGAAATATCCCTGTGTGCCTATTTTGCTGCTATCGGCGCATAAAACGCGCACCTCGTGTCCGCGCGATTTAAGATAATCTATAAGGTTATTTGCGGCGATAGTAGTACCGTTGTTCTTTTCGCCCAACACGTCGCACACTATTGCAATTTTCATAATAAGTCCTCCTTGTATGCAGGTTAACTTTTAACTGATTATTCTCCTGTTTTTGATTTTCTATATGCCTGTTTTTATTTAACGCCGTTTTAATTTATACTGTGTTGACAATTATTTATAATACAATTATAATTTAATCAAACGAAAATGCCAAGCGCATAACGCGCCAAATGTTTAAAATTAAACAGATAATTCAGGTTTGTAGGTAAAAGGTAATACAAATGAAAGTAAAAAATCTAAATAATTCGTCCGTTAAAACGCGCAAGCTCATAAAAGATACTTTTATTGAAATGCTTGCGGAAAAGAAGGAGATAAGCAAAATATCCGTAAGCGAGCTTGTGGAAAGAGCGCATATCTGCCGCGCTACGTTTTATGCGCATTTCGACGATATTTACGGAGTAGTGGAGGAGTTCGAGAGGGAAATAACCGACAAATTTTATTCAAATGTAAAGCTTTTGGCTACGGACGACTACGAAAAGTTTTTTGAAGAACTTTTTGAGTTTATGGGTAAAAACCGGGAAAATTACAGACTGATGTGCAGAACAAACGATTTTTTATTTTCGGCGGAAAAACTGTCCGGTATAATAATAAACAAGCTGACGGAACTGTGCAATGCAAGCAGGGATATAAAGGACAGGCAGTTTTTAGAGATAGAGATAAGCGTGTTTGTGGAGGGGCTTTTGTGCGAATACGTTAAATACTGCCGCGGACTTGCGGCTGCGCCGGCAAAACAGCTTTATCAGTTTGCATTAAACTGGTACAAAACTTTTATGAAACAGAGGTGCGGACAGTAAAACGCTCTGCGGAATTTCCGCAGAGCGTTTTGAATTTATTATTAATAATTTTCGGCGTGTATTTCAAAATAGCTTTGAGGGTGGTTGCATACGGGGCATACCCCGGGCGCGGCTGTGCCAACAACGATATGTCCGCAGTTTCTGCACTCCCAGACCTTTACTTCGCTCTTTTTGAATACCGCGGCGGTTTCTACGTTTTTAAGAAGAGCGCGGTATCTTTCCTCGTGTTGCTTTTCAATTGCGCCGACCGCGCGGAATTTAGCCGCAAGCTCCTTAAAGCCCTCTTTTTCGGCGGTCTTGGCAAATTCCTCGTACATATCCGTCCATTCATAATTTTCTCCGGCAGCGGCAGCGGCGAGGTTTTCCGCTGTGTTGCCTATGCCTTTTAACTCTTTAAGCCACATTTTTGCGTGTTCTTTTTCGTTATCGGCGGTTTTTAAAAAGAGCCCTGCTATCTGCTCGTAACCCTCTTTTTTGGCAACGGAGGCGAAATAAGTATATTTATTTCTCGCCTGCGATTCTCCGGCAAAAGCCGCTTCCAGGTTCTTTTCGGTTTGTGTTCCTTTGTAGTTGTTCATAGTAATCTCCTTAAATTTTTAATAGTTTTGCGCCGCTTTACACTCCGCGCACAGGTAATAAATTTTTAAATCATAGCCGAGTATGCCGCAGTTAAGCTCCTTTTGCAGCCCTTCCGTCAGGTCGGTAAACCCAAAATCGGCAATTTTCCCGCACTTTTTGCAGACAAGGTGATCGTGCTTTATCGTTTTGTCGTACCTGTCCGCCGCTCCGTCCATTCCTATTTTACGTATAAGCCCTTCCGCTGAAAGCGTGCCCAGATTATTGTAAACGGACGCAAGCACAATCTTCGGCTCGGTTTTTTTAAGCTCTAAAAATATCTGCTCCGCAGTCATATGCGAAGAGGAGCCGTTTATTAAGTTTAATATCTTTTTCGCATACGCAGTCATATTCCACCTGATAATAGTTAGAATTATTCTAATTATAATATATAAAATTTAAACTGTCAAGCTTTTTTACAGGAAACATTTGTTAAAAGCCGTTTGACGGAGTGAAGAGAATAATATATAATGTATTTTGGAGGCGGAGATGTTTAGCAGGACGGAGGCGCTCGTAGGCAGGGACGGGCTTGAAAAATTAAAAAAAAGCCGCGCGGCGGTGTTCGGGCTGGGCGGCGTAGGCGGTTACGTTGTGGAAGCGCTCGTAAGGGCAGGCGTTGGCGCGCTTGATATTTTTGACGGCGATACGGTGAGCCTGTCCAACTTAAACCGCCAGATAATAGCCACGCAAAATACGGTCGGGCGCGACAAAACGGAGGTTACGGCGGAGCGCATTGCCCGGATTAATCCCCTGTGCAAAGTGACAGCGCGTAAAATGTTCGTTATGCCCGAAAACGCCGGTCAGATAGATTTTTCGGTTTACGACTACGTGGTTGACGCAATCGACACTGTTTCGGGCAAGCTCGCCATAATAGAGGGGGCAAAGGCGTGCGGCGTGCCGGTAATAAGCTGTATGGGCGCGGGTAATAAGCTGAACCCCGCGGCGTTCGAGGTTGCGGATATTGAAAAAACTTCCGTGTGTCCTCTTGCAAGGGTTATGCGCCGCGAACTAAAAAAACGCGGCATAAGCGGCGTTAAAGTAGTGTTTTCGCGGGAGCTGCCCGCGACAGGCGCGGTATCGGAGCAGGACGGCGGTAAAACGGCGCCCGCAAGTATATCGTTTGTTCCGCCCGCGGCGGGTTTTATCGCCGCAGGCGAAGTTATTAAAGACTTATTAGGTATACGGTAATAACCCGCGGTTAATCTAAAAGGCTTTGTGCGGCTATAGTAAGCCCAAGCTTAAAACCGCATTTAAAATGTTCGTCGTTGTTCATAACTAACATATCGCTATGCAAATCGTCGAGTTTGCGAAACACTTCATCACGTTCATCTTCGGGCAAAGAAGCGCAAAGCTTTTTTATTAATTGCTCGTGCTCAATAGCCATTGCATTATATTTTTCGTTTTCATCAAGTCGGCTGTTGTTAAGGTATCCGAAAACGCTTGCCATTTCCAAAATTAAAAAATCAGACATATTTGTTCTCCTAAAAGACTAATGTAATCATATTAATATGGTTTAACCATATTGTCAAGTTTTTCCATATAAAATTGCTTAAAATAAATTTAGGTAGAACAAATGGAAATATTTACGGCAAGATTTAATGAATTGCTAAAAGAATATAATATAAAACAATCTGAAATTGCGGATTACTGTAATGTTTCAAGGCAGACAATTAATGATTATTGCAAAGGAAGGAATTATCCAAGCCTATCTGTTTTAATATCAATATGTAAATTTTTTGATGTAACAAGCGATTATATGTTAGGACTTAAAGATAACTGAATTGCATTTATCTGTAAAAAAGTATAGCGGCAGCAGCTTAAAAAGCGGCAAAATAGTTAATCCAATCAAGTTTTCTACCGCAAGAGTAAGCCTTGCTGAGATAATTCGAGTTGTATGCAAGTTAAACTGTCAAACACTAAATGTCAGTTTGAAAAAAATATGTTTAAAAATAAATCAAGCAACAACACAAATAATATTTGCGGTAAAAAAATTTATGAATTGCGAATAAACTATACCCCTAAACTTTCACAAAGAAAGTTTGCGGAGTTGGTTCAATTGCTAGGGGTAGATTTGGATAAAAACGCAATACAGAGGATTGAAAGCGGACAGCGGTTTGTTACGGATATTGAAATTGTCGCTTTCAGTAAAGTATTTAATGTTGATTTTGATTCTTTGCTTTCGGATTAATAAAAGGCTTGCGCAATTACCGTAATTCCCATAGGGAATATTAGGTAAGCCGTAGGCGAACGAGAATTAGGCGTGGCGTGAAGCCACGCCTTTACTTATATTTTTCACTGTGTGGACGAACTTGGCTACTCGTAGCATAGTGAGATATAGATATGTTTTATATATCTCGCAAAAATTGTTAGTGTAAAATTTAGGTGAACAAGTCAATACGGCTTTTCACCAATGAAACTCAGAAGATGAGTGTGTGTTGGCTTGTTCAACACACACTTTTATTTTTTTAAGGAGTGTGTGGTTAAATAAGTGTGTGTGTTAGTCAATGTAAATAATGGTTTCCGTATGGGTAATGTTGTCATATTGGCTTCATTACCCATTTTTGTTTGTACGTACATTTTGTACGGACAAACAGTATAAGAAAACACAAAAAGAAGGTGCACAAAATGGCAGACGAAGTAGCAGAGCTTAGCCCCTTACAAGAGCCGGGCGAGATTACCGTTCCAGAAGGCGGTAGTAAATATGAAAGTTATAAATCGGACAGTGTTTATGAATATGCGTTGCTTCCGAACGGGCGGCGCCCGGACAAGTCCAGAGCAAAGATAACTTATAAATACGGCGATGTCTACGACGGCAGCCTTAAGAAAGGAAAATTTAACGGCACCGGCAAATATACATGGCAAGGCGGAGATGTCTTCGAAGGTAATTTTAAATCCGGTAAAATAACGGGCAAAGGCAAGTTTTCTGCAACGAACGGTGACGTCTACGAAGGAAACTTTAAAGACAACAAATACGACGGTGACGGTAAATATACATGGGCGGATGGCAGAGTCTTTGAAGGAACGTTTAAAAACGGCCAAGTTTCAAGTGGCAGATATATAGATGCGAATGGAAACGTTTATTCTTGCAAATTCACCTATCATAGAAACGGTGAGCGCAAGAGTAGCACGATCCGGTTAGTGCGCTTTGCGGAAAATGGTAAAAATGGCAAGCCGACAGAAAAGAAGAAAGCCGAGACAAAGGGTAAGCCCAAAGCAACCACGAATAAGGATGGGTTGCTTAGTAAAGATACCAAGCTCATAGCAGCCATTAAAAAATCAAAGCGTGGCGCTGAATTTAAAAATTTCTATTCCGGCGCTGCAGGAAAAACCGAGAAAGCAGAAAAAGGCTTGATAGCAATACTCAATTTCTTTTCCAACTCGGATGCAGATCAGATAGCGAGGATTTTTAAATCATCAGCTATCTACGACAAGACAAAAGGCGATGAGCACGTAACAGATATGATAACCGGTGTAATAAAACGCAGTAGAGATTTTACGAGCAATATGAGATCCGCTCAAAAGCCTAAGCAAAAAGGAAATAGCGCTAACAAAGGCGCAGCCAAGTAAGAGGGCACGAAATGAAAAAAGTAACTAAAAAACTTGCAAAAGAAATAGCAACCAAGTTCTTTGGAAAAGCTGTGAAGTTGGTTGAAGATATTGACCCTACTAAACAACGTGTTTTTTATAATGACGGTTATCTGTTTGAGAATGGCGCCGTTCAATTAAATGTGTTCCCTTGTTTCGGCGGTAAAGGTAAAGGCTTTGAATATCCAAATGAATATCCTTGCGGACAGGTTTTAGTAAATAGGGTTGTCACATGCCACTTAAGATACGTTGACGGAGAATTTGAAACCGAAAATTGCATACACAATGAGTATGAAGAATTGAGAAATGTTTTATTTACTATCCACGGTTTAATTGGAGATGCTATTGACGAAGAAAAAATCGATACCACTTTTGATTGGAATGATAGGTGGATTGTAAAGGATAAATCTAAGCTACTTAAAGCTTTAAAAGCATTAAAAGATGCAGAGCACTTATTGTAGAAGGAAAGCCCATGCGAGTTGAGACTTTAATCAGACATAGAACGCAAGAAAAGGAAATACGGCTTTCCGGCGAACTGGTAATGACGAGAGAAACCTGGGAACAGCGTGGCGCCGTCTATCACGGCTCTATAGGTAATGCAGCCAAAGAAAGTTGGTTCACGGTTAGAAACTGCGAACTGATGGGCGTACCGATAACCGATGAAGAATTCCAAAGCTGTAAAGACTTTGCGATGTATAAAGACTGTTACGATGAACACTGCCTTAAAGACAGCACTGGTAAAAAAGTACGTCCATGTCTTCCAGTCTTTTACCGCAGTAAAAAAGATATCTGGGTGCACATCCAGAGAAAGCGCGAGGACGGCACTTGGGGTGAGTCATTCGAGTGTGGCCCGCTTGCTACTGCCGAATTAATGATGAAGGCAGAGCCGGGCAAATTTAAAATTGCAGGTTATGTAAAATAAAATGTCCGTACATTTTGTACGTACAAATAAAAAATAGAGGTGACTTATGCGAACGTTCCGCAAAAAGTTATTTCTACAGAAGATAAAAGAAAAATTACCGAGTTTATCAAAAGTAAAGCTTTACGAATGTAAGTACACAGTTTGTCGGTTCAGCGAATGGCTTGAGTTCGAATACGGAAATTATTTCTACGTATTTTATCACGCTAAACGTTGGGATGATGACAAGATTACATATCGGAAACGTTACTTCGATGCATTCAAATGTAAACAGTGCGGCCCGATTATAATCGGTGATTTATATTCAGGCGCAATAGAAGCAAGAGCAGTATAAAAAACGTCCGTACATTTTGTACGGACAACCAACCCGGTGCTGGAAGCTATGAGAGCGGTTCGATTCCGTTCGTTGGGAACACAACACACAATGTCTGGCGGAAGCACCGCCTTCCCGCCGGATATGTCGAAACCATAGGAATGCAGTCCGTTCGAGTCGGACTTTCGGCACACAGGTACCCCATACCTGGCTGCCGGCAATAACGTCGGCAGCGAATACGGGGTACTTGAATATGGGGTACATGTATGACAACTTTAAAAAAAGCGACGGTTAAAGCATATTTGACCGTTGCGGAAGAACGAAGCGAATTTGTCAACCGCCATCACGGGACGAACGCGCTCGAGTCAGAGCCGTTCAGAAGTACGTACGATGACCTTTGCCAAAAAGAAGAAGAGAAAGCACTTGACCTTTACGCTGAAAGTGGAGAGAATATTTCTCATTTTACTTTTATGTCTTTGGCAAGTGTTTGTTATGACGTGTTAGGTCCGGTAGTTGAAATTGTAGAAAAGTATTGTAAAATACTTCAACTTCTCGGAATTGGGGTGACGGAATGAAAGTAATATCGCTCGTTAATCAGAAAGGCGGCGTTGCCAAAACAACGACGTCTGCAGCACTCGCAGATTATTTTGCCCGGAACGGCAAGAAAACTCTGCTCGTTGATTTCGATCCGCAAGGCAGCCTGACGACGTCATTCGGTCTTGCAGATGACACAGATAACCCGCAAGCGCTTAAATTCCTTAGCTTAGACAAAGGAATGTCTGAAGCTGAAATTCACAAGCTTACAACTATGCTTGATATCGTTACATCCGATATCGGTCTTGAAAAGGCAAACAATGTACTCGCCGCTAAGTTTGGGAAAGAACGTTATCTGCGTAGAGCTATTGAAAAGATAGCACAAAAAGAAAATTACGATTATGTAATTTTAGACAGTAACCCGTCATTCTCACAACTTACAATCAACGTGCTTTATGCAAGTGATAAAGTGCTTGTGCCGTTCAAACCCGAATACAACTCGTTTAAGGGTATAATGCAGCTCTTCGAGAATATCGAGGAAATGAAAGAAATACAACCGAATTTGAGCGTTCTCGGCTTTGTTATAACTATGGCTCGGCGCACCAAATCAACCGAGGAAGCAATAACAGCGATTAAAAAGTTTGCTGAAGAACAAGGATGCAGAGTATTTTCACCGGCTATACGTCTTGCGGTGGATGCCGCGGATGCACCGTCTTACGGAAAGAGCTTACACGCTTACAAACCTAATTCCGACGTTGCAAAAGATTATGAACGTCTTTCGGCGGCAGTTCTCGAAGCTTTAGGGGGTTAGCAATGGGACTTGGTAATTTTGATATAGCAAGTTTCAAGCCTAAGCGCAGCGAGACTGCAGCAAGCCTTCTTACAGTTGCACCGCAACAAGACGCTAAGAAAACGGAACGTTTGGAGCTTAGAATTCGAAGTGACGTTCTAATGCTTTTTAAAGATATTTGCAAGGAACAGAATACGGATGCATCGAAGGCGCTCAGAGCTTATATCGACGATACCGTATCTTCCGGCACAATGACGAATAAGACGGCCTTTTCAGATTTGTCCGTACAAAGTGTACGGACAAATGAAAATGGGCCAGTGCAAAAACACTCTCAAGCTCTTGCCGCAAGCGGCGAGCTTAACCTTCGAAACAAGGAAGAACGTGAACGTTGGTTAAATGATTTCCGAAATTGGGGCGTCTGGCTCGACGTTCCGGAAGTAAATAAAACTTTTTACCGCTTCAATTTCAAGAACGGCTGCGCAATTGTTGTTGAAGTCGGCATCGAATACTGGGATTCATACTCGACAGAGCGCGGCAAATCGCACGAAAAAATATCGTATTCGATAATCGATTCCGACCATAAGCAATTCAATTCTCAGGGCGACAGCTTCACGATGGTGATTCAATGGCTAACGAAGAATTCGAAAGAACTTTAATGTACAAACAAAATGATTATCGCGGTGTTGTGCGTTCTATTGAACGTGACGGCAGATTAAGTATTCCGTCTGAGTTCTGGAACCGAGCGGGCATACAGAAGTTGGATAAAGTTGAAGTGCTTTTAACGGTACAGAACGAAATAATAATATTTGCCGCAGGATATGGGCGCAGAGACTATATCGGAATTGAGCGAATTGTCGGGAATAACAAGCAAATTTCAATTCCGGCGGAATATCGTCGGGTACTCGGCTTAAAAGCTAACGTTGAAGTGGAAATCTTTTTGACAGCACAAAAAGAGATTATTGTAAAGCCTTACAACAAAACGTCCGTACAAAATGTACGTACAAAATAATAACCAGGAGTGAAAAGATGAACCAAGTAAACCTTATAGGCAATTTAACAAGGGACCCCGAAATTACCGAAACATCGGGCGGCGTTAAGGTCTGCCGTTTTGCAATAGCAGTAAACCGCAATTACAAAGGCAGCGACGGAGAACGTAAAACGGATTATTTTAATTGCGTTGCGTGGCGCGGTTTAGCTGAAACCGTAGCAAAGTATACGAAAAAGGGAAACAAGATTAGAATTACCGGCTCTATTGAAACACGCGTATACGAGGACAGCCAAGGCGTCAAACGGACGGGCGTTGATATTGTTGCTCAAGACGTTGAATTTTTAACGTCCAAGACATCGGCGGAAGACGACGCCGCAAGTAAGCATCTTCAGCCTATAAACGATGACGACACGGATATACCGTTCTGATAAAACCACAAACAAAAAATACTCGAAATGTCCGTACATTTTGTACGTACAAACTTGTGTGTACATATTGTACGGGCAAAAAGAGAAGGTCTTATGTTTAAAATCGACGACAGCAGATTCTATACGGTATTTTACTGGATGACAAAATACTTGAAGCTTAAGGGCGCTGAGCTAATAGTGTTCGCTATAGTCTTTGGTTACTCGCAAGACAAAGCAAGCGAGTTTTATGGCTCTCTTGGCTATATGGAGGAGTTGGGGAATTTAAGTAGACCAACAGTGGTTGCGGCGCTTGATAGTCTTGAGAAGAAAGGTTACGTAAAACGTCGTGAGTTTCTGATTGGCAAAATAAAGCGCGTGGCTTATTCAACGAATACCGACAAAATCAACGAGCTTTTGAAGAATATGCCGGACGATATTCCGCCTATAGACAAACCAGATAGTTAAAAAATTTAACCAGTAAAAAAATCTAACCAGTAAAAAAACTTAACCGATAGTGGTTAAAAAATTTAACTACTACCAGTTAAAAAATTTGCCCCTATATGATAAATAATAGGGAATTAATAATATAACCTGAGATAACACAAAGAAAAGTGTAAGTTATTCGCCCGCGCGCCCGAGGTTGTGGCGTGAAACATTTTAAAAATCCAGAGCTTTGCACCGTTGCAAGAATGAATATTTATAAGTTTAACAGTATATTCAGCGCCAGCCTATTTTGATTTTTTCTTGTGATTTCTAAAAACGGATAGGGGAAAAGAGCCGCGAGAAAAACGGTTAAGGGCGCAGCCCTTCGAGTTTGTCTCGCCCCTTCCGGCAAAGTACAGTTAAAGCTCGTCAGAGAGTAAAGGACAGAATTATGATAAATGAACTTGATAAAAAGAGCTTACCGCTTGTTACGTTCGAAGTCCCGAACGGTGAACGCCCGGACACATATTTTGAAGGTTACTTCGGTGCACTCCCGATGTCGGCTGCGGATATGCCTTCCGAAGCTGATGTTGAAGCAACCGTATTTATCGATTTTAAGTAATAGAAGAACAATATGAGCGCGAGAGAATTTTGTATTCCGGTAAAAACCGATAGCCCGGATTTTAAAAAACTGGTTGAAGAAATAGAAAAAATCAATGAACGATATTCGGATGACATAGGTCCTATCTGTGGGCTTTTTGCTGCATTGAAAACTAAGACCGATTTAACCTTTACCCCTAAATTGTTTGGTGTACCTGCAGAATCTAAAAATTTGCGCCAGGGTGAAGAGCTTATATTTGTTTGGGGAGAGCGCAGTTATGTTGATTCGATATATCATAAATTCAAGGGGTTTGAAGTCGGTTCCGGGCTTGATGACTTATTGAATGGTTTTGTTGATGAAGAGCATCAGTTTAAGAACGGTAGTGCTCAAAACGAACATTTTTTTTACTCTGAAATCAGCGACAATAAAATGGTTGTTCCGTTTAGCGTTCAGTCATTACAGCAAGATATCAGTATGGACGAGAATCAAGACAAAGTCGTAATTAACGAATTAAAATCATTTGATAAGCAGGTCGATGACGTTCTGCGCGGCGCAGATACGACGAGCTCGCATCTGGAAGTGCTTAAAGTAACACCCCCGCTCCTTCGGATGGTGGGCGTTCCGAACTTGCCGATACTTATGACGGCGAAACACGTTAAAACGATTACGCAGGAGAGCGGAAGCGATTCTGCAAATTATCACGGTTTGGGAATTGATTTAATAAAGAAGCTCCCAGAGCTAATATCCGACCCCGTAATGATAATGGATAGTATTTCGCCATACGAAAAAGCACGTAAAAGCATAGTTGTTGTAACACAGACGGTAGATAAAGAAAATCGCCCCATAATCGGAGCGATAAAAATAGCTGGGTTTGGGAACGATAGCAACGGTTTTGAAATATCGGCAAATATTTTGACAAGTGCATACGGCAAAGATAGTTTCAAAACTTTCATCGAGCGAAACATTTCTCAAGGCGCCGTACTTTACGCCGACAAAGCAAAAAGTCAAGCGCTATTTAAAACCCCCGGGCTCCAATTGCCCGACAACTTTAATAGCCTTGACTTCGATATTATTATACGCAAAACAAATGCTTTTGTCAATAGGGATGAGCAAAAAAGTAGTGAAAAAAGTAAACGTTCACCACTTTTGATTAACCTTTTTGCGGGACCGTCGGCAGGTAAAACAACGGCAGCGTTGGAGCTGACTGCGGCTCTGAAGAAAAAAGGTTTTAATGTTGAGTATGTTTCCGAGTACGCCAAGGAGCTTGTTTTAGAGAATAAAACTGAGCTTTTAAAAAACCAGGTGCACGTAACCGATGAGCAATTTCACCGTCTTGATCGCTTACGCAATTCAGGCGTAGAAATTATCGTTACAGATTCGCCGGTGTTGCTCGGTAAGGTTTACGGTGAAGGAAAAATAAGCCGGGAATACGGTGAAAAGCTTTTAACGTATCACAACAGCTTTGATAACTTTAATCTTTTTGTAAATCGAGGCAGCACTTTCCAAACGGAAGGGCGAGTACATAATCTTGAACAGTCGAAAGAACTCGATGCAAAAATTCTTGCAATGTTGCAAGATAACAGAATTTTTTACGGTAACTACAACCACGATGAAATCGATAAAACCGTAGAACGTATAACAACAACGTTTTCACGTTTAAATAAACTTGAAGAGACCACAGAAAAAAATGAGGGAAGTATGACAGCCGATACCAACAATGCAAACGCTCAATCAGCTCGGGAACGTGTACTGAAAGTGCGTGACGATATGGTTAAAACGCTTTTAGCGCATATCGAGAAGAACCCGACAGACTGGCAGTCTGGGTGGAATAATATTGCCGCTGGTGCGCCTTATAACGGCAAAACGAGCACAGCTTATCGTGGGCTTAACGCACTTTATCTTGCGTTTCTCGGCGCAGAGCGTGGCTATAAGGACACTCGCTGGGTAACGTTTAATCAAGCAAAGGAGCTTGGCGCAAGCGTTAAGAAAGGCGAAAAATCGGCGCCCGTAATCTTCTTCGAGTTCTATGACCGTAAAACCAAGAAAGCTTTTGACAACCGCACCGTCAAAGATATGACGGAAGAAGAGAAAACCGCATATTTAAAAGAGAACGTTTATGCAGTAATGAAATACTCGAGCGTATTTAACGCCGAGCAGTGCCACAACTTCCCGGAACGCAAAGAAATTGCAATGTCTGAAGAGGAGATGGCAAATCAGAACGCTAAAATCGAAACGATTATAGCGAACAGTTCGGCGCCTGTCCGCTACGATGGCGGAAGCAGAGCTTACTATTCGCCGGGAACAGACTCAATTCATCTGCCAGCAATCGCAGCCTTCGATACGATGCAAGACTATTATGCGACTGCACTGCACGAAATTGCCCATTCCACGGGGCACGAAAGCCGCCTTAATCGAGACCTTGCGGGCGGTTTCGGCTCTGAGAGCTACGCAAAGGAAGAGCTTCGCGCCGAACTCGCATGTGTGTTTATGCAGATGGAGCAAGGCATCCAGTTAAACGGCAAGCATATAACGAATCACGCTGCATATCTGAATAGTTGGCTTCAAGCTGCAAAGAGTGATACGTCTGTATTCTTCAAAGCCGCCGCAGACGCTCAAAAAATTGCCGATTACGTTGCAGACAATTATCTGCAAGCCGCCGACAGCGCCGTAATCAAAGAGGAGAACGTTGCTCAGGAGCAGAGCGAAGAACAGCCCGAAAGAAATCCCATGGCGGATTATCTGAGAGCAGAGCAGCTTAATCGAAGTGTAGTAAACAATGCAGGAGAACATGCATGGTGGCAAGAAAATATAAGAGACTGGTACACGTCGGCATATCCGAACGATGAAGCTGGACTCGATATACATCCGAATGCAACGTTTAAAGACTTAAGAGACGAAGTGAATCGTCCGAACCCGATATCCGTGTACGGAATGCTTGGAGAAGATTCCGTCGTACGTGAGCGTACGTTCACACGGCTTGCGGAGTTGTCCGGTTCATCCTATGCGAGCATTTATTCGGCTTTTCTTGGGGAAACGGCACAACAAAAATTAGAGAACGCTCGAGCTTTGGCTAAGCGCCTTGCTACAGAGACCGGTGAGCCGTACGTAACGATAGAATGGTCTGAGCACCAGGCTTTGAATTCGTATGACGTTATGTCGCTTTCCGAAGCTGATAAAAAGCTTGCGGCGCTTGATGCAGAAGGCTCTGAAAAGGGGTTTGGATATGACAAAACCAAACTTCATATTGATTATGTATTCGAAGGCGAACACAATTCTTATGAGTGCTGCCGCTTCGATATAGGTACTGAGGGCGGCGGCTTGGTTCATCATATTGATGAATTCTTAAAATACGATACGTTCCTTGATGCTGAGGAACGTCAACAAGCCGAGAACGCACTCAAGTATTTTAAGGTGCATATGGATCTGTCTGCGATGGTAGATACGGCAATAGCAAGCAATTTGCCGTTGCAAGAGCAATTCGACGTGCAGAGTTACATTTTGGCGGCGAGAGGTGCAGTCAATTCGGCGGTTCCTTTCTCTACGTACAAACTACCTGAGACGTCGGCGTTCGAGCAAGAAGATAATACCGAGCATCAGTTCCTGGATAAAACGAGATACGGCTCACCGATAAACGGTATTGCTGAGCATCCGGTTGGTTCAGGCAAATTTGTTGCTATTATCGATAATAGCGAACAAAAAGAAGATGCCTTTCCCGACCAATACCCGCCTAGCTTTATAATCGCCCACGATTACAATCCGCAAAATGGTGAATGGCAAACCGGGGCGTTTGGATTTTCTCGTTATGAGGAAGCAAGAGATTATTTAATCGAGAATTACGGCTTTGATATAGGGCAAGGCTTAGAAGCGGAACGTTCGGAAGAAGACTATATCACGCAAGCTCAAAATGAAATTGCCGAGTTTGACGGTGAAAGACAAGCGACAGACGGTAATCAAAGATTTTATTACCCCATAAATGAGGAAGCAGCTCGGAGAGCTCAAGAAGCGAACAGCTATTCGGATTATAAAGAAGGCAGCGCAACGGCGGAGTATAGGAGAAACGTTGACAGAGCAATCGACATCGCAACGAAGCAAAAAACGCTTGTGGATCCTATGTACCACGAGAGAATTGACGCATTGCTTGATACTTATGCAAAACGTTTAGCCGCCAATATAAATGAAGGCAACGCTATTGATGCTCGTATGCCATCATATTTAATTACGGGCGGCGGTAATTTCAACGTAGGTAAAAAGCAAAAGCAAAATGCCGCTCGTGATAGAAATCACCAAGAGTGGCAGGAGATACAAAGCATCCTGGATAGAATACGCAGCACCGGTAAAGGCGGTATCAGTTCGGACGATCCGAACTCGATCCAGAAATTGACTGCGAAGCTTGAAGGTTTAGAGAAAGCACAAGAAACAATGAAAGCGGTAAATACTTATTACCGCAAGAACAAAACCCTTGACGGTTGCCCCGAACTGACAGCCGAGCAAATTGCAGAGCTTAAAGCAGATATGAAACGCTTTCCGCACTTGGAAGGCAAGCCGTACCCCACGTGGGCGCTGTCTAACAATAATGCCGAAATTCGACGTGTTAAAGAGCGTATCGAAGAACTGTCAAAACGGCAAGAGGGCGGTTTTGTTGGTTGGGAGTTTAACGGTGGCGAAGTAAGAGCCAATACAGCTGATAACCGTCTGCAGATATTCTTCGAGGAAAAACCCGACGAAGAAACCCGTTCAGACTTAAAGCACAACGGCTTTAAATGGTCGCCTAAAGCTAATGCGTGGCAGCGCCAGCTCACGGAGAACGCTTATTATGCGGCAGACCGTATCAATGCGATTCAACCCTTAAGCGGCGAAAAGCCCACAGCTTTACAGCGAGCGTACGTTCGGCAGCATAATGCCGAAGTTGCTGGCAATGCAGTGCAGAGCAATGCCGGGGAACAGAGAGTAGGAGACCACGAAGAAAAAATAACACTCAAGCAAGCTCGCAACGCAATGCTTGACGCTCAAGAGCAACGGCAAAACCATTATGCAGTGCGCATAGAAGATGTGCCTTATACAGACCCCGAGGACGGGTACGAGGGCACAGAACCTGCACAAGTGATTTATATCATATCGGAACACGGCAATGTGAGAGAGTGGAAAACGATACCGTTAGATAGCGACGTTTTTTCTTCGGACTTACCGAACGGAAGTCTTGTAAGCTATGAGCCCATAGAATATGAAGAACTTGAGGAAATCGCTGAAAAGGTCAAAGAGCCGATACAAACGTATAAAGACGTTTTAAGAGCTGAACTCGAAGTTGACACGGAACGGCACCGTTCGGAAGCGTATTACGACCAGCGTGTAGACGATATCTTAAACGAACATTATCGAACGGAATACGGCTTATTTGAGCGCAATATCGAGAACCCAAAATATTTAAGCGGCATGCTTTACGCTGAAGAAAATTTCAGAGGAGAAAGAGTAGTAAGTCTCACGCAGAACGAGAGCGGAAAGAATATAGCCATAATTGCTCAAGCCAACGGACGATATGCGGTTGCTGAAGATTATCATACTGACGATGGGAGAAATTGGGGCAAATATCATTTATTTGACAACCAAGAGTCCGCTGAAGAATTCAGAACCAAGAATTTTCCGAGTATCGCCGAACGTGCAAATCGATATCAAGCCTTAGCCGCGTCAAAATCGCCGTTGGGGCAGGAATATGCACGAATTAAAGGCGAAAACGCAGACAGTGTTGTGTTTTACCGCGTAGGCGATTTCTATGAAGTTTTAGGCACCGACGCAGAGCGTGTAGCAGAAAAATTAGAGCTCACGCTTACGGGTAGGACGATAGGCACGGAAGAGCGAGTACCGATGTGCGGTGTGCCGTATCACGCAATCGACCAATATGCAGATACGCTTGTAAAGAAGGGAGAGAACGTCATCATTGCTGACGGTACCGATATCAGAGAACATAAAGCAAAAATCAATATAACCGAAAAGCGTTTGCGAGATTATGCAGACACGTTACGCAGAAACGATTTAGAGGTCGGTAATACGGCGCAGACGGACGAGTATTACTTGAGCCAAGCTCGAGAGCAGATAGCCGCCTATGAACGTTCAGACGAATATCGGCAAGCTTTAAGAGAAGACTTCCCGACTGACTTTATAGACGATACACCCCAAGATATGGCTGAAATAACGCAAAATAAGCCCGTAGAAGCGCAAGAGCGTAAACGTGAATGGTTGAGCATCGAATTGCCCAACGGCGCCGTAGGCGGGCAATACGGCGAAAATACAATGATTAAAATGCCGAAAGGCGAATTCTCGTATTACGCATTTTATGTACCTACAAGATTTCTCAAAGAAGCGGACGGTAAAACGCAGCTTCGAGTAGCTTCAGATTATACGTTCCGCCTTAATAACGATGGCCGTCAAGTTGAACTCACCGGACAAGAGCTGAAAGACAGCTTTGCCGGCAAGCATCTTGATAAGACGTATAAAAGAGTAGCGCCGAGCCGTAAATTTGCGCAAGGACTTGCGAATATCGAAAAGAACGTTCCCGCCGAACTGAAAGCAATTCCGACCTGGTGTTGTTATCGAACCCAGTGGAACGAAGAGAAGGGCAAGAAAGATAAATTTATAATTTCCCCCATCGATGGCAAATGGACGAGCAGTAAAGATCCTAGAAGATGGGTAACGTTCGATGCAGCGCTTAAATACGCTCGAGAGAACAACTGCGAAGGCTTATCCGTATTGCTTGATAAGCAACACGGTATCACGTGCATCGACCTTGATAAGTGCATTTTAAACGCCGATACAGGGGAAATGAAACAACGTGCAACAAAGCTTGTAGAAGCCTTGAGCGGCACGTATATCGAACGCAGCACGTCGGGGAACGGCTTACATATCTTTGTTAAAGACGATATTTTGAAGAACGGCACCTATAACAGTCAGTCTATGGTTAAAGACGATGATCCAAGAGGTGATTTGGAAGTTTTTGACGATAAGCGCATTATGTCACTCACCGGTGATATGTATTCAAAAGGCAACACGCTTACGAGAGCCGGTAGCGCCGCAACCGTCTATCTGAGACAAGAGCTCGGCGAACGGCGCAGCATCGCAAGCAACGGCAATAAACCGCAACCTACAGCAAGTCAGAGCTTGAGTGATAACGAGCTTATTCGTTGGATACGAGGAAGCAAGCAAGGCGCCAAGTTCGACGATTTGTACAGCGGGAGAGGAGTAAGCGGAGACAGGTCAAACGATGACGGTAAGCTTGCGCATTTACTGCTTTATTTCAACGGTGGCGATAAAGAGCAAGCCTTCCGTATAATGCGGGAATCTGGCGCCTATCGCCCGGATAAACCGGACTCATATTACAGACACACTATAGATAAAATGAACGACAAAATTGAGGTATACGCAAAGCGCCCAACCTTCTCTGCCGATGGTCACGGAAAGCCTAAGGGCAAAGGACCGGGGAACGGCAGACGCGGTAATCAAGCTTAACTCAAACCCTTGAAATTTTTTCTGCGTGGTTTCCAGGCGGGGAAAGGGACGGGGGAAACCGAAAGACGGTTTCCCCAGCGCATTTCGGCGCCGCGTGGCGCCGCCGCAGTGTCCGTACAAAATGTCCGTACAAAATGTCCGTACAAACCCGTACAGACAACTGCGGAACAAACTTCGGCGCTTTGGCGCCGTGCGACTGCACAAACAGCTTGTCCGTACAAAGTGTACGTACAAACCGCAAACGTGCATCCGCATCCGTAGCGGTAGTACAGGGCACGTGGCAAGCAAGACCCACCACGAGCCCGGAACTACCTTACACGGCCTTATTTGATTTGTCCGTACAAAATGTACGTACACTTTACCGCATCCGCACAAGCCGTTCTTTCAGACCGGAAACGTGCGGTGGCGGTAAAGGAAGTGGAAAGTCACCGGCAACGACTGAACATGCACAGAGCCGTTTTTCAAACCGATCTTTGCAGGTAACAGTCTTATGCCGGGGCAGTCCGCAGCCACAACCGCTGCCCGTTCTAACAAACGTGAGCAGTAGTGGAAGCAGACTGCATGGAGAAATCTCGGCACTAAGTCGTGCCGCTCGGCAATTTCATTACCGAGTTGCGCACGATTTAAAAAATCGAGCTTAGGAAACCAAGCAGGATAAGGAAGGTGGCACACTTGACGGCTTTTTCAGCCTTTATTACGAAGTAATAACAAGTGGCACACTTCGGTTTTGCGGTTGTGCCACGGGTGGCACACCACGCAAATCGACAAATCGGAGACCGATTTTCGAGTTTAGGAGAGCACATATGGCAGAAATAAAGGAAAAAAAGCACAAAAATTCATTCCACGTACGAATTTACGACGTAGAGCTTTTGAAAAGCCTGAATGAACTGTTTGAGACGGGTAAATACGAGTCGATGAACGAGTTAATAAACTGCGCTCTCGGTGTAGGCGTCGAAAAAATCTATCTTGAATTTGGGAAACGTAAACTGTTTACTCAAGCAAGGGAAATCCCCGAAGTTCCCGAAGGGAAAAGGCTTGATAAAATCGAGACCAGGCTCGAAAAACAGCGCATCATGCAAGAAGATATGTTCATTCTGATGAACTCTATCGAAGCTCTTGTCGCATCGATTTTTAACGTCCAGTTGGCGGAAATAAACGGCGAAGCTGTGAGCGGTGAGCTTATCGATAGCGGTATTATGGCTAAATTACCGCCTGCATATCTTGAGATTAAAGATAATCTCATTGCACGATTTAACAGAAAACTTGCAAAGGAGCAGAAATCTGAATGAAAGCGATATTCAACATCGGATATACATCAGCAACGCCGCCGGCGAGTTATACCGGGGAACGTCGCGCTGATTATATAGCCAAGAGAAATTTTTATAATCTTACAGCTGATTATAACTATTTCACGTATACCTTGAACGGGCAAAAGGTTTCAAAAAACGCTAATGCAGATCATTACTTTACCCGTGAAGGTACGAATACCGGGCTTTTCAATATGGATGGCGCCATCGATGAAGAAAAGAAAAACGAGCTTAAAGCTCGCTTGAAGGACACGGAAAGCACAATCTGGCACGGGTTCATTTCCTTCGATGACGAAACTTCACGCGGTTTTACCAACCAGGAGAATTGCGTGAAGTTTATGCGCCAAACGTTCGGCTCGTTCCTGGAACGTGCTGGGTTTAAAAAATCGAATATCGAGCTGTACTGTTCTCTGCACGAAGATACGGACCACCGGCACATACACTTTGCGTTCTTTGAAAAAGAGCCTTTGCGCCTTGATAAGAGCGGTAATCTCGGTTTTACCCGTAGGGGTAAAATTTCGTCGGTGGCTATCGATAATTACCTTGTCTCTGCGAATATGCATTTGTCAGAGCACGGCGCAGAATACTACACGGCGCGTGATAAGGCTATTACCGAGTTGAATCGTCTTCGTGAGACCAGAGCTCGCACCGGGTTCATCGACAGCAGAGCAAGCACCGCATCGCTTATGCTTAACTTTGAGTTAAATAAGCTTATTGCGAAGCTTCCCGCAGCCGGACGTTTACAGTACAACGCCCAGGGAATGGAGAAACTGCGCCCGAATATAGATAATATCGCCGAATTGCTTATTCGTTCTGATGCCCGGGCTTTTGAAGCTCACGGTCAGATGCTGAAAGAGCTTGCCCGCGTTGAAAACGAAGTCAAGCAGCTTTCAGCTGACGGTAGGCTCGGTTACGTCAACGGCAAGAGGATGACGGCGGCGGACATTGCCGCGGCGATGGACGATGGTCCAATGCGCAACAAATCAATACCGCTGAGCCTTATCGATATGCGCAACGTTGACTATTTTGAGCGCTTACATAACGATTACAAGGCGAGGCTCGGCAACGTCGTGCTGAGTATGTGCAAAGATATACGGCACTCTGAGATGCACGAAAACCGCCGTGTAATGCGCGTAAACGACCTGCACAGGAAAATAAGAGCAAAGCAGCATAGAAGATATCGCAAAGACTTACTGCGTGAGACGCAGCGCGCTATAGGCGCTATGTGTTGTCTGGAACGTGCTAACTTCCTGAAAACAGTTCAACAGCACGAAAGAGATATTGCATACGAAAATTCGCAAGGCTCGGTTGCCGGATGAGGTAAGAATGAAAAAAGCAATTAAACTGGTTTTAATTATTTTACCGATGCTTGCGGTGGTTTTTACTTTAGCTGCCGGGGTACTTGTCTTTTCTCTGGCTGTCATAAGCTGCAACAAGGATGACTATTTCGAAGGCGAGATAATAAAGAAAGAATTTTTAGAAGAGCATTACGAGCAAAGACCGGTTATCACGCTCATTTATAACGGTACGGTTGCCGTGCCGGTGACAACAATCTGGACTTATCATTATCCTAAACGATGGCGGCTAACGGTTCAACGGACTAAGGATGAGGGAAACCACGAAAAGCAAATATACGTTACAGAAGAATGCTATGATGCGGTTAACGTTGGGGACTGGTTCATATATGATAAATCATTTTGTTCTTTTACGGAGCCGTGCGAGAAAAGTAAAGAAGGAGAAAAGCAATGAAAAATACTGAACAAAGACCGAAAGAATATTATTTTGCAATATATTCCTGCAAAGTGGAAAATGTTGTTACACGAATATTTGAAAACGACATCGATATTCAAAAAGTAGAATTTCACGGTTTTATCAGAATGATAACCCGTAAAGAATTGAGCAATGACCTTGTAGAAAAAATAGAGGGCAGGGCAATAGATTATGCTTATGAAGTATCGAATTGTGATAGCGCTTGTTGTGCAATAAAAATTATTACATATCCGCACTTAAATTATGATTTTCGTTCTTCAGATGAGTGTTTGTTTAAACAACCCTGTTCTTGCGGTACAAGCGTACTGCTTAACCGTATTAAAAGTAACTATAATTATTTCCGTGACAAAGTAGGCCGCGAAAATTATCGTACTGCATCCGAAATAGATTTAGATGAAGAGGAAGAAGGATGAAAGAATTATTAAGCAAATTTGAATGTGATTTGGCTACTATCGAAAGCCCAGATAGCTGTTATGCTTTGTTTAGGTACACAATAGAGATCTGCGCAAAGGCACAACTCGAAAACGAGTTGCTTCGTAACAGCGGAGCTATTTCGAGGGAAAAATATATCGAGTACGCAGACCGTATTCAGAAAGCCAAAGAACTTGCTATAAAGACGCACGGAGAATGGGCTATAAAGATGTTTGAGCAGAGCGAAACGCAGCATACGCCGCGCACATTCGTTAGTAGCGTGTATTCTGATATTTTCGGGATAGTGTTGAAGGGGGAAGAGTGATGAAAAGAATTACAAAGGCTCTCGCAGATAAATTTGCCCGAAAGCTTTTCGGAACGGATAAATTTGATGAAGTTGATTATTACGAAGGTTCAGAACACGTAATCGATTATCGGATAGGCTGGGTTCAATTTAATATTTTTAAATACTACGGAAGCGATGCGCCGAGAATACCTAAAGGAATAATTAATCCGGTTGGTTATATAAATTTTCAATTATTGACGGTTGCTTACGTTGAATTACTTGAAAATGGGGGGATAAAATTACTTCCTTACGGAGAATTTGCATGAAAAAAAGTAAAGACGTTTTTAAGCGTTGGAAGAAACGCAGCTTAAAATTTAAAATTCTAACCGGCGTTGGTTTAGCCGTTGCGCTAATCGTTTTGCCGTTATTGATTTTTGCTCTGCTAATAATGGTGTTTACACACGCAAGCTTTGCATCAGTGTGGAGTAACGGTCTTTTATACGGTTTATGGGCGATAGCACTGGCGGCAATAACCGTTTTCGTTCTCTTCGAGATCCGAACTCTCGGCTCATGGCGAGTACTCAAGATAAATAAAGACCTTGAAGACTCACACTTTATGAGCGAGCGGGAAATCGTTCGTAATGAAGGATTTACCGTAACGGAGTTCTCGAACTTGCAGAACGTAAAGGACGGACTGCTCATAATGGCTGAGCGGCAGCGAAACGATATGAACGTAGTTCTACTGAATCCCATTCACACGATGGTTATCGCTACCACGGGTACAGGTAAAACTACTACGTACATTGAACCGTCTATTGAGATATTGTCTCGCACGTCAACAAAGCCTTGTATGGTAATCACAGATCCTAAAGGCGAGCTGTACGGGAGACACGCAAATTCTCTTAAGAATAGCGGCTATAACGTTTACATAATCGATTTAACGGATACATATCATTCGACGCTTTGGAACCCGTTTAACGACGTTTTTAAAAAGACTGCACGTATTTCAGAAGAGATAACACAAGTAAAAAACAAATATATGTGGGGCGGACTGATTTATCCCACGTATGCAGAAGCTGAAAAAAGTAAAAGGGAATTCACCGTTCGGCTGAACGATGAAATCTATCAGGAATTGCAAGACCTTATTTATTGTATGTGTCCTGTTGAAGCGGCGCAGGACAAATCGTGGCAGCAAGGCGCGAGGGATTTACTTTTTGCGATGGCGCTCAGAATGTGGGAAGACGTCCGAGACGGATATATGCCAAAGGAAAAGTTCAATATCTATAACCTTTGGTGGAATCTCACTGAGTATGCCCGTGGAGAATGTGAAGTCTTAAAAGAGTACATCGATGAATGTGCGGACGAGACTTCACGTGCAAAAGGTATGGCAAGCACAGTGCTCGTAAGTGAGGACCGAACGTTGTCTTCGTATCTCGGCTCGGTCAACCAATATTTGCACTGGATGGCAGATGGCGGCGTTGCACAGTTAACGAGCGGAAACGAAATCGAGTTCAGTGAGTGGGACGAGCAGCCGAACGCTCTGTTTGTAAAAATACCCGATATGAAAGAGGGTAGACACGGACTTGTTTCTCTGATGCTGTTGCAGCTCTATAAAGCGCTTGACGAAAAAGGGGAAAAGAACAGCGAATTAAGAGAAACGCCTGATAAGCGTTTAAAACGTCATTGTTACTTCCTTATGGATGAATTCGGCTCACTGCCGCCCATAAAGAACTTTGATAACATAGTTAAAATAGCTCGAAGTCTTGGGGTATTTATGATACCGGTATTACAAGACTATGCGCAGCTTAACAAGGTTTACGGAGAGCAACCTGCATCCACAATTAAAAACAACTGCAACGTTAAAATCTTTTTGGGTACCAACGATGAGAAAACCCGTGGGGAGATTTCCGAAGCTTGCGGAAAGCACAAAGTTAAGTCCGTGAGCTATAGCGAGAATAAGGATACGGGCGTTAATACGTCGGCGCAGAGCGTTCCGCTCATTTATCCGCACGAGCTTGCGAATTTGAATAATCCGGCTGACGGTGTATTCGGTAATGCAGTTGTCATCGCATCCGGTGTAAACCCCATTATGAGCCACACTACGCCGTGCTTTAAAGCGTTTGATATTTTTGGTATTGAAGGTGAAGCAAGACCGCCGGAGAAAGCGTTTATGATTTTTGATGAACAGGCTAATCGTTACGATATCACAAAGCTTATCTTCCTGCATCATAATCTTGAAGATGAGGACGGCGATGCTGAAGAAGTGCCAGACACTGAAAATCCTATAGAAATTCAGCCGAACGATACGGAGAAGAACACGAAAAGAAAAACGGCGTCAGAATTGGCGGCTGAGCAGATTTCCGAGGAACTCGGGAAACTGAAAGGCAAAATTAATGAAGACGATTTTATTCGGCTTAGTGGGGCAGACATTTCAAGCAAGATTAAGGTGCTTGACGAACTTGCAGAAGCTGCTACGCTTGGCGGTAATATCTTCCTGGCAATGCAGATAGAGAAGATTATCAGCTTTATTAAACACAGTATAAATTTTTCTGCAAAGGAGACTTAATATATGAGAAAAATTAAACACAGCATTATAGGCTTTTTGTTAGCGCTAATAGCGGTACTTGCCGTAAGCGTAGCGGGTTTTTTGATTATGCCCGAGGCTTCTACTGCGCAAGCAGCGAGCCAAAGCGATTTAAAATTCTATGAATACTCGGATTATGTAAGGGTGTACATAAATAATAGAGATGCGGCAGGGGATTTAGTTATTCCAAGTACTTATAACAATAAACCTGTTAAAGAGATGTGGGTAACTCACGATGGAAAACATACAAAATTCCTTACAAGTGTGACTCTACCTAATAGTATAATCAGAGTTGATAGGGACGCGTTTTATCAAAGTACAGCGCTAAAAAGTGCGGTTTGGTCAAATTCAGCAGACGTTTCTCCGTGGGCTTTTAGAGACTGCGTTAGTCTTACTGATGTAACAATACCTAGTGGTGTTAAGAAAATAGATTTCTGTGCGTTTGAAGATTGTACATCGTTAGAAAATATCACTATACCGGATAGCGTTACTGAATTTGGCTCCTGGGTATTTGCAGGGTGTAAAACGCTTAAGAATATAACAATTTCCAAGAATTTAATAAAAATGGAAGGCAAAGCTTTTTATGGTTGCACATCATTAAAAGAAATAACTTTGCCTAACAGTCTAACGAGTATAGGAAATGAAGCCTTTGCGAACTGCTCAGGTTTAGTAATTACTTATGATGGTACTAAAGCAGATTGGGATAATATCGAAAAAGGAAAGAATGCCGTTCCTTCTTCTGTAACGGTTATTTGTATAAGAGACGTTGTAAATGAAATTTTTGCAAATATTGAAGATAACGGTGTAACGAATAGCAGTGTAACTGTTACATATTCTGGATATGCGGCTAGGGGCTATTATAGCAGAAACAATAATAGTACGCCTTCGTCTGCTGGAACTTCGTTTAATTCTGGCACTACGTTTATAGTAGAGGGAAATTACAGGATAGAAGTGCGCAATGCATATGCCGAAACAGCCGTTTTTCATTTTACCATTGATAAGACACCGCCAACTGGAACGCTAACGGGTGTTACCAATGGCGGTTACACGAATGGGAACGTTTCTTTTAACTGGACGGAGAATGGATGCACAGCAACGCTTGATGGCTCAAGCTATACGGCGGGTAAAACGATTTCCGCAGAGGGTGAGCATACTATTGTGCTTACCGATAAAGCCGGGAACAGCTCGACGTACTCGTTCACAATAGATAGACAGGCGCCAGAGGGCACTTTGATAGGTGTCACTGATGGTGGCTATACGAACGGGAACGTTTCTTTTAATTGGACGGAGAACGGATGCACGACAACGCTTGACGGCGCAAGCTACACTGCAGGAAAGACGATTTCCGCAGAGGGTGAGCACTCTATCGTGCTTACTGATAAAGCGGGGAACAGTTCGACGTACACGTTCACGATAGATAAAACTGCACCGGTTATCGGTAGTTATGAAAGCTATACAAATAAAGCGTTTACCTTAACTGCTCAAGATAAATACAGCGAGGTTGCATACTGGGAATATCGCCTTGATGCAGGTGATATTCAGCGCTATGATGGTGGTTCCGTCACGCTCGGCGGTAGTGAGTCCGCAAATGGTGTATGGAATGTACGGGCAATAGATATTTGCGGTAATGCTTCAAATTGGATAACAGTTAACCACGTGTACAGGGAAAGTTTTGGAAACTCGGACAATATACGTAATTCTTACTTCATTCCGGCGTATTACGTTGTAACGTTATCTCAAAAATACTATACGAACTGTTACGGCTCTTATACGTTCTCTGATTATTCTTCAGCGCTGAGCTTTACAACGGCAAAAGAGTGGGAGTGCAGAGTAATTATTTTAGATGGTGGCAGTTCCTGGAACTACGTTACGGCCACAAATGAAAACACGAGACAAATATATACGGACATTACTGAGCTTAACTCTGTAATAGATAAATACGCTCGCAAAAATATCGGAGATAGAAAGGTGATGGGGAAGAACGGCGCCGTTCTGAATAACCCTACAGATGCAGATGGCGTTACTCGCCCGGATGCTCTTACGGAGCAAATTGTCGAGCTTCCGCAGTTATTATCGGATTATTCGAGCATGCAATTTATGTTGGCGCAGTTTGGTTACAGCTTTGCCGTTCCCAAAAATTATATAGACGGTAATAAGTCTACGGCCACAATACAATTTATATCCGATGGTATCTCTTTACGAGAGGACGTTACCAAACCTCTTGAATACGGTGTGCAGCTTAAAGACTTTATTACCGAGCAAGGTTGGTACCTGATTACCGAAAGCGACCTTTGCGGCAATGTTGAGCAGTATCTGATATATATCGATTTGCAGCAACCTGAACTTTATGCGGATGTCGCTTATGGAGATGCCCGTAAAGAAACCATAGACTTTAATCAAAACTTTATTGATAGTAACACTGGCGCAATGCGTTATGTCGAATTCGCTGTCCGTTCGCTATCAGATAACATGGACAACTTTGTTATGATTTCTATTGACGGACGCAATATAAGCGAAGCGTTTGTATGGGGTGACGAGCTGCCCGTGCTGAGTTATGAAAATGGTTATTACGGTGCATACACCATAACCGTTTATGATAGATCTCATAACGCTTTATCTTTCGTGGTTTATATTGCCGGTGCGGAGCCTTCGTTAAAGAATACGTCTTTAACGAGTGAAACCGCTTGCACGTTCACTATTCAGATTAACGATAGCTATAACGAAATAACAGACGTTAAATTCTTTAAGATCCTTTTCGACGGTACCGAAGAAAGGATTTGGACAGACTCTTACGATACCGAAGTTTGTGCGCAGAATCTTGTCTATAAGATGTCCGTTGGCGGGAAATACGTTTTTGAATTTACCGATTTGTACGGACGAACTGTACGTACAAACCCGATATTCTATATGAATGGCTTACCGTCTGCAACCTTACGCGGGGTTAAGGACGGCGGGTTAACAAAAAACGACGTTAGCATCCTATATGATACCAACGCAACGTTAGAGCTGTTTATATACCGTGACGGGCAATGGGTGAACGCTGAGCTTTACGAATTCTCTCAGGGAATTGCAGGTAATACCGTTAGTATAACGGCGGGTGCAGATACTACGGCAATGTATAAAGCTTTGCTCTACGTAACTGCAGACCGAAATCTTTTCACAGAGTATACTTTCGAGATCGACGGAATTTTACCTTTCGTTGAATTAAAGACAGAGAACGGCGACGTTGCCGTGCCGGGAACAGTTACAACTCAAAGTTTCTGCGTAACATGGAGTGAGAGCGGTTATACGGCCTATTACAGAAAGCAAGGCGCTATCTCTGATATGAAATATGTTAGAGATACTTACATAACCGCACCGGGAACGTATGTCTTTACTTTTTACGATGCAGCACGAAATGAACTGACGATATCGATGACGCTCGATAACGTCGTAAGTTACACTCTTGACGGCAATTATATTATGCTCGATGACGGAAGCTATATAACGCGCAGCAGCTTCACGTTTACCATGTCGGAGCCGTGGTCGGTATTCGACGTTGAGACGTCTAACGGCTTAACTATGGTGAACGGCCAGAAGCTTGATACGGACGGTGTTTACCGTATTAGCGTTAAGGATATGTACGGTAACGCTTTGGCGCTTACACTTATAATCGATAAGATGCCGCCCGTTCCCGTAATAAAGACCGGCGATGGAGAAACGCTTTCCGCCGGAGCAAAGACAACAAAGAGCTTTTATGTTGTTTGTGAGGAAGAAGGCGTCAATGTTTCCTTTGTTGCTGGTGCTGGTAATTATATTGCTTACGACGGTTCATTGATAGATGATGCGGGTACGTATTCGTTCAGACTTACGGACATAGTAGGTAACGTTGCAACTATCACGATAACTATTGACCGTGAAATTAAATACCGTGTGGACGGCACTTACGTTGTGCGTGACGATATTTATCACTCGAGATTATGGCTTCAGGTTATCGCTCTTGAAGAAACGTCAATATTCGAAGTGGTTTCCGAAGACGGAACGTTAATAGATACCACAAAGAGAATAACGGTTGAAGGGTTGTATTATGTTGTAATTTCCGATATCGCAGGGAACAGCGCAGAACTTACGCTTTTAATAGATAAAACCGCACCCACGGCAAGGTTTGAAACGGAAAGCGGACAAGCATTAAATGATGGGGCAACAACTAATGAGCCATTCAGAATTATTTGTGAAGAGCAAGATTCGAAAATCACTTACAGCTTTAACGGTGGAGCTTCGGTTAAATATGCTGACGAATTGCTTTCAGAGAGCGGCACTTATGTGTTTACCGTTACAGATTTTCTTGGAACGTCGGCGGAATTACGTATTAACGTTGATACGGGCGTAAAATTAACCGTTAACGGCACTTACGTAATAGACGATGCAGGGAAGTATATTTCGAAAAATTGGCTGTCCGTTACGCTTGGCGAAGACATGCAGTCGTTCTATATTCAAGCTCAAGATGGCTCAACGCTTGAAGCTGACAGCCGTATTACAGCAGAAGGCGAGTACACCGTTTACGCTAAAGACGAGAGCGGGAACGAGCGAGAGCTGGTTTTAGTCATCGATAAGACTGCGCCTATTATTACCCTTGACGGTGTAACGGAGAATGGCGCCACAAATGAGCTTGTTACGGTTAAGTTTAAGGATTATAGCCTGATTTACTATCGTTACAATAACGGTGATAAAATCGCAACCTATGACGGTGTACGGTTTGATGCTGAAGGTTCTTACAACATTATTGCGCTTGACCTTGTTGGCAATTCTGTCAACGTTTCCTTTGTTATAGATAAGCACGTCGACGTAACACCAAGTATAGCGTTTGTAGACGACCAGTTTATCACGGGCGCCGTTTCGTTCACCTTTGGCGAGTCGGTAACGGCAACGCTCAACCATGATGGGAACGAAAACTTGTATACCCGTGGGGAGATTGTGGCTCTTGGAGATTATGCTTTGACCGTTACAGATGAAGTCGGCAATGTAAAAACTTTTAATTGGAGTATATTGCCTGAAAAAGCGCGCAATTATTCAATCAATGTGCCTGATGGCTTTACTGTCTCTATTGAGCTTAACGGACAAGTCGTTGATGCGGTTATCGATGGCGATATGCTTTCGCTGACGGAGAACGGCAATTATAAATTATCGTTTGTGAACGCTAATTCAAATTGGCAGCTTGAGCTCTGCGTTGACAACGTAGCGCCTTCTGTGCAGTTCGAGAACACAAGAAAAAGTGTAATAATCTCTCAGCCTAACAAGGAGAATATGACCTATACGCTCTATTATAACGGCGCACAGACAACTTTCAATTTAAAGAACTCTGTTGAACTTACAAAGGTTGGTAATTACCGCCTTGTTTGTGTGGACGAGGTCGGAAACATTACGGAGTATATATTTGAGCTTAACTATCTTAGCGATATTTCAATAGCTCTTATATGCGTGGTTTCTGCTCTGGTAGTTGTCGGCATCGTTACACTTGTAGTATTCAGATTTAAACGTAAGATTTACTAAAAATAACGGTATTGGCCCATTTTCATTTGTCCGTACACTTTGTACGGACAATGAGCCGAACCCGATTAAATATTAAAAATAAAAAAATTATTTTAAGGAGATATTTTTATGAACAAAATTCTTTCTACCCTTCTTGCCGGCAATTTTGATAATGTCGGAAAAATCCTTGAGTCGTTCCTTAGCCAGTGGTGGGGACCGTTACTCGGTGTACTGGCTGCCGCGGCTACTATTCTTGGTGGTGCTGCAGGACTTAAGTATATCCTTGCTTCCAAATCTGGTGATGAGCAGAAACTTAAGCAGGCGAAAGAGTTTGCAAAAGGCATTTTCATTGGAATTATAATAATTTTCTTAATTGCTGCACTCGTTCCTGTTATTGTAGCAAGCTTCCAGTCCTGGTTTGATAATGATGCACAGGAGTTTATGTCGCTTTTTGTGAATAGCGTAATTTAAGAATATGGGAATATTAATTGAAAAATTATTCGCTCAGCTTCTGTTTTGGCTTTACGATTTTATAGATACGCTTGGCGCCATCTTTAATATCTTGACCGGAACGCAGAAGGCGGACGAAACCAGAACGCTTTTAGAAGTGTTTTTAGACAGTGCAATTTCAACAAAAGTTTTGCTCGGTTTATGTATGGTAAGCGTTGTAATTGCCGGTGCGAGCGTGGGCGTTAAAACAGTTAAAAACGTAATAAAATTTAAAGCGGGCGGAGAGCCGACATCGCATGCAACAACGGTAAAACAGGGCGTTCTCGGGATTGGCGCTTCTGTTGTATGTATATTCTTCGTATTTATGTTTATAGCGTTTTCAACGATGCTGTTAAACATGGTAAACGACGTCATAGCGCCTGCAGATAATCTGACGTTATCGCAGAACTTATTTAATCTTTCCGTTGAACAATCGTATGTAATTGATGAAAGCGTATGGGAACAGCGTGAAGTGGGGGACTATCTTGACGAGAGTGGGCACCGAGTTCAGGAAAAGGATCCATCGAGCGATGACGGCTTAGCTTGGGAAAAAGATGCAAGTGGGAATTATATGCTTGATGATGACGGTAATAAAATACCTATCTGGGTTCAGCGCATTGAATGGTATCATCCGTATGTTACCGTAGACGGTGAGTTCTTGGTTGAAACGGGCTGGGTTGGGAGCTATACTGCGGCGGATATAAAATGGTCTATGTCGCCGGATCAAGTATTCGGCGTACATAATAAAGACTGGATAGGATTATTCGAGCAAGCAGACCAGGGTTACAGTCAACAGCCTATGGTGCGATTAGATGCTTTTAACTTGTTTACGGCTTACTTGGTAGCTGTAATAATGCTTATATCAATGTTTATGCTGTCCGTGGGGCTCGTTAAGCGTATTTACGATATAATCGTCCTTGTAATCTGTATGCCGCTTGTATGCGGAACTATACCGCTTGACGACGGCGCCCGGTTCCGGGCATGGCGGGAAACGTTTATGTCGAAGGTTTTAATCGCTTTTGGCGCCGTTATCGCGCTTAACGTATTCTTTATGATTGCTGGATTTATAATGGGACCTGCATTCGATTTAACGTATCTGATAAACGAAGGTGTATTAAGCTCTTTTGCCGTGTCGGTATTTAAAATGCTATTGCTTCTCGGCGGTGCCTTATGTATGAACAGCAGTCAAACGCTCATTGCCCGCATTCTCGGAACGTCGGCGGACGAAGGGCGCGAAGCTATGCAATCCTTTGCGCTTATTACAAGCGGTGTGAGGATGGCAGCCGTGGGAGCGCTTGGCGTAAGTCGTGTGGCAGCCGGAATGGGGCGTGGCTTATTTGGCGGGACAAACCGTTATGGACGTGAGCGCACCGGTATTTTTAATTATGCTGCACGTGGCGCAAACGCTATTGGTGAGCGTGCCGGCGGAGACAAGTATTCGGGAAGTAAAGGAGCCGCGTTTGTCAGAGCGCTTGGCCGTATGGGCGGCAGGTCTTCGCTGTTCGGTAATAATGGAGCTCGTAATACGCCAATCAGTAACAGCGGAAAGCAAGCTGGGTTAAACGCTCCTAACATTATAAAAGGAGTCAGAGGAGCTGCAGACAAGCTATCGGGCGTACGTCCAAACAGTGGTTTGAGAACTGGCGGCGGCAATGAGAGTAAGTCGGGTGCCTTTAAAGATAATTCCCGGAGGAAGTAAAAATTATGGAAAGGATTATACCTAAAAACAGTAAGCTTAAGGCAGCTCTATTTAAGCATTTATCTTTACTCGATATGCTTTTGATAAGCATTATGCTTTTAATAGCGGTATTACTGTTTTTCTCGAATTTTACGCAACGTTGGATTATGCTCGCCATTTATCTTCTAATATGCGCAGTAATGTTCATCGGCGACGATGAGGACAGAACTTATCTGCAGTTTGCGTATTTGATAAAGTTCTACGTTTCACGCCGCACGTTTACCAAAGGCGCAAAAAAGGGAAGTACTGACGAGCTTATACCGTTCAAAAAAATCAGGGCGGACGGGCTCATCGAGTACGAAGGCTATCTCGGCGCCATAATTGAAGTTGGCAGCCTTGATTTTGGGTTGTTGGACGAAGATGAGCAGGACAGACGAATTTCGGCTTTTGCCCGCGTTTTAAACGGGTTGAGCCAGTCGTCTGTAATCCAGCTCGTCAAGATAGATCGTCCTATTAAATACGATGAAGTTGCCGCCGGTATTTTTGAAAAACTTAATATTGCTAAAGAAGATGAAGACAAGGCAAAAGAAGTAATTTTGCAAAGTCGCTTAGAGCAGGTAGACAACGTTAACAATGTTATGCCACTCTATAGACCGTATTATTACATAGCTTTGTATGAAAACGACGTCGATGTTTTATACAATCAGATTGATGCATGTCAAGACGGACTCGATGCAGCAGGACTAAGTTCAACGCTCTTGGATGCACGTGAAGTAGCAGTATTTTTTAAATACTGCTACACGCGCAATTTTGATGAGCGAGATATTGACGAAAAAGATATTTCAGAGCTTGCAGATTACGTAAAGCCGAATAAGGTTAAATTCGGTCTTGCCGGTTATAATGTTGATGACGTCTATGCGTTCACTCTGGCGATAAAGGATTATCCGTTGTACGTCGGGAACGCCTGGGGTTCGAATTTATTTAACATAGATAACACGAAAGTAGTATTGACGATAAAGCCCGTAGATAAAGGTAAGGCTATTAAGCGTATTGATAGAGCCGTTGTCGAGAGCGCAACGAGAACGTCGGCAAAGCTTTCTGAAATGCGAAGCCAGGACACGCACATTCAGACGATGAACGAGCTTCAGGCTCGCATCCAGAACGAAAACGAGATGCTCTTCGATTGTACGTTGACTGTAACGGGCTTTAATAATACCGATAAGCCAAACGCAACGTTCCGTAAAGATATTCGCCGTGAGATAACTACAAACGGTTACAGAGTAAGTTATCTGCTCGGCAGACAGTTCGACGGGTTCGCTAAGTCCACCGTTGCAAGGCGCCCTAAATTACATGGATTTGAGCGCGGAATCAACTCGGACTCGCTCGCTGCTGTATTTCCTTTTGTGTTCTCTTCGATAATCGATGTTGACGGGTATAATCTTGGATGGGATTATTACCCGGTTATACTTGATATTTGGAAACGTGGAAGGGATTTTATAAACAGTAACGGTATCGTTTACGGCAAGTCCGGGAGCGGAAAGAGCTTTTTTGCAAAGCTTTTAATCACTATGATATATTCCGAAAATTCCAGAATATTTATTTTGGATCCTGAAAATGAGTACCAGGTACTTGCAAAAAATCTCGACGGACTTTTTATCGATATAGGCAGCGCAACGCAGGGGCGCATAAATCCGTTGCATGTTTATCCGGTGTTAACCGATGAAGGCGACGTTGCGCCGCCCGAAGTGGTTTTTAACGCGCATTTGCAGTTCCTGGAAGACTTTTTCAAAATCACTTTGAAAGGCATTGCGCAGGACGCATTCGAAGAGCTGAATAATCTTATTAAGCTTACTTACGAAAGCGTGGGAATAAAGCACGATACTGATTGCACGAACTTTAAACCCGAGCAATATCCGACGTTCGATACACTGAAAGCCATCGTTGAAAAGGAAATGCAGCGGACGGACTTGACGCCCATGCGTAAGGCCAATCTCGAACGCGTAAATACTTACGTTCAGAAATTTGCTAAGGGCGGTATGTATTCGTCGCTTTGGAACGGTCCGTCCACGCTTGAGGTTGACTCACGGTTTGTAGTGTTCAACTTCCAGTCGCTTTTCGGAGCGAAGAACCAAACCGTTGCAAATGCGCAGATCCTCGTCGTTATGCGTTATCTTGATATGCAGATAATCAATATCCGTGAATTGAACCGCAACGGGTACGGTGACGTCGTGCATCCGTTCATTGTGCTCGATGAGGGCTATAATTTCATAGATGCCGATTACCCGGTTGCACTGCAGTTCGCTTACCTTTGGTACAAGCGTATACGTAAGTATGAGGGTAGTATATTCTTTTTGACTCAGAACCTGAGCGATATTTTTGGGAACGAAAAGGTTATACAAAAGACGTCGGCTATCGTAAACAACTCTCAATATTCGTTTGTGTTCGGCTTGGCACCCGCTGACCTGGAAATCTTAACCGATTTATACAAGAATGTCGGCGGGCTGAACCCAACCGAGCGGGCGTTTATTTCCGATGCCGGGAACGGCGACTGTTTCGCTATTTGCTCTGCACGGCAACGAACTCGCTTCCACGTCGAAGCTCATGATACCGTACGTGCGATTTTTGAGAACGTCGGCAAGCCGTGGGAAGCAAGCGAATAGAAATCACGAAGAAAAAATGTACGGACATTTTGTACGGACAAATTGGTAAAATTTGGTAAAATATGGAAATTTTGAATTGACTTTAAAATATTTGAATAGTATAATAATTTTGAATTTAAGAGGTTTGAAATGAAAAGATTTAAAAATTTATTTTTGTTAGGTTTTTTGAGCTGTATGCTTATGGTTGTAGGGGTATTTACAGGTTGTTCTGAAAATATTAGTGATTTAAAATTCTATGAATACTCGGATTATGTAAGGGTGTACATAAATAATAGAGATGCGGCAGGGGATTTAGTTATTCCAAGTACTTATAACAATAAACCTGTTAAAGAGATGTGGGTAACTCACGATGGAAAACATACAAAATTCCTTACAAGTGTGACTCTACCTAATAGTATAATCAGAGTTGATAGGGACGCGTTTTATCAAAGTACAGCGCTAAAAAGTGCGGTTTGGTCAAATTCAGCAGACGTTTCTCCGTGGGCTTTTAGAGACTGCGTTAGTCTTACTGATGTAACAATACCTAGTGGTGTTAAGAAAATAGATTTCTGTGCGTTTGAAGATTGTACATCGTTAGAAAATATCACTATACCGGATAGCGTTACTGAATTTGGCTCCTGGGTATTTGCAGGGTGTAAAACGCTTAAGAATATAACAATTTCCAAGAATTTAATAAAAATGGAAGGCAAAGCTTTTTATGGTTGCACATCATTAAAAGAAATAACTTTGCCTAACAGTCTAACGAGTATAGGAAATGAAGCCTTTGCGAACTGCTCAGGTTTAGTAATTACTTATGACGGAACTAAAGCAGAATGGGATGCTATTACTAAAGGTGATAATGCTGTTCCTTCATCTGTAACCGTTGTATGCAGTGATTAAAAACATACAATTCAATAAAAAAGCTCTCTTTAAACGAGAGCTTTTTATTTTACTTTTTCTCGTGGTTTCACTTTTATCTGCTTTTGCGGTAAAATTTGTACGGACAAATTTTGTACGTACATTTTCGTCCGCACATTGATGTCCGTACATTTTTTGTACGGACATTTTTATTTACAGGAGTTATTTTAAATGGAAAGCACGAAAGAAATTATACATTCGTTAATCGAGTGTGCAGTAGAAGAAATTATTTCTTTAATTGCAAAAGACCTAAAAGAATTAAGTTTTTCTGATATTGTACGTACAACGCAGAAAACCGTTAATAATTTGGGTGTAAGCCTTATAGAGCAAATCGTAAAGATTATCGACCAGAACTACAATAATCAAAGAGATAAGCACTCAATAATTTTAAGACACACCAAAACCCGAAAGATGGTTTCGGGAATGGGTGAGCTTAACCTTACTCGGCGGCTTTACTTTGACAAAGCTTCCGGCAAATACTTTTTTGCCGTAGATGAGCTGCTGAATATGGAAAAATACAGCCGTATTGAAAGCGAGCTTAAAACGAAGCTTATCAACGATGCTACGCTCACAAGCTATGGAAAAGCAAGCAAATTATCGAACGGTTGCGTGTCTCGGCAAACGGTTCATAATCTTGTAAAAGGTGTTGAGCCAAAAAAGCTCGAAGTTCAAGCAAAGGGGTTAAAGACTGTTGAACAAATTTATATCGAAGCCGATGAAGACCATATTCACCTTAATAACGGTAAAAGCACCGAGGTGAAGCTTGTATACGTGCACGAAGGACGTCAACGAGTAAATCGAAGACGGACGGCGTTGATGGGCACACGGTATTTTGTTTCTGTAAGTAACGGAAACGGAATATGGGATTGTGTAGCAGATTATTTATACGCCCAGTACGATACGCAGAACGCTGAAATTCATCTTTCCGGTGATGGCGCAAATTGGATTAAGCAAGGGCTTAATGCAATTCCTAAAGCGCAGTATCACTTGGATAAATTTCACGTATATAAAAGCGTTACGGACGCTACAGCTGGTGATAGACGTTTGCGTAAGCAGATAATAAATAGCATAAAGATTGGCGACAGCAAAGGCGTTCAATCTTTGTACATGCAGCGCTGGGGTGGTATGGGAACGGCACGTGCACGGAATCGCCTGTATGACAGCTTACAGTACATTGAAAATAATTTTGACAGCATAGACCTTACCGCAGAGAGTAACTGCTCTGCTGAAGGTCATGTCTCGCACATTCTTTCTGCACGCTTATCTTCACGCCCTATGGCTTGGAGCCTTGCGGGCGCTGAGAAAATGGCGCAACTAAGAGCATTTTATTTCAACGGCGGAGATTTTGCGGAACTCTATCAAGGCAGGATTAAAAGCGAACCAGAAGTTCTGAACGCTTATAACATTCACGCTATTCGGGAAAATTACGAAGTCAATCACTCGATACCGAGTGGGCGTATAGTGGGGCTTGACGCCGTTTATGACGATGTGGGCAGATTTTTGCGGTATATTGTGAAAAAATAGGAATATCAAGTTTTTTAAAAAAATGTGCGGAAAAAACTTGACACAATCCAAAAATTCAATCGGTTGCGTTCGTTAATTTATCGTGCTATAATGATTGCACGATAAACAGTAATTTGGAGTTGCAAAAAGGAGAATGGCAATGAAAGACAAAGAAA
>CAJUPX010000004.1 GCA_910588685.1 uncultured Christensenellaceae bacterium | reverse complement strand
GCCTTTACCTCTCTGTCGCAGAATGTATACGCGGACGGCATTTCCGCCCAGACCAGAAAGCCAAGCTCTTCCGCATAGTAATAAAAATACGGGTCCTCCAACTTCTGATGTTTCCTCGCGCCGTTAAAACCCATTGCCTTTGAAATCTCTATATCCTTCTTCAACGCCTCAACGCTCGGCGGAGTAAGTCCGCTCTCTACCCAATAGCCTTGGTCCAATATCAGCCGTTGGAAAAGCGGTCTGTCGTTTAAATAAATTTTGCCGTTTTCTACGCTTATTTTTCTTAAACCTATTCTCGCGTGCGCGTTATCGCAAATGTTACCGTCTTTATATAAAACGTAATCTACGTTTATGAGGTTGGGGTTATCCACCCACCACAAAAGCTCGCCGAAATCAAACGCGTTATCCGCAAGATTAATACTGTAATTAGTGCGCTTGCCGTCAAGGCTTACGCGCTGTTTCTTTATCTTCTTATCCTTAAAGGTTAAAACTATTTCAGCTTCGTCCGCTTTACCGTATAGCGTTTCTATGTAGCCGTAAACTCTGCGGTTGTCGATATCCGACTGCAACGAATAATTTTCTATGCAGTCCACGCCGAAAAACTCTATCCAGACACTGCCCCATATACCGCTGTTGGGGTAATAATAACAAGTGAACTGTTCGCCCGTCCAGCTCTGCTTTCCTCGCGGCACCGCCGTTTCAAGCGTGTCTATACAGCGCACCACTATCTCGTTTTCGCCGTCTTTTATATATTCCGTTATATCCGTCGAGAACGGAGTAAATCCGCCGATATGCTTTATGACGTGGTTGCCGTTCACCCACACGTCCGTTTCGTAGTCCGAGGCGGTAAAGCACAACAGCGCGCGCTTGTTTTTTTCGCTGACCGTAAATTTGCGTTTATACCAAACTGTATTGTGCACGGAAGTATCGCCTATTCCGCTCGCCTGCCACTGATACGAAAACGGCACGTTGATTTTACGGTCGTAATTTTGCTTATCGCCGAACCCGAACTCCCATTCGCCGTTCAGGCTCTGCCATATGTCGCGCCTGAATTGAGGGCGGGGGTATTCTTTTCTTTCATATTTCATTTCGTAGTTTCCTCTATATGCCATATCCAACTGCCGCAGTCGGACAAACGCGGATAATGTACTCCCGCGCTCATTAAAGCCTTGCCGCTTGCCATAACGCCAAGCTCTTTTATAGTATAAGTCTTGTTTTCGTCAAGCCCGTTTAACTTTAATATTCTGTCGTGGTCGCACGGGTCGCCACGGAATCTCTCACCCACAACATAGGCTTCGGTTTTATCTTTCGCTACTATCATTTCGCAAAAAAAATTAGTTTCGAACGGGTTTGAAAGGCGGTATAAATCACCTTTTAATATGAGTTCGTCTATGCGCTTGTAATTTGCTATCTGCTCTTTTACTTGTTCTTTCTCTTCCGCTGTAAGTTTGGTCAAATCCAATTCATATCCCGTTGCGCCAAGCGAGGCTATCGCTCCGCGGGTCTTGAATGGCGTAATTCTTTGCGTCTGGTGGTTGGGACAAGCAGATACGTGGCAGCTCATAGCGCTTACGGGATAACACATAGACGTCCCCCACTGTATCTTGGTGCGTTCTAAGCCGTCCGTGTCGTCGCTCGTCCATATCTGCGGGAAATAATACAAAGCTCCCCCGTCGAACCTTCCACCGCCGCCCGCGCACCCTTCGAAAAACACGTCGGGGAACGCAGAAATAAGTCTTTCCGCCAAATCGTAAAACCCGAGCGTATAGCGGTGCAAAAACTCGCCCTGTCTGTCCGCGAGCAAACTTGCCGAAAAGTTTTCGGTTATATCTCTGTTTTTATCCCACTTTACGTAAGAAATATCGTTTTCTTTTATAACTTTACTTACCGCATTAAAAACGTAATCAACTATTTCCTTTCTTGTGAAATCAAGAACTAATTGATTTCTGCCGCGGCAAGGCTCTACGCCCTCTTTCTTTATCGCCCAATCGGGATGCGCGCGGTATAAGTCGCTATCTTCGGATATCATTTCCGGCTCGAACCATAAACCGAATTTCATTCCGTTTTTCTTGCAACGGTCTATTACGGGCTTTAACCCGCCTTTGAGTTTTTTATTATTTACAAACCAATCGCCCAAGCCGCTTTTATCGTCGTCCCGCTTCCCGAACCAGCCGTCGTCCAGAACGAACGTGTCTATCCCGAGCTTTGCCGCCTCATCTATAATAGCAAACAGTTTTTCGTTATCGAAACCGAAATAAGTAGCTTCCCAATTGTTTATAACTATGGGCCTGCGTTCGTATACGCGCTTCGGGTCTATTACGTAATTGCGGAAAAAGTCGTGATATGCCCGCGACAGTCCGCCAAGCCCCTCCGCCGAATAACACAGTGCGGTTTGCGGAGTTATAAAACTCTCGCCGCCGTCTAACTCCCAACCAAAAAGATAGTCGTTGATTCCGCCTTGAACCCTTACGCTTTTATTGCTTGAAACCTCCGCCGTAATCGCGAACGAGCCGCTGTACAACAGGTTAAAGCCGTAACACTCGCCGCTGTTTTCGGTGCAACTGTCAGCAAGAATTGCCATAAACGGATTCATTTGGTGCGAAGAATAGCCGCGCGTCGATTCTATCCTCAGCGTCCCTTCCGCAAGCGGAGTAATTACGGGTCTTCTTTCGCTTGCCCAACTACCCGCAAGCCTAAGCGCGGAATACTGTTTATCAATATCGGGCAAATTCGTACAAAACGAGAACGCCTTTTTTAGCTTTATACACGTCTTTCCGCTATTTCGTATTTCCGTGTTTTTTATTAACACATCCGAGTTGTCCGACACCGAATAATTCAAATCTATCTCGATATCCGAAAAATCATCTTTTAATGTTATAGTCAAGGTATTATCGGCTTTTCTTACGCAAGGCTGACCTTTTATACGCGCTACACCCCCGGATATGGCGTGTTTAACGTATTTGAATGAACTCATAACCGAGCCGTCTTCTCTTTCCGCAATTACCGTTGCCGAACGGAAATCTCCCCGTCCTAAGAAGCCGCACTCCGAAGGCATACAATCCGTTAACATATCCGCATTTATATCTTCGGGATTGGGGGAAAGCTTTTCGCCCTGCGTCTTTATTAAAAACGCAAGGTCGCTTTCTCCTATCTTTTTTCCGTAATACAAATGTTGCAGATAGCCCGCCCTGTTCACAAACATTGCATAGCTGTAATTTTTGCCGCTTAATATAAAGCCATCCGATAGTTTATCAAAATATATCATTGCATTATCCTTACAGATAAAATTTAATCTCGTACTCTTTGTTTACATCGATTTTCAGAGGCACGGAAATTACGCCGCCGTCGGGCGCGTTCTGTTCGGTATTCAAAGGGAATACCAAGCTATGCTTTTTGGCTTTGACAAAACCTACCTCTTCGCCGTTCACCACAACTTTTTTAACGCTGTCCGAGTCCTTTAACAGGTGATATTTAAAAGTGATTTCGCGCTTTTCAAAGCACTTTTCGCCCTCGAATTTACCTTCTGCTGCGTGCAGTTTTATAACGTAAGCGTTGCAATTTTCACAATAGTACGCCACGTATGCGCTCTTGCGGTATTGACCGAGCTTATACGCCGTAGTTTCGGTATCGTCCTCGTATAAATAGCCGCTGTCTTTTGCCTCTTTGCAGGGGTAGAAATCGTAGACGAGCTTATCCCATTTCTGCTCTTTTGTATTATGAGCCTCGTATGCAAGCGGTATAAGCGCGCCCAGACGCACGAACAAAGGCGTTTCTCTTAAACCGTATTTGCGCGATATGCTTTTCCCGCCGTTATGGATTTTGCCCGTAAATAAGTCAAGCCATTTACCTGACGGAAGATATGTTTGCGTTATACCTTCCGTATTTGTTTCGCAGTAAAAAAGTCCGATTGCCGCTTCGCCGCCCGCCTGAAAGTACTCTATTTCGACTTTATGCGGCTTGTCGCCCTCTATGGTTTTCAGATGAAAATTCATTGCAGAATGCAAAGTTTTATCTTCAAATACTTTTTCACCGTCTATCCACACGGTTGCGCCGTCGTCGCAACGCACAATAAGCTCTACGTCCCTTACAAACATTATATAAGTTTCAAATCGTGCGGAAAAATCATATACAGGCACTCCCTTCTCGGGCGATGTATGGTTTAAAACTATATTGAGTTGTTCATATTCGGCATTTGCAATTGGCTCGCCTTGCAACTCCGTTCCGTTGTAGTAGATGGCTTTTACAGGCTTTAAGAAATTTTTCTTTGCAACCGGCAAAGGATTTTTGCCCGCAATCGGCTTAAATAAAATATCGTTGCCGAGCATATATTCATCAGTCAGTTTTACAGCCTTTATATCTTCGGGATATTCCCAGCCTAATGACTTAAATATCGGCTCGCCATTCTCATAGGCTTCGTATGCGTTTTTATAAATTACGGGAAGTAATCTATAGCGTAAATTGTTGTATTCTCTTACTATATCGAGCGTTTCCTCATCGTAAGCCCACGGCTCGCGGAAGCGCTCGACAACATTTGTGCAGTGCGGGCGGAACACGGGCGACAGCGTGCCGTACTGCATCCAACGGATAAACAATTCTTTATCAGGATTGCCTATATGTCCGCCGCAGTCCGAATTAATATACGGCAAGGCATTATTGCCCGTTCTTATCATCGAATCAATTTCCTGCGCAAGCGCATCAAAATCGCTTTGGATATCTCCCGTCCACTGCACCGAATAACGGTGGCTTGCACTTGAATAGATTTTTACATAACAACCGTTTGCGATATTGTCTACGTTGCCCATAATAACGGGACGGCGGTAAATATTTTTATTCCCCGATTTTTTCTGCCAGAAAAGACGCGTAATTTCGTCAAACAGATAAAGACCTAAGGTTTCGGGATTTACGCTCTTTGCGGGCGAAACAAGTTTGGTCCCCCAATTTCTGTCGTACCACCATATGTCCAGTCCTTTTTCCATAATCGCCTGCAAATTCTTTTCGCGGTAGGCAATTTCTTCGGGCGCGAAAACCTGCTTGCCGTCGACCGGTTCGGGGTGGTCGTTGAACATTACCTCCACGCCGTGCGCGTGCGCAAAGTCCAAAAACCTTTTCATATCGGGAAAAAGTTTGGTATTGATATCGTATCCCCATCCGTTTTCGCAGGAACGCCAATCGGTGTCTATAACCATTACGTCCAAAGGCACGTTATGTTTTTCGTAATCTAATATAAGCTGTTTTGCTTCTTCTTCCGTATAGGCGTAGTATTTAGAGTTCCAACCGCCGAGCGTGGATAAACGCACAAGCTCGCACCTTCCCGTAAGTTCTACGTAGAGTTTTCTAAGCTTCTTTGCGTTCTTTTGACATAACAAAAGATAAACGTCTTGCACGTTTTCTTCTACTTTATATTCGCCCTTGCGGTCGGCGGAATATCCGCCCTCGGGTACGATAATTCTCGGCGTGTCCGATATTGCGAACACTTCGGGAGTTTTATCCAATGCGGGTAGCTCTCCCGAATTTGCAAGTTTTTTATAAGTATAAACCTTTTGCCCATTCTTTTCAAGCCTTACGCCCGTAAGCGATTTGGCGTTTTCGGGAATATATAATTCGTATTCTCCGAAACAAACAACGCCGTCGTTTTCTGAATATTCGGCGTCATATTTATAATCAGTTTTATTCGGCATGAAAAAAGTATTGTCATCGCAGAATTTGCCGTTTTTTGCATATTCTATGCGTACAATATCTTCGTTTAATAGCTGTACTCTTATGCTGTTAATAATAAATTGATTCATAATATCAGTATTCCCCATTTCAGAAAACGCACCTCGGGTTGCCCACACCTATGCATATTGCCGCATTCTTTACGAAAGGAAGCCAACCGTCCGCGCCTTCGGCTTTGTTTGCGGCTAAACGTATGAGCGTACCGCTGCCCTTGAACTCGTCGTTGCCGTCTATAAACCGCGGCTTGCCGTTTTTATCCTCGAAATAGAAAGATACGTTAAAGCCTTTGCGCACTATTCTGACGTATATGCCGCCGTTTTTTCTGAACAGAGTCGTATACTCAGTCTTTGCGGATTCTACCGAACCCGACTGCAACCTTTTATAAGTAAGACCTTTGGTATTATAGCCTATACCGAAGTTATACCAGCCGTCGCCGTTAAGCGTTTCCGTCCTGTTGAGATTGTAATTGGTCTGCACCTTGGCGGCTTCGGGAAATTCGCTTATTCCCTTCCCGTCCTTATTCGTCCATCCCACAAACATGCGCACCGTGAAGTCGGAGGATATATCGTCGAAATCAGAGGACGGCGAGATAGACTTCGTAACCAAAATATTTCCGTAATCGGATAAATCTGGGAGCTTTACAGGCTTAACCGAGCTGTCTTCAAGCTCTGAATAGGCTATTTCGGTGCTACAGGTTTTATCGGTGAAATATCCTCCGCACGAGCTGCAATAATAGAAATTTTTGTACTTTCCGACCGTTTCATCCTGAAACTGCGCCGTGTGCGGACGCTTGGTTATGGTAATCTTTTCAACGGATATAATATTCAAGCCGTCGCCGTCCGAAAACAGCTCGCCGCATTCCGTACACTTATAATGCTCGAAATTGCCTTCGTTTTTGCAGTCGGCGTCTTTTTGCGCAACTTTGGTTATCGTATGATTGCACGGCGCGTCCGTTTCGTCCTTACACGCCGTAAACGTTGCGGCAAGCCCGAACGCCATAACGATTGCGGCGACGACTGCCGCCTGTCTTTTTATTTTCATAATTTTTCTCCTGATTAAAAAATAATGGGGGAACACAATACAAAATTAATTATATCGTCGTTTTCCCCCGTCAATTTACCGTTTGAATTTACTCCTTGCCGCCGCCGAACGAAATTCCTTCTATAAAGAATTTCTGACATATGAGATAGACTATGATAAGCGGAAGCATAGAAAGCAACGCCGTCGCGCATTGGAACGCATAATCGAAGTCGCCTTTCATCATATAGTTTACCGATTGTTGCACCGCAAGCTGCAACGTCCACAGGCTCTTTTCGTCGACAAGATACATAAGCGCACCCGCATAGTTGTTGTAACCGCCTACGAAACCGAATATGAACTGCGCTATAAGCGCGGGCTTGGAAAGCGGAAGAACTATCGTGAAAAATATCTGCCAGAAATTCATTCCGTCTATTCTCGCCGCCTCAATTATCTCACCGCTTATACCGTCAAGATACGGCCGCAGAAAGAAAACCGTGCTTGCGCTTGCAAACAGTCCCGGCACAACGAGCGGCAGAACTGCCTGCCACCCTTCCGTCCAACCAAGGTTGTCATAGAACATATATCCTACGAATCCGAATGCGCCGAGCGGTATGAACATAAGCGTTACCGTGAACATAAACAGCGAGTTTTTAAACGGAAACTTACCCTGCCAATAGCAATATGCAACGAGAAGCGATTGCAATAGCCCCGACGCGAGCGGTATGAGCGTTATCCACATAGTATTCAGAAAACCGCGCAACAGCATCGGAATACCGCCGATGTTAAAGGTCTTGTTGGTAAACAGCCTTTGATATCCCTCTAATGAAAATTCCTTCGGCCACCAGATAAAGCTTGTTGCCGTTTCGAATTCCGATCGCGGCGTAAAAGATGATATAAGAATTATCATAAACGGCGCCAAAATCCACAGCGTATACAGTCCGAGAACGACGTACGTAGCTATACGCCCTACCGAAACGGGCTCGCGCTTTTTACGGGGCTTGAAATTGCCGTCGGAGGATTTCAGTCCGTCCGATTGTATATTATTTAGTATTCTTAAAGCTTTAGTCTGCATATCAACCCTCCGAAGCCTTGTTGCGCGCACGGATTATCGGGAACGAGATAAGGAACGTAACGGCAAACAGGAACCAGCTCATAACGGCGGCGTACTCCATTTCGTCGTTAACGACGCCTTCCAGATAAATGTAATAGTTTACCGTAAGTCCTACGTTGTCCGGTCCCGCAGTCTGCTTCCAGTCGAGCGGAGCAAGCACGAGCACGCTGTCGAAAACCGCAAGTCCTTGCGTAACGCTTGCAAGCAGCAAAAACAGCAGTACGGATTTTATTCCCGGAAGCGTAATGTGCCAAAACTTGTAAAAAGCGTTTGCGCCGTCTAGCGAAGCCGCTTCGTAAAGAGCGGGATTTACGTTCTTGAGCGCGGCTTTGAACATTACTATACCGTAGGCGGGAGCCTGCCACACTATCGTTACGTACACGCAGACAATCAGCCGCATAGGTCTGTCGGAATCGTTCAGCCAGTCGATATTCTGTCCGAGTATGGAATTGAGAATACCCAAATCCTTATTGAACACCCACATCCACATTATCGCTACGGCAACTCCCGAGCAGATATACGGTATAAAGAAGATTATCTGCAAAATCTTTGCGCCTTTAACCTTTTGTTCGAGCAGTACCGCTATAACGAGCGATATCAACAGAGTAATAATCTGCGAGGTTGCAAGTATGAGCGTGGATTTCCACGAACCCCAAAATTTCGGATCTGTGAATACCTGCCTGAAATTATCGAAGCCGTTCCATTCCATCGTCGTTATATCGTTTGCCTGCATATCGGTAAACATAGAAATAAACGACAGTACGACGGGAAAACCGTTAAAAAGAAAATATGCTATTATCGGCGTAAAAACAAGCGCAAGGCACAGCCAGCTTACAGGCTTCCACCTTATTTTACGCTTGGGTACGCACTCGGCGACTGATATTTTTTCAAGCGCTTTTATGCCGCCCATTATCTTATCCCCTTGATTACGCAGAACATATCGTTTAAAGCCGTTTTTGCCGCTGCGGCTCTTTCCTGCTCGAATGCGGAAAGCTTTTTCTTCCCGCGTCTCACTTCCTCGTTAAACGGGTTTGACCAATTCGTTACCCAGCTTCCGTTTTCAAAATATCCCCAGTCGCCCCTGCCTGCGTTTACCGAAACCTTAGCTACGGCGTACAGATTCTTGCCTTGCGCAATTTCATCGTTCTTGGCAAAATCCGCACCGAAAGCCGTTTCGACCGCTACGGGGAATGTCGTGGTTTTTGCAATGTATTTCTGTCCTTCGGTTGCAACCCAACTGATAAAATTCCATGCAGACTGATATTTTTCGGGGTCGGAACAGGCGGGGATAGCAAGAGCCTGCGAAATGCTTGCCGAAGTGCTGCTGCCGATTATCGGCGTGCCGTCCACCTTCTTTATATCGCCGGTGTACACCTCGCCGTCATAAGTCTCGCCTATAACCTTTAAGTGCTCGTTCTTGAAATCGTTCGCATCGTTTCCCGAATAATACACGCTTCCGCCCTCGTATTCGCGATACGTTTCGGGTAAGCAGATATTGAAGTCGGGGTTTGACATTCTGTTTTCCTCGAATTCGCTGCCCCTTGTCATTGCAAGCTCGCCGTTGTTAAACCAAATCTTGGCTTTGCCTGTATCGGGGTCTGCTACTCCGTAACCCTTGTAAGTTTTACCGTCGCGCTCGTCGACTACCGTATCGGTAGCCACTTGCAGCGAAATGTACTCCTTAATGGCGTTATACTGCGACTTTATGGCGTAAACCCCGTCCATAGTTGCGATATCGGTTTGATTGACCTTATCCTCGTAGCGCACTATTTCACCGGCGGCATAGGTTGCGCCGTTTATAACCGTGTCGTTCTTTGTTACTATATAATTAGCGCTTGTGTCGAGAAGCGTAAAATCGTATTCCCTGCCGTTATAACCCATAACGTCGCCGCCCACCGACCAGCCGTAATTAAACCAATATTCAGAAACAAAGCCGTATTTGGTCGGAGATTTCGTACCCGTTGCCGAACCGTCGTTATGCTCGGGCGAAAAATATTTCAAAATATTTCTCTGTTCTTCCCAATTCATACCTATACAGTTATTGAACACCTTGTAAACGTCGTTGCCTAAAAGGTTTTTGGACTTTTCCATGCCTGCAACGGGCGCTTCTTTATACTCCGCATAACCGTGGGGTTTGAGATTTGCGCCGTTATCCGCGTTATATTTGTCAAGTTCTTCTTCGGGTACGGATATGATATTGATGCCCTGCGACTTAAAAATTTTCTCGTTGTACCAGTTAAAATGCGCGTTGGAAGATACGGGTACGGCAAGAAGGTTTTGCCCCGCGCCTATAACGTGCTTGGGCTGACCGGCGCCCTTCTTTGCGTCCGGATTGCGAGTCATACGCCACCAGTCCATAACGCTGTCGGAAATGGTATTGTTTTTAAAATCATCGTCATTTTTCGCATATTTTTCGAGACTGAGCATATATCCGTCGGGACATTTGCGGCCATCGGCTTTATATGCAAAGTTTACGAACGTATTTGAAATACTGTCGGTAACCATTACGACGTTATACGCCTCATCTTTGCTTTTTGTAAACGTGTTGGGGCTCGTTTTCGTACCTAATTCTACGTTAACATAAGTATTGTCGGTTTCATAACCGGCGCCGTCGTTATAAGCGCCGACAAGTTCCAGCCAAGCGGCCTCGGATTTAGAATTATTGCCGCAAAGGAAGGATATCTGCGTCCTGTCGCCGACCGGCTTATCGCCTGCCTGGGTTTTGCTGTCGCCGCAGCCCGCAACCGAAACGGCGGTAACCGCAGTCAGGCAAGCCGCTAAAACAACCGATAATTTTTTCTTCATAATTTTCACCTCATACCGTTTTTTATATTTAAATTAATCTATTACGATTTTATTTTTTAGAAGTATATTCTCCGAGCTTGCACCGACGAGAATTTCGAAAACGCCGCCGTGTACCGTCCAACAATCTTTGGCAACCGAGTAATAAGCAAATGCCGACCTGTCGAGTGTTAATTCAACGCGCGTTTTATTACGGGCTTTAACAAATACCTTTTTAAAAGCTTTAAGCTCCTTATAAGGGCGGTAAACCTCCCTCGTTATTTCGCGCACGTAGACCTGCGCGACTTCCTTACCGTCTATATCCGATAAATTTTCTATGTCGAAGCACAGCTTTACGTCATTTCCGCACTTTTCGACCGAAAGATTACAGTAAGAAAACTGCGAATAGGAAAGTCCGAAGCCGAACGGAAACAGTACGGGCACGCCGAAGGTATCGAAATAGCGATATCCCACGTTCAGCCCCTCGCTGTACAGCATTACGGCTTCGTCCGAATAAGCGTTTTCCGCAGGAACGTCCTCCAAAGCAAGAGGGAAAGTTTCGGTAAGTTTTCCGCTCGGGTTTACTTTGCCCGTCAAAACCCTTGCAACCGCCTTGTTTACGTATTCTCCGCCGTAGCCCGCCCAGACAACCGCGTCAACTTCGTCTATCCAGCCACTCATATCCACAGCCGCGCCGGCATAGACGACGACTATTATTTTTTCGCTTGCCTCCGCGAGAGAAACAATCGCAAGCTCCTCTTCCTTTGAAAGCTTTATCTGCTGTCTGTCCGCGCTCTCGTATTCGCACGTGTTGGGATTGCCTACGCATATTACCGTACAGTCGGCTTTCGCCGCCTCGGCTACCGCGTTTTTGAGATTGCTCAGATTTGCCTGATGTCCCGTCGCTTCCCACACGCTGTCGGTGTAATACGCATCCGCACCCTCATTTACAAGCGCCGTTGCGAGAGGCTCGAATTCACGCTCGGGGTAGACGTTGGACGAACCGCCGCCGAAATAATAATTTTTCGCCGCCGCACCCGTAACAACCGTTTTCCCGCCTTTAATCGGAAGCGCCCCGTCGTTCTTTAACAGAGTTATGCCCTCTTCTTCTATTTCGAGGGCGACCGCCCTGCGCTGTTCGAGAGTCATATCCGATTTGCGGAGCTTACTCTCCCTTTCGCACCTTTCGGCAAGCGCTATTACTCGCGCCGCACTTTCGTCAAGCTTTGCCGCATCCAATTTATCGGCTTTATCGAGCATTTGCTTTTGATGCTCGGCATTGTACGGCATTTCCCAGTCAAGCCCTGCGTTCAGGCTCGCCTCGCTGTCCTTAACCGCTTCCCAGTCCGACATAATCATTCCGTCAAAGCCGAACTCCTCTCTCAGTAAGGAATAAAGCTTTTTATGCTCGGACATTCTTACCCCGTTTACGAGATTGTAAGCGGACATAACCGTCCAGGGCTTTGCTTTGCAGGCGATTTCAAAGGGCTTAATATAAATTTCCCTCAGCGTTCTTTCGTCCACCTCGGAGCTTATCCAATGCCGCGACCTTTCGCAGTTGTTCGCACAATAGTGTTTGAGCGCGCATCCCACGTGCATGCTCTGCACGCCTTCTATGTATTCTTTCGCAAACTCGCCCGCAATCAGCGGGTCCTCGGAAAGATATTCGAAGTTTCTGCCGCAGGTGGGCAGTCTTTTTATGTTCACGCCCGGCGCAAGCAGTATATCGACCTTCTGTTCTATACAGTCGTTGCCGAGACTTTTGCCCATTTTATAGGCAAGCGCCGTATCCCAGGTTTGCGAAAGCATCTGAAACGAGGGATAAGCCACGGATTTTATACAATCGTGCTGTTCCGTCGTAGTTCTGTCAATAGGTTGACGAAGCCCTACGGGACCGTCTGAGACGACGAATTTGTATATTGCCCCGTCTAAGTCGTAATTAGTCCAGAAGTCCGCGCCCATTATAAGCTTTACCTTCTGCTTCGCCGTCAGTTTTTTTATATCCATTTCTTTTCCTTTTTTCGTCTGCGCGGGGAATATTCCCCGCGCAACGATTTATTTTTTCAAGTTTGTTTATTCAGCGGTGTCGGGTTGATTGGGAAGCTTGCCTTTATAAGTATCCGCATCCGCCAATTCGAACGACACTTTGTTGTAATCCGTAATCGCAGCGTCTTCGCCTTTATTCGGCACACCGGTTGCAGCAACGCCTACTTCGCATTTAACGTCCGCATATTTTTCGGCAAAGGTTCTGCTACCGATATAATCGTCGCCGAGGAATACGTGAACGACGTTTTTGACCCTTAAAAGCGTGAGCCTGAGAGTACCCGCTTCTATTGCGGCAAGATATTCTTCCGCCTTTGCGCACGCCTGGTGAGTTGTGTCGCCTTCAACGGTTTCCTTTAAGAAAATCAAATCCTGCCAACCGGAGCCTTCTGCTTTATTCGAGTTCCATAAAGGGTCGTCGGCGAACTGCACTTTTTTGGAGCCTTCAAGGCGGACGTAAACCAAATCATTCATTCCGTCGCCTACGAAGCGTACGACTACGCCCTGATTACTGGTTAACATATCTTTATTTAAAACAATGCTTGCGGCTACGTCGTCGTAAGTTTCTTTCGTTACGAATTCTCCGCAGTCGTTTGTAAAGCCTATGACCGCAGTTGTTTCATTATTCGCTTGCGAGAAGTCGAACTTACCCCAGGGAGTAAGCGTATTGAACGTATCCGCTTCAAGCGCGATTGCAGTAGTGTATTCAGCGTTTTCCCCAACCGTTATTTCCGCAGTCAGATATCCGGCTATCTTTACCGTCCATACTGCGGCAGGGATTTCGATAACCGAAAGCATAAGCACGCCGTTCTTATCGGTAAGCGTTGCCGTTACGTCATCCAACCCGCCCGATGAAAGCGTGACTTGCGTTCCCGCCGTCAAAGCGTTGTCGCTTACGCCGTGCTTTTTGCCCGTTATTTGCGCATCGATACTGCCGCTTACGATTTCTTCAAAAGTTGCCGCAACGGTCGTGTCGCCCGTTACCGCAAAGGTATATTGCATGCCTTTGATTTGAGAAGTAACGTCCGTGCCGTTAACGGTAAGCGTGCCGAGTTTATATCCGGTTGCGGGAGTTACGGTTATCGTTACGGTATCGCCGATGACCGTATTCTGCGATACGGATACCGTACCGTTTGCGTCGGACGGCGTTTCGTTCGTTATCTCAACCGTAGGTACGGAAACGTTTTCGGAAATTTCATATTTCCACTTAGAGCCCACTACCGCGTCGTACGAGAACAAGCCGAAGCCCATTTTACTGTTTTCGTATTTGTCGGGCAAATCCGCTCTGCCCTTGAACTCGTCATCGAGATAAACGAACAGCGACTTGCCATAGCGAAGAACTTTAAGTTCTATTCCCGTTTCGGAATTGTATTTTTGAACTTCCGCATCCGTTACGTTTCTGAATTCCACCCATTCCTTTTCAAAAACCGTTCTCAGTCCAATCGACGCATCGTTATTATCCGAAAACAGTTCGGGTCTGAATTGAAGGCGGGCGTCTCCCTCTATGTTTATGTTGAGTATTGCCGCTTTTCCGTCTTCGAACCGCAATATAATGCCTTGCTGTTTACCGCCGTTCGTGGTAAAGCCGCCTTTGATTATTACGGAAACAGAGGCGTTTGTAAACAAGCATTCCTTTGTGACCGCGTTTAACGACGCTCCGGGACCTTCCCATTCTATATAAGGTTCATTATCGTTTACGTGCACCAAACCGTGTCCGCTGTGATCCCAGCGTACTATTTCAAACGCGTCGTATTCGAGCACAATTTCGGTGAGATTTTCTTCGATTACTATTTCCTTTGAAATATAACCGTCAACGCTTACCGTATATCTGCCTTTTATAACTTCGCCCGTTATTTTTCCATTCGTAACCGTATACTCCGTTCCGCCGAGCGCAACCTTTGTTCCGTCCGCAAGCGCAGCCGTCGCGCCGAGCTTTTTACCCTTTACCGAAATGTTGATATTGATAGGCTCTTCCTGTACAAACGCCGCCGCAACGTTGATTGACGCTCTGTTTGCGACAATCGTAAGTTTGCCCGCATTCACATCGTTATATCTGTCCTCGCCGTCTACTGTAAGCGAATCAAGCTTATATCCTTCGGGCGCGTCAAACGTCAGCTCGATTTCTTCGCCGAACGAGTATTTATCCTTTTGAGGATTTGCGGTAACGGTGCAATCCGCGCCTTCGGGCTTGGTTACGTCTATATCGAGCACGCTTTCGAGCGCGGGAATCGATTTTGTAATTTCGTAAGTAAACTTTGCGTTGCTTGCCGCATTGAATGCAAAGTAAGCAACCTGTACGGGTTTATCGGCGTAGCCGTCGGGGAGAGCGTATTCGCAGATATACTTGCCGCCGAACATAACGGTCAATTTACCGTCATTTACTACGGTAGTAAGTCTTACTCCTTCCTCCGATTTAATGCCCTGCGTATCTGCTGCGGACAGCTGATAAAAAGGTTTTTCGCCGTACTGCGTTCCCGTTACGTCTTCGCCGAAAAGGCAGTTTTCTTTGGGGAAGAAATCCCATGCTTCGGCGGTGAACTGTATGTTGCCTAAGCCGCCTTTTTCGTTTGAGGAGTCGCCGTTATGATAGCGTACGACCATATGCTTACCGTCGGAGAATTTGAGAATTATTCCCTGCGTACGCCAATTATGAGTACTGTTATTGTAATTGACGTCGAAGCTTGCCGAAACCCCGTTATAGCTGTCTTTAGTAATAACGTTTAGCGTCTGGTCGCCCGTGTGCTCTCTGAAAAGTATATAGGGATCAGCATCGTTTGCGTGCGTCAAATCGTGCGAAGCCGAGTCCCAGCCCGCAAACAAACCGAATACTTCATAGTTTAATGTTATACCGTTAGCTCCGCCTATCGTAGCCTCTTCGCCTTCTTCTTCGAGAAGTATCTCGTATTTTTTCGTTTCGTAGCCCGATTTTGAAATAGTAAGCTCATAGCTTTCGCCTACGGGCACGTTTTCGATTGTATAAACGTATTTACCGTCCTTAACGCTTCCCTCAACGTCGGCGTCCGCGTCTATTTCAACCTTTACACCATCGGCGGAAACATACTCGCCTGACTTATAAAGTCTTACCGAACCGGTTACGCTGCCGTATTTTATCTCGGCTTGCTGTTCGGTAGCTCCGCATTCGCACTCGCCTGCAACATATACGTGTCCTTCTCTCGTGCTTTCGTCGGGCGTGTCGTCGTCGGGGCAAACCATTACGTGGGTGTCGCCGTCGTTTTTAAGCTGCGTATAGCTGTGCTCGTGTTTGCTGCACCCCGCAGCACCCGCCGCCACTCCGCAAGTGAGTGACAAAACCGCAAATGGAATTGCCCATTTAAGTTTTTTGTTCATACTTTTCTCCTTATCTTTTTGAATTTTATTTTAATATATCCGTAAAATTTACGGTACTTTTATTCGAATCCGAATTCAACGTCGATAGTCAGCTTACCTTCGGGGTCCTTTACGTCGAACTCGTAAGAGCCTCCCGATTCCCTGAGCTTTGCAGTATAATCTTCGCCGTTTACCGTTATGCTCTTAACGATTGCGCCGTTGCGGGGTTTTACCGTAAACGTCGTTGTGCCCCAGCCGAATATTTTATCCGAGCCGCTTTTCGCCACCACAGTGCCCTTGCCTTCGCCGCTGTAATTTACCGCGTAATCATACTGCATAAGCCCGCCTTTATCGAAGCGGAAATACGTGTCGGGCGCGAGCCAGCCGATACCCGGCAGCACCTTTTCCGACCAGCGCGACCATATACGCGTTTCGGTTATTTTGTCGGATACGTCCTCGCCCTCGTATTTAAGCGAGAAGATGTGCACGGGGTCGATTCCCACTTTCAGTTCGGAAGGGTCGGAAACGTCCCAGCCCGCAAGCTCCAAAAACGCCCACGGAATAAAGCTTTCGATAGTGTAACCCGTACAATCGGGAGTGTTTACCTTTCCGCCTATCTGCTGCGCAGCCGTAAGCGGCATTTTATCCTTCGTGGTGTGTATGTCGAACCCGCTCGACTGGTCGGGAGCGACGCGCATATTATTTACCGAGCCGTCCGCCTGCACGTCGTATTCGATAGTCTTGTGCTTGCCCTCTTCGCCGTAACCCACGGGACCTATATACATTTCGAGACAGCTGTTGGTCCAGGAGCCTCTGTCGGGGTTGACCCAGATGTTGGAACCCGTTTCCTCTACCTTTCCGCCGATAAAAATACCCTTTTCACCGACGAAAGACGCAAACTCTATCTTCGCGCTCTGCGTGGCGTTAGGTTTGTCTTCGGCAGTCAGCCAACGCACGTTTTTCCACTTTTCTTCGTCAAACTTGCCGTCGATATTCATCCCCTCGTCGCAGTCGGGTCTTATAACGTTTGCACTGTTGTCGAAGGTGTAAGGATTAGGGTCGGGGATTATATTGATTTTCTCGCCCGAGCAACCCGAAAATGCAACGGAAAGCGTTAATGCACATATTGCGGCAGCGCCGCTTTTAATCAGCTTTTTCATACCTTTCCTCCTTACGCTTTACCCAAAATTTTTATTTCGGATAAGCCTACTTTGCTTTGGTTTTCGGGCAATTCGACGGTTATCTTTATATTCGTTACCGCTACGTCGTAGAATTCCGCGAACGCCGCCGCACCAGAACTGACGTACAAAATCTCTTTGTTGCCGACGCCGCCCGTTCTGCAATACCTGTCTAAGTCGAACTTAACGTCGCGTATGACTCGTACGCTGCCGTCCCCGAGAGTGAACTCCATTCTCGGTATATTAAAGAATATTTCCTTTCTCTTGGCGGAGTTGTAAACCATAACCGCGCGCACCGTTTCCGCCTTATCGAAAGCGAACTCGAACGTTGCGGTCTTGCTAATTTTTGTTTCGCGGATGTAGTCCATAAACGTTTCATCCGCGTCCTTATGCACGGACAGCAGTCCATCGGTTAAATATTCGAGCTCCGCGCTTTCGTCAGTGCAGGTAAGCGTTGCCTTTGAAGCGATGTTCTTATAACCGCTGACTTTTTCGGGCAGAGGCTGAACGCTGTCGGTGGGTCCGTTCACATAAGGCACCGTCATATCGTTGCCGTCCTTATCCTTTACGTTTATCCACTTAACCTCGTCTATTGCGGCGTATCTGTTCGGCCCGCCCTCGCTGTAATCTTTGTGACGGTGATAGGATATATAGAGTTGTTCGCCCGAAGTAACGAACGAATGATGCCCCGCGCCCGAGATACTCTCGCTACCCGTCGTCGATGAGCAGAGAAGAAGCCCGCCCTCGTCCTCTCTCAGCTTTCTGAAATCGCCAAGCGGACTGTCCGAAACCGCCATACCTACCTGATAATCGCTCGTCGAGTAGTCGTTAACGGAGAACGTGAAGTAATAAAGCCCCTTGCCGTTTCCGTCCTCGTGATAGAGCATACTCGCACCCTCGTTACACACCTCACCGTATTCGTACGTTACGTTATCGTCGGAACCGTCGCGCCAATCCTTTATTGTATAAAATCTGTCGGCGGTTATATACTTTGCCGTTTCCCACTTGGGTTTAAGCCAGTTTTCCATTTCGACGCCGATGTTTATATTCCACGCCGCATTATGCTCGAGCTTGAAATACATATATTTTTTATGATAGCTCTTGCCCGTTGCCTCGTCCACCGTAGGCACGGGGTCAACATAGGGATGCGGGTCTATCGTCTGGAAATACCTTGCCTTCGGCTTTTCGTTGTAAATCCCGCCTGCGCCGACTTCGTTCTTATAGAGAAGCTTGCTCAGCTCGTCGGGGGCGAACAGACAGTAGTCGGCGTAAAAATGTCTGAAAGCCGCTTCGTAATATACGCCGTCTTTTTCGATGAAAGCGTATTCTCCGCTTTTTGCTTGGTCCTCGGTGATTTCTTTATTATTGTTCCTGTTGAGATTATGAACGTTTTCAGTGCCGCAACTTTCTGCGTTTCCAAAATTAATGAGATTGAACGGTCCCTCAGGCGAAGCCGACGTAGCCGCGTACATACAGTATGCTGTCAGACCTCCGTCCACGTCGCCGCCCGTTTCCGTAATTGCGCCTTTTTCGTATTCTTTGTACGGAACGCTGCTGAAAAACAGATAGTAAAGCTTAGTATCATCATCGTATATGACCTCGGGCGCCCAACGGTACTCACCCGAACCGAGAACGGCGTTCAGCGTTTCGTCCGTGGTTTTAAGCACTACGGTTACGGGTTCCCATACGGCAAGGTCTCTTGAACGCATAGTCTGTAAATTGCTCGTACCGTACATATAGTAATATCCGCTGCGGGCAGTATCGTCCAAAATCTGCGGGTCGGCATATCCCTGTTTCAGGCTATTGCTGTAAAACAGCGAATTGTTGTACACAATTTCACCGTTTTTGTCCTTGTTTTCGCCCTTGTAAGCAGACAACTCGTACTCGTCAATAATATCGGTTCTACAAGCCGTTAAACCGCAGGGCGCAACCATAGCCAAAGCAAGAACTGCCGCAGCAAGGCATTTGACTGAATTTTTCATCATTTTCTCCTTGATTTTTATTTTTCGGTTATTTCACAGCCTGCCTCAACGAGCGCATCTGTGAATACTTTATAATTTTCGGTAGTCGGGTGAACACCGTCTCCGAGCATAGCCGTTGTTACCTTTGAACAAGTGTCTACACACGTTATCCAATCGTACTTTGCGCACCACTCCGCCATGTATACGTTGGTTTCCGAAACATTTTGCGCATACGAAGTATCCGAGCGTTGTGTGATGTTAAACCAGTAAATATTGCTCGAAGGATATTTTGAATGCATAAGCATAAATAAGCGCGTAAGACTGTCTTGTGTATCCGAAGTCAAATCGTGCACGTCATAGAAATTATTTGTTCCTACGTGCATTACTATGTTCTTCGGCGCAGTCGAGCCTATAACGGTTGAATACGCCGCCTCCCAATGATAGGAAGTCGTCGAGCTGATACCTGCGTGCAAGACATCTTTGCCCTGCGCAAAGCTGCGCATATATTCGCCGATAAAGTGATTATCCATAAAGCTGTCGCCTATGAAAAGCGTTGTATTTGCGGTTACTTCCTTACATAGTTCAGCGCGCTGCGCCACGTCGAAACGGCTCAAATCGTATAATCCCGACGAGTCCTCGGCGAATTTCAGAAACTCTATTTCCACCTTGAAAACCACGTTGAAATGCTCGCTCTTTGCGCGGACGTTTACTTCTTTATTCTCGCGTTTTATAGGCGTCACCGTGTTGCCCTCGATTTTTATACTCGACGTATCGTACGTATAGGTCAGGCTCTCCGCCTTTTCCGGCTTACTGAATACGGGCTGAATTTCCGCAAACGTGCAGCTTCTGTCCTGCGTTATAAACACCTTTAAGTCGTCTATGCTCAGCGTTCCGTAATCGGGCGTATTGTTCTCTTCGGGTTTATCCGTACAACCCGCCGCAAACGCACAAATCGTTAGTGCCGTTACCGCCGCCGCCAAAACCGCTTTGAATTTAAGTTTCATAACTTATCCTCCGAAAATTCGTTATTGTTATTTTGTCCCGTATAAGACTTGTTTTTAACCGCGCTCACTACGCAGTAGACCGCCGTGCGAACGAGCAACAAGCCTGCGAAAATAAATATCATATACGGGTGTATTACCCTTGCCGCAACAAACCAGCCGCATATAAAGGTTATCAGCGCTGCAACGAAAGCCGAAAACCACACGAACGAGCACACCGTCTTATAACAGCCCGCAAAGCTCTTTTCCCAACCGTCCTTTACCGCCTTGCCTGCAAGCCACATAACCGCGCCGAGCAATATGGGAATAATCACAAGCATAGGCAGCTGTGAAACCGCGCTTACGAAATACGACCCGAACGTATAACCTGCCGTATCGTAATAAGTATCCTTTATGAAGCCGTGTATATCGTTTACTTTTCCGTCGGCACATTTCACAAAATAACCGCCGAACACGACGGGAACTCCGTTGTCCGTTTTAAACGAGCCTGCGCACATATCGTCGAAAACGTAAAAATAATATGCTTTACCGCTTGCGATATAGTTTGCGTAATAATAATCCCGCAACACCGGCGCCTTAGCTCCGGAATAAACCGAGGTCGCTTTTGTATAATAATTTTTTACGTACAGGTAATAAACCTGCCTGCCGTAATCGTCCGCCGCACCGTCGAGCGCGTCAAGCTCTTTTTTCAACGTTTCGTCGGAATTTAAAAACTGTTTGTATGATTTTAATTCCTCTTCGCTGAGTTCAAGCTCGCGGTCGGTATAACGCGTTACCAATCTGTAACCCTGCTTTTCCGTATCCGATAACTTTATCCACTCCCCGTAAGCTATCTCGCTCTCGCCCTTTATTGCTACCTGCGTAAATTCTATAAGCGTATCCGAAGGTCGGGTGTCGACAATCAGGTTATAACCGTTTTTCTTATACACCGCGTCTTCTTCATTAGAATAAGTGTTGATAACCTTTCCGCTTGTACACTTATGGTTTATAACCGTAACATCAACGCCGTTATCAAACGCCGCTTGAATAAATTCCTTATAGCTCCCCGCATTGTTGTAATGGGTTGCAAACGGCGCCACGTCCGCGCCGTAATACCCGAACAAGAAGAATACGAACGACAGCAACAGACCTATAAATACGGTTGCAAAGCTGCGCTTTGCAGCTTCCGACGCTATCTTATCCGAGAAAAAACTCAACCCGAAAAATTTAATGCGATTTTTCATTTCTACCTGCCGTTCCCGCCATTCACGTCCGGCAACCCTCCCACCGCCTGTCGGCGGCGGAAGTTCGCCTTGTTATAAGGAGGGAAAATGAATGATTTTCTTAATTACCGTATTTTCTTTCCATTATGGATAACTCCGTCTCATCGTCGAAAAGATGTATCCTCTTTTCATCGAAAAATATCTTTACGGTATCGCCCTGGCGGTAATCGTTGCGGTCGTTTACGCAAATTATACTGTCGGGACTTTCGGGCGTTATCTTTACAAACATCTGCGTAGTGTTGCCGAGAATTTCCTTTATGGACAGCTTTGCGCTTATCCCTTTTTCGTCGAAAGTTACGTTCTCGCCGCGTATCCCGAGCGTTACGCCGTGTTCGTTACCGTCGAGATATTCGGGTTTTATCGTGCGCATATTTGCGAGATTATAACTCTGCATTTCGCCGTTCGGATATTTCACGTCAAGATTTTTGCCGTTCTTTTTTATCGTAACGTCGAAGAAATTCATCTGCGGAGTACCGATAAATCCCGCAACGAATTTATTTTCGGGAAAGTCGAAAAGATTGGTGGGATTGTCTATCTGCTGTATCACGCCCAGCTTCATTACGACTATTCTCGTACCCATAGTCATTGCTTCTATCTGGTCGTGCGTAACGTAAATAAACGTCGTCTTTAATTCGTTATGAAGCTTGACTATTTCGCTTCTCATAGTCGTTCTGAGCTTTGCGTCGAGATTTGAAAGCGGTTCATCCAAAAGCATAACCTTCGGCTCGCGCACGATAGCGCGCCCCAGCGCAATTCTCTGTCTTTGTCCGCCCGACATTGCTTTGGGCTTTATATCCAACAGCTCGGTTACGCCGAGTACTTCCGACGCCCATTTAACCTTCTTTTCTATTTCTTCTTTCGGAATGTGGCGGTATTCATACACCTGCACCGGCGTATTCGTATAGTACTCTAAATCCCTTTCGAGCTTTTTCTTTCTTTCTGTAAGCGCAAGCTTTATGTCGCTTTCTCTTATGTCGCCGAGATTTACCGAAGCCTTATTTGCAAGCTCTTTTGCAAGATTTCCCGCTTCTTCGGCCTTTTCGTTCTTTCCGACATATCTGAGTCTGATTTCATTAATTACCGCCTTCTGAGCCGCGAGAACTTCGTTTACCAAGTCGGCTATCGCCTTTTCACGCTCCGAGAAGCTTAGCAATATTTCTTTGGCTTGTTCCCCGCTCTTACCGTCGAGCGCGGCGTTCTTCTCTTTTAAAAGCTTTTCATATTCCGCTTTTATCTCGCACAGCCTGTATTTGAACACGAGCTCGGCGTCGTTCTCCTCGGCATAACGGATATCTATATGTACGGTTTTAAGACTGTTTTTAAGCTCGCGTATCTTTTTTTTATCTATTGCGAGCACAGGGTTGCCGTTTTCATCGTTTTTCGGCGTTGCAACTTTACGCATTTTTAAACCGAAGCCTATATTTTCACCCGCAGTCATATGCGGATAAAGCGCATAATTCTGGAATACCATTGCAATATCCCTGTCCTTCGGTTCAACGTCGTTTACGAGTCTGTCGCCTATGTACAAATCGCCCGCAGTTATTTCCTCCAAACCGGCAATCATTCGTAAAGTTGTGGATTTACCGCAGCCCGAAGGTCCTACGAATACGATAAACTCGCCGTCTTCGATTTCCATATTGAAATCCCTGACCGCAAGAAAATCACCCTTGCGCTTCTTTGCGCCGTCGTCCTTCTTTTTGCGTTTCTTTTCCTTTTCTTTGCTCTGATATACCTTATAGATATGTCTTAAAGATAAACCTGCCATCATTTTCTCCTTTTATCTTTAAACCTTGCGGTTTTTATCTCAATATAATTTCCGTCGGAAATACTTCGCGTACAATTTTCACGTCGCCTTTTTCAACCTTTTCAAGAAGTATATGCCCGCAACGATTTGCTATGCTTTGAAGATCTCCCCCTACGCTGTTAACGCTCCTCGAATAGGGCAGATATTTCGATATGCCGTCCACGCCGAAAATCTCGCCTTTAAAACCGCCGTCCGCGTCAAAGGCTTTAAGCATAACCGTTGCTATTTCGTCGTTAAAACAGAAAATAAAGTCGTTTGCGTTGTTCGCTATTTGCTTTTTAATCGACTCTGCGCTCGCCTCTCTGTCTTCATAGTCGAACTCATAACTGTCGCAGTGAATACCCGCATTTTCCAAAACTTTTATAAAACCGTTTCTTCTGCCGTTGTTCAGGTCGGACAGTGCGCCGTTTATATAACAGGGATTTTTAGCGCCGTGAGAAACGGCTTCCTGTGCAACGAGCTTTCCGCAACGGTTATCATCGGAATACACTGCGCTTATCCGCTCGTCGCGTGGACGGGAACCGCATAGAAGAACGGGAATTTTATAAGTTTCGCAATAATCCGCAGTCTCTTCGTCAAGGTCAATAAACGTAAGAATTCCGCACGCACCGCTCTGCATACAGCGGACAACCTCTTCAACCGACAGGTCGCCTTCCTTTTTAACTATTATCAACGGATGATAATTCTTTTTCGTAAGATAATCAAACACAAAATCCAAACTGATAGAGAAAAACGGATTGCTGAGCGACGAAATAACTACGGCAATAATATTCGATTTTTTCGTACGCATAAAGCTTGCGACTTTATTTGGCTGATAACCCATTTCGTCGGCAATCTTTTTGACCGCCGCCTTTGTAGACGCGCCGATATCCGAGCAGTTCCTTAAAGCGCGGCTTACCGTGTTGACCGAGATGCCCATACGCTCCGCTATGTCGCTCAAAGTAGTTACTCTTACGTTCTGCATTTTATCCGCTCCGTTTAATTTTTTTAATCCGATAAATGTTTTTTGTTGTTAGCAGGTAATGCTAACAACAACGAAAAGGCGCCTTTTCGTGCCAATTCGGACTATATTTTCATTGTCGGAAACATTATAACATACATTATCGTTAATGTAAATACATTTTCATAAAATTATTTGAAATAACTTTTTTTGAATAATTTTTGTCATTTATTAACATTTTTACAAATTTTACAGTTGTTTTTGCGTTAATATTTTACGCAAGCCAAAATCTTTTACTTTATCGTTAATATAAAATGATACGGATTTTCATTTTAACAAATAAACCTGCATACTTCGCGCCCACCGCAATCGGCTAAGGACAAAAAAATAACGGCAGTATAAACTGCCGTTTAAATTTATTACGTTTATTTCCATGCAACCGTAAGCTGCTTTTTATTCTTTGCACAGTCGGCAAGAAATAAATTTATAAGTGTTTGATAAGGTATACCCGTACTCTGCGATAGTCCTTTAAAATAATCGATAGTATCATTGTCAAGATTTATAGTTATTTGCTTTTTTAACTTCTTAACATAAGGATTTGGTCTTGATTTTGAAAAATCATATTCATTCATCATTTTAATCACCTCTCTTTTCATAATATTTTGCTTCGTTTTTAGTAGCTTTTCTCGCAGATATAATTCTTATTACCATATCGGCAGCTCTATAACAATGACAGACGACAAGTAAGTTTGCTTGCGTACTGAATCCGAGAATAATAAATCGCTCTTCCTCTGCGGAATGTTCAGGGTCGTCGATTATCAATGCTTGTTCGTCATAAAATACGGTTTTTGCCTCGTCAAACGAAATTTTATGCTTATTTTTATTTATTTCGTTTTTGTTTGCATCCCATTCAAAACTTATTTCTTCCATAATTATATTATAATTATATTATATGTATTTGTCAAGACATTTATACAAATTAAATCTATTTACTGTTCAAACTTATTTATATTTTGTCGGACGCGACATTTTCCTCTGCTGCTGAATACCAACTTATATTTTCTCGTAAATTTGATACAATGTGCTAAAAATAGTACACGGATTATATAAAAGAGCCAAGCTGATGCTTGACTCTTTTTGATATGATTAGTTATTAAATTCACAGAAAATCAGGTCGCTTTGACGTTAATTATTTATTCGTCCATTATTTTCCCTTGCGGTGGCGAGCATAAGCTTTATTCTGTTTTCCTGGTTAACTTTGGTTGCCGACGGGTCGTAATCGACGGCTACTATGTTTTCGTCTTTATAGATGTCCTTTAAAGCGCGTATAGAACCTTTGCCCGCTATATGGTTGGGCAAACACCCGAAAGGCTGTGCGCAAACCACGTTGGGAACGCCCGTTTCCGCAAGCGCAGCCATTTCTGCGGGAATAAGCCAGCCCTCGCCCATTTTCACGCCCTGGTTTATAACCTTGTCGGCGCAGTGCCGCAAATGCTCAAAGTCGTGAACAGGCTCGAAAGTGCCCTCTTTTTTGAAAATTTTAATTATTTTTTTCTGCATTCCGTGCAGGAATTTATAAACAAGTTTATAGACGAACGCCGTTTTTTTATTGAGTCCGTACAGCTTTCCGTCGTTTACCACGTTTATGATACAGTAAAGCACAAAATCCATAAGCGCGGGAACTACGGGTTCGCAGTTTTCGGAGATTAAGAATTTTTCAAGGTTGTTGTTGCCGAGCCCCGAATACTTTACGTAAATTTCGCCGACTATACCCACCTTAACCTTTTTTTCCTTGCTCCGCTCTATCGCCGCAAAAATATTTATTATTTTTTTGTGGATTTTTTTATACGACAGCCAGCCTCCGTTTTTAAACTTGTCCGCAACCATATCCACTGCTTTTTCACGTGCGGTGTCCGCCGCGCCCTTTTCAAGCTCGTAAGGAACGGTCTGGTTATAGCACCACATTATGCAGTCGCCGTACAGTATACTCAATGCAAGCTTTATAAAAAGCCCCGCCGAAATTTCAAAAGAACTGTCCTTTTCAAGCCCCGAAAAGTTAATGGAAACTACGGGAACGGTCGGGAATTCGGCTTTTACCGCCTTTCTTATGAGCGCCATATAATTAGACGCGCGGCAACCGCCGCCCGTCTGCGTTATCATTAGCGCGGTATGATCCAAGTCGTATCTGCCGCTTTTTAGCGCGTCGATATACTGCCCCACCACACAAAGGCAGGGATAACAGGTGTCGTTATGTACGTGCTTTAACCCCTCGTCTATAACCGCGCGTCCGTCGTTTTTTAAAACTTCGAGGTCGTAGCCCTCCATTTTCATAACGCGTTCTATTATAAGGAAATGCCAGGGAAGCATATCGGGCACAAGTATTTTGTGCGTTGATTTCATCGATTTGTCCCATTTGGGATATTCGGTTGTATAATCCGTAACTGCTTTTTCTCTATTTTCTTCCATTTGTAGCCGCCTCCTCAATTGCGGCAAGCATACTCCGAAGCCGTATTTTTACTACGCCGAGGTTGTTTATCTCGTCTATTTTGATTTGCGTGTACAGTTTTCCGTTTTTCTCTAAAACCGCGCGCACCTGGTCGGACGTTATAGCGTCGAGCCCGCAGCCGAACGATACAAGCTGCACAAGATTTACGCCGCTGCGCTTAGCCGCAAAATCCGCCGCGCGGTAAAGCCTTGCGTGGTACGTCCACTGATTTAAAACGTCTACTTTAACCTCGTCCACCTTGTCGTAAACGCCGTCCTCGGAAAGCACGGCGAACCCGAGCGAGGTCAACAGTTTGTTTATGCCGTGGTTGATTTCCGGGTCGAGGTGGTAAGGTCTGCCCGCAAGCACCACAATCTGCTTACACTGCTGCTCGGCTTTCCACAAAATTTCGTCCGCCTTGTGTTTTATATCGAGGCGGTACGAATCCAGCCGCGCAAAGCCCTCGTCAAGCGCGGCGTTAATCTTTCTTTTGGAAAATTTATATTTCGCCAGCGCCCTTTGCAGCGTTTTTACCGTGCTCTTGCGCATATTAGGGTCTAAATACGGCATTATAAAGTTGCCGTCCGTAAGCCGCTCGTTATTTGCCTTTAAAAGCTCGGGATAGTACGCGACTACGGGGCAGTTGTAGTGGTTGGTTGAACAGTGCTCGTCTATATTGTAGCTTTCGCAGGGCATAAATATAAAATCCACGCCTTTATCGAGCAGGCTTTCTATATGTCCGTGAATAAGTTTAGCGGGATAGCAAGCCGTATCCGAAGCAACCGTATGCTGACCCTTGAAATAGAGCGCGCGCGAAGATTTATCGGACAGCACGACTTTAAAACCGAGCGTTTCAAAAAATCCCGCCCAGAGCGGAAGCTGCTCGTACATACCGAGCTGCAAAGCAAGCCCGACGGTGCCGCGCCCGCCTTTTGCGGCGTATTCCGAAACGCAGTCAAAAAGGCGTTCCTGTTTATAAGCGTAAATATCGAGTTCGGACGAGACAGGCGCAAAACCTGCGCCGCGTTCGCACTTGTTGCCCGATATGTACTTTCTGTTGTCGTTGAATCTGATTACGTTAATATTGCATTTGGAAGTGCAGCCGTTGCAGTTGAGCGAACGCGACGTATACGAAAAAGCTGCGAGCTCTTCCGCTGTTGCAGTCGTACTTTCACCGGAAACGTTTTCCTTTGCGAACAACGCCGCGCCGAACGCGCCCATAAGCCCAGCAATGCCCGGGCGTATTACCTCTTTGCCCGTTTCGAGTTCAAACGAACGCAACACGGCGTCGTTTAAAAATGTGCCGCCCTGAACTACTATGTTGTCGCCGAGCTCGTCTGCGCTCGCCGCGCGAATAACCTTATATATGGCGTTCTTTACAATGGACGAGGACAGTCCCGCAGAAATATCCTCCACGCTCGCGCCCTCTTTCTGCGCCTGCTTGACCGCGCTGTTCATAAACACCGTGCAGCGCGAGCCGAGCTCTACCGGATGTTCGGCATACAAGCCCTTTTCGGCAAACTTGTCTATTTCCATACCCATCGCGCGGGCAAACGTCTGTATAAACGAGCCGCAGCCCGACGAGCAAGCCTCGTTGAGCATTATAGAGTCGATTGCGCCGTTTTTTATTTTAAAGCACTTTATATCCTGTCCGCCTATATCGATTATAAAATCGACCTTTGGGTTAAAGTGCATTGCCGCTTTAAAATGCGCAACTGTTTCGACTATACCGAAATCGGCTTTTATCGCGCTCTTAATTAAATCCTCGCCGTAGCCCGTAACCGCGCTGCCGCGTATTTTTAATCTGCCGTCCGTTGCCGCGTACAGCTCTTTGAGCTTGCTAATAACTATATCCAGCGGCTGACCGTTGTTGGACTGATAGTGCGACCACAGAATTTTGCAGTCTGGCGTAATTAGCATAAGCTTAGTTGTGGTGGAACCCGAATCTATGCCGAGGTAGCAGTCGCCCTTATAGTTTGCAATATCGGTAAATTTTAAATCGGTAGCCCTGTGCCGTTTTACAAATGCAGAGTACTCCGCCCTGTCTTTAAAGAGCGGTGAGCCCGTAACTATTTCGTCGCTCGACGCCGCGGCGGAAATTTTGTCTATTACCGTCTGTATGTATTCTGCCTGCGAATTTGCCGCGTACAAAGCCGCACCTATCGCCATAAAACAGGGTGCGTCCTCGGGGAATACCGCAGTTTCTTCCGTAAGATTTAAGGTTGTGACAAAAGCTTTGCGCAAGCCTTTTAAAAAGTGCAGCGGACCGCCGAGGAATAACACGTTGCCTTTTATTCTTCTGCCCTGAGCAAGCCCGGATACGGTCTGGTCTACCACCGCCTGAAAAATCGAGGCGGAAATATCCTCTTTTTTTGCGCCCTGGTTTAACAGCGGCTGAATGTCGGACTTTGCAAAAACTCCGCAGCGCGAAGCTATGGGATAAATTTTCCCCGCCTTTAACGCAAGCTCGTCCATTTCCTGAACAGTGACGTTTAAAAGGGTTGCCATCTGGTCGATAAACGCGCCCGTACCGCCCGCACAGCTGCCGTTCATACGCTGTTCGGTGCCGCCCGTAACGAATATTATTTTGGCGTCCTCGCCGCCCAGCTCAACCGCAACGTCGGTTGCGGGATAGAATTTGCGTATAGCGATGAAAGCAGCCTGAACTTCCTGCACAAAGCTGACTCCACTGCGTTGGGAAAGCCCGAGTCCGGCGGAGCCCGTAATACAAACTCCGTACTCCCCGCCGAATTTTCTTTTGATTATTTCAAGCTCGGAGAGAACGGTTTCCTTTACTTTTGCGAAATGCCGCACGTAGGACTTGTATATAATTTTATTGTCTTCGTCTATAACCACGGCTTTAACCGTGGTGGAACCGACGTCTATGCCCAATAATTTCGACATTGTTTTTTCCGTAATTTTTCCGTAATTTTTCCGTAAATTGTTCTTTAAACAATTATAGCATAAATTTATTTATTTTCGCAAATTTATGCAAGGGGAAATTTTGTTAAATTTACAGAAATTAAACGGCGGCTTTATTTTCTGACGCAGAAAAAGAGTACGTACCCTTGTATTTACAGCGGGTCGCTTCGCCGCCGCGTATGTGCCGCTCCGAAAGATTTACGTCGAGCACCGCCCGCACTTTCTCGTACAAGTCTTTATCAATATTTTTAAGACGCTCTGTCACGTCTTTATGTACGGTTGATTTAGATACGTTGAAGTGCGACGCCGCGTCGCGTACCGTCGCGCCCGTTTCTATTATATATTTTCCTTCTTTTATAACTCTTTCCGTAATATAATCGAACATATTCCGCCCCCGTATAAAAAATAATATGCGGTATTTTGTCGGATTATGCGAATTATATTTAATAAATAAAAAGCCCTTCCGCGCTTTGCAGAAAGGCTTTTTAACATTATTTTAACCTATGGGGACTTGTTGGGAAGGCTCGTAATTTTTTGGCTGTATAAGCAGAGCGTGAGCCGAACAGAAAATATACCCGCCGTTGTTACGGATTTCAGGCATACGGATACACGTGCCGGCAAAACAGTCGGCGTCGGTCACGCTTACAAACCCCTCGTCTTTTATGCTTACAATGTTGTACCCGTCGCCGCATTTTATATAAAGCTCGAGTCCGCCGTCTGTTTCCGTGACATTAACGCAACTGTTAAGCACCGTGTATTCACCGTTCACCTCGTAGTCAAAAACAGCGTCGTTGCCGACGTAAATACGAAATCCTTTTAGCGGGGTATCGTCCCGCAGAACGAGAGCGGCAGTCAATAATACGGCTATAAGTAAGACCAGTGCGCCGTAAACCAAAACGTCGGTCTTTTTAAAACCTGTATCATTTTTAAGTTCTTCAATTTTTTTAACCGACATTTCCCCCCGCCGTAAACGCGCCGTTATCGGGCAGTTTATAATCGCTGAAATTAGCGTAAAACCTGTACTCGCCGTTATCCGTATAACTGAATACCACTTTTTTACCACCAAGCTTATCGGTTATAAATTGTTGCGCACGTTCCTTTCCCATCGCAATAATAGCAGTGGTAAGCGCGTCCGCCTCAGCCGCCGAGCCGCCTATAACCGTTGCCGTCATCAAGCCCGTCTGCACCGGTTTTCCGGTCATAGGATTTATGAGATGACAGTATCTCACGCCCTCGATTTCGTAGAACTGCTCGTAATCTCCGCTTGACGACACGCAGTCGTTTTCTATTTCCAACGACAATATATAACCTGATTTATCCGCTACGCTGCGCGGGCTCCTTATCTGCAACTCGAAACGTTCGCCCTCGGCAAAGCTCTTGAAAGCTATACTGCTGCCGCCGAAATCAAAATAGCCGTATTTAAAGCCGAGTTCGTCGTAAAGAGCGTTAACCGCGTCTACCGCATACCCTTTGCCTATGCCGCAGAGGTCAACTTTAAGAGCGCACTCCCTGCCGTCAACCGTAACCGTTTTTTGCGGTTTGACTGCATAATATAAGCCGTTTTCCACTTTCAGCTCCAAATCGCCGAAACTTTCAGAAAGCGTTTTGTACGCCTCAATATGACCGTCGTCCGGGAGTCCGTCGGCGGAATCCGGCTTTTCACCGCCGGTAAAACCGTAAGCTTCCACGCTGTAATAAACGGCAGGATTATAATATCCGTCCGTCAACTCGTAAACGGATTTTGCAAGCCGCAACACTTCGTACGCCGGCTTATCGAGCTCGACCGCAGCTCCGGCGGGAGCGGCGTTAAAGCGCGATATACACGAATTTTCGTTTGTTACGCTAAGCGACTTGTCCAGATCGCTCAGAATTTTATCGGCGCGCCCGCAAAGCTCGTTATACTCTTCGGCGCGCGAATTTTTTTCGCCGTTCGTAATCATTACGAACGCGTCTGCATTCATATAATGCAGCCAGTTTGAATTTTCGCGCCCGTTAGCACAACCCGAGAGCGCCGCAACCGAACAAACAGCCGCAACGACTGCCGCGTAAACAATTTTTTTCATAGTTAAATTATAACCGCTTTTAAGCGTTTTGGCAATATATTTTTACATATTAGAAAGCGCGTTTTGTACCGCGAGCAAAAGTCTGCCGCTGCCCATTGTAGCGCCCGTAATAACAAGCCCGCCATAATTAACCTGAACGCCGTCGTCGGTGGTGTACGGTTCGCCGTCGTCTTTAACCGCAACGTTTATGGCGCGTATTTCTTCAACGGTTTTGCCTTCGAAGCTCTTTAAAAGTGCGGAAAGCCCCTCGTCCCACGTAGGCTTGCCGTCCCAAATATCTTCGGGAGTAGCGGCGGTATAGTCGGATTGCAATATTTCAACGCCCGTTATTTTATCGCCCTTAACCTGCACCTGCACTTTAACGCCGTATTTAACGCCGTAATTCTCGTATCCGTATTCGCCCGTATACGACTTTGCGCCGCCGCAACCGGCAAACGCGAACAAACAAAAAGCCAACGATATAATAAGAAATAACTTTTTCATACTTATATTGTTGACTTTAAATTTAAATATTATACTTTTGCCCGTTACTCGGTTCTCAAAGCTACTACGGGGTCTTTTTTAGCCGCTGCCGACGCGGGAATCAAACCGGATATAAGCGTTAAACCTACGCTTATAGCTATCATTACCAGCGCTTGCCATATAGGCAGAGCGGCGATAGCCGATATAGGCGCCAGTGCCGACACTATGAGATTGAGTATAAGCGACAGAATATAGGTTACTCCTATTCCGACGATACCCGCGGCAAGTCCTATAATAAAGGTTTCGGCGTTGAACAGCCGTTTTATGTCCTTTTTCCTTGCGCCGACAGCGCGCAGAATACCTATTTCCTTTACGCGTTCGACAACCGACACGTACGTTATTATGCCTACCATTACCGTTGATACAACGAGCGCAAGCGCGGTAAACGCAACAAGCGCAAACGTAACCATATCTATCATTGTGTTGACCATAGATATGATAAGTCCCACTGTATCGGTATATTCTATATTGTCCTTCTCAGACAGTATAACGGTATGCTCAATCTTTTCTCCGTTTTCCGCCGTTTCCGTCCAGCTGAACGTGCCGCGCAGCACAAGCGCAGCCTCTGCGCCTGCGGAGTCTATATAAGTTACTCCGTTGCCCTTATTTAGCTCGGCTTTTATTTTTTGCGAAATATCCCCGAACGCGCTTTCGGTTACAGTATCCGTACTACCGTCGGCATACCGTACAGAGCCTGCGGAATCCGCGCCAAAAAGTACTTCCTTGCCGTCAACGCCGTACGCGATTGCGTTTTGCGCCTTAGCCGACTTGTTCCACTCGTCAAGATATGCTGTTACAAGGTCTTTGGTTTTAAAATCGCTGATGTACATATAAATCGAGTCGGGAATATCATCGCCGCCCAAATAGCGGGCGGGCACGCGGAATGCAGCCAACAAATCGGTTCCGTCGCCGCCTCCCATTATCGACGACATCATAGACATCATATCAGAGCTGCGCGGCTGAAAAAGCGTAGTTTTGTTCTCTTTAACGCCGTCAAAAGTGTAATGGTATGTGAAAGGCATACTTTTAAGATAACCTTCCGTATTCTTTTCGATATAATTGACGACTCTGCTGTTTAAACCCGTTTCGAGAAAATGCCCGGTAAGAGCCTCGGTGTAATAAAATCCGCTTGAAAGACAGCCGTACGACACATTTTCCTTTTTTTGGAGAATTACTTTTACTTTGAGCTCAACGTCGTTTGACTTATCGCGGTTGGGCATAAACTGCGCGGAATAAGGCTGATAGTAAAAGTTGTCTATAAGCGGTTTATACTCGTCCGGTATATCGATTAGGTCGGGCGGAAGATTGCCGAGCTCTCCGTATATGCTGTCGTTGGGATACCATTTAAAAGTATACTCGCCATCCTTGTCTATAAAGAAATCGTAATCCTTTCCGTCGAGGTAGCTTTGAATATATCCGTCAAACTCCGAAGTATCGTTTTTACCGTCCGCAATATTTTTTGCACGCTCGGCAAAATTGAGGAACTCCTCCTGCGTGAAGTAACCGAACTGCCCGAGATACAAGTCCGCAGTGGCTCCGTCGTTGACAACCATAATCATACTGTCTTTATTCTCAAAAATTTCCTTGAGTTCGTCACCCGTAAAATTTGACGTCTTATCTAAGTTGGTTGCGAGAATATCGTACTGGGAAAGGATATAGTCGTAGTTGTTCGGCATCTGGTAAAAGGTGCGTATGGTGGGAATTACCTGCGTAAACGCTTTGAACTGCTCGTTGCCGTCCTTTTCGCCGACTGCGCTGAGCACCGAACCGTACATAGCGCGCATCCCCGTAACGGAAATTTCCTCGCCGGGGTCGTTTTCGTCAAGTTTAAAATTTGTGAAGATATTGTTTGCGGGCTCGAAACCGTACGAATACATTATCGCGTTATAATACTCCGCGGGCATTTGCTCCACGTAATTTATATACTCTTCCGTAATATTGTTTGAAGTTAGACTGCTGCCCATTTTCATAAGCGACTCTATAACCGAATCAACATATATCTTATCGGACAGACGGACGGGATTTAAAGCGTTATCGTCGGACATAGAAGCCAGCATAAGCGATTCAAAGTTTACTGCCGACTGCGATACCGTAAGCGGATAGCCCGACAAGAGGTCGTCCTCCATACTCACTATATAGTTATGTACTCCTGCGGAAATCGCAAGCACTAAAGATACGCCTATTATGCCTATACTGCCCGCAACCGAAACCATAACGGTGCGCTTGCACTTTGACAGCAGGTTTTTGAGCGAGAGCATAAAAGCCATTCCCACCGACATAGACGACTTTTTCTTTCTGCCTTTGCCTGTTTCGGGCTTTTTCTCCTGTTCGGGCTCGGGTTCGGGCAAAATTTCTTTTGCGTTCTCTTCTCCGTCGTAAGGCATACTGTCGTTTATCATTTCGCCGTCGAGAAGCCTTATAATTCGCGTTGAATACTGCTCGGCAAGCTCGGGGTTGTGCGTTACCATAATAACGAGCCTGTCGCGGGAAATCTCCTTTAACAGCTCCATTATCTGAACGCTGGTTTTGGAATCTAGCGCGCCGGTGGGCTCGTCGGCGAGAACTATCTCGGGGTCGTTTATAAGCGCGCGGGCTATTGCCACCCTCTGCGCCTGACCGCCGGAAAGCTGGTTGGGCCGGTTATGTATTTTATCGCCTAAGCCCACCTTTTCGAGCGCTTCTATTGCTCTGCGCTTTCTTTCGGCTTTTTCCACGCCTGAAATGGTGAGCGCAAGCTCTACGTTCTGCAATATCGTCTGGTGGGGAATGAGATGATAACTCTGGAATATAAATCCTATGGAGTGGTTTCTGTAAGTGTCCCAGTCGCCGTCTTTAAACGATTTTGTACTTCTGCCCTCTATAATCAAATCGCCCGAAGTATATTTATCAAGACCGCCTATAATGTTGAGTAAAGTTGTTTTGCCGCAGCCCGAAGCGCCTAAAATGGATACGAATTCGTTTTTTCTGAAGTTTATCGTAATACCTTTTAATGCGTGTACGGATTCGCCGGCAACCTCGTAATCCTTTTTTATGTCAATTAATTTCAGCATAGTTTTCCCTTATAAATACATAAATATATCGTTATAAAATTAAAGTTTTGCGTTTGCAAGCCGCGCAACTGAGCGCTGTCCGCCTAAAATGCCCATAATCGTGCATAAATCCGGGGAGTTTGCACTGCCCGTGACGGCTATGCGCAAAATTTCCGCCGCGTCCGAAACACTGCCCTTGAACGCCTCAGGATTCTTTTTATACTCGCTTGTTTCTGCGGCAAAGCCCGCGGAAGCCGCAACGGCTTTTAATTTGTTGAACCAGGTCTGGTTGTCGTCGACGGGGTCGTATGCGGCGGCAAAGCCGTCAAGTACGCAGTTTACGGTATCTTTATCAAACCTGTAATTACGGTCGGGCGTAAACGTATCGTCAAAGAAATAGTCCATCAAACGTATACCCTGTTCGGCGCGAGCTATGTCTTTGCGGCGTTTTTTACCGCCGACGCCCATTATAAGCCTCAGAATACTTATTATATACTCTTTGTCCTTAAAATGCTCCTTATCCGCAGCCGTTCCGAATTCGTTTACCCAGCCGTTCAAAAAATCATAGCAATCGTATTCGGAGATCTTTGAAATTTCGGTTTTTGAAACGTCGTTGAGTTTATCCAGGTCGAACAGCGCGCCGCTCTTGCCCATTTTGTCTATTCTGAATTTGAACTCGCGGTAATCGGCGCCGGGATTTTTAAGCTCCCACTCCTCGAAATTCGAGTTTAAAACCGTCATAAGATATTTTATTACAGCCTCGGGATAATAACCCGCCTCTCTGTAATAGTCGAGAGAAAGCTCGGGGTCCTTGCGTTTGGAGAGTTTTCTCTTGTTGCCGCCGTCCATTTTCATAAGCGAGGACGTGTGCGCGTATCTCGGCGGCTTAAAGCCGAGGACCTTGTGCAGTTCTAAATGCACAGGCAGACTCGACAGCCATTCCTCGCCGCGGATTACAAGCGTTGTGCGCATAAGATGGTCGTCTACTGCGTGCGCAAAGTGATATGTGGGTATGCCGTCCGACTTTAAAATTACTACGTCCTGGTCGTTTTCGGTTACCGTTATATCGCCCTTTATAGAGTCGCGGAAGGTAAATTTATTTTCAATACTGCCCTGCGATTTAAGCCTTATTACAAAAGGAATTTTGTCGGCGAGATTTTTGTATATCTGCTCTTCGGAAAGGTTGCGGCATTTGGCATAGGCGCCGTAATATCCCGTAGTCTGTTTGTTTTCGGTCTGCGTTTCGCGTATCGCGTCAAGCTCCTCCGCCGTGCAGAAACAGGGATAAGCATACCCCTCCTCTATAAGCTTTTTGGCATAAGCGTGATAAATATCCGCGCGCCTGCGCTGATAGTAAGGTCCGTACTTGTTGAGCGGCGAATCGATTTCCGCGCCCTCGTCGAATTTGATGCCGAAATATTTAAGCGAACGGATAACGCTTTCAACCGCGCCGTCAACCTTTCTCTTTTCGTCGGTATCCTCTATGCGCAGATAAAAAACTCCGCCCGTGGTATGCGCGCACCTTTCGTCGGCAAGAGCCGAATACAGGTTGCCCAGATGTATAAACCCTGTGGGCGACGGCGCAAGGCGGGTAACTTCCGCGCCCTTTTCAAGGTTTCGGGCAGGGAAAAGTTCTTCGTATTTTTCCGGCGGGAGTAAACCGTCGCCGGGAATAAGAGCATTTGCAAGTTTTTTCAAATCCATAATCAATCCTCCGCAGAAGCTTCGTTTTCTTTATCGATATTTGAAGCGGCTTTTTCGGCAAGTTTTTTGTCCGCCGCGTCCTTTAATATTTTTGCCTTCTTAGTTGCAAACCATCTGTAAGTAAACCACAAAATTATGAGGAGTTCAAAAACCGCTCCCACTATATACAAAAGGTGTATGGTAGTAAAGTCCGTAAACGTCATTACTACTATATGGCTGGTCATTATAGCCATCCATACCACAAGCGAGCTTGTAAGCGCCGTAGTAATTCTGTTACCCCATATGCAGGAAAAAACCATAAGTATTATCGACGTGGGCAAGGTTGCGCACACAAACACCAGATAGGCATATTTCTGCGTAACGGGGAATGAAAACAGTACTATAAAAATTATCGTAGCCACAAACCAGACAAGCACCGAAGACATTGCAACCACAAATCCGCGCTTGCCGGTAATAAGCTTTTTGGGGTGAACCTTTAAAGTTATATCCTTGGATTTTACTATATCGTCAACGGTTACTCCGTATATTTCCGAAAGCTTTATAAGCACTCGCAAATCGGGCACGGCGTCGCCGCGCTCCCATTTGGAAACGGCTTTATCCGAATAATTCAGCATATTTGCAAGCTGTATTTGCGTAAGCTTTGCGCGGATTCGCAGCTCAACAAGATTTTTGGCAATTATATCTTTTACATCTTCCATACGGCTATTTTAGCACATATTCGCTAAAAATACAAGCAAAATAACCAAATTCTACCGTGAGTAGAGAATGAAATTTTAATGGTAGAGTTGTTAAACCGCACAGTTTACCCGTAAAATTTTTTAGTGGAGCGCATTTTGAATAAATTAGGTTGTATTTTTCAACTTTTGGTACCATAATAATAGCGTAATCGAATTGCATACGCAACAACCAAATTTTCGGAGATGATTTTATGAATTTATTCGATATTTATGTTGACTCGTCGGCTAACATACCCGACGAGCTTGTAAAAAAATACGATATCCGCGTTATATCTTACACCTGCACGGTAAACGGCGCGGAAAGACTTTGCTACAACGCGGAAGAAAATTTTTCCGACACGGCAAAAAAATTCTACGATGAAATGCGTGCCGGCGCGGACGTAAAAACCTCGCTCGTCGGCGCGGAGAGATTTATAAACGCGATAGCGCCCACGCTTGAGAGCGGACGCGACGCAGTGCTCATAACCATAACTTCCGGTATGAGCGGAACGCATAACGAAGCGCTCAAAGCAAAAAAGGAGCTTGAAGAAAAGTATTCTTCGCGGCTTTACGTATGCGACAGCGCCAACGCAAGTATGGGTCAGGGACTTCTGGCTCTGCGCGTAGCCGATTTAAGGGCAATGGGCGAAAGCGCCGAGACCTGCGCCGAATGGGTTAAAAACAACGCCTATAAAATTAACAGCCTTGTTACGGTTGGCGATTTGAAATATCTCAGAAAGGGCGGAAGAGTTTCAGCGCTCGCAGCTATTGCGGGCACTATTTTAAACATCAAACCCATTCTCTGGGCTAACGACGCAAAACCCGCAAAGCTTGCTATGTGGGGCAAGGAGCGCGGCAGAAAAAAAGCGCTTCAGACTATTGCGCAGGAGTTTGCAAAACGCGTAACCGAGCCCGAAAACCAAACGGTTGCAATAACGCACGCCGACTGCGAGGAGGACGCGCTTTACCTTGCCGGGCTCATTAAGGAATACGGCGTAAAAGACCTTATCATAGAGTATTACGATATATGTACGGGAATACACGCAGGTCCCGGAACGGTTGCCCTCTTCTTCTACGGAAAAGACAGGATAACGGGCGTTGCAACGTCACCGTTCAAAAAAAAACTCTCTTCTCCCGCCGTCCAAAAAATTTAAAGTAGACAATCCGGCTTAACCCCGACTGTTTTATGGCTGTACGGTACGGGTATTAAGTATACTCCCGCTCTTATGACAAGCGGGAGTTTTATTTTTAAATCAATTATATTATAAATTACGCCGCCGAAGTTTAAAACTTCGGCGGCGTTATATTTTAATGTCTTTTATCGTAGGCTATTTCTTCAGCGCGCTCATTTAACACCCGTTCGAGAAAACAGGCGCAGCCGTCCGTAATATCTGAATACGCCTTTTCAAAATCGCGGGTGTACCAGGGGTCGGCAACGTCGCGCGGCTTTGACGTGAAAGAGCACAGCTTAAATATTTTTTCACCGTACTCTCCGCCCGTAAGCCTTAAAACGTCCATTAAATTAGAGCTGTCCATAACCAAAACGTAATCGCTGTTTATTACGTCCTTTTTTGTAAGCTGGCGGGACACGTGAGTTCCGGATATTCCGTGCTTTTCAAGCGTCTTTTTGGCAGACGGATAAATTCCGTTGCCCTCCTCGTAATCGGACGTCCCGCGCGAGGTTATTTCAAAACTGCCGCTTAACCCGCGCTCCTCCACAAGCTTTTTAAAAATGAGCTCTGCCATCGGCGAACGGCATATATTGCCGAGGCAAACAAAATTTACGCTTATCATCAGTCCCCCGTTTTGAGCTTGCGCCAGGGCGTTTTAGACGGCTTGTAATTTTCAAGATAGTCAAGTATTTCGTCGGCGTCCGTAAAATACTCGCACATTGCGTTTGTGTCGTAGGTTATAAATTTACGCTCCGCCACGCATCTCATAAATTTTTCAAGGTCGTCGTAGTAGCCGTTTATATTGAAAATTGCTATCGCCTTGCCGTGCCTGCCGAGCTGCTTTAAGGTTAAAACTTCAAAAAACTCCTCAAACGTGCCAACTCCGCCGGGCGCGATTATAAATGCGTCCGCTTCGTCCTCCATTGTGCGTTTACGCTCCGACATATCCTCGGTATACGTTATTTTATCGCAGTTTTCATAGATTAACTCTACTTTTTCCTCTCTGAAAAAGTGCGGGATTACGCCGTGCACGTATCCGCCGCCGGACTTTACCCCGCGTGCAGCCGCGCCCATAAGCCCCGTACCGCCCGCACCGAACACGAGCGAGTGCCCGCGGGCTGCCATTTTCGTGCCGAGCTCCTCCACCTCTTTTATATAATTATCGTCTATATGTGCGCTTGCCGCGCCGAATACACAGATTTTCATTTAAAACTCCTTACGGGTAACAACCCCAAAAGATACATTTTTAGGGGCACAATCGCAGTCTATACGCCCAAACCGCCCCTCGGCGTGTGTTCAACACGCTTTCGTGCCGTTTCGTGCGTATCCCCTTGCGATTTTGCTCCGTAAAAACGCCGTGCGCCGTGAAATTAGCGATTTTGTTTGCTATATCAAGGCAAACGAGTGTAATTGTAGTAGACGCTACAATAAATGAGTTTAACGCAGATAGAGCACAAAAGCGCTTTTCACGGTGTATCGCTTGGGTTTGGTTACCCATATAACCATTATATACAATGCAAACCAAAATGTCAAACGCTTGCGCCGTTCACCGCGCGGTTCACCTGCGCATATTATAGAGTATGCAAGAATTAGTTTACGACAGGCAAGCCGCCCTTGCCTATGCAAAAAAATGGGCTTTTAAAAGAAACCCCGCCTTTTACGATTTCAGCAGAATAGGCGGCGACTGCACAAACTTCGCCTCGCAGTGCATTTATGCCGGCGCGGGCGTAATGAATTACACACCGGTTTTGGGCTGGTTTTACAAATCCGCAAACGACAGAACGGCATCTTGGACGGGCGTTGAATACCTCTATAATTTTTTAACTTCCAACGAAGGCGCGGGACCGTACGCAAAGGTTGTTCCTCTTGATAAGCTGGAAGTAGGCGATATTGTTCAGCTCGGCAACGCCACCGGCGACTTTTATCATTCACCCGTAGTTGTAAGCGTTTCGGGCGGACGCATACTCGTTGCCGCACACTCGTACGATGCATTTAACAAACCCCTCTACTCTTATAATTTTGCAAAAGTACGCGGTTTACACATAATCGGCGTAAGAAAAGATTAATTTAAAAGCCGTCAAAAATGAAGTGAACCCCAAAGTTTGGACAAAAAATTAAATAATTATAATTGAGATTGAGTTCGGAATTGCACCGGATTCATTTTCAGGTTAAAATAATATGTTCGTTGTTGTAGTAAGAAATGTATTCGTGAAGTTTCGTTATAAAGTTTTCAAACGAAGAGAATTTCTCTCCGTAGATCATTTAAACCTTTAATCTTCCGAAGAAGTTTTCCATTGCTCCGTTATCCATACAGTTACATTTCCTTGACATACTCTGTGCTATACTTTTTATTCTTTGTTCCTTTCTTTCTCATAAAATTATGCACCCCAAAAGTTGTCTAACTTTTGGGGTGCATATCAAACGCCGGCTTTTAAATTATTACATATTTTTATAAAAGACATAATTTTTTACTTGCCAAGTGTTTTTTTTTATGTTATAATCTCATTTGTAATTGAGATAGTCTTAATGGAAGAGAACAATTACATTTGCTTTATTACCACGGCCTTGTGGTCAAGCGGTTAAGACGGAGCCCTCTCAAGGCTCAATCCCGGGTTCGATTCCCGGCAAGGTCACCATTAATTTCCAACAGATATTTCTGTTGGAAATTATTAAAAATCAGGAGTGAAAAATGGAGAAATTTTCTTGTTGAATTAAATATTTAATTTACAGGAAAGTTTTTTATTTCATAAAATAATATCTATCGGGTTATGGAATTACTTTTCCATAGCTCTTTTTTTATGCAAGGAGGTTAAATTATGTCTGTTATAAAAGTTGAAAATCTTACTTTTTCATACCCTTCAAGCGACAGCGCAATATTTGAAAACGTCAATTTTCAGATAGACAGCGACTGGAAACTCGGTTTTGTAGGCAGAAACGGCAGAGGTAAAACCACTTTTTTAAAGCTATTGCAGGGAAAATACGAATACGGCGGAAAAATATCGGCGTCCGTGCAGTTTGATTACTTTCCCTATCCCGTCAAGGACAAAACAATGCTCACCGAAGATATTCTAAACGAAGTGTGCCCCGAAGCGCTGACCTGGCAGTTTATCAGGGAGTTTTCCTACCTCGATTTAGACGCGGAAACGCTGTACAGACCGTTTGAAACTCTGTCAAACGGCGAACAGACAAAGGCTTTGCTTGCCGCGCTGTTTTTAAACGAGGGGCGTTTTCTGCTTATAGACGAGCCCACAAACCATCTGGATATACGCGCAAGACATATTGTTGCGGAGTATTTGCGCAGGAAAAAAAGTTTTATACTCGTTTCGCACGACCGAAACTTTTTAGACGGCTGCGTAGACCACATTTTATCTTTGAACCGCGCGAATATCGAGGTGCAGAGCGGCAATTTTTCGTCTTTTATGACCAACTTCGAGCGGCAGCAGGACTTTGAGCAAAAACAGAACGACAGGCTGCAAACGGACATTAAGCGGTTGCAGGTTACGGCGAGGCGAACAGCGGACTGGGCGGACCGCGTGGAAGCTTCCAAAACGGGCGCGGCGGACAAAGGCTACGTTGGGCATATGTCCGCTAAAATGATGAAGCGCGCAAAGGTTGTTGAGGCAAGACAGCAGAAGGAAATCGAACAAAAATCCGAGCTGTTAAAAAACGCCGAGGTTGACAGCAGTCTTAAAATTGCCCCCCTTATATACCGCAGCGAACGCCTTGCGGCATTTAACGCCGTTACGCCATTTTACGGCGGAAAAGGCGTTTGCGCGCCCGTTACATTTAATATTATACGCGGGCAGCGGATTGCACTCGAAGGCGCGAACGGCAGCGGAAAAAGCAGTCTTTTAAAGATTTTATGCGGTCAGAGCATTGAATACTCCGGGCAGGTAATTACGGGCTCCGGTCTTATAATTTCTTACGTGCCGCAGAGCTTTTCGCACCTTAGAGGGAAGCTTTCGGACTTTGCTGCTCAGAATAAAACCGAAGATAGCTTATTTAAGGCAGTTTTGCATAAAATGGGCGTTGATAAAGGACAGTTTGATAAAGATATTGCCGAATTTTCCGACGGTCAGAAGAAAAAGGTTTTAATCGCAAAGAGCCTGTGCGACAAAGCGCATTTATACGTTTGGGACGAACCGCTCAACTTCATTGATATATATTCGCGCATACAAATTGAAAAGCTGCTGTGCGAGTTTAAACCGTCTATGATATTCGTTGAGCACGACCAAGCGTTTACAAAAAACATCGCAACCGCGACAGTCAAACTGACTCCGCCTTTAAATTAGCTGCGTTTTAAAATTAATAAGCCCGGAAATTTTCCGGGCTTTAAGTGTTACAAAAAAACAATCCGCCTGTGCCGTGATATGAAAAAGTATTAACCCGCATCTCGCAGGTGGGTGCAGCGGAGCGGAACATCGGACTTTCCGATAAATCAGACCTTGCCTATTCCCGCAAACGGCTTGCTCCCTAAATAACTTTGTGGATTACGAATTTCCCATACCACGCACACCGCAGACTGTACTAATATTATACTCCGCCTAACAAAAAAATGCAACGGTATTTTAAAAACTTTATTGTTAATTTGTCAAGCGTTTGCAAGTAATTTTACCGTCTCATAACCGACTTCTCTTGCAAGAGCATAATATTTGTCGTGTATTCTTTTTTGGACTTTCTCGCTTGGCTTATATTCGATTTGTGGAACGGTAGGCGTCCACCCGTCTTTGGAATAAACCTTATTTTCTTTTCTCTTTTGAGGGTCTATCGTATCTCTTCCGAAAATAACCGTTATATCGCCAAACTCATCGTGCGACAATTCGGCTCTTGTAACGGCAATCGAAGGCATAGGAAAACCTCCGAGTTCTAAAACCTTCAAGAGTTTTGTCTCGGAGAGATTGTGTAATGCTACAAGATTTCTATTTTCTTCCCCTATGCCTTGGAGCGTTTCATCGCCTATTTTAAGCGAGAATTTTATTCTTTGCTTGCCTTGACCGCCGCCCTCACTATCTCCGCTTCGGTTGCTTTGAGTTTTCCCTCTTTGAGATTGCTCTTCACCCACTCGTTGAACTTGATTATCGCCTCTTCCGTTTCGAGGTGATAACGGATTGTCAGATACGACCCCTCGGTTAGAGGAATTTGCTCTTCTATCGATTGAAGTAAGGCTACTAACCCCTTTCTGTATGGATTGTCCTTTTCCAATGCCATTATTTCTCTCCTCAATAAATTCTTGATATTGTTTGGCGGTTATTTGCGCCACGATTTGATAGCCTAAATCCGAATCTTCAAACTTCTCTATCAAATACCAATTATCGTGATATGATATAGCCGTGCGGTCTCCCGTTTGAATATCGGCTCTATGCGCCCAACGAGTTGCGAGGGTATTCGCCTCGCTCCCGGCGCTTTCTTTGTAGGTCGGAAATATACCATAAAGAAGTTTATCTTTTCTTGATAACCTAACCTCGGCTACCTCTCCATTATACTCATTTTGAGCCTCAACGTCAACCTCTCGCCTACGGTATATCCTTCCTCCGGAATATTTCAATCCAGCCTTCTCAACGGCATTGAGCCAAAGTTTTTCGGCTTTATTGACGAGCCTTTGTTCTTTCTTCGTTTTCGTATCGTTTGTTTTCTCAAACATAGATTTGAGGTTGCGGATTTTATCGATAATCTTTGCGGCAAGGGATTTGTCCTTGCGTACTATTTTATCGATGAAGGCTTCATTGCCAAGAAGATATTCCGATTCGTGCGCCCCAAGTTCACTTAAATAGGCATTGTAAGGAGATTCTTTTGCTCTTCGTTAATATCTCCGCTCATAATTTGTTGGAAGAGTGCGTCCGTTGTCTCGTCCGAAGCCCCAGAGATTATCCCCTTCAAGGTCTCGTAGTTATCCGCTTGCGTTCCCTCAAAGATATTTTTGCTCGTACTTCCGGCTAACTCTTTACGAGAGGCAGCGGCTTCGTTGTACTTATCGGCTATGCTTTGTAAAGCGTTTTGCCGGTATTGTTCGAGTTCGTTTGTCGCACTTGTCTTGTTGGTATCGAGAGAGGTTTTATTTGTTTGATAATCGCTCTCGATATTCCCCATAGTATTCGCATAGTTATTGTAGGCTTGGAGTTGCGAAGTCTCGCTCACGCCCAGCCCTCCGAGACCTTGCGCCTTTACTTGTGCCGGGAGATATTTTTTTAACTTATCGAGCGTGATACTTGCCGCTTGTTGCGCTTGCGATTTGCTCTTATCGAGAGACTCTTGCGAGGCTCTATATTGTTCGAGCAATGATTCAAGTTGCGAATCATAATAGGAATTACGATTTTCTTCATCGGCGGCTTTTTGACTTTCATCGTTAAGACCTTGTTGATAATACCCATAAAGGTTTTTGAGGACGTTCCACACGCTATCGCTCATACCCTCTCTTCTCGTCAAGGGAGACCCGTCATAGTCATAGCCGTAGTTTTCCTTGAACATTTCGAGGAAGTCGTTTGTGCCATTGTAAGAGCCGGCGTCCGTCCTCCCTCCTTGCTCCGTTGTGGGAGGAGTCGGATTGCTTGTAGGTTGTTGAATCGGCGCTTGCGTATTGCCTTTGGATAATTGAAGGTAGTTGTCAAACGGATTAGGAGTAGATTGAGGCTTTGACGTGCTTGGTCTACTCGGAAGAATCGTAGGCATTTTTTCAAGATTGCCCCCACCGCCAATAATTACTCCCTCTTTGGTTACACCACCGGGAACGCCGCCTCCACCGATAACGCCGACTTTTGAACTGTCGAGCATATTCTTCCTTATTGCCGAGGTGTCGAGTGAAGGTACTTTCGGACTTACTCCGAGACCACCCCCAACGGAAGGATTTATAACGGGCGCATAGTTATTTAACGAAGGGAGTTTAGGAGAAGCGCCCACGGTAGAAATAGGCGTTTTCTTCGAGTTCATTGCTTGGATATACTCCGCTTGACTTGAATATCCGAGTTGTTTCCATAAAGGAATCAAAGTATTATTGCTCATTTTCGACCTCCGTCTTTACTTCCTCTTTGGGAAGCGATTGAATGTAGTTATGGAACATTTCGAGGTTGTTTGTTTTGTTGACTATCCTCGTCCGATATTCCCCGGTTACAAACATAAAAGAGTTATACATTTTAATACAACCCATAATGAGGAAAATAGCCACTTGCAAGCCATTCCAAATCAAGGTTTCTTGATAGTTGTACTTTTTATATTCCAGCCACTTATATACGGCGGCTTTTACTCTTTCCGGCAAGTCGGTTTCTGCCGTCATACCCTCAAAAAGTGCTTTCTTTTTTCCGGGGGTAGAAAGGCAAGTCGCTGTCGTCGTCAATCGGCACGAGCTCGTCGCGTCGCCTATTTCTCTGCCCTTGCGGTGCTGCGTTACCTCTCGGCGCCTCTTGCTGGCTTTCACCTTTCGGGGTCAAGAATTCGACCTCGCTTGCCACCACCTCGGTAACGTATCGCTTTTGCCCCTCCACCTCATACGAGCGTGTTTGCAGCATACCTACCACCGCCGCCTTTTTCCCTTTGGAAAGGTATTGCGCGCAACGGTCTGCAAGGTCGCGCCACGCTATAATGTTGGGATAGTCTGCCTCGCGTTCGCCCGCAGAATTCTGAAAGTTGCGATTTACCGCGAGGGTAAACTTTGCCACCGATACGCCGCTGGGTGTAGTGGAAAGCTCCACATCACGCACAAGGTTGCCTATCAAAATAACTTTGTTCATTTTGGTGTATCCTCCTATTTTTTATAAATTCGGTCGTTGTCCGAAAAGCCCGGGTACCATATATCAAGGTGAGCCTTTACGCGCTTGAGCAGTTCTGCCCGGCGTGTAGTTTGGTCGAGTTCACGGTGGCAATTTCGGCATAGTGTTACGATATTTTCCTCTATGCCGAGCCCGCCCTGCGAGCGCGGGATATAGTGCGCCTCGGGCAGCCCGTAAGGGCTACCGCACAAAACACACCTCCCGCCGTCCCTGTCGTAAACCGCCTTTTTGACTTTCGGGGTAATTGCAAGGGCTTTCGTTCGTTTGGATTTCATCGCTTGTATTCTCCTCTTGCAACCTCGATTTCGGAATCGTAGATTCCAAGTTCGGCAAGTTTATCAAGCGTAGCCTCAATGAGTTCCGTCATCTCTTGCGTGTCGAATTTTGAAGAGCCGATGAAGTATTGATAAACATTGAGAGTCTTGCCATTGACCTTCCTTTCACCCATTTTTCGGACTACTCGGAATGACTTCTTTAACATAGGCTCGGCTTCGGGAAGGGCTAATAGGTAATCGTAGGAAACATTCGCTTCTTCGAGCATAATGGCATAAGCCTCTTCGCTCGATACCTTGTTCTTCTTTCCGCTCATAGCCATAGCCAACTTTCCCAAAAGCACCCACAAGAGTTTGTTTTGTTCAAGGCTTCGTTTCGACCTATACTCTACACCTCCTTTTGAGAATAAAAAAATGGGCTTGCCTCCAAAAGACAAGCCCAAGCCATTATTAAATTGTGATTGATTATAGGTAATAAAAAATAGGCTTGCTTTTGAATTGCAAACCTATCTTATAACAACAATTTTAAAAACTTTATATCCACCTTTAACCATAACGTCAAATTGCTTGCATTTTTTTTGCGAAAAGCTTAAAATCTTAATGTAAATAATAATTTTAACGAGGCGGAAAATGCAAGAAATTACCGGGTTTATTCCCTCAACGTCCACTCCTTACAGCGAGTTTAAAGCGCATTTAGGTGAGGAAGTTACCGTTAAAGGCACTATACACAACATCCGCGAAATGTCTGATTTCGCGTTTATACTTTTAAGAACGGCGCGCGACCTTATACAGTGCGTGTACTCGCCCGAATTTTCGGATTTCAGACTTTCTCCCGAAATAGCGGAGCAGAGCGCGGCGAAAATTACGGGTAAGGTTGTAACGAGCGAAACCCGCGACGGCAGCGAGCGCTACGAGCTGCAAATTCATAATATAGAGCTGCTTTCGGTGCCCGCGGATATACCGCCCGTGGTTATATCCAAAAAACAGATTAACTGCGATTTATCGGTTAACCTCGACTACCGCCCCGTCACCCTGCGCAACCCCAAAGAACGCGCCATATTTAAAATTCAGGAGGGCATACAGCGCGGATTCAGAGAATATTTACAGTCGCAGAATTTTACCGAAATCCACTCGCCTAAAATCAACTTTGCGGGCGCAGAGGGCGGTACAAACGTTTTTAAGCTCGACTACTTCGGAAAAACCGTGTATCTTGCGCAGAGCCCGCAGCTCTACAAACAGGCGTTAGTACCCGTATATGAGCGCGTTTTCGAGATTGCGCCCGTATTCCGCGCGGAGCACCACGACACCTCACGCCACCTCAACGAATACATTTCAATGGACTTTGAAATGGGCTTTATAGACAGCTTTACCGATATTATGAATATGGAAACAGGCTGTCTTAAACACATAATGAATTTACTCAAAACCGAATACGCACCAGAAATAGAGCTGCTTAAAGTAAACGTGCCGGAGATAACCTCTATCCCCTGCATACGTTTTAAGGACGCAAAGGAGCTTTGCGTTAAAAAGTTGAAAAATATCACAGATATGAAGGACTTTGAGCCCGAGGAGGAGGCGTTCCTCGGCAAGTGGGCAAAGCAGCAGTACAATTCGGATTTTCTGTTTGTAACCCATTACCTTTCCAAAAAGCGTCCGTTCTACACTATGGACGACCCCGAAGACCCCGAGGTTACTCTTTCTTTTGACCTCTTATTCAGAGGCATAGAAATTACGAGCGGCGGACAGCGAATCCACGACTACAATATGCAGGTTGAAAAAATGAAAAAGCTGGGAATGAACCCCGACGAATTTGAAACATATTTAATGCTTCATAAATACGGCGCCCCCCCTCACGGCGGACTAGGACTTGGACTTGAAAGGCTTACAATGCACCTTTTGGGCTTTAAAAACGTGCGTTACGCCGCAATGTTCCCCCGCGACATCAACCGCGTTTCGCCGTAATCAATTTAATGTATATAACAGAGCGCCGCGAAGTTCACTTCGCGGCGCTCCGTTTATTTATTGTAATTAACCTAATTTTTCTTTTTTAGCAACAATATTGTAGCCGAGCATTAAAAGTTTTGAACGCAGCCACCAGGGGAGAATTACGGCAAAAAAGGTAAACCCGCCGTATTTGATTTTTCTGTACAGCTTTTTATCAAAGGCTTTTATCTTTTTCCACATCTCCTTGACGTCGGCTTTACGCTCTTTGGAAACTCTGCCGCAGCAGAAAACCAGAGTCGTCATCATCAGCGCGTGCAAATCGTGGAACATATAATTACGCAAGCCCTTGGGCATTGCCTTTAACTCTTTAGAGGTAAACGCCGTTGCCATTCTCAGCATTACGCGGATTTGCTGTTTGTACCTGTCCATTGCAGTCTGTATATTTATAGACTGTCCGTCCCTGCCTATAAAATAGCGGTACAAATCAACGTCGAGATAAAAAGGCTTTTCCACGTAACCGAGCGGCACGTACGCCATTATATTGTCCACATAAAACGTATGCTCGGGCAAATCCACAAAATTCTCTCTAAGCTTTTGCGTATTGTAAACCATTGAGTGCATAAGCAACACGTGCGAGAAATAGAAGTTTTTCATATCCTTCCACTTAAAAAATCCCGCCGGTATCTGTTTAGTATAGCCCATTACGTTCTGCGTGTTGTCTACGGAATGCTCGTACACGTAATTACAGATGTATAAATCGGGCAACGTGTTTTCGGCGACGTGCTCCCTTATTGTTTCAAGCAGCTTTTTATACGCCGCGCCGTCAAGCCAGTCGTCGCTGTCCACAACCTTGAAAAAAAGCCCCGTTGCGTTGTGAACTCCTGCATTGACGCCAGAACCGTGCCCGCCGTTCTCCTTATGGATAACCCGCACAATACCGGGATATTTTTCGGCGTATTCGTCGGCAATTTTACCCGTGTCGTCCTTTGAGCCGTCGTCCACTATTATTATTTCAACGTCGTCGCCGCCTTCTAAAAGGCTGTCGATGCAATGCCGCATATAGCCCTGCGAATTATAGCAGGGTACGGCAAACGATAAAAGTTTCATTTTTACCTCTTTGGTATATTTTATAACGAGTTTATATGCTTTATTATTATGGGCATATATTTTTCTTCGTATCCGCGCGCGTTCGGGTGGGTACAGTCGCCCCTGCCCCAACCGTAAGTATCTGCCGTATATTTGTCTCTGTCGCAGTCTTTAAAAGTGTCGAGGTCGCTCTCTTCGTAAATATCCGCAACCTCAACGCCCCATTTTTTGCAAAGACAAACCGCGCGTTCGCCGTAAGCAGCCTGCGCAGTTTTATCGCGCCTGCCCATTTTGTGGGGACGCACAAACAGCGGCTTTGCCTCGGGAAAATATGTTTTTAATGCGTGCAGAATATTTTCAAAACAGTTTGAAAAATCCGTATTTTCTTTTTTTACCGCAAAAATATCAAACCCGTCAAACCCGTTTGCTATTTCGCCGAGCGGCACGTCGCAATTTACGCCGTCCGACATATTACAGTCGTTTGTAAAGCCGTTAAACACGATATATCCCGGGGTCAACCTGTCCGACACCGCCGTTATTACCTGGTCTACTATCCAGCTTTTACCCGCGTTATAACCGGTACGGGCGCCGCCGACGCAATATTTAAACAGTTTAAAGCCGTAATTTTTTGCAAGATATTCGCCTATTCCGAAATTATTATTTCCCGAACCGTTTATAATACTGTCGCCGAAAACAAGCAGATTATTATTTGCAAAGCTGCGCATATAACCGCCTCCGCATTTATCTTACATTAAAATTCTACTATTATACGGATAATTTGTCAAACACTTTGTTAAACAAGCGCATAAATTGTGTATATTTTTAATTTTATCAACGATAAAGCCCGCCGGAACAATAGTCCGACGGGCATTTCCCCCTATTTGTGTACAGCTTTGCCACCGTAATAAATAGTACTCTCGCAGGAGAGTTATTAAAGATTATCACAAAAATTTTTATTTGTCAACATTTTTTATTGATTTTATGAAAATTTTTTAAATTTATTCTTTATATAAAAATCTGTGGCAGTTATCGCATTCTACGGGCAGTCCCGAAGCGATTTTGTCTTTGCCTGCCAAAGACAGCTCGTTTCCGCAAATTCCGCACCTACCGTTTTTAACAGGGCATAGGATAGGAAATATACGCTCGCTGCGCTTAACCTCGTAGCGGCGCATAACCTCCGGGTCCACGTCCTTTCTGAGTTTATCGAGCTCTGCTTTAACCGCGTTTATTTCCGATTGCCTGCCGTCCCTGTATTTTTTATACGCCTCGGTAAATTCCGCGTGCTGCTTTTGCGTGGCAATGGTTTTTTTCTTTAAATTTTTATACTCCTCGTCGGCGTCCTTTATCGCCTTTGTAAGCTGGGCTGTTTCGTTTTTCACCGTGCGCAGTTTTTCGGTAATCTGGGCTACGTTCTTTTTATAGAACGATACGTCCGCGCCCTCGTCGATTAAATCGTCTATATGCTCAAAATCCTTTAAAATTTCAGCAAGCTCGTTAAATTTGCGGTTGAGCTTATCCAGAACGGCTGTAAGCTCTTTTGCGCGCGCTTCCAAAACGTCAAGCCTTTCGGAAGCCTTATTTAAAAAGTTTGTAGCCTGCGCAAGGTTTTTTCTTTCCTCGGAGTTTGCGGTTTCTCTCTCCATTTTAAGGAGCTTGCTGTCCTCTTTCTGATACTTTAAAAGCTGTTCTATCTGTGCCATATTTATCTCCTTTTCAGAGCAGACCGTCGTTGAAATACGCCGACGGAAGCTCTCCGTTTTTTACGTTCTGATATATTTTGTTAAAACCGTAATTTTCCGAAGCGTAGTGCGTCATATGAATTACGTTTATTCCGCGCTGTAAAAGCCCTGTTATTTCGTGATGCTTCAAATCCGACGAAACGAACACGTCTGCGCCGTTTTCAATTGCAAACGCCATCGAATTGTCGTCGCAGCCCGCGCCGCAGAACGAAGCCACCTTTTTTATAATTTTGTTTTCGCCGTAAAATAAAATTTTATCCGATGCAAATTCGCAGGACACGCGCTTTTTATATTCGTCAAATGAAACAGGTTCTATACCGTAAACTCTGCCGTATGCGCCGCCGCTTAACTTGCAAAGTGTTTCGGCGTTCCTTCCGCCAAGCCCGAGCATAAGATAATAGTCGATACCCTCGGGCGCGCTGTCGAAATTGAGATGCATCGATATAACCGAAATTCCTGATTTAAGACAATCGGCAAGAGCGCGCACCTGCGGGTCGTTTACCGCGTCGAGCCGCTTTATTCCGCCGTAAATTGCGGGGTGGTGGGTAACTATCAAGTTATAACCGAGCTTTTTAGCCTCGAAAACAGCCTTTTCAGAAAGGTCGAGCGCGAAAAGCGCGCCGTGAATATCTCCGCCCGCGTTTACTATTATGCCGCTGTTGTCGTACAGACTGTACTTTTTGCAGAACTCGTCGGACAGAGAAACAGGCGCAACCTGCTCCAACATATGTAATACTTCACTTAATTTCACCGTTTAATACTCCCTCGGAAAAACGTATTTCCTGTTCTAATCTCCGTCTTTCCATATCGGACAGACCGCGCTCCAGATACGAACGCTTTTTTTTAAGCTCCGACTGTATATATTTTTTTGTCGTTTCGCCGCCAAGGTTTTTGCCGAATTGCAGCTCTGCTTGCGTATAACTTAGAAACCTCCCGCCTGCGCCGCCTTTTATTACAAAATAAAATTTTCCGCCGCTTTCAAACGGCTCGTCAACGCTTATGCACGCGCCGTTTAACAGCAAATATTCGCGCAGTTTTTTAGCGTTTTTCATAGGCTGAAACACAAAAGAGCGCGGAATATACGCGTTTTTAAGTATCGAGCATATTTCCTCTCCGCCCATACCGGCAATCAGAACGAGGTCGCACTCCGGTACTTTTTCAAGCCCGGCGCAGCACACCGCCTTAACCCTGCCCGCCGTATAGTCCTTTAAAAGCCGTTCGGCTTTGGCGAGGCTGGGCGCGCTTATATCAGATATGACGGCGTTATTGCACAGTCCCGATTCGAGCATATACAGCGTGCAGTAGCCGTGGTCGCAGCCGACGTCGGCAAAAGTGCTGCATACGCCGAGGTACGCGCACAGTTTTTTTATTCTGTCGGTCAATTTAGGAAATCCTTTAAGTGCTTTGAACGCGACGGATGTCTTAGTTTTCTAAGAGCCTTAGCCTCAATCTGCCTTATGCGTTCGCGCGTTACGTTGAACTCCCTGCCGACCTCCTCCAAAGTCCTGGGTCTGCCGTCGTCCACGCCGTAGCGCAGCCTTAAAACCTTTTCCTCGCGCGGGGTAAGACTGTTTAAAACCGAGAGCAGAGTTTCTTTGAGCATTGTAGTAGACACGCTGTCCGAGGGCGTTACCGTTGTTTCATCCTCGATAAAATCGCCGAGGTGCGAATCCTCTTCCTCGCCTATGGGCGTTTCGAGAGAAACGGGGTCCTGCGCTATTTTCTGTATTTCGCGCACGCGCTCTTCGGAAATGTTCATTTCCGCCGCTATTTCCGCGGGCGTGGGCTCTCTGCCGTATTTCTGCAAAAGAATACGCGACACGCGCGTTAATTTATTTATTGTTTCCACCATATGCACGGGGATACGGATAGTACGCGCCTGGTCTGCAATCGCGCGCGTTATAGCCTGCCTTATCCACCAGGTGGCGTACGTTGAAAATTTAAAGCCTTTCTGATAGTCGAATTTTTCAACCGCTTTCATAAGTCCGAGGTTACCCTCCTGAATTAAATCGAGGAAAAGCATACCTCTGCCCACGTAACGCTTGGCAATGGATACTACAAGCCTTAAATTTGCTTCGGAAAGCTGTTTTTTAGCTTCCTCGTCGCCCTCCTGCATTTTGCGCGCGAGTTCAATTTCGTCGTCGGCGGACAAAAGCGGTACCCTGCCTATGTCTTTGAGATACATTTTTACGGGGTCGTCGAGCCCTATGTCGGACAGCGCAAGCTCGTAAAGCTCCTTGTCGCGCTCGGCTTCGTCGATAATCTGTATTCCCGCTTCGGCGATATACTTGTATACGTAGTCCATCTGGTTGGGCGTTGTTTCGTATTTTTCCATTATATCGCACAGCGTGTTCGTGGTTATCGAACCCTTACCGCCGTAGGTTTCGGTAATCTGCTTTAAAATTTCGTTGAGTTTTTGTTCGGATAAATTCATTTAAGTCTCTCCGCTTTTGATTTTTTCCTTTTGTTTTAACAGTGTGTTCAGTTGCGCCGCAAGCGCCTTTGCCTCTTCGGTTGAGCCCGCACCCGCTATTTTTGCGTTGAGCGCGTCTATCTCTGCGTCTTTTTTGGCAAGCTTGAGCGTTTTTATACAGTCTTTAAAATATTTTTCAGCGTTCGGCTCGCTTAATGCGGTGCCGTCGCAGTAGTCGAGTATCTTGGTAAGCTCGGTATACTCCTCAGTGTCGTCCGGGAAAAACTCGAACAGTTCCGCGGGTTGCACCCTTTCTTCGAACAGCCGTTTGGATTTTATATACTTTGCCGTTATTTCGTGCACGCCGCAGCTGAACGGTATACCGTCCAGCGGGTAGTCCGCCGTGAATTTTGCGCCGAACAGAAACGCGGCTATAATAAACCTGGACGCTTTGTCCGCTACGGACGACTTATCCTTTCTTATCTGCGGCGCGGTTTTTTGCTGCGGCTGCTTTATTTTGCCTCCGACGCCCAAATCGCGTTTAAGCGATTCGTACGAAACGCCCGTACTCCTGTTCAATGCTTTTAATAAATCTTCCTGCGCAACCGCGCTTTCCACCGTGGAAATTATCTTCAACGCCTCGGCAACATACGCGCGTTTGTCCTCGGGGTCGTTCAGGTCAAGCCCCTGACCAACGGATTTTATTTTATAGTCTATGAGCGGCAGAGCGCCGTCTATGCAAGCCTGATATCCCGCAACGCCGCGTTGCTTTATAACGTCGTCCGGGTCGAGCCCGTCGGGCAAAGGCACAACCTTGACGTTAAGCCCCTCGCCCCTTAGAACGTCGAGCCCGCGCATATTTGCTTTCTGCCCCGCGCCGTCGCCGTCGTAGCTGATATACACGTGTTCGGTGTAGCGTTTTAGAAGCCGCGCCTGATCCTGCGTGAGCGACGTGCCCATACTTGCAACCACGTTTTTAAAACCCGCGCCGTAGAGCGACAGCGTGTCCATATAGCCCTCGACAATAATTACTTCACTTATAGTTTGCTCTCTTTTGAGCTTTTTTAAAAGGTTAATGTTATAAAGAGTTTTCCGCTTATTGAAAATAAACGTATCTTTGGTATTTTTATACTTGCCGAAATCGGTTTTTTCCAACGCTCTGCCGCCGAAAGCTATTACCTCGTTCATAGCGTTTATGATAGGAAAAATCAATCTGCCGCCCTGAGCGTCGGTTAATTTGCCGCCGCTTTCGTTTACAACTCCGCAGTCCACCATATCCCGTTTGTCGTAACCCTTGTTAAGCAGATATTTGGGAAGCTGATAAAAATCAAGACTTGCGCCGAGTCCGAAACGGCGGATAATATCAAAGGGAATTCTGCGCTTTTGTATATACGCGAGGTGCGCGTCCGCTTTGCCGGAGTTCAGATTATTAAGATAAAAGTGCGCGGTATCGTTTAAAATTTTAAGGCAGGCATCCTTTTTCCGCTTTATCTCCACAGTCTGCTGGTTGTCGTAGTTGGATTTAGGCAGTTCTATCCCCGCGCGGTCGGCAAGCAGTTTTGCCGCGTCCATAAATTCGAGGTTTTCCATTCCCTGCACAAGCTTTATAACGTCGCCCGATTCGCCGCAGCCGAAACAGTGGTAAAACTGATCCGCCTCGTTAACGGCGAACGACGGAGTTTTTTCGTGGTGAAAAGGACAGCAAGCCCAGTACGTTGCGCCTTTTCTTTCGAGCGACATATACCCCGCCGCCACTTCAACTATATTCGATTTGTCTTTTAGAGTTTGCAAAAACTCCTGAAACTCGTTTGCCATAATTTATTCTTCGTCTATGAACTGCCAGCCGCGCGGCACAAATAAACTGTTAAACGTATACAGCGCATACCTGTCCGTCATAGACGACAGATAGTCGCACACAGCCTGCTCCGCGCCGTACTTCTCGGTCAGCTGAAAATAAGTCTGCGGCAGCTTGTCCGCATTTTTTATAAAGTATTCGTACATAGCCGTGAGCATACGCTCGGCTTTCTGCTCTTCGCCCTTTGCCGTTTGCGACAGATAAACCCGCTCAAACATAAACGCGCGGAGTTTTTCACTCGCCTCTTCCTCGCGCCCGCTCATTTTAACCTGGTTTTTGCCCACGGAATTGCGGTAAACGGACAATACTGCCGTATTAATGCGCTCGCGCGAGCTGTTGCCGAGCACGCTCGTAACCGACTTGGGAACGTCGTCGGCGCGCAATATCCCCGCGCGTATCGCATCCTCCAAATCGTGGTTTATGTACGCAACGCGGTCGGCAATCGACACGCACTGCCCTTCGAGAGTAGACGCAGTATAGCTTTTGGGGTGGTTTAAAATTCCGTCGCGCACTTCCGGCGTTAAATTCAAACCGCCGCCGTCCTTTTCGAGAACTTCCACAACGCGCACCGACTGTTCGTTATGCTTGAACCCGCCCGGCGCGAGCTTGTTGAGAATGCGCTCGCCGCTGTGTCCGAACGGAGTATGCCCCAAATCGTGACCCAGAGCAATAGCCTCGGTCAAATCCTCGTTCAATGCGAGAGTGCGGGCTATCGAGCGGGCTATCTGCGCCACGTCGAGCGTGTGGGTAAGCCGCGTTATATAGTGGTCGCCTTCGGGCGAAAAAAAGACCTGCGTTTTGTTTTTAAGCCGCCTGAAAGCCTTGCAGTAAATTATCCTGTCCCTGTCGCGCTGAAACTCGGTGCGCATACAGCAGGGCTCTTCCTGCCTGTCGCGCGGCTTGGCATTTTGCGATTTGCACGCATAGGGCGACAAAAACGCGTTCTCTATTTTATATGTACGCTCTTTAAGATCTTCCATTTTGCCCACACTTAATATTACGAAAAAAATTTTAAAATTACTTTTTTTTACAAAAATTTTTTTATTATTTGCCGAATCCGCCCCCGACCGACAGTATTTCGCCGGTAACGTAGCTGTTTTCAGCAAGATAAAGGCAGGCTTTCGCAACGTCCTCCGGCGCTCCTATTCTGCCGATTGGAATACTGTTTATAAGCTCTTCCATTTCGTCACCGGTAAGATGAGCGTTCATCCGGGTGTCGATAACCCCGGGAGAAACGCAGTTTACGCGCACCGCAGACGGCGCGAGCTCTTTTGCAAGAGCCTTTGTAAACGCGATAAGAGCGCCTTTAGACGCGGAATACGCAACCTCGCAGCTTGCGCCTACCTCGCCCCATATCGACGCGATATTTATTATGCTGCCGCCGCCCGAATAAATCATTTTATCGCACACCGCGCGCGAGCACAAAAACGCGCTCTTTACGTTGGTGTCGAAAACCTCGTTCCACTCCTTTAAAGTAGTTTTTTGAATAATCGATATTTTAGATACGCCCGCATTATTTACAAGCACGTCGAGCTTGTCGTAAACCGAAAAAAAATCGGCGAACATACCGCGCACCTGATTTTCGTCCGATACGTCCGCACGCATTAAAACGGGGCAGTAGCCAAGCATATTAAACTCGTCCTGGGTGGCAAGCGCCGACCTTTCGTCGCTCTTGTAATTGAGCACGGCTTCGTAGCCGTTTTGCAAAAAGGCAAGCGCAATCGCTTTGCCTATTCCCTTTGTACCACCGGTAACAAGTACTGTTTTCATTTTATTCTCTCCGCAATTAGCGCCGCTATATCCTCGGGGCAAACGCCGTCCGTTTCCACCGTTATATCCGCCGCGGCTTCGTAAACCGGGGCGCGCTTTATATATAATTCGCGTATTTTATTCTGCGCGTCGCCCGCAAGCAGAGGTCTGCCCTCGCCGCCGCCTACCCGCGCTACTAAATTTTCCACGCCCGTTTTTAAATACACTATTTTTCCGTTGTTTTTAAACGCCGCGCGGTTTTCCGGGCGTAGCAGCGTTCCGCCGCCGGTAGAAATTACCGCGCCGCTTTCGCCGCAAACTTCGTTTACCACCTGTGATTCGAGATTGCGGAAACACTCCTCGCCGAATTTATCAAAAATATCGGTTATCGCGCCGTATTTTTTTATTATTTCTTCGTCGGTATCGATAAGGCGCATATTCAGCGCTTCGGCAAGCAATCTTGAAATTGTTGTTTTGCCCGAGCCGGGCATACCGGCAAGAACTATATTCATAATTTAAAGCTCTCTCCCGCCAGAATATAACTGTTTTTACCGAAGCCGGCAATTACGCCCTTACAGACCTCCGACAAAACCGACTTGTGCCTGAACTCCTCGCGCGAGTGCACGTTGGACATATGCACCTCCACCACAGGAATTGATACGGCGGCTATTGCGTCGCGTATGGCGATACTGTAATGGGTGTACGCGCCCGCGTTAAGAACAATTCCGTTTACGCCCTCGCCCGCGGCGCTGTGAATACGCGAGCATATTTCGCCCTCTATATTGCTCTGATAAAAGATACACTCGTCGTTTTTGAAATGCCCGGCAACTTCCGCGTTAATCTGCTCCAGAGTCTGACTGCCGTAAACATCTTTTTCACGCATACCCGTTAAATTGAGATTTACTCCGTTGATAAATAAAAGCTTCATAAATTTTCCCCCGCTTTTTCAAACTGCTCGAAAAGCTCTTTTGCAACCGCCTCGTCGGGCTGCAAACCCGAATATATGCACTGCGCAAAATACGCCTGGTAAAACAGCATCGCCTTGCCGTTCAATATTTTTTTGCCGAGCTTTTCGGCGATTTTTAAAAACTCGCTCTTTTCGGGCACATATATCAGGTCAATCGCAGTATCGCAAAGGCTTATAAGCTCTTCACCGGCGGGCGATAGTCCAACGGTTTTATGCATACCCACGCCCGTTGCGTTTATAATTGCAAAATAAGGCTTGTTTTCAAGTTTTTCCAAGGCTGTTACGCCCGCAAACTCCCGCTCTAAATTTTGTGCCGACTCAAAATCCCTGTCGTAAACAAACACTTTCGCCCCGCCGTCGGCAAGCTTTTTTGCAACGCTTCTGCCCGCGCCGCCGCAGCCCAAAAGCAGAAAGCTTTTGCCGGCAACTGGAACGCCCGCGTTTTTGAGCATAAGTTCAAACCCGAGTCCGTCGGTATTAGAGCCCGTGCGGCTGCCGCATTTTACGGTGTTTACCGCTCCGAATACCTCCGCGTCGCCCTCAAATTTTTTAAGATGACCTATTATCCGCAGCTTGAACGGAATTGTGACGTTAAAGCCGTCGAGCTCCGAAAAAAGTTTTTCAGCCTCTTTGTCAAACGCGTCTTCCGCGATAGATATTTTTTTATATTCTATACCGTAACCGAGCTTCCCGGCGATAAAACTATGCATTGCGGGGCTGTCGGATTTGGAAACGTCTTTACCTATAACCGCAAGTTTCAAATTCATATTTCCCCCTTTTTCAAAAGCGCCGCGCAGGCATACAAATACTCTGCATACTCATTGATATTCAACTTGATTTCCGCGCTTTTGCCCTCGCTTTCAGGAACAATGAGCGAGATTAACCCGCCGCTGTTTTTCTTGTCGTGCAGGGCGAGCCTTGCCGCCTCTCCGAGATTTTCGTATGCGGGCACGGATATAACGCTTTTAATAAGCGCAATCAGATTATCGGCATATTCGCCCGTACATATACCGAGTTTCCGCGCAATGAACAGCTCGTAAAAGGCTCCCGTCATAACAAATTCGCCGTGCGACATTCCGCCGTAATACAGCTCGAAAGCGTGACCTGTCGTGTGCCCCAAATTGAGCGTTTTTCTCAGCCCGCAGGTGTCGTACTCGTCGTCTTTTACAATGCGCGCCTTGTGCTCTATACAGTAATAGGTTATATCCTCCAAAAAGTCATAGCTGAAAATATCGGAGGACATAAGCTTGCTGTATATTTGCCTGTCGAGCGCGCCGTATTTTACTATTTCTCCCAGACCGCAGCGTATTTCACGCGCCGGCAGGGTATTTAAAAACAGCGGGTCGGCAATTACCAGCCGCGGCTGATAAAACGTGCCGACGGCGTTTTTAACCTTGCCGAGGTCAACCGCCGTTTTGCCGCCCACCGAGCTGTCCACCTGCGACAGCAGCGTGGTTGGTATCTGAATAAGATTTGTGCCGCGCATATACAGCGAAGCCGCAAGCCCCGCGATATCGCCGACTACGCCGCCGCCGAATGCTATTACGGTACAGCTCCTCTGCATACCGCGTTCAAGCATATCCTCTAAGATTGCAAATAAATTGAAGTGCGTTTTGCTTTGCTCGCCGGCTTTTAAAATATACACCGGCGCGTCTTTAAAATATTTTTCCGTTAAATGGTTGTAGAGTGCAAAAACGTTGCTGTCGGTGATTACGTAGATTTGTCCGTCTATCAAAGGCACGTACTTTTCAAACGTTCCCGCGCCGCAGTGTATTACGCTTTCCGAACCCGCAGTTTTTATGATTATATATCTCATTTAAGCGCACCGTACCTTTCGATTACCTCGCGCATAGTGTCGCCGCCGAGCCTTTGCGCAACGACTTCCGCAAGCGCGGTGCAAACAACGCTTTCAACTATTATCTCCGCCGCGCATATTGCCGCGACGTCGCTTCTTTCGGTTGCCGCCGTCACACGCTCGTGCGTAATAAAATCCACCGTAGCCAGCCCTTTCATAAGCGTGGGAATGGGCTTCATAGCGGCTCGGAGCACAATTTCTTCGCCGTTGGACATTCCGCCCTCTATTCCGCCTGCGCGGTTGGTTTTTCTATAATAGCCGCAGTTATAAAATATTTCGTCGTGAACGCGGCTGCCGGGCAGATGCGCGCAGCCGAAGCCGAGCCCTATCTCAACGCCTTTAATAGCCTGCACGCTCATAACCGCGCCGCACAAAATTGCGTCGAGCTTGTCCGCATAGCTCATACAGCTGCCGAAACCGCTTTTTAAGCCTTTAACGCGTATTTCAACCACGCCGCCCGCAGTATCGCCGTCGGATTTAAGCATGTCTATTAAACGCATCGCCTCGGCTTGTTTGTTTTTGTCGAGCATAAAAAGCGGCTCGCATTTTGCCGCATCAAGCTCCTCAAACTTATGCTCGTTGCCGTCGCAAACACCGCAAACAGACTTAACAAAACCGCTCACCAGAACTCCTAATCCGGCAAGATAAGCGCGGCATACCGCTCCGCCCGCTACGCGCACAGCCGTTTCGCGCGCGCTTGCACGCTCTAAAATATTGCGCGCGTCGTCCGTTGCGTACTTAATCATACCCGCAAGGTCGGCGTGACCCGGGCGCACCTTTGTAACCTTTTTACTTTCAATATCGCAGCTTTCGGGCGACATATAGTTTTTCCAATTTTCCCAGTCGCGGTTTTTAACGCAAAAGGCAAGCGGACTGCCGAGGGTTAACCCGTTCCTCACTCCGCTTAAAATTTCCACCTCGTCGCGCTCGATTTTTTGTCTGCCGCCTCTGCCGTAGCCGCTCTGTCTGAGCGCGAGATATTTATTTATCTGTCCGGTCTTTATTTCAAGCCCAGACGGCAGCCCCTCTATTATGCCCAGAAGCTCCTTGCCGTGCGACTCTCCCGCCGTTATAAAACGCATAAAACCACCTTTAATTGAAAACCCGGATATTACCGTTATCTATTATTGCCGTAACCGTGCCGTCATTAGTCATAAACAGCCCGGAATATCTTTCGGCGTCGGAAATTACCTGCTGCGAGGGCGGCATATCGCCGCTTGCGGATATTACCGTATATTTTGGCTTTAATCCGTCGTAAATTTCCGAACACTGCGCATACTCCGCGCCGTGGTTAGCGGCTTTAACGAGCGCGACGTTATCAAGCTGAATTTTTTTACCGTTCATTTCAAAACCGCCGAGCGCATTATAGTCAGATATGAGCTTTTTCTGCGCGGACGAACGCAAATCGCCTAAAAGCAAAACGCCCGTATCGCCGCAATAAATATAGATTGCCGCCGACGTATTGTCTATGTTCTGTTCGGACGGGTCGTTATTGAGCAAATAATAATCCGAGCCCTCGCCCTGATTGAGACGAGTACCGGGCGATAAAAAACAAAACCCGTAGTCCTCTTCAAAAACCCCTGCTCCGTATTCGCAGTATTCGGTGTTTACGCCCTCAACAACTTTACGTAATTTTTTATAGCCGTCGGTTATGTTTTCCGAAACGCAGTACGGCGCGTACAGCTTGTCCGCCTTTTTATACTTCAAAACCTCGGCAAGCCCCGCCGAGCGCAGACTCTTTACAGACGAGCAAACCGCATATTCAATTTTATCAACGCCGCTCCTGTTCAGAGCTTTAAGCACCGTTTTGCTGTGGGCGTAGCTGCCGTCGCCGCCGTCGATTAAAAGAACTTTGCCGTCGGGAAACTCCACTAACGTACAGTCGCCGTAATCCACGCTCAAAAAACGCACGCGCATTTGTCCGTTTTGCGGCTTATCGTCGGCAATTACCCAAAATGCCGACAAATACTTTACGGGTGTAAAAATATTTATTATAAAAAGTACCGCTGTAAACGCGGCGAAAACCGCGGCAATAATAAAAAATATTTTCAAATCGCGTGGAATACTGCGTTTACCGCGTTCCGACTTTTTCATATGCGCACCGTTAACTTAAAATTATCTGAAAAACTCCCGGTAAACGGCTTTAATGCATTTTTCGTAGTCGTCGTTGCCAACGCCTACTATTATATTGATTTCGCTCGAGCCCTGGTCTATCATCTTTACGTTTATGCCTGCGGCGGCTATAGCCGAAAAAAGCCGCGCGGAAGTTCCCACGGACGACGACATACCGTGCCCGACGGTTGCTATAAGCGCAACGTTTTCTATAACGCGCAGCGTATCCGGCGAAACGGCGTTTTTTATGTCCTGCAACACTCTTTCGAGAACGCCGCCCTCAAGCGCACTACTCTCTATAACAAGCGACATAGTGTCTATACCGGAAGGAATGTGTTCCACCGAAACGCCCTCGCGCGTGACGACCTGCAACACTTTGCTTATAAAGCCGACTTCGGAGTTCATCAGCGATTTTTCTATAAAAATTACGGTAAAATTCTTTTTACCCGCAATGCCCGTAACAAGTCTGCCGTCGGGGCGGTAGCGGTTTATGGGGAATATGGAAGTGCCCGCGTCCTCCGGACGGAAAGTATTTTTAATCTGAATGGGTATATTTGCTTTGCGCACCGGGAATATAGACTCGCTGTGCAAAACGTTGGCGCCCATATAGCTGAGCTCTCTGAGCTCCTTATAAGATATGTTTTTTATGTTTTTGGGATTTTCGACTATTCTGGGGTCGCAGGCGAGAAAACCTGAAACGTCCGTCCAGTTTTCATAAAGCGACGCGCTTACAGCACGCGCCACTACCGCGCCAGAAATATCCGAACCGCCGCGCGAAAAGGTCTTTATTCTGCCGTCCGCGCCCGTGCCGTAAAATCCGGGAAATACGGCAAGCTTAACGCCTTTAACCGCCGCTAAAATCGCGGGATAGGTTTTAGCCTCGTCGAGGGTGCCGTCCGGAGCGAAAAATATAACGTTTTCGGCGTCGATAAATTTTGCGCCGAAATATTCGGCTGTAACGCGCGCGCTTAAATACTCCCCGCGCGAAGCCGTAAAATCCTCGCTCTCCTCTTTTTTTATTCGCTCCTCGGTTTGGTTTAATACGCTTTCGATATCGAAGTCCATACCGAGCTCTTTTACAATCGCCCTGAACCGCGCTTTTACAGGCTCGAAGCAGCCTTTAAAATCCTCGCCGGAAATAAGCGCCGTGTGGCAGGCGTACAAAATATCCGTGAGTTTGGTATCGTTGGAATACCGCTTTCCTGGCGCGGATACAACTACGTATTTGCGCTCGGAGTCGCTTTCAACTATTTTTTTTACGCTTTTGATTACGTTGCCCGCCGCCATAGACGTGCCGCCGAATTTACATACTTTTACTGACATAATACCTGCTTTATTAGTTTAGCTTCTATATAGTAACGCTTTTCCTCGCCCGAGCCCATTGAAAATGTTTTTTTGGGGAGATTTCCGCCCGTTCGTATAAGATTAAAAAACTCGCTCTTTTTAACGGGCGGTAAAATTATTCCCGCGCCGCCGTTTAAGGTAAACCCGCAAAGCTCTTTTTCACCGTGAATATAATCGACCTCTCCGCCGTATTCTCTTATAAATTCCGATATATAAGCGTCAAGCTCTCTTATCCCCGACGGTATGTCGCCGGCAAACGGTATTTGCGATTTTACTCCGTTTATTACAGTATACGCGCGGTTGCCGCCGGAGGTTTTCAGTCCGCTTATAAGTTTTTCGGGTCTGTCGGTTTTTACAAGTCTGTGAATAGGCTCGAATTTAAGCGCGCCGTCGTAAATGTTTACCGCCTCCGCAAGAGCAAACCGCGCCGGGTGGTTTTTGCGCTCCTCTTCCGAAAGCGTAAATTTAACCTCTTCCCAGTGCGCCTTTGCAGTGGCCAGAGAGTGATTACCGTCGCCTACGGCAAACAACAGCCCGTCTTTAACCGTTCTGCCGAACGCTTCCGCAACCTCCCCGGAGTTGGAAACGAGCCAACCCTTTACGTGCCCGCCGCCGAGCATAAGCTCGAAATCGTATAAGATTTTTCCGCGTTCAACGCCGTTCAGAACAGAAAAATCAACGTCGTCGTATAAAAGCATTGCGTGCGGCAGCTCCAACGGCGCGTTTCTGCGGATTGCAATACGCGGCGGTATGCGCTCTAAAATGGTAGCCTCTGTAGAGCGTACCAAAGTTTTTGCGCCTTTTTCAAACGAGTAGTCCTCCAAATCTATTGCGAGGACGATTCCTTTGCGCGTGCCCGACGCCGTTGTGCGCTCCACGTACACAAAACCTTTAAAACTTTTAAAAACGTTGCCCGAAAGGTAGCTGCGCATATTGCTGTTTATGCGACGCGTACGCTCTTCGGGCTTGTCTTTTAAATATATTTCCGGAAAAATAAGGTTATAAGCGCTCGGCTTATCCCCGCAAATTTTTTCCACGTTCTTCCAGTACTGCGCGTCGGACGTGAATTGGTCGCAGGCGTTAACCGCCCACGCGGTCATATCAGCGCAGTCCGGCAGCAGAATTTCGGGAACCTGTACAGTAGCCATACCGCTCCTTATAAATTTGAAAATACAACCGCAAACACGGCGAGAACAAACGCAAGCAATTTAATAGTGACGTTCTCGGTAAATAACTTTACAAAAAACTGTTTAATCTTTTTCATAGCTCCCCTCCGTTAATTGAAATCCGACCAGTAAAAATCTTTTAACGCCTTTTTTATATCCATTGCGTCGGCGTATTTTTTAACTATCGCTCCGTTGCGCACAATAGAAATAATTCCCGTTTCCTCCGACACTACTATTGCGGTAACGTTCGCGGCAACTGTTACTCCGAGCGCGGCGCGGTGGCGGCTGCCCAATTCCTGAGGCAGATTTTCGTTCTGAACTATGGGTAAAAAACAACCCGCGGCATATATTCTGTCGCCCTCGATTATCATTGCGCCGTCGTGCAGAGGCGCTTTGGGATAAAAAACCGCCTCTATCATCTGCGAGGTTATACGCGCGTTTACTACCGTGCCGCTCTCGATAATACCCTCGGGCAGATTTTCGTCAGACAGCACTATAAGCGCGCCTATATCCTTTTTGGACATATTCTGCACGGCGCGGACGGTTTCTTCTATTATAAAATCCACGCCCGTTGCGTTTACCTTTTCTTTTTTGGATTTTTTAATATTTGAATCGAGGAAAGTTCTTTTGATTTCGGTGTGGAACATAGTGAACACTATGAGCGCAATCATAAAGATTATGATTATGAGAGTCTGCGATGCAATAGTGTCGGAAAATGCAAACGATACGCCGAAGAGTATTACGAAAAATACTATCATCGCAACAAATCTTTCGCTCTTGTTCACCTTTAAAACCTTGAACATCATATAAAACAACGCAAAATACAATACAAGCTGTATAAGATACGAAAAATAATAAGTACCGATGTCGTTCACAAAAAAATCAACGAGTCTTCCCCAAAAATCCCTGAACACCGTTTACTCCTTGTAAAATCAAAAATTATCAACTATATTATATAATTATTTATAAAAAAAATAAAGCGTTATAATACGTTATTTTTTCATTTACGAAAAAAATATGTCCGCTCTGACCTTTAAATACGCGCTTTTAGGCGTTATTCTGCCGCCTTTTATATCCGAAACCGCGCCGTATACCGAGGATATAAGCTTTTTAAGCCTGTCCTCTCCCATTGCCGCCGCCTGCTCGCGGCTCTTTTTAACGGCAAATTCTTTCATTTTAAACTGCTCTCCGACCGCCGCGTTGCTTCCGCGCGCCGTCATAACCGTTAAAAGCGTTTTAAAAAAATTCAACAGACCGTTTAATACCAGCAGCTCGTCGCCGCCCTTTTTTAAAAGCTCGTCCGCAATTTCACAGAATTTGGAGTAGTCGCGTCGCGGCACGGTATTAGTAAGCTCGTACAGCCTGTACTCCGCGTCCTTGAACACAAGCGCGTCCACTTCCTCCGCGGCAAGCTCGCCCGCTCCCCCCTTGTACGCAATTATTTTATCAACCTCCACGGCAACGCGCGACATATCGTTTAAACAGTACTCGGCTATTTTCACGCACGCAGAAATAGGAGCAACTATTTCCGCCTTTTTGAGCGTAATATATATCCATTTCTGCACGCTTTCCGGCTCGGCTTTGCCGCAGTTTACGTACGTAACCTGTTTTTTGCGCTTTAATTCCACGCCGCGCCTGCCGCCGACATTTACGATAAGGAGTATTGTAGTGGGAGGAAAATCCTCGAAAAGCGGTTTTAAATATTTTTCGTAATCGCTTTCGGAAGGGTACAGCTCGCTCACCTTTACAATGCGCTTTTCAGCCATAAACGGATAGTTTTTTACAGCCGCCGCAAGCTCGGTATACCCCGCGCCCTTTAAATTTTCGCCGTCGAACGCCGCAAAATTAAGCTCGGGCATAGTGAGAAAAGCCGATTTTATCATCTGTTCGCCGCTGCGGCGGAAATAGGCGTCCTCTCCTTCCAGAAGGTAAATACACGCCGCACCCTCTTTTAAACTGTCTTTAAGTTCGGTGAATTTCATATTTTATCTCCGAAAAGCCCTATAAACTGCTTCATCGCAAACGACAGCCGCGCGCCCTCCGTAACGGCTATACCCACGCCGCGCACCGGAAGCGCGGGCCGGGTTTTTAACTCGAATACGGTACCGTCCGCAAGCTCGCTCAGGCAGTATTCGCGCGGTATACAGCCAACTCCCATTCCTAGCAAAACAAGCTTTTTCATAAGGTCCCAGTTGGCAACCTCGGTATCGGGCAGAAGTCGTATTCCAACGCTGTCGCAGAAGTTTGAAAATTCGCGGCGGGCAACCGTGTTTTCCTCTATCATAAGCAGCGGATACTCCTGCAAATCCTTTAACTGAACGCAGGAGTTTTTCAATCCATCGTATTTGCGTCCCGCGATAAATATATCGGATATATGCGCGATTGTACCGCATAGCGTTACCTCGGGGTCGGATATGGGCAGATTTACAAACGCTATATCGCACTTACCCTCTTTCAGCTGCGTCATCGTTTCGGGCGAGGTAGATGAAATAAGCTCCAGCTTCACCTCGGGATAGCGCTCGCTGAACGCGGCTATTTTATCCGCGAGTATGTACGAAAAAATTGAGTCGGTAGCGCCTATCCTGACCGTACCCGAAGCCGTTGTTGTACGCTCCGTTATCTTGCACTCCGCGTCTTCGAGCAGATTAAGAGCGCTGTTAACGTCCTCATATATGAGTTTACCTATTTCCGTGAGCTCCATACCGCGGTGCGTACGGTTGAAAAGCGCCGCGCCGAGCTGGTTTTCGAGCTGTTTAACGGCAAGAGAAACAGCGGGCTGGGAAATATAAAGCTCTTTTGCGGCTTTTGTGAGCGAACCGCATTTAGCAACCGAATTGAATACCCTGTATAAATCGAGGTTAACCATATCATTTACCTACGCAGAATTTTTGAAATACCGTGCTTATTATCTCTTCGTTAGCCGTTTCCCCGGTTATTTCGCCGAGCGCTTCCCACGCTTCTTTCAAATCCACGGCAACAAGGTCGGGAGTGAGCGAATCAAGGTTATTTACGCAGCTTTCAAGGTTTGAACCCGCGCGGACAAGCGCGTAATAGTGGCGTTCCTCAACGATAAACGCCTTGTCGGAGCTCAGCTCGCCCACGGTTTTTTTGCTTAACAGCTCTTTTAATCCGTCAAGCCCCTCGCCCGTCTTGGCGGATACCGCTATATCGTACCCGCCGACCGGCGCACCGAGGTCGCATTTATTGAAAACGCGTATAACCTCTCCGCTTATTCTTTGGGGTAACTCGGCTTCACCGCCGCCGTCCGTTACGGACAGCACTATATCCGCGGACATAATAACCGATTTTGCGCGCTCTATGCCTATACGCTCTATCGTTCCCGCGCTGTCGCGTATTCCGGCCGTGTCTATAAACGAATAGAGCACGCCGTCTATCCGGATTTGTCCCTCCACCGCGTCGCGGGTGGTACCCGCCTCGTCCGACACAATGGCTTTATCATAGCCTAAAAGCGCGTTTAATATAGAGCTTTTGCCGGTATTCGGCTTGCCGCAGATAGCAACCGTAACGCCGTTTTTAATTTTTTTGCCGCCCGAATAGCTGTTTACAAGTCTCGTTATTTCCGCGTTCAGAGCCTTTAATTTTTCGCCCGTTCTGTAAAAATCGAGTCCGTCTCCGTCCTCTTCGGGATAATCTATTTCAACGGCTATTTCCGCGAGTATATCTTTAAGGCACGACTGTATCTCCTTAACTTCGGAAGTCAGCTTTTCGGAGTACATCATACTGCCTGCGCGCACCAGCGCAAGGCTTTCGGCGTTTATCATATCCGCCATACCCTCCGCGGAGGCAAGCGACAGTTTGCCGTTTAAAAACGCGCGGCGGGTAAATTCGCCGCGTTCCGCGCTTCTTGCGCCGAGTTTAAACGTATTTTTTAAAATTCCGCGCGCAAGCTCCACGCCGCCGTGGCAGTGAAACTCCACTATATCCTCGCCCGTAAACGATTTAGGCGCCTTGAAATACACCATAAAACCGTAATCGGTAAAGCCGTCGCCGGAGATATTGCCCGCATACATATAGTTGGGCGCGTATTTACAGGATTTTTCAGACGGTCTGAACATAGCCCTTGCAACGGAGAGCGCGTTATCGCCGCTTAATCTTATTATTGCCACGCCGCCCGTGCCGTTCGCCGTGGATATTGCCGATATCAATTCCATATTACGATTATACAACCGGCGGCGGAAATTTGCAAGAAAAATGCGCCTTTAAAGGCGCATTTAAAAGCTCAATCAGTTAAACGGGTCGTCGTTTCCGCCGCCCATACCCGAAAACGGGTCTTCGGGGGGCGGATTGTTATTAGATCCGCCCGACCGCGGATAGGAATTGTCGTAAGGATTGTTATAACCGCTGTTGTTATAAGCGTTGTTATCGTAGGGATTGCCGTTATAGGGATTTTGCTGACGGTAACGGCGGTACATATCGTATTGACGCTCCTGCTCGCGGTACATATACTCGCGGTAGTTCATACCTCTGTTGTTTCGCACCGCAAAGAAAAGTATGCCCTGTATGGGGAAGAAAACGCTTGTGATTGTAAACAGGAAATATCTGCGCGAGGCATAGGTCTGGAAAAACGCCGAGAGCACCAAAACTTCCATAAACAGATAGACGAGGTTAAACCATACGAGGATATAGTCGTACAGGAATTTATAGCACCACGCCGCCCAGGCGAGCGCGGAGGGAATGTCGGTTTTAAGGTGTTGCGTGGAAACTATGCCGAGTACCGTTTCCTCTTCCGTCCAGTAAAAACAGCCTGCGTTTGAAAGCTTAGCCAGCGCGATATTATATACGAGATATCCTGCGAATAAAAGAGATTCCAGTATACCCGCAGCCATAGCGAGCGATTTTGTGCTGACCGAGCGGAAAGCGCGGTTTTTCTGACCGCAGACGCCTATATAATAGGTATTGAAAAAGGGTATAAACGCCATCCATCTTTTAGAATAGCCCTCGTTGCCCGCTACTGTATATAAGGCGATTGCCTGAAAGATATATACTACGGCAAAACATAATCCGCCGACGAGGTAAGTTACCCAGAGTTTACCGCTGACAAATATAGATGCTAAGTCAGCATATTCAAAAAAGTCCATTAAATCTCCCAAATCATTAATATTTAATTAGCATATTATATATGCTCAACTTGTTAAAAATAAAATCACTTTGTGAAAAATTGGTAAAATTATGCTTATCAGAACCGCGCAGTAATCTCAACTCATTGTTACAAAACGCGGAGATGCGAGCACTGACCGAAGGGAGTGTACAATGCGGTACACGACCAAGGCAGGCGGAGCGCGACATAGTTATGCGAAGCATATACGCGTTTTGCGGAAGCCTTAGAATAAATTAAATCCGTAATCCACCTCTTCCAAAGTCAACCCCCTTGCGGGCATAGTTTTTCCTACCAACGAACGGTCGCCCTCCGAAAGCGATTTTAAAATATCCTCTTCGGTTAAAACGCCCTGCGCGTAATACAGCATAGTGCCCGCAATCGTGCGCACCATATTGTATAAAAAACCGCCGCCGCACACGCGTATTTCAACGTCCGTGCCAAAACGCTCTTCACGTATTACAACATTGACGGAGTACACCTCGCGCACGGTGGTTTTAACTTTGGAGCCGCTTTTACAGTAGGCTTTAAAATCGTGCACGCCCTCAAAAGCCCCCGCAATATGTTTGAGTTTTTCCAAATCTGCGCCGCCTTTTACCCATACGGAGTACCTGTCTTTAAGCGGATTGCGGCGCGGGGCGAAATACATACGGTAGGCGTAGGTTTTCTTTTTCGCGCTTCGGTTGGAGTCGAATCCGTCGGGAGCCGAAACCGAGCGCAGCACGCTTATGTCCCCGGGCAGGCGCACGTTCAGAGCGTCCGCAAATTTTTCGGGCGGAATTGCGGTCTGCGCCCTGAAATGGCACACCTGCGCCGCCGCGTGCACTCCGCTGTCCGTCCTTCCGCTCGCCGTTACAGGTATCCGTTCGCCTAAAATTTCGGACAGAGCCGCCTCCAGCTTTTCCTGCACGGTTATTTTGTTTTTCTGTATCTGCCAGCCGCCGTAATTTGTTCCGTCGTAGGCAACTAAAAGCGCAACCGTTATCATTTGAGTTTTATAAAATCGTAAATCTGCGGAAAAATTTCGCTGCCGTAGATATTCAGAAGCACAACGCCCGCAATGAGCGCGGCAAATATCAGCGCAACTGCAAAATCCCGCACGCCGAATTTCAGTTTTTTGTATTTTGTGCGCTTTACCGCGCCGGTATAACAGCGCGCGTCCATTGCGTCGCCGAGCTCGTCCGCGCGTCTGAACGCGCTTATCAGAAGGGGTATCAAAACGGGAATAACCGCCTTTACGCGCTTTACTATGTTTCCGCTTTCAAAGTCCGCCCCCCTCGCTTTCTGCGCGCTTATTATACGGTTTGTTTCCTCTATAAGCGTGGGAATAAAGCGCAGCGCGATTGACATTATAAGCGCGAGCGCGTGCACCGGAAAGCGCACAAGCGCGAGCGGCTTTAAAAGGCTTTCTATGCCGTCGGTAAGCGAAACGGGCGTAGTCGTGAGCGTTAAAACTGCCGAAGCCATAACCAATAAAAACAGGCGGATAACGAAAAAACACATAAAAACTATGCTTTCGCGGTAGATTTTAATAAACCAGCTTTCGGGCGTTAAAAGATGCTCGCCGCCGTGAAAAAACAAATTGAGCACAGCCGTAAACAAGAGTATGAACAGGACTCCCTTAACCGAGCGCAGCACGCTTCCGAGCGGCACGCGCGAAAACCCGACCGCCGCAAAGAGCACGAGAGCGCACGCCGCCAGACCGTAAAAATTCCGCACGCAGAACAGCAGCACAATAAAGGCTATCAACGCCAGAATTTTTGTTCTCGGGTCGAGCTTATGAACAAAGGATTTTGCGGGGTAATATTGACCGAAGGTTACGTCGTTAAGCATTTTCCGCACCCCCGAACGCCGATATTACCGCCTCGGTAAACCCAGAAACCGTAAGGTCGCTGTCTATCTCATAGCCGGCTTTTTTCATTTCTCGGGCGATTTTTGCGGTTACGGGAATATCGAGTCCCAACGCCGAAATTTCTTCCGCGCGGGCAAAAACCTTGCGCGGCGAATCGCACACAAAAACCCCGCCTTTGGACATTACCGCGCACCTGGTGCAGTTTTCGGCAATCTCGTCCATATCGTGCGAAACGATAATTACCGTTTTGCACCACTCGCGGTGGAGTTTGTGCAAAAGCTCCATAATTTCCGATTTGCCCTTGGGGTCCAACCCCGCGGCGGGCTCGTCGAGCACCAGAACGTGCGGTCTTGTAACAATTACGCCGGCTATCGCAACGCGGCGCTTTTGACCGCCGGACAAATCGAACGGCGATTTATACCTTACCTCGTCATAATCCAGCCCGACAATTTCAAGGCTGCTTTTTACGGCGTCCTCTATTTGCTCCTCCGTCAGTCCGGGATTGAAATTTTTGAGTCCGAACGCCACGTCGTCGAATACGTTTTCGGCAAAGAGCTGATATTCCGGATACTGGAACACCATTCCGACCGCCGCTCTGAGCGCCCTGAAATTGCATTTTTTATCGGCTAAATCAAATTGACCTACGGATATATGCGGGTAAACGGGAGCAGGCTTACCTTTTTTGGGCTTTTTCATTTTGAATTTTTTTTCTGCCTGGGGCAATTTTATAAGCGCGTTAAGATGCTGCACGAGCGTGGATTTACCGCTGCCCGTATGCCCTAAAATACCGAAAAATTCACCCTCGGCAATGCGCAGATTAACTCCGTTTAGCGCCTTGGACGCAAACGGAGATTTTTTGGAATAGACGTAGCTCAAATCGCTTATTTCTATATCCCACTCCCCGCCCGTAGTCTTACTTTGCGGCGCGGAGCCTTTGAATTGACCCGCGGATATGCCGCGTTCAACAAAATTTTCAACTATGCTTTCCGCAAGCGCAGCCGGAGCCAAAACGTCCTTGACGCTTATACCTGCGCTCCTCAGTTTTTGCGCTATGACGCTGATTTTAGGCAAAGACAGGTTAAAAGTTTGCAGCATTTCGCCGTTTTCAAAAATTTCTTCGGGAGTGCCCTCGAGCGCAACCTCGCCCCTGTTCATTACAACCGTGCGGTCGGCGAGCAGAGCCTCTTCCATAAAGTGGGTAATTAAAATAACCGTTATACCCTCTTCCTTATTGAGCGTTTTAACAACGTCTATAACCTCGCGCCTGCCCTTGGGGTCGAGCATAGCCGTAGATTCGTCCAGAACGAGAATTTCGGGTTTTATTGCAAGCACGCCCGCAATGGCTATGCGCTGTTTCTGTCCGCCGGAAAGCCTTGCGGGGGTCGCCTCGCGGTATTCGCTCATACCCACCGCCGACAGCGCCCATTCTATGCGCCTGCCTATCTCCGCGCGTTCAACGCCTATATTTTCCGGTCCGAACGCTATATCGTCCTCAACGATAGAGGCAACAGTCTGATTGTCGGGGTTCTGAAACACCACGCCTACGCGCTTGCGTATTTCGAGAATATCTTCCGTTTCGGCAATGTTTACGCCGCACACCTTAACCGTGCCCGCGCTAGCGAAAACAAGTCCGTTCAAAAGCCGAGCCATCGTGGATTTTCCGCTTCCGTTGTGACCGACGACAGACAAAAACTCCCCGCGCCTTACCTGTAAATTTACGTTTTTGAGCGCGGGAGCCGTACTCCCCGGATAGGTATAAGAAAGGTTTTCAAGCTGAATAATTAATTCGTCAGTCATTTCTCACCGTAATAAACAGATTAATTATAGCAAAATCAAAAAAATTTAACAACAATTTACAGTGAAAGTTAAGGAAAAATTTATTTTTTTACTTTGCGATATTGACATTTCTATACGCGTGTTATATAATATGGTGGTGTTAATTATTAAACAGTAACGGAGGTTTTTAATGAAAAAATTGACTATCGACGGCAATACCGCCGCGAGCCACGTTGCGTATGCCTTTTCGGAAGTAGCCGCAATTTATCCCATTACCCCCTCGTCTCCTATGGCCGAGGTTGCGGACGAATGGGCTACCGCTGGCAGAAACAATATGTGGGGACAGCAGGTTAAAATTGCCGAAATGCAGTCCGAAGGAGGCGCGGCGGGCGCAGTTCACGGCGCGTTGAGCGCAGGTGCGCTTACCACCACCTACACCGCTTCCCAGGGACTTTTGCTTATGATTCCCAATATGTACAAAATATCGGGCGAGCTTATGCCTATGGTAATGCACGTTTCGGCGCGCGCCTTAGCCGCTCATTCGCTTAACATATTCGGCGACCACGCGGACGTAATGGCGTGCCGTCAGACGGGTTACGCAATGATTTGCGACGGCTCTGTTCAGGAGGTTATGGACCTTGCGCTCGTTGCGCATCTCTCCACGCTCAAGGCAAGAGTTCCCTTTATTAACTTCTTCGACGGTTTCAGGACAAGCCACGAAGTTGCCAAAATAGACGTTTGGGACGAATCCGACAACTATGCCGAAATACGCGCTATCTGCGACGAAGTTGGCATTGCCGAAGATATAGCCGATTTCAAATCGCGCGCGCTCAACCCCGAACACCCCATTCAGAAGGGTACCGCACAGAACGGCGACACCTATTTCCAGAACAGAGAAACGGCTAACAGCTATTACGAAGCTACCCCCGCTATCGTTCAGAAAATGATGGACGTAGTATCCAAAAAGTGCGGCAGAAAATACCACCTCTTTGACTACGTGGGCGCTAAAGACGCTACCGAAGTTATAGTTTGTATGGGTTCGGGCTGCGAAACGATAGAGGAATCAATTAACAAGCTCAACGCTACGGGCAAAAAATACGGTCTTGTAAAGGTACGCCTTTACCGTCCTTTCGTTGCAGACGCGTTTGTAAAGGCTCTTCCCAAAACGGCTGAGAAAATCGCTGTTCTCGACAGAACCAAAGAGCCCGGCTCGCTCGGCGAACCTCTTTATCTCGACGTTTGCTCGGCGCTGCTCGAAAAAGGCGTGACCAACCTCAAGGTCGTAGGCGGCAGATACGGTCTCGGCTCCAAGGAATTTACCCCCTCTATGGTGCTCGCAGTTTATAAAAACCTTGAAAAGGCAAGCCCCAAAAACCATTTCACGGTAGGTATTTACGAGGACGTTACAAATTCCTCCCTCGATTTCTCCAAGAAATTCGACGCGGCTCCCGAAGGCTCTACGAGCTGCAAGTTCTACGGACTCGGCTCGGACGGTACGGTCGGCGCAAACAAAAACTCCATTAAAATTATCGGCGACCACACCGACAAGCACGCTCAGGCGTACTTCTTCTACGACTCCAAAAAATCGGGCGGCATAACCGTTTCGCACCTCCGTTTCGGCGACACCCCCATTCAGTCGGAATACCTCATCGATTCCGCAGACTTCGTTCAGTGCTCCAACCCCTCGTACGTTACGCGTTACGATATGACGGGCGACATCAAGACGGGCGGCACTTTCCTTATCAACACTTCGGCAACCACGGTTGAAGAGCTTGAGCACTTCCTGCCCGCAAAGGTTAAACAGGACATTGCAAAGAAGAAAATTAACCTCTACGTTATCGACGCTATAAAGATTGCTGCGGAGCTCGGTCTGCGCGGCAGAACAAACACCATTCTGCAGTCGGCGTTCTTCCGCGTCAATCCCCAGATTATGCCCTATGACAAAGCCATAGAGTATATGAAGTATATGGCTAAAAAGTCGTTCGGCAGAAAGGGCGACGCAATAGTACAGATGAACTACAACGCCATCGACGCGGCGGCGGGCGATAACCTTGTTAAAATAAACGTACCCAAGGAATGGGCTAAAGCCGAAACGGGCGCGGAGATGATAAAAGGCGCGGACAACGCTTATTATCAGGAGATTATCAAGCCCATACTTTACCTTGAAGGCGACAAACTTAAATCTTCGCAGTTCAATGCGGACGGTTCTGTTCCCACAGGTACCACCAAATATGAAAAACGCGGCGTTGCCGTACTCGTTCCCAAAATCGATATGGATAAATGTATCCAGTGCGGCACCTGCTCGTTCGTATGCCCCCACGCTTGTTTAAGACCCGCTCTGGTTGCGGACGGCGCGGACAAGCCCCAAACGCTTACAGTAAAGCCCGCTATAGGTCTTGCAGGTTACGGTTATAAAATGCAGGTTTCGCCCCTTGACTGTATGGGCTGCGGAGTTTGCGCAACCGTCTGCCCCGTAAAAGACGGCGGAGCTATATCTATGATTCCTTTGCAGGACGCTCTGGACGCAGGCGAAGCGGAAAACTGGGAGTATGCGGTTGAGCTTCCCGCGGTTGATACCTCCAAATTCAAGGTAAACACCGTTAAGGGCTGCCAGTTCGCCACCCCTCTCTTCGAGTTCTCGGGCGCGTGCGCAGGCTGCGGCGAAACGCCTTACGTTAAGGTTATAACCCAGCTCTTCGGCGAAGATATGGTAATAGCGAACGCTACCGGCTGTTCGTCCATTTACGGCGGCTCTTCACCCACCTGCCCTTATACCACCAACAAGCAGGGCAGAGGTCCCGCCTGGGCGAACTCACTGTTCGAGGACAACGCGGAATACGGCTACGGTATGAACCTCGGCTATGCGGCAAGAAGAAACGCCGTTAAAGCCAAGGTTGAAAAGCTTGCAGAGCTCTGGACGGGCGAAGGCAAAAAACTCTGCGAAGATTACCTCAACGCATTCAACGACAGAGAGCCTTCCAAAAAGGCTTCCGCAGCGCTTTTAGAGGCGCTCGAAGGCTGCAACGAATGCGGCTGCGAGGCTGACGCGCTCGTAAAAGAAATACTTGCTGCAAAAGACTGTCTTGCTAAAAAGTCCATATGGATTTTCGGCGGCGACGGTTGGGCTTACGATATCGGTTACGGCGGACTCGACCACGTAATAGCTTCGGGCGAGGACGTAAATATACTCGTACTCGACACCGAGGTTTATTCAAACACCGGCGGTCAGGCAAGTAAATCCACCAACATCGGCGCGGTTGCTAAATTTGCTTCCGCAGGCAAGAGAATTAAGAAAAAGGATTTGGGTATGATTGCTAAATCCTACGGATACGTGTACGTTGCGCAGTGCGCTATGGGCTCCAACCCCGCACAGCTCCTTAAAGCTCTTACCGAGGCTGAGGCTTACCACGGACCTTCGCTTATTATCTGCTATGCGCCTTGCATTAACCACGGCATAAATATGACCAAGAGCCAGCTTGAAGAAAAGGCGGCTGTTGACTGCGGTTACTGGCAGCTTTACAGATACAACCCCGACGGAGAAGTGTTCACGCTCGACTCCAAAGAGCCTACGGGCGACTACCAGGCGTTCCTCGCAGGCGAAACGCGTTATGCTTCGCTTGTTAAAACCCAGGGCGCGGACGTTGCAAACGAGCTGTTCAGGCAGACCGAAGAATCGGCTAAGGAAAGGCTCGAAGGCTACAAAAAGCTTGCAGGTAAACGTGACGTTTAATCCTTATATTCTTAATTGCCTGAATATATTACAGACTTAACAATTTATCAAACAGTAAGCCCCGCGCCGTACGGCGCGGGGCTATTTTTCAAATTAAATATAAGATTATTGCGGATTTTACAGAGAAAAATTCGGTCATTGTAATAAACATAATAAAATATGCAACAAAAACGAAATCTGCGACAACTATCAACACAGAGTATACATTCCGTCAATTAAAAGGGGCGTTGTAATTGCGCAATTACCGATATAAACGCCATAAAAACAATTCTCGAAGAGCGTGAATTAAAATAATTTTTTTATGATGACTTTAAAAATTCCGCCATTATACTCATTACCTCTTCATCTTCTTCCGTTGCGGCGGAAAAATCAAAATCCGAAAAATCCGTAACACCGTTTTTAATACTCGACAAAAGCTCGGCAAGCTTTGCCTCGGCTGCCACAGTATTATAGGGATTGTGCCCCTTGCCTTGCACCGAGTATTTTATAATATTTTTGCCGTTCGCCCGCGAATATGCCGAATTCTTTATTGTAACCGCATTATCGCTGTCACCTTGAATAATTAGTGCGGGAGTATTGCTTTTCACCGCGCTTTTAGCGGCTTTTGTATTGCCTTTGGCTCCGAAAAGCAGAAAATTCACAAGCCACAAAAACGGACTAAGCAACGCCGCAACGGGCTTTGAAAGATACTGCGCCGCGCCGTTACATACCGTTTTCACGGGAGAGTCGGGCGCGCTTATTGCAATCACTTTTTCCACCCGTCTTAGCTTACAGGCGCAGAGCGCGGAATATCCGCCCCAGCTATGCCCTACAAGATATATCTTTTTATCGGGAAAGCGCCCGCTGGCAAAATCGATTGCGGCTACCGCGGAATTTACGCCCTCGTACATTCCCTTTAGATTTTTGCCTGCGGAAAGCCCGCAACCGCGGCTGTCCAACGCAACAACCGTATAACCGAGATTGCAGAAATACGCTATCTCGGTAGTATATGCGACGTGCCCCGGTCCCATTCCGTGCACAAAGACAACAACGCCGTCCTTGCTTTGAACCCCGTCCTTTGCATATATAAAGCCGCGCAATCTGCCGAGTTCTATATTTTCCGCCGTAAGGTTAAAATCATCTGCGGAAAAGTATTTTAAATTAGGATTTTTGTCGCACCTTTTCCGGAACGCAATTCTGTGCAACAAGTATGCAAATAAAAACAACAGAATAAATACTACAATAAAAACTATTGTAACAATAATTTGCCAAGTATCCATTTTACATTTAAAAGGCGGGCAAAAGCCCGCCCTTATTCCTTTTGAATTTATACAATATATTTATCTTCGAGCGCGGGCGCCGCGTCCATTTCGGCTTTCTGCGCCTCATAACCCTTTTTGCCGAGAAGCGCAAAGGTTGCAATTTTGCCGTTTTCAACGCCGGGCTGGTTGAAGGTATCTATTCCGAGCATCGCGCCGGCATATGCGGTTTGCAGCTCCAACATATACATAATCTGACCGAGCGTGAACGCGTTTACCTCGGGAAGATTGATTGTGTAATTCATTCTGCCCGCACGCATAAGCGCATACGCCGTAGCCTTGTTTTCAGCCTGTATAAGCTCCTGCATAGTGTGACCGCCGAGGAAGCCTACGTCGGGTATATCGTCGCAGCCGTGGGGTATGGGCGTTTGGGTAGCATAGTTTGAAACGGAGATAAAAGTAATTACCTTGTCGTAAGGTCCCTCTATATAGAGCTGTACCTGCGAATGCTGGTCGGTAACGCCGAGGCTCTTTACAGGCGTAGTACCCGTGTTTACAGGCTTGCCGTTAAGGTCAACCGCTTTGCCGAGCGACTCCGCCCAAAGCTGGCAGTACCAGTCCGCAAGCAGTTTTAAGTTGTCGCAATAGGGCATAAGCACGTGTATGTTTTTGCCCTGTTTCATTGTTATATACTGAAGTACCGCGCAGGCAAGAGCGGGGTTTTTTGCTATATTCGATTTGGAACAGAGGTTATCCATATAAGCCGCGCCCGCAAGCAAACCCTTTATGTCTATGCCGAGCACAGCAGCGGGAAGAAGTCCTACGGGGCAAAGCTCGGAGAATCTGCCGCCTACGCCGTCGGGAAGCACGTATTTCTTGATTTTTCCGCCGTATTTATTATCGATTTTGATAAGATTGCCGCGGTTTGCGTCGGTTGTGAAAATCATATGCTCGGCAAGCGACAAGCCCTGTTTTTCGAGTATGTCGGCAATTATTAAAAACTGAGCCATAGTTTCGCTCGTAGCGCCCGACTTTGAAATTACGTTAAAGCACGTTTTATCGGGCTCTATTATATCAAGCAGGTCAGCCATTCTAACGGGGTCTACGTTATCCTCAACGTAGAATTTGGGACCGCCGCGCTTTTTATCTTTAAGCTCGTTGTAATGCAGGTGTTTGAGCGCGTTGAAAACCATTGAGGGTCCGAGCGCGCTGCCTCCTATGCCGAGCACCACAAAATATTTGAATTTTTTTCTTACCTGTTTAGCCGTTGCCAGAATATCCGCAACTATTTCGTCCTGATTGTAGGGGAGCTCCGTCCAACCCATAAAGAGTTCGTCTTTACCGCGGTTGTCGGTAACGTAATTAAAAGCTTGTTCGGCAAGTTCCTTCGTCCTGCGAAGTTCTGTATCTTTTATGCCTTTTTCGCCGAGCGACTTAGCCATCATATAGTTATAGTCCACGGTCACGCGCATTGAATTGCGCCAATCCTTAGTTTTATATCCCATAGGTTCCTCCGACTTAAAATTTATTTGTAACATTAGCTATTATACCTTATTAAATTAAATTAGTCAATATTGCGAGGCTCTAAAAACTCAATATTTTAAAGTATTCGGGGCAAACGGTTGCCTGCGCACGTATTAGCTGTTATAATTATTTTAATGACGGAGCTTACTGCCGACCAAAGCGCGGCTGAAAAATTAATAGAGGACTGGTTTCTGCACTCTACAAAACAGATATTCGTACTCGCGGGATACGCGGGCACGGGTAAAACCACGCTCTTAAAACACGTTGTAGCGCAAACCTTAAAATTAGAACCCGACCAAAGCGCGGCGTTTGTAACGCCCACGGGCAAGGCGGCAACCGTGCTTCTACGCTCGGGCATTTCCGCCTGCACCCTTCACCGCCTTATCTACCAGTCGATTGCCGAGCAAAAGGAAGTTGAAGTAAACGGCAAAAAAATATTAGTGGAAAAACTGTCGTTCAAACGCCGTGAAAGCATTGACAAGTCTATAAAGCTAATTGTTTTAGACGAGGCGTCTATGGTGTCGGACGACGTTTTGTTCGACCTAACCGAATACGGCGTTAAGCTGCTTTTATGCGGCGATAACGCGCAGTTGCCGCCTGTTGAGGGCAGCAACGGATTTATGCAGACGCCCGATTTCACGCTGCGGCAGATAGTGCGCCAACAGCGCGATAACCCCATAATATTGCTGAGCGAAATGGCGCGAGAGGGTAAATTTATTCCTTACGGCAGCTATTCGGGAACGGTTGCTGTTATGAGCAAGCGCGCACTTATAGGCGAACGCAGAAAAAAGACCTTTTTAAACGCAGACCAGATAATATGCGGCATTAACAAAACACGCGCCGTTATAAACGACGAAATACGCGGCTATCTAGGTTACGGTAATTTGCCGCAGAGCGGCGACAAGCTTATATGCACTCAGAACAACTGGGAAACGTTCATAGATACGGAAATGCGTTTCAACCTTGTTAACGGCATTATAGGCACCGCCGAAGACCCGTATTACGGCGCGGGCGAGAGCATAGGCTTTATGCAGTTCAAGCCCGAATTTTTAAACGAACACTGCCCCGACGTCGTGCCGTTTGACACGGGGATATTTGAAAACGGCGCATACAGGTACAAGCGCGGAGATTATTTTGAAAAGCTTGACGAAAAGGGCGAGCCTGCGGGAGCTTTTACCTTAAACAGGTTTGAATACGGCTACTGCATTTCCTGCCATAAAGCGCAGGGCAGCGAATTTGACAACGTACTTATTTTTGACGAAAGCTACGCCTTTAAAGAGGATAAAAACCGCTGGCTGTACACGGCTATAACCCGGGCGAAAAAACGGCTTTTGATACTGAGATAACAAGCGTTCCGCTTGGCCGAAGTACAGTTTACTAAAACGTAATGACTGAAAGTTGCCGTCTACCGTAAAAAATGCGTTGATACGAGTAGTTCAAGGCGCGCGAGCACAGTCCGCAGGGAGCTTACATAGAAGTAAGAGACTAAGGCGGCGCGCAGCGCAACGCCAAAATACGAAGTAAATACGCGTTTTTTTATTGACAATTTTAGCCAATTAATATATACTGATTAAGTAAAAAAATATTAATTCAAGGAGCTTATGTTATGAATAAAATGTCCGTTAAGGATTTAAAAGATCTCAAAGGCAAAAAAGTGCTTGTGCGCTGTGATTTCAACGTTCCTATGAAAGACGGAGTTATCACCGACGAGAACAGAATACAGGGCGCGCTGCCCACAATAAAATATTTGCTTGACGCGGGCGCAAAGGTTACGTTATGCTCGCATATGGGCAAGCCCCACTCCATTTTCTCCGCGGAAGTTAAGCTCAATAAAAAAGACCTCAAAAAGGTTGACGCGGGCGAAACCACCAAAGAGGCAATTATTGAAAAGGCTAAAAAGGACGAGCCTAAAAAGCTCACCCTCGCGCCCGTTGCAAAAAGGCTTGCGGAGCTTTTAAACGGCAAGGTTGTTTTTGCAACCGACGTTATCGGCAAAGACGCAAAGGCTAAGCGCGACGCGCTTAAAAACGGCGAGGCTGTGCTGCTTGAAAACCTCCGTTTCCACTGGGAAGAAGAGAAAAAGGACGAGGCGTTCTGCAAAGCTCTCGCTTACGACGCGGATATATACGTAAACGACGCGTTCGGAACGGCGCACCGCTCGCACGCTTCTACTGCCGCTATCGTTGAATACGGCATTGTAAAAACCGCTGTTTGCGGTTTCCTTATCGAAAAAGAACTGTCAGTTATGGCTGACACTCTCGAAAACCCCAAGCGTCCGTTTGTCGCTATTTTAGGCGGAGCAAAGGTTGCCGACAAGCTCAACGTTATAAACAACCTGCTTGAAAAGTGCGACACGCTTATTATAGGCGGAGGTATGGCTTATACTTTCCTCAAAGCAAAGGGCTACGAGGTAGGCACCTCGCTTTTGGAAGAGGACAAAATAGCTTACTGCAAAGAAATGATGGAAAAAGCCGAAAAAGCGGGCAAACAGCTTCTTCTCCCCATCGATACCGTTGTAGCAGACCACTTCCCCGACCCCATCGACGGCGCGATAGAAGTTAAAACCGTTGACTCCGACAAAATCCCCGCAAATCTTATGGGTATGGATATCGGCGAAAAGACGAGAAAGCTTTACGCAGAAAAAATATCCACGGCTAAGTCGGTTATCTGGAACGGACCTATGGGCGTTTTCGAAAACCCCACCCTTGCAAAGGGCACAATCGCGGTAGCTCAGGCGCTTGCCGACGTTTACGGCAAATGCACCACGATTATAGGCGGCGGCGACTCGGCGGCGGCTGTTCAGCAGCTCGGCTTTGCAGATAAGGTAACGCATATTTCTACGGGCGGCGGCGCTTCCCTTGAACTCTTTGAAGGCAAAGTCCTCCCCGGCATTGCCTGCCTTAACGACAAAAAATAAGATTTACTATAACATTAACGGCGAAGTCCATTAAGGCTTCGCCGTTTTAATTTTAGCTTTAATTGTACAGTCAAAAACATATTACGTCGTAAAGTATGTACTTTGATTTTACATAATTTTCAGCATTAGTCGCAATTGCGCTTACGTAAAGTTTAGGAATAAATATGGCTATTATAGAAAGATATAAACAAAACAATCTTAAAGGTAACGCTACAAATCCGTAACCATAAGACATTTTATACCCGTCTTCGTTTTTGTAAATATATCTTTCACCGTCATCGTGACGCGTTTCATACTCGTCAGTTTCAATAGTGCCCACTACTTTACCAACATCGTCTTTAATTTCATATTCCTTTTTCACCTTTACCTGATAGTCGCTTGCTCCAACGTTGTATGAATTTACATATACTCGCCCTTCCTTTTTTAACAATTTAACTAAAAAGTTGTATGTAATACTTTCAGACAACAAGTCTCCACGAAAGAAACTAAAAGGAATACACAAAATTTGTAACGTAACTGAAATAGGCAACAAAGCTATCTGTAAAAGCGGTTCTAATAGTTTACGATAAAATTTTATTGGAGCTTGTCCCTTGTAATCAATATTGGAAAATCCAATAACAGAAATAACGAAAATGCGGAAGAAATAATTTATAAATGCGCCGCATAATCCGCCAATCATAAATATAAGCCCCATCTTGCCGCCGCCCATATAAATAATAAAACTAACAACACTTACCGACATAAGCAACAAAGAACACGCAAATCCGGTCCAAGAAAACGATGACCGACCTTTTTTTATTCTACGACACTCAAAAAAAACTATTAGAGCCGACAACCCAATAGCCATAAAATAAAACATTATTATCATACTTTTTAAGCCATCATTATATATTTTATTTCCTTTAAAAATAAGGCTCAATAAAATTATTGCAACGGCGATTGCTCCTGAAACAACCGAGAAAGCATATTTAACTTTTTGCATTTTTAATTTGTTCATAGATAATTTCCTCTTAATTGCTTTATTTACCTAAACTTGTCCTATAATAGGACAAGTTTAGGCTTATTTTACCATTATATTTGTCCTATGTCAAGACAAATATATTATTAGTGGTGAAATATGGCAAGAATAATAGACGGAGTGAAACAGAATTTAATAGGACTGAATGTTGCTAAACGGCGTACGGAACTTAAAATAAGTCAGCAAAAATTATCCGATGCATTGGAACTTTACGGAGTTTACGTATGTCGCGGTTCAATTTCAAGGATTGAGGATTTTTCGCGCACAGTTACAGATATAGAGCTTTATGCAATTTCAAAAGTTCTGAATATAAGTATTGACGAACTTATGGATAAATCTATAATCGACAACAAGTGACCCACGTGTTCCCAACGGCGTAAAAATTTTTTACGAGCGCGCAAATATTTGCTTTTATCCGTGGCAGGTGGTATAATAAAGCAAATCAAAAACAACTAAGGAGCTTATAATGGCAAGAAAACCTTTTATTGCAGGCAATTGGAAAATGAATATGACCGCGGCGAGCGGCAAACAGCTTATAGACGAGCTTAAACCGCTTGTAAAGGGCGCTAAATGCGACGTTGCGCTTTGCGTTCCCGCTATACTCATACCCGCTATGACTAAGGCGGTTAAGGGTTCTAAAATTAAAATAGGCGCGCAAAACGTGCATTTTGCCGAAAGCGGCGCATACACCGGAGAAATCTCCGCCGAGATGCTCAAAGAATACGGCGTTAAGTACGTTATTATAGGTCACAGCGAGAGAAGACAGTATTTCGGCGAAACGGACGAAACAGTAAACAAGCGCACGCTTGCCGCGCTCAATAACGAGCTTACCCCCATAGTATGTATTGGCGAAACGCTTGACGAACGTCAGGTTGACTTGACCGAGCACGTGCTTACAAAGCAGCTCGAAAAGGGCTTGGAAGGCGTTGAGGACGTAACAAAGCTTGTTATTGCATACGAACCCGTATGGGCGATAGGCACGGGCAAAACGGCAACCGACGGGCAGGCTCAGGAAACAATTAAATTTATAAGAAAGAAGCTTGGCAAGATGTACGGAGTTAAAAACGCCAACAAGGTTAAAATACTCTACGGCGGAAGTATGAACGCCAAAAACTGCAAAGGACTTATGGCGCAGCCCGATATCGACGGCGGACTTATAGGCGGCGCGTCGCTCAAAACCGATTTTGCAACAATAGTAAATTACGATAAATAAAACCATTCACAAAAATCTCGCCTATTCTGCGGCTGCGATTTTTCGTGATTTAGGGCTCTGCCCTCGCAACGCCAATTTTGGGAGCACACCGTAATATAATTGGCGTTGCTCACCCGCTGAGGTGCAGGTTTGCACAAATTGGGGCTCCTCACCCAAAAGCGCGGTTTTGGGTGGGAGAGTAATTTATTTAGAAAAACAGGAGTCATTTTATGAAAACACCCTACGCAATAATAATAATGGATGGTTACGGCTTAGCCCCCGCGGGCGAGGGCAACGCCATTTACGTTAACGGAAGCAAAAATATAAACGAGCTTATGCAGAACTACCCCTCCGCCACTCTCGGCGCAAGCGGGCTGTCGGTTGGACTTCCCGACGGACAGATGGGCAACAGCGAGGTAGGGCACCTCAATATGGGCGCGGGCAGAATAGTTTACCAGGATTTGACCAAGATTACCAAAGCCATTGAAGACGGAGATTTTTTCACTAATCCCGCGCTTTTAAAGGCTATGGACGGCGCAAAGAAAAATAAGAAAAAGCTGCACCTTTACGGGCTTTTGTCCGACGGCGGCGTACACAGCCATATAACGCACCTCTACGCGCTTTTAAAAATGGCGAAAGAGCGCGGCGTTAAAGATTGCTTTGTACACTGCTTTATGGACGGGCGCGACGTTTCGCCTACCTCGGGCGCGGGTTTTATCCGCGATTTGCAGAACTATACGAAAGAACTCGGCTACGGCAAAATAGCCTCGGTCTGCGGCAGATACTACGCTATGGACAGAGACAACAATTGGGACAGGGTTGAAAAGGCGTACGATATGCTTACTCTCGGCGAAGGCGTCAGGTGCACCGACCCCGTAAAAGCCGTTGAAGAGAGCTACAAAAACGGCGTGACCGACGAGTTTATAGAGCCCACGCACGTTTACCGCTGCGGCAAAGCCGTAGGACTATTAGAAAAGGGCGACAGCGTTATATGCTTTAACTTCCGCCCCGACCGCGCAAGGGAGATAACCCGCGCTGTGTCGCAAAGAGAGTTTACGGTGCCCAAAGGTACGGCGTTCGAGCGCAAAACAGGGTATTTGGAGCCGACATATGTTTGCTTTACCGTTTACGACGCGGAGTTTGAGGGGCTTGATATAGCGTTCCCCAAAACGCCGCTTAACAATACTCTCGGCGAGTATCTTGCCAAACAGGGCAAAACGCAGCTGCGTATTGCCGAAACCGAAAAATACGCGCACGTAACTTTCTTTTTCAACGGCGGCGTAGAAGCGCCCAACGACGGCGAAGAGCGCGTGCTCATTCCCTCGCCCAAGGTTGCGACCTACGATTTACAGCCCGAAATGAGCGCTTACCTTGTAACCGACAAGGTGCTTGAAGAGCTTGACAGCGGCAAGTTCGACGCAATGATTTTGAACTTTGCAAACTGCGATATGGTAGGGCACACGGGAATTATCCCCGCCGCGGTCAAGGCGGTCGGCACGGTTGACGAGTGCGTTAAAAAGGTGCTTGATAAAATTCTCGAAATGGGCGGCTCGGCGCTTTTAACCGCCGACCACGGCAACGCCGACAAGCTTTTATCTGAGGACGGCTCGCCCTTCACGGCGCACACCACCAACCCCGTGCCCGTAGTGCTTGTTTCCGAAAAGTACAAGGGCGTTGAGCTGAGAAAAGACGGCATTTTAGCCGACCTCGCACCCACTCTTCTGACGGTTATGGGTTTGCCCGTACCCGAGGAAATGACAGGTAAAAGCCTTATTAAATAAAAAACAAAAAATCATTCCCACAGAAGTTTTTCTGCGGGAATTTTTTCGCCACTCTCAAAAAATAATTACAGTTAATTTATTTTGGAAAATATTGACATTGCAAAACTTTGTAGTATAATTTAGTAAAAAGAATTTTTGGAGGTATTAAATAATGGCAAAATTAAGTATTAAACAAAAGATGTCTTTAATCCTTGTGGCTTTATTGGGCGTGAGCGCATCTGCTTACTTTATTCAAAGTAAAGACAATAATAACTATGCTAACGCTGATACCGAAGCCCAAGAAGAACAGACAGTAGTCCAAGAAGAGGCTGCACCGGTAACTTCATACAAAGAGGTATTCATAAATTATTATAAACACGCCTGTGCTGAATTAGAAACATTACGCGATGATTATTCATTAACGTTTGAAGATTTTGTTAATGGGTACTATTATAATGGGTTTGCTTATAATGATGACGTGACATTAGCAGACTATACAGAAGTTATTATTAATTATGTAGCGGAAAACCGAAGTTATAATTATGAAACAGAGCTTTTTTCTACATATTCAAGTTCAAGCGGAGATAGAGCGTGTTATTTTGAAAGTTATACGGATTATATTACTACTCCTTCCAGTGAGTTTAAGTATCAACCGATATATACCGGTTATGATGGAAAAACTTTTAGCTTAAAATCTATAATTGCTGTAGGGGATATTATACACGAAACCAAAGCGGTGGCTGGATTTGGACACACCGCGATAGTTGTCAATGTTGCTCATAACAGCGGATACGGCACATATATTCAAACTATTGAAGCGTTAGGTTCTAACGGTGTATGTTATGGTTTTTTGGATGATAAAAGAATGGTTGATTACGGTATAGAAATTTATCGCGTTGATGGAATAAATAGTACTGCCAAAACCAAACTTAACGAGTTTTTAAAAAAACAAGTTGGTAAAAGTTACAGTTTAAATCCTTTCAGAACAAATACAAGTATTGATTCTAACGAGTGGTTCTGTTCAGAATTAATTTACGCAGCTTACAATTACGCCGGATTAAATTTAGTGAATAGAACATCGGGTTATACTCATGTCGGGGGGTTTCTTCCTGTAGATGTTACAGATTCAGAATATACCTATTTTAAAAATTTAAATAGCAAAGAATATTTAGATATAAAGTTTATTAATAAAGTCGGAATAAATTTTAAAGTTAGAATATATAACAATAGCAACAATAGTAAAACGATATACTATAATTCAAAGGTATGTTTTGAGAACGATGCTAAGAGTTGGAATTTAAGTGACGTTACATCATTTTACCTTCCTGCTTTAAGCTATAAAGAAGTAGTCATTTCAGCAAATTGGTTTGCCGGAACTATTGCAATAAGTAATATTTATAATAACAAAAGATACATAACATATTGTACCGATATTGTTAAGAATACTTCGCGAAATTCGTATTTGGCTACGATTGGTACAGCTATAATAGGTGTATAATGGATAAAATTATAAAGAAGTCAAAACCTGCGCTAATTGCAGTTATCGCCGTCTTTGTTTTACTTCATGCTCTATTAATTTCCACCTTTTTTATGTCCGATATACTCGCAATTTTCGGAATAAAGGTCTTCCCGATATTTACCTATCTTGTTACCGTAATTCCATACGTGTTTTTTACGTTTTTGCAGATTGTAGTTTGGGCTATGAACGTCGAAAAATATCATTTGCCCAAGGTTGTTGCTATAATTATTATGGCAGGCTTAAAAGCCTACATTATGATAGGGCTTGAACTCGGAATCTCTACAGAACCTTCAAAAATTTTTACGCCGATATACAGAGTAACCTTAGCCTATTACATTCTTTGCGGGCTACTGTGCTTTGCCGAGGTCGTAACGCCGCTATTCGTGTATATCAAAAACCATATCGTGCCTAAATTTAAAACTAAAACCGTTTGAAAAGTAAAACTAAAAGCCGCGGAAATTTCCGCGGCTTTTTTCAGTTTTCGTATAGTAAATCAACTATCATTTGTGCACCAAACTTCAAGCCGCTCTTATAATAAATTTCGCAAGCCTCGCACTCTACGTCAATATACGAATCGACAAACTTTTCAAATAATTTTAACTCTTCGCCTTTAAGCGTATTTATTAATTCTTCATAGATTTCTTCGTTTTTTCTGTTTGCCTTGTCATATGCCGTATTATTCTTTACAAAATCTTTTTCACATACTCTTGCATAAATAAATTCAAGCATTTCTCCGTTCATATCTTCACCTCGTTATTTTTTATATTTATATTATATCAGATATTTTTTATTTTAAAGCCGTCAACCCATAATAGAGTTAATTACGCAAACTAATACTTCTGCTCGGTTACTTATAGTTTCAAAGGAGTGGCATATGCAGTGATAGGCAGTCGAATAAAAACAGAACAAGCGCATTTTTAATTGCGTAAAATTTAAAACTTTAATATAATAATAAGGTGATATTTAAAGAACCTGAAAAAACTTTTTCCAAAACGTACGTAGTTTGCATTTGCGCTGTTATTTGCTGCATATTATGGGGCAGCGCGTTTCCGTGCGTTAAAATAGGCTACAGTCTTTTTGAGATAGACACGCAGAGCTCCGCCTCGCTTATGCTGTTTGCGGGAGTGCGTTTTTCGCTTGCGGGCGCGCTTGTAATTTTGTTCGGCTCGGTAACGCAAAAACGGTTTTTAGTGCCTAAACCCCGTAATATATGGCGGGTAATGCTGCTTGCACTGTTTCAAACGGCAATGCAGTACACCTTTTTTTATATAGGGCTTGCCCGCGTTACCGGCGTTAAATCGTCGGTTTTAAACGGACTCGGAGTATTTTTTACCATACTCGGCGCGTGCTTTATATTCCGCACTGAAAAATTCAATTTAATTAAACTTTTGGGCTGTATACTCGGCTTCGGCGGAGTGCTGCTTATAAACTTCGGCGGAGATTTTTCGTTTGATTTTACACTGCTCGGCGAGGGGTTTATAATTTTTTCGGGACTGTTCTCGGCTTTTGCGGCGGGACTTGTAAAAGTGTTTGCAAAGCACGAAAACACTACCGCTTTGAGCGGCTGGCAATTTTTTACCGGCGGAATAATTTTAATTATAATAGGCGCGGCGGCAGGCGGAAAAATTACTCACATAGACGTCGGAGCGGCGTTTATGCTTTTGTACCTCGCGTTTATTTCGGCTTGCGCGTTTACGCTGCAAAGCTTTTTACTGCGCTACAACCCCGTTTCTAAAGTCGCCGTTTTTAAGTCGGCTAACCCTCTTTTCGGCGCGGTTTTTTCGGCGGCGATACTCGGCGAGGGCGCGCAGCTGTTCAGATTTACAACCCTGCTCGCGCTTGCACTTGTATGTCTGGGCATATTCGTAATAAATAAATTCGGCGAAAACGGCTTTAAAATTAAAAAATCTCAAAAATTAAACGACTAAATTTATAAATTGTGCCCGTTTTTGATTGATAAAATTTAATTGCCGTGCTATAATTTTTCAGTAACTTGAATTACTAATAATTATTGAGGTTGATTTATGTTGAACGCCTTACTTTTAAACGACGTTGAATGGATTGTTTATATATCCGTAATAACCGCCTGCATTATAATAATTTTTTTGGCAGCGCTTGCAGCTATATTTTTTGTACTGTTCCAGAAGAGCAATTCCGACGGTATACAGGGCATAACCGCTTCAAGCGAAACTTTCTTCGGTAAAAACAAAGGCCGCTCCATTGAGAGCAAGCTTAAAAAATGGTCGTGGATTTTACTTGCTGTAATTTCCGTGCTCTCCATTGCGGTTTATATCGTACAGATAGTTTTAAAGGCTTAATAAGTATTTGAATGCATAAGACGGCTTAAAGCCGTCTTTATTTTTAGGCTACCGCAAAACCAATAAAAGCTGCGCCCTACGGTGTTGCACTTACGTTTTTACATTTTTCTTAGTTTTCTAAAATTTTCAAACAATGACTTATAAATATTACAACCGCGCAAAAAAACCCACAAAGCGAACGGCGCGCCGGACTACGGTAGTCGGCACGGTTCAGGCAAACGAGCGCGGGTTTGCCTTTATCATACCCGAGGACAGACAAAAATATCCAAACGATTTTTTTGTGCCCCGCTCCTCCGTTTGCGGCGCGTACCACGGCGACAGAGTTTTAGCCGAACTCACAGGCAAGGGCGACGAGGCGCGCATTATAAAAATCCTTACGCGCGGGTTAAAGCGCATAATAGGCACCGCGGAAATTTCGCGGCGCGGAGTTTTGGTGCGCCCCGACAATTTGAAGCACCCGGAAGTGCGTATCCCGCCTGCGCTCGCGCTCAACGCTAAAAACGGCGACAAGGTAGTTGCGCAAATCACAGCGCACAAAAAAGGCTTTATCACAGGTAAAATATCCGAAATTTTAGGCGAAAGCGGGAATCTGGAAGCCGAAGAGCTTTCGCTTATCCGCAGCTACGGTTTAGAGGAACAGTTCCCGCCCGAGGTTTTAAAAGAGGCGGACAAGGTTTCTCGCGATTTTGTTTCGGCGGACGGACGCGAGGACTTGCGCGACAAACTCATATTCACAATAGACGGCATAGACACGCGCGACATAGACGACGGCATTTCCCTGGAATATGCCGACGGTAAATATACTCTGGGCGTGCACATCGCCGACGTTAGCAGATACGTTAAATTCCGTTCCGAGCTCGACAAAAACGCATATTCGCGCGGCACAAGCGTCTACTTCCCCGACCGCGTTCTGCCTATGCTGCCCAAAGCGCTTTCCAACGGCGCGTGTTCTTTGAACGAGGGCGAGGACAGATATGCTCTGTCCTGCTTTATGACGTTTGATAAAAACGGCAAAAGGCTTAATTACAGGCTGTGCGAAAGCGTTATAAAAAGTCGCCGTAAGCTGTCCTATCCCGTTGTTACGGCAATTTTACAGGGCGATAAGGAGTTGGCGGAACAGTACTCCGACGTAGCGCAGAGCCTGTATCTTATGGAAAAGCTGTGCGTTCTGCTCGAAGCGCAGCGCGATAAGGCGGGTGAAGTTAACCTCGGTCTTACCGAAGCCAAAATTTACGTGGACGAGGACGGCAATATTTCCATACCCGTCGCGGAGCGCACCGTATCCGAAAGGCTTATAGAGCAGTTTATGATTTCCGCTAACGAAGCCGTAGCGGAGTTTATTACCGCGCACCGCGCGCCCTGCCTTTACAGAATACACGAGAGTCCCGACCCCGAAAAGGCGGTTGCGCTCACGGAATTTTTAAAGGCGCTAGGTATCAACGCTGATTTTGACCCCGACGATATTAAACCCGCGCAGTTCCGCGATATTTTAAAAAACGCCGAGGACAAACCGTATTACGGTATAGTTGGCAAGGTTATGCTGCGCTCGATGCAAAAAGCTAAATACTCGGATAAAAACGCGGGACATTTCGGGCTTGCGTCGGGCTGCTACTGTCACTTTACCTCGCCCATACGCAGGTATCCCGACCTGTTCGTACACCGCGTAATAAAGGATATTCTGCACAAAGCAAACAAGGCAAACGCAATTTACGGGGGCGTTGCCGCAGAGGCGGGCGAGCACTGCTCCGAGCGCGAACGCACCGCCGACGAAGCCGAGAGAAAGGTTGACGATTTGTATAAACTCGCATATATGTCCGAACGTTTGGGCGAGAGCTTTGACGCGACCGTATCTGGAGTTACCGCGTTCGGAATTTTCTGCGAGCTTGACAACACGATTGAAGGGCTGCTGCCCGTTGAGGATTTGCCGCCCGACAGTTACGTGTTCTACGAAAACAGGTTTCTTTTAAAAGGCGCGCGGCACTCTTACAAGCTCGGCGACGCAATCAGAGTTACGGCGGCAGCCTGCGACTTAAATAAAATAAAAACCATTTTTACCGTTGCAGAGGATTGATTTTATGAAGCAGATTGCTTATAATAGATATGCGTTATACGAATATTTCGTAATAGATAAATTTGAAGCGGGAATAGTTTTGAGCGGCTCGGAAGTAAAATCCCTGCGCGCGGGAAACTGCAATTTAAAGGACAGCTTTTGTATTTTGCGCGGCAGCTCGCTTACTCTTAAAAACCTGCATATACCCGTTTACGACAAGGCGGGCGCTTTTTCGCCCAGGGATTCCAAGCGCGACAGGGCGTTGCTTATGCACAAAGCGGAGACGGCGCGCCTTGCGGGAAAAATCAACGAAAAGGGTTACACGCTCGTGCCTCTTTCGCTTTATTTTTCAGGTAGTCTTGTAAAGGTTGAGGTTGCGCTGTGCAAGGGTAAGCAGAGTTACGACAAAAAACGCACGGTAGCCGAACGCGACCAAAAGCGCGCGCTCGACAGAGAATTAAAGAACTATTAACGTAAAACATTTAATAAAACAGAAAAGTAAAGCTTTTTGAGGAAAAATTATGAAAAACTACAAATTAGATACTTTATGCGTACAAGCCGGATATTCGCCCGCTTCGGGTGAAGCCCGCATACCCCCCATTGCACAGTCCACTACATATTTTTATCCCAAAACCCGGGATATGGCGGATTTGTTCGACCTTAAAGCGGACGGATATTTTTATTCGAGGCTTGCCAACCCCACCGTTGCGGCGTTCGAGGGCAAGGTATCCGCGCTTGAAGGCGGCGTTTGCGCGATAGGCTGCGCATCGGGTATGTCGGCAACGTCGCTCGCCGTGTTTACTGTTGCCGGCGCGGGCGACAATATCCTGTCGTCGTCGGCTGTTTACGGCGGAACGTATAACCTGTTTTCCACCACCCTGCCCAAGCTCGGCATAGAGTGCAGGTTTTTTGACCCGGACGCGCCCGCGGAAGAGATAGAAAAACTCATCGACGGCAAAACCAAGATGATTTTTACGGAAACAATCGCCAACCCCGCAATCGTAGTGCTTGACTTTGATAAAATTGCGGCAATAGCGCAAAAATACGGCGTGCTTTTTGCCGTGGACAACACGCTTGCAACGCCTGTTCTCTGCCGTCCCAAAAAGTTCGGCGCACACCTTGTAATTCACTCCTCTTCAAAATATCTTGACGGACACGCGGCTGCGCTCGGCGGCGTTATTGTAGATTTGGGCAACTTTAATTTTAAAAACAACGCGAGATATGCTGCATTCAACACGCCCGACGAGAGCTACCACGGCTTGGTTTACGCAGACCTGCCCGTTGCTTTCGGCACCAAATGCCGCGCGCAGATGATGAGGGATTTCGGCGCGATTATGAGCCCCCAGAACGGTTTTATTTCGTATATAGGCAGCGATACTTTGGCGCTCAGAATGGAGCGGCACTCCGAAAACGCAAAAAAAGTTGCGGCTTACCTCAAAAAACACCCGAAAGTCGAGTGGATAAACCATCCGTCGCTAAACGACAACAAATATCACAAACTCGCAGAAAAGTATCTGCCCGACGGTCAGGGCGGAATGATGAGCTTCGGTATTAAAGGCAGCGTAGAAAAATGCGCCGCGTTTATGGAAGCTTTAAAACTTGTAACGCAGGAAACGCACGTAGCCGACGTAAGAAGCTGCGTTCTGCACCCCGCCTCCACCACCCACAGACAGCTTTCGGAAGAGGATTTGAAAAAAGCCGGCGTGCCGCACAATCTTATAAGGCTTTCGGTGGGCATTGAAAACGCCGAAGACATTATAGAGGATTTGCGGCAGGCGCTCGAAAAGGTTTGATATGCCTATTGTCATTGATAAAGATATTCCCGCCTATAAAATACTGACGGGCGAGCGTATTTTCGTTATGGACAGCGAACGCGCGTTTTCGCAGCAGATTCGCCCCATTGAAATAGCAATTTTAAATCTGATGCCGACAAAGGAAACTACGGAAACGCAGTTTATGCGGCTGCTGTCAAATTCGCCGTTGCAAGTCAACGTGACTCTGGTAAAAACCGCCTCCTACAACTCCACGCATACCGAAAAACAGCACCTTGACAGGTTTTATAAGACCTTTGAGGAAATCAAAAACCGAAAATTCGACGGTATGATAATTACGGGCGCGCCCGTAGAAAATATGCCGTTCGAACAGGTCGCGTATTGGCAGGAATTGCAGAGCATACTCGACTGGACAAAAAACAACGTAACCTCCACGCTGTTTATATGCTGGGGAGCGCAGGCTGCGCTGTACCACTTTTACGGCATTGACAAGCACCCTTTAAAAGAGAAATGCTTCGGGATATTCGCGCACCAACGCATACGCGACGGCGAGAGCGAGCCTTTAATGCGCGGCATTTCCGATGAATTTCATATGCCGCACTCGCGCCACACCGTAATTTACGCCAGGGACATTAACGGCGTTGAAGGACTTAAAATTTTAGCTTATTCCAAACGCGCCGGAGCTTCTGTTATAAAGAGTACGGACAACCGGCAGGTGTTCGTCACCGGACATATGGAGTACGACAGGGATACGCTCAAAAACGAGTACGAGCGCGACAGGGCAAAGGGGCTTAATATAAAACCGCCCGCAAACTACTTTGTGGACGGGGATATGAGCAGAGTTAAAATGAACTGGAGCTCTACTGCCAACCTCTTTTATATAAACTGGCTCAACTACTACGTTTACCAGGTCACCCCCTACGACATCAACAAAATCGATTAATTTTAAAGCCCCGGCGCGGATTCGCGCCGGAGCTTTATCATTTTATATTTCTATTCCGTTTTTAATCAGCAGCTCGCGTGCGGTCTGAACGCTGTCCGCTCCCTCGGCGTTTTTTACGGGCGCAAACTCCTTTTCGCGCACCACCTCGTATGCAAGACAGGTACCCATAAGCTTTACCATATCCACAACAAGCGTTTCAAACTTATATCCGCAGGGCTTATCGGGCACTACCTTTACGCCGTCCTTTATATGCGCAAGCGCCTTGTCCGCCAAATGATAGGGCAGCGAACACGAAGTTTCGTTAAGCGCTTTTACGTTAAAAAGATAGTTTAATATAACTCCGTAGCAGTATTTAAGTCCGCCGCTGCCGTCGCGCTCGTATTTTAAGGCGTCGGGCATTTCGTAATACTCTATTATCGCGGGCTTTCCGTCCTCTAAGCACAGAACGCCCACCTTTTCCTCGGGATACGCTTTTTTAACGACTTTTGCGCCGCAGTTGCAGTTTGCCGCAACGGTTGCACCTATAAACGCAGGGTCGCAGATACGTTGCAAAACGTTATCCACGCTGTACACGTTGAGCCACTCTATGTTTTCTTTTTCAATAACTTTGCTCAAACCGCTTTTAATAAGCGATAAGTACCAGCCGCCGTTGCCGTTGGGCGCGAGCGCAACGCGGTGCTTTTCGGAAAGATATACTTTGCCCGAATAATCGCTAACCGGCGCCTGCTCCTGCACGTAAAAATGCAGCTTGTTTTCGGGATAGCCGAAATAATTATTTTCTTTAAAAAACTCAACGGTCTGTCCGCGGTTTGCCGCGCTCGTCATAATAAAAATATGAAAATACGCGCCCGCCTGTTTTGTAACTTCCGCAATATTGTTCATCTGCTGTCCGAATATCGACAGCTTTTTATTTATGCCGATATTATAACAGCCTTTAGGTCCGTCAAACCCTAAACGCGTGCCCTGACCGCCCGCAAGCAGCACTGCGGCAACCTTGCCCGACCTTATAATTTCAAGCCCGGCACGCTCGTATTCCGCGCATTTTTTTTGTATATCCTCAACGCTCACGGCGTTTACGGGAGATATTGTTCCACGCTTTTTCAGCGCGCTGCCGCCTATATTTTCAAGCACGGAAAAATCCGCATTCCGTATGTCGCTTATAAGCTGTTCGCGCTCTTCCGCGGTCAATTCACCGTAATATTGCAGCAAATGCTCCTGCCCGTAATTTTCAAGTTTTTGTAAAATATCGTTTTTCATCGTTTTTTCCACATATATTATGTGTATTTATTATATAATATAGTTAAAATATTGTCAATAATTTAATGAAATCGAGTTAAACCTATTGAAAAATCGTTATCGATATTATATAATATAATAAAGAAGTTAAAGGAGTGAGAATTATGTTCTGTACCGAATGCGGTGAAAAATTAACGCTTATGTACGCAAAAGGCGAAGGGCTGGTTCCGTTTTGCAAAACGTGCAATCAATTCCGTTTTGCTCAGTTTGCTACCGCCGTAAGTATGGTTGTTACCAACAGACAAAAAGATAAAATTCTGCTTGCAAAGCACAAGGGGCACAATGACTATATACTCTTTGCGGGATATGTAAAAAAGGGCGAAACCGCCGAAAAAGCCGTTACGCGAGAATTTAAAGAGGAAACTAAACTCAATACTGTTAAATACCGCTATCTCGGCTCGCGCTATCACGAACCGAGAAACGTACTTATGTTCGGCTTTTTATCTATGGCTGAAGACGGCGAAGCCGTTCCCGATTTAAAGGAAATAGACGAAATTACCTGGTTTTCTCCCGAAGAAGCTTTAAACGCGGTTGAAAAGGATTCCACGGCAGAAGCGTTTTTAAAATTAGCGCTCGCCGACATCAAAAAATTATAAAAACACAGGAGTAAAAAAATGAACAATTTATTGCTTGGCACAGGCGCGATTGCCGGTATCGTTATCGGTATAGTTGCGTTTTTGTTGCTGTTGTTTGCGATTTGGTACATTTCCGCATACAACAAACTCATTAAAAAGAGAAACGTTCTTGAAGAAGCGTGGGCGACAATCGACGTATATCTAAAAAAGAGATACGACCTTATCCCCAACCTCGTAAACACCGTTAAAGGCTACGCCTCGCACGAAAAAGAAACTTTCCAGAAAGTTACCGAAGCGCGCGCTATGGCAATGAGCGCAACCACGCCGGCGGAAAAGGTTGAAGCCGACAGGGCGTTTACCAACGTTTTGCGCAGCTTCAACAGGGTTACGGAGAACTATCCCGAGCTCAAAGCAAACACCAACTTTATGGATTTGCAAAACCAGCTTAAAACTATTGAGAACGAGCTTGCGCAGGCGAGAAAATACTACAACGCTACCGCCCGCGATTTCAATACGAAAATACAGTCTTTCCCTTCAAATATAGTCGCTAAAAAGATGAAGCTTGAAAAACAGCCTTATTTCGAGCTTGACAGCGCGGAAGAGAAAAAGAACGTTACCGTTTCGTTTTAATCACCTGCAACCTTTATGAGGGAGTTTATGAAATTTAAAATATCCCGCCGTTTAGCCGTAACGATGGTATTACTTACCGCCGTTATGGCTATATGTGCGTTTTTCGGAAACACGGCTAAAACTGCGAGCGCCGCAGGTTACGGCCCGTACGAGTTTGAAATAGAAAAATACGATTTAACATACGACATCTCCGCCAACTGCTCTATGGAAGTGACCGAAGATATAACCATACATTATCTCGGTTATGCGAGCACCGGCTTTTTACGCGATATTCCCGTAAACGACGGCGCTATGGTGCAAAAAGTGTCGGTTAAAAAGATATTGCCAGACGAAACGCTGACCAACGTATGGTACGACGTTTATTCCGAGGACAGCAAATTTGTAACTGTTGATATAGGCGACAGCAACAGAAAAACCGGCAAATCCGAGCGTTATCTTATCAAATATAAGTACATTGTTCTCAACAATTTAGTAGACGAAGGCACTCTCCCTATAAACGCCGTTGGCACGGGTTGGGAATGCGACCAGAACAACGTTTCGGTTAAACTTATTCTGCCAGACGGATATAAAAACGCAGAGTGTTACACCGGAGGACTGTACAGCGAAAATAAACTCTCATTCAAAACCGCAGAGGAAAACGGCAGGACGGTTTTAACGGCGCAGACTGTTCACCTTTACAGACACGAAGGAATAACCTTTTATCTGCATTTCGAGGACGGCGCGATAAAAAGTTATACGGACTATATGCCGTACATATTTGCGGGTTTAGGACTTTTTATTTTGCTCGTGGCAATAATTTTACGGCTGTTTGTATTCAATAAAGGCGAAGTTGTGCCGGTTGTAAATTTTGAAGCTCCGGACGGAATGGACCCGTTACTTATGGGTAAGCTCATAGACAACAGCGTAGACAGCGAGGATATAACGTCTTTGATATATTATTTTGCCGACAAGGGATATCTGAAAATAAACCTTGACGACAAAGACGACCCCACCCTTATACGTACGGTGAAAGAACTGCCTGTTTCGGCTTCATCACACGAAAAAACTATGTTTAACGGACTGTTCGGCAACAGCGATATAGTTAAGCCGAGCGAGCTTAAAAACAAGTTTTACAAAACCGTTGAAAAAATTACGCGCTCCGTAAACAAACAGTCCAAGGGGCTTTATACAGGCACGAGTATGGGCGTTTCGGTATTGTTTGCGCTGTTGAGCGGATTAGTTACCGCGCTTGCGCCCGTTATACTTATGCTCTCGCGCATTTCTATACATTATCTTAATATCATTTCGCTTGCATTGCTTATTCCTATGCTGATAATTTATGCCGTAAGCGAACAGATAAAATTTTGTCAGTTAAAATATTCCGTTGTCAAGAAACTGCTGTTCATATTAATAATTTTAATTTTAACGGCGTTAACCTGCCTTTTCAACGTTTTAATGGTTCCCGATTTCGTTATGGGAAAACTGCCTAAAATCGTGATTTGCACGCTTAGCTGCATTTCCGTTGCGGTTTCCGTTATACTTGTAAACAGGTCGGATAAATACGCGGCGCAGCTCGGCGAAATAATCGGCTTTAAAAACTTTATTCTGCTTGCCGAAAAGGATAAACTTGAAAAACTTCTGGAAGATAATCCTGACTTCTATTTCCACGTTTTACCCTATGCGCAGGTTTTAGGCGTTTCCGATAAATGGGAAGAAAAGTTTAAGGACATTACCGTTCAGCCGCCGCAGTGGGCTACCTCTTCCGGAGGCTTGGACTTATTCGACTTTATGATTATAAACTCGTGTATACGCCACTCAATGTCGCATATGACGGCGGATATGGTTTCCCGCCCCTCCTCTTCGGGCTCAAACGGCGGCGGAAAGTTCGGCGGTGGTTTCGGCGGCGGAGGTTTTTCCGGCGGTGGTTTCGGCGGCGGAGGCGGCAGAGGTCGCTGATTAGCGTTCCGCTTGACTAACGTATAGTAACGTTGTAATCGCCACGTTTGTTCACTAACAACAGTATAAACCCGACAAAATTAAAATGCCCCCAAAAGTTATACAAACTTTTGGGGGCATATTACCTGCGCGAGGTTTTTTAAATTTTATAATAAATGTTTTCTTATAGCTTTAATAGCCGTGTCGGCGATTAGTCTTGAACCGCGGTGCGTAGGGTGCACTCCGTCGAGCGAATATTCGGTATACGGAATGCTCTCGGCAACGCCGTTGAACATTTCGTCGTACGCAACAAATTCTTTGACGAGCGGCGGAACTATTTCGTTTATAATTTTTAATTCCCTGTCGAACACTTTTCTCATTCTCCGCTTATCGGGCGCAGGCAACAGGAAAGGCTCTAAGAATATAACGTCAAAGCCCGCGTCGCCGAATTTAACAAGCAAAGCTTTTAAATCCTCTTCAAACTTTTTAAAATCAAGCTCTTTGCCGTCCTTAAACTGATGCAGCGTGTTATTTATGCCTATCATTATTACAACCGCGTCGGGATTAAGCGCAACAACGTCCTCGTCGGCGCGCGCCAGCAAATCCCCTACCTCGTCGCCTGATTTACCTTTGTTTATAAGCTCTATATCCATATCAGGATAAATGGGCAAAAGCTTGTCAGAAAGAATTTTTACAAAACCGTTGCCGAGCGACTTTGGGTCATTCCTGTCGCGTCCGCAGTCGGTTATAGAGTCTCCCAAAAATACTATCTTCATACCTCTATTCCTCCCTTAATGAAAACAGTATATCACAGTTTTTTATGTTATTCAAGGATTGAAAAGGAAAATTTATTAAATATTTCAAAACCGAAAAAAAAGTTTTGACAAATATAATTTAATATGTTATATTAACTATGCTTTTTGTTTAAGCATTGCGGAAGTACCCAAGTGGCTCAAGGGGCTCCCCTGCTAAGGGAGTAGTACGGGAAACCGTAGCAAGGGTTCAAATCCCTTCTTCCGCGCCAAA
>CAJUPX010000003.1 GCA_910588685.1 uncultured Christensenellaceae bacterium | reverse complement strand
GCCCTTATAGGGCTACCACAAACTACGCGTTTTACGCGTAGTCATGATTATTAAAGGTATTGACAAATACTGTCATTTTATGATAATATTTAGATGGGTAAATATTTCACTGAGGAGGGCTAATATAAATGAATACAAAAAAACTCAATATAGTTTTTATTGTACTTGCCGTATTTGCGGTGCTTGCGGGGTTGGTACATACGATGTGGGTGTATCTCGGTTGGGTTTTTGCCGATAACTATAATTCAAGCGCGCCCGCCGAAATCGCATTTTTATTTATTATTCCTTATTTGCTTGTGAGTGCTGCCGTCTTGGTTGCCTGGCAACTGTATAAAAGAATTGCAGCCTCGCAGAGTGAGGGTGATTTAAAAAAAATTAATTTATATTTTACAATACCTTTAATTGCCGTCTTGGTTGCCGGACTTATTAATACGCTGTACTTTTTTATTGATTTTGTTTTTAATCTAAATACGCAGAGTATTGTCGAGCCGCAGTTTTATTTATTTATATTTATTCCGTATGCGGTAATTTGCATTTCTTTGCTTGCAATATGGTTGGCCGTTATTATTAAAAAAATAAAACAGGTTACATAATTAAATCAATTAAAAAACGGACGTTTTACGTCCGTTTTTCTTATAAAATCAAATAATAATATTTATTAATCTTTTTGGTACGATAATAAGCTTTTTTATCTGTTTGCCGTCAATAAGGGGAGTGATTTCCGGCGAAGCTTTAACTGCTTTTTCTATTTCCGCGGCAGGCATATCGGCGGGCAGCGTAATTTTCGCTTTAATTTTGCTGTTGATTTGCACGGCATATTCAAAATTGTTTTCACCGCATTTGCTCTCGTCAAACGTTGCCCATTTTTCATATGCGATTGAGCCTTTATGTCCCAGAACTTCCGTCCAGATCTCTTCGGTGATAAAGGGTATTATAGGGTTTAACAGTTTAACAAGACCCTCGGCGTACTCGGCGGGGAAATTATTTCCGTCGCTTATTTCCTTATATACGGCGTTAACGAAAATCATCATCTGCGAAATTGCGGTATTGATTTTCATTGTTTCATAGTCCTCGGTAACTTTTTTAACCGTCTGGTGGTATAATTTTTCAAGGTTTTTATTGGGTGCGGGCGAGATTGCGTCAAGCTCGAAATAAAGCCTGTGTATTCTGTCCACAAATTTTTTAACGCCCTCGATATTTGCCGTAGACCACGGCTTTGTGTCGACAATAGGACCCATAAACATTTCGTACATTCTCAGAACGTCCGCGCCGAATTTTTCCACGATATCGTTGGGGTTGATTACGTTGCCCAGACTCTTGGACATTTTAGCTCCGCCCTCGCCGAGTATCATACCCTGGTGAAAGAGCTTTTTAAACGGTTCTTTGCAGGGAACTAATCCCTTATCAAAGAGGAAATTATTCCAGAAACGCGAGTAGAGCAGGTGCCCTACAAGATGCTCTTTACCGCCCATATAAAAATCTACCGGCATCCAGTGCTTTAAAAGCTCGTAAGAGGCAAATTCTTTTTTGTTATGCGGGTCGCAGTATCTTAAAAAGTACCAGCTCGACCCGGCAGACCCCGGCATTGTCGTGGTTTCCCTTTTGCCTTTTTTGCCGTTTACCGTAACGTTTACCCATTCCTTAGCGTTTTCAAGCGGAGCGTTTCCGCCGTGCGCCTTATAATCGCTCATTTCGGGGAGAATAAGCGGAAGCAATTCGTCCTCAAGCAATACAACTTCGCCGTCCTCGAGGTGAATTACGGGCAGAGGCTCGCCCCAATAGCGCTGGCGCGCAAAAATCCATTCGCGAAGTTTATAAGTAACAGCTTTTTTGCCGCAACCCTTTTCTTCCAGCCAGCCGAGCATTTTAGCAATAGCGTCCTCTTTATTGAGTCCGTTTAAAAATTCGGAATTTATATGCTTACCGTCGCCTGTGAACGCTTCCTGTTCAATATTTCCGCCGTCGAGAACTGCAACGACAGGTATATTGAATTTTTTGGCAAACTCATAGTCGCGCGTGTCGTGGGCGGGCACCGCCATAATCGCACCGGTGCCGTACGACGTTAATACGTAGTCGGAGATATAAATAGGAATTTTTTTGCCGTTGGCGGGATTTATTGCATAAGCGCCCGTAAACGCACAGGTTTTGTCCTTATTGAGCTCGGTACGCTCCATATCAGATTTGCTCGCGCATTGCTTTTTATACGCGTCTACGCTTTTTTTGCAGTCGGGAATAGTTATCTCGTCCACCAACTTATGTTCGGGAGCCAGAACGCAGTAAGTCGCGCCGAATACTGTGTCGCAGCGCGTTGTAAAAACGGTAAAAGATTTATCAGTGCCGTCAATTTTAAAGTTAATGTGCGCGCCTACGGATTTGCCTATCCAGTTGCGCTGCGCGGTTTTGGAGGCTTCGGGCCAGTCGAGCTCGTCAAGTCCCTCCAAAAGCCGTTCGGCATATTTATTTATGTCGATTACCCACTGTTTCATATTTTTGCGGACAACGGGATAACCGCCGCGTTCGCTTTTACCGTCGATAATTTCGTCGTTTGCTAGTACGGTGCCGAGCTCTTCGCACCAGTTAACGGGCGTTTCAACGTATCTTGCAAGTCCGTCCTCGCACAGTTTTTTAAAAATCCACTGAGTCCATTTATAGTATGAGGGGTCGCAGGTGGAAATAGTCTGCTCCCAGTCGTAAGAAAACCCCAGCATTTTAAGCTGGTAAATAAAGTTTTCTATATTTTTCTGTGTAAAGCCCGCGGGATTGTTGCCTGTATTTATGGCATATTGCTCCGCAGGGAGTCCGAAGCTGTCAAACCCCATAGGATGCAGAACGTTGTAGCCCTGCATTCTCTTCATTCTTGCAAGCACGTCGGTAGCGGTATATCCCTCCGGGTGACCTACGTGCAGCCCTGCGCCCGAGGGATAGGGAAACATATCTAAAATGTAGTATTTCGGTTTGGAAAAATCGTGCAGGTCGGTGTGGAAAGTTTTGTTTTCGTCCCAGTATTTAATCCATTTCTTTTCGGTTTGATTAAAATTCGTGTAAGCCATATTTAAAATTCCAAAAATTATATTTTATATTGATTATACCCTTAAATAAAAAAAATGGCAAATATTTTTAGCGTAAAACCCGCTTAAAGTATTGACAAACAGTAACCGATATTATAATATATTGTTGTTTCGGAAAAGACAAGTACCGCTGCGGAATTTTCAGAGAGTGCGGGTTGCTGCGAGCCGCATAATTCCAAGGAGAACGGGAAACCGCTTTATTCAATCCGCAACACTGAAAGCGGTCGCGGGACGTAACGTCCGGCGGCAATTAAGGTGGAACCGCGCAATTAATTTTGTTTTTGCGTCCTTAAACGATAAAATCGTTTAAGGATTTTATTTTTTTGGAGGATACTATGGAAATTATTTTAAAGAACGGCGACAGGCTGGAAGTAGACGAAAATTCAAGCTGTGCACAGGCGGCGGCTAAAATAAGCGAAGGACTTGCCCGCAACGCCGTTGCGGCAAAGATAAACGGCAATCTCTGCGATTTATCGGCTAAGCTTAAAAACGGCGACGGACTTGAAATTATCACGTTAAAGGACAAAGAGGGAATAGACGTTTACCGCCACACCTGCGCGCACGTGCTTGCCCAGGCGATTAAAAATATATATCCCACGTCGCATCTTGCAATAGGTCCGGTTATAGATAACGGATTTTATTACGATATTGATTTCAAAACGCCGATAACGCAGGAAGATCTCCCTAAAATCGAAATGGAGATGGAAAAAATAATTAAGTCCAAAATTAATATCGAACGTTTTGAGCTTCCAAAGGACGAAGCTGTAAAGCTTATGTCCGACTACGGCGAAAAGTACAAGGTGGAGCTTATAAAGGATTTGCCCGACGGTGAAATTCTGTCGTTTTATAAACAGGGCTCTTTTACCGATTTCTGCCGCGGACCCCATCTTCCCAACACAGGCAAGATTAAAGCGTTCAAGCTTGTTTCAATTGCTGGCGCGTACTGGCGCGGCAGCGAGAAAAACAAAATGCTTACGAGAATTTACGGCGTAGCTTTTGCAAAAAAAGAGGAGATGTCCGCATATTTTGAGCTGCTTGAAGAGGCTAAAAAGCGCGATCACATAAAGCTCGGTAAAGAATTGAAGCTGTTTGCGCTTTTAAACGAGGGCAAAGGTTTCCCTTTCTTCCTGCCCAACGGTATGGTATTAAAAAATACGCTTGTCGATTACTGGCGCGATCTGCACCGCAAAGAGGGCTATGTCGAAATTCAGACGCCCATAATTCTTACGAGAACGCTTTGGGAAAATTCGGGGCACTGGGATCACTATAAAGATAATATGTATACCACGGTTATAGACGAGGAGGACTGCGCGGTTAAGCCTATGAACTGTCCCGGCGGTATGCTCGTTTACAAGCTTGCTCCCAAGAGTTATAAGGATTTCCCCTTGAGAATGGCGGAAATGGGCTTAGTGCACCGCCACGAAAAGAGCGGGCAGCTTCACGGACTTTTCCGCGTTCGCTGCTTTACCCAGGACGACGCGCATATCTTTATGCTTCCCGAGCAGATTAAAGACGAAATAAAGGGCGTAATGCGCCTTACCGATAAGATTTATAATCAATTCGGGTTCAAATATAAAATCGAGCTTTCCACGCGCCCCGAGAACAGTATGGGAACGGAAGAAGAGTGGAATATGGCAACCAAAGCCCTTAAAGACGCTTTGGACGAGCTTGGCAGGGAATACGAAATAAACGAAGGCGACGGCGCGTTCTACGGACCTAAAATCGACTTCCACCTTAAAGACAGTATCGGCAGAACGTGGCAGTGCGGTACCATTCAGCTTGATTTCCAAATGCCGCAGAGGTTCGATTTGGAATATGTCGGGGAAGACGGCTTAAAGCACCGTCCCATAATGATACACCGTGCTATTTTCGGCTCGATAGAGAGATTTATAGGTATTTTAATAGAGCACTTTGCGGGTAAATTCCCGGTCTGGCTCGCGCCCACGCAGGTTAAAATACTTCCCATAACGGACAGAACGCTCGGATATGCGGACGAAGTATGCAAAACTCTTGCCGAGAACGGCATCCGCTGCGAGGTGGACAGACGCAGCGAAAAAATCGGATATAAAATCCGCGAGGCAAAAATGGAGAAAGTGCCTTATGTTCTCGTTGTCGGCGACAAAGAGGCGGAAGAGGGTACTGTAAATGTCAATAAACGCGGCGTTGAAGAAAAAGAAACCGTGGAACTGAAAAAATTCATCAAAAAAATCGTAAAAGAGAACAAAGAAAAGACGATATTTTAAAAAAATTGTTTGACAATTATAATTTAAACTGATAGAATATTATCGTTAAGTAAAGGTTACCCCTTTCGCCGTACGGAAAATTTGTCCGGCAGATAATGAATTTCAAGTAAACGTTTCATTATTTCGGGTTGCCTTTGCAACCCGATTTTTATTATTTAAGAGAGGTTTATGGCAATTAAAGAACTTTATTCGGTAAACGGCGCAATCAGAGACAAGGAAGTTAGAGTTATAGGCGCAGACGGTGAAATGCTCGGTGTTATGTCAAGCAGAGAGGCGCAGAATCTTGCGGACGAGGCGGAGCTTGACCTTGTAAAAATTTCACCCAACGCAAATCCTCCCGTATGTAAAATTATGGATTACTCCAAATTTAAGTACGAGCAGTCAAAGCGCGATAAGGAAAACCGTAAAAATCAGACTATCGTTGAACTTAAAGAAATAAGACTCTCTATGACAATCGACGTCGGAGATATAGCGGTTAAAAAGAAGCAATGCCTTAAATTTCTTGAAGCGGGCAACAAAGTAAAGGTATCAATACGTATGAAAGGGCGCGAGAACTCGCGTTCCTATCAGGGCGTTAAGGTTATGCAGGATTTTTTTGACGGACTTGAGGGAAAAGCCGTTCAGGATAAAAAGCCCGTAACCGAGGGCAGAAACATCATTATGATGCTTTCGCCCGCAAAATCTTAATTTATAAACTAATCTATTTGGAGGACACAAATATGCCTAAGCAAAAATCACACAGCGGCAGCAAAAAGCGTTTTTGGCTTACTTCCACCGGTAAGGTGAAGAGACCTCACGGCGGCAAAAACCACAAAGCGGAAACTAAGAACAGAAAGAGAAAGAGAAATTTGCGTAAAGTAACGCTTGTTTCTACTACGCAGGAATCAACAGTAAAAGCAATGATTCCTTATAAAGGTTAAGAGGAGGCACAGTAAATGCGTATTAAAAGAAGTGTTAACGCTTTAAAAAAGCGTAGAAAGATATTCCGCCTTTCAAAAGGTTATTTCGGTAATAAATCCAAGTCGTACAGAATCGCCCGCGAAGCGGTTATGAAATCCTTGAACTATGCTTATATCGGCAGAAAGCTCAGGAAGCGTGATTTGCGCAGCCTCTGGATTGCCCGTATTAACGCGGCGGCAAGAATTAACGGACTTTCTTATTCCAAATTTATGCACGGTCTTAAAACGGCAGGTATTACTTTAAACAGAAAGGTTCTCGCAGACATAGCGGTAAACGACGCCCAGGCTTTTACTGCGCTTGCGGAAAAAGCTAAACAAGCTTTATAATACTACTGAAATTAAGCCTCAACAGGGCTTAATTTTTTACAAATTATGTTGATTTCATCAAAATCCAACCTTGCCATAAAAGAGATAATTAAACTTTCGTCGGACAGAAAATACCGTTACCAGTCAAAAAGATATGTGGTAGAGGGTATTAAACCTGTTTCCGAGTGCATTAAAGCGGGTTGCAGGGTGTCGGAAGTTTACTGCACTGAAGAGTTGCTATGTAAGTTTCCGCAGGCGGTTACGTTGACGAGAGAGCTTTTTGAGCGGGTATCAAGCGAAAAATCGCCGCAGGGCGTGCTTGCGGTTGTTGAATTACCAAAAAACAAGCTGACTTCGCCGCAAAGTAGCTGTTTGCTTTTGGACAGGCTTCAGGACCCCGGCAACCTCGGTACGATTATAAGAACGGCAAACGCGGCAGGGTATAGGGAAATTTATCTGATAAACTGTACCGACGCTTTTTCGCCGAAAGCCGTACGTGCAAGTATGAGCGGGATTTTTTTCACCGATATAAAAACAGGGTCGGCGCAGGAGATACTGCCGTTATTAGACGGAGTGCCGTTTATATGCGCAGATATGGACGGCAAAAACATTTTCAGGTTTAATCCGCCGCAAAAATTTTGCCTTTGTATAGGTAATGAGGGCGGAGGGATAAGTTCCGAAATCAAATCGCTTGCTGCGAGCACCGTGAGTATCCCTATGGAAAAAAGCTGCGAGAGCTTAAACGCCGCTGTTTCCGCAGGGATAGCAATGTATATTTTAAAACAAGATAAAATGAGGTAAAACTATGTCAGGACATTCTAAATGGCACAATATACAGGCAAAAAAGGGTAAAACCGACGCGGCGCGCGCGGCTGTTTTTACAAAAATAGGCAGAGAGCTTGCCGTTGCTGCCAAGGGCAATCCCAACCCCGATACAAACTCTAAACTTGCCGACGTTATTGCTAAGGCTAAGGCGGCTAATATGCCCAACGATAATATAAAGCGTTCTATAGCTAAAGCGGCGGGCGAGCTCGGTGATAAGGATTATAAAGAGCTTACCTACGAGGGATACGGCGTAGGCGGAGCTGCCGTAATTATAAAAACGCTTACCGAGAACAACAACCGTACGGCGGCTGACGTGCGTTCGGCTATGTCTAAGTGCGGCGGTCAGATGGGTAACACCGGTTGCGTATCGTATATGTTCGATAACAAGGGATTATTTGTAATCGAGCGCACCGTGGCTCTTGACGAGGACACAATGATGGAGTACTGCCTTGAAGCCGGTGCGGAGGATTATACGGTTGAAGACGACGTTTATGAGGTTTATACAACTCCCGAAAACTGGTCAGAGGCAAGAAAATATTTTGAAAGCAAGGGGGTAACCTTCCTTGAAGCCGAAATAAAGATGATTCCGCAGAATTTCATTACGCTTGACACGGAAAAACTTGCTACTTTTACAAAGATGCTTGATAAGCTCAACGAGCTTGACGACGTACAGGACGTATATCATAACGTTGAACTTCCCGACGAAGAGGAAGAGTAATCTTTTCAAATTATTTCCAAGCCCGCCGCTCGTTTATAGCGGCGGGTATTTTGTATAAAAAATCCTTGTATGCGCAATATATTATTACAAGCGGCAACGCTTTAATATATATAAGCTTATTTGTTAAAGCGTTGTACGCGTTTTATCGGGTAAGCCGGGGAGTGTTCAATTATTTTGAATACTCCCTATGTATTTTAGCGGAATAAAATAAATATTATATTATATGGTAAAATTTTTAAATATTATAAAACGCTTTTTGCCCTTTATTTTATGTGCTACCGTGATAATATCCGCGCCGCTGATAATGAATATTAAAAAATACAGCGTGTCCGCAGAAGAGGAAATCTGCATTTTATCAGTATGGCAGATTGACAGCTTTGAAGGAGGAAAAGGTTCAAGAAGTTCTTATCTGCAAAAAATCGGCGATAAATTTTCAGAAAGCAATAATTGCTTTATCCGCGTTACGTCATTATCAGCCGAAGCGGTAAGAAATAATCTCGGCAGAGGTCTTGTTCCGGATATGATATCCTACGGAGCGGGCACTTACGGACTTGAAGACTATCTGAGCGGTTATGACAGCTGGTGTAACGGCGGTTACTGCATTTTATCGCTTGACACCTCGTCCGATTTTTCCGATATTACCGTAAAAAACACTGTAATAAACGGCGGTACAGATAATTTATCAGCTGTTACTGCGCTTTTTGAAGGGCTGAACGGCGCGGAAATTCAAAAGCCTACCGGCGCATACATAAGTCTTATTAACGGAAAATTCAAATATCTTTTGGGTACGCAAAGGGATATTTTCAGACTGATTACGAGAGAAGTACAGTTTACTGTTAAACCCGTTAGCTCATTTAACGACCTCTATCAGAATATTTCCGTCACAACTTCGGATAAAAAGCGGGCGGCTTTATCAAAAAAGTTTATTAGTCAGCTTATTACCGGTACGGACAGCTTAGTAAATATAGGGCTTATGAAAAACGGCTGTAACCTGTATGACGGCGAAATGCATAAATTAGAGGGGGTAAACTACGAGTATAAACTCACATCGCCGCTCAGCGAATTAAGCGCTAAACAAATTAAAACGGCGGCGCAAAATTGTGATTTAAATTTACTTAAAAACTTACTCAAATAATTGAAAATAAATTAAATTAATGGTATTATTAAGGGGAGATAATTTGGATAGAAACTGGCGCGCCGTAATTTTGAACAATATCGAAAAAACAACGCAATTCAGTTTTGCTGAAAATACGACGTACGGTCTCGGCGGAAAAGCCCAAATTGCCTATTATCCAAAAAATTTGTTGCAGGCGCGTATTTTAACAGACTATCTTATAAATACTGATAAAGATTTTTGCGTGGTAGGCTGCGGTTCAGATTTGCTTGCTTCCGACCACGGCTATAACGGAGCGGTTATAAGCACAAAAAAGCTTAATAAAATAAAGTATTCAAACGGATATTTATATTGTCAGAGCGGCGTAAAAGTTGCAAAACTTTTAACTTATTGTAAAGAAAAAGGGTTAAGCGGTCTTGAATATCTTGCGGGAATACCCGCAACCGCAGGCGGACTTGCATTTATGAATGCAGGGATAAATTACCGCCATATTGGACAGGATATAGTAAGTGTAACTATTTTTGACGGAAAATTACGCAAATTATTAAATTCTGACTGCAATTTTAGCAATAAGCATAGTACTATGCGTGGCATAAAGTGTTTGATTTTGAGCATTAAGCTCAAAGTAAAGCAAAAAAATCCGGAATATGTGAAAGAGAAAATTGATAATTTTTTAAATCTCAGGTCGGCTATACCTAAGGGCAGAAGCTGCGGCTGTGTTTTTAAAAATCCCGGCGACGGATTGTCCGCAGGTAAAATAATTGAGGATTGCGGGTTAAAGGGATTAAGATACGGCTCGGCGCAGGTTAGCTGCGAACACGCTAATTTTATTATTAATAACGCTTGTTCCGCTTCCGATATTTATAATTTGATAGCACTTGTTAAAAGCGAGGTTTATAAACGCGTGGGAATTGCTTTGGACGAGGAAGTTGTATACATAGGTAAATTCAATGATTTTAACTGCTGATTATCACACTCACACGCCGTATTCACACGGTAAAAATACAGTTTATGAAAACGCAAAAGCGGCAAAGGATAAGGGACTTAAACAAATAGCGATTACCGACCACGGCTTTAACCACCTGCTTTTCGGTTTAAAACGTAAAAGACTTTCCGACTTGCGTTCGGAAATAAACGAAGCCGAGCATTTTACCGGCGTCAAAGTACTTATGGGTATGGAGAGCAATATCATATCTATAAGCGGCAAAACCGATATGAAAGAAAGCGATTTAAAGTATTTCGACGTTTATCTTTGCGGAATCCACGAAGTGCTCAGATTTGCAAGCTTTTCGGATATGTTCAATATTTTTTTCAAAAATTACACGGCATATAAATTCGGTAAAAAACCATCGCAAAAGGTAATTGAAAATACAACCAAAGCTTATATAAACGTAATAAAAAATAATCCCGTGGATATTTTAACGCATATCAATTATAAATGTTACTGTAATTTAAACGAAGTTGCAAAGTGCTGCGCGGATTACGGTACTTATATTGAAATAAATACTAAAAAACGCCATATTTCCGCCGAGGAGCTTAATTCTATGGCGCAGACGGGCGCGCGTTTCGTTATAGACAGCGACGCTCATTCCGCGGACAGGGTCGGCGATACGAAAATAGCGGACGAGCTTTTGGCGGAGGCTGATATTCCGTTGGATTTGATAGACAACATAGACGGCAGGTTGCCGCGCTTCAGATTTGCCGAATATAAGGAAAAAAATTTGTAAATGCAGAGCTTTACCGAGGATATAAAAAACGAAATAACCTCTTCGCCCGTTTCAGACAGGGGAGAAATGCTTGCAATGCTGTCCGCGTTCATAAGAACGAGCGGAAGCATTATATCTTACGGCGGAGTATACGGTTTTGAGCTAGTAACCGAAAACGAGCGTACGGGCGAGTATTTTATGGATATGCTTGAAACGTCTTTCGGTATTTTCCCAAAAATCAGCGGGGCTAAGTTCGACGTTCTGACTAAAAAGGACAAGCTCGCCTTTCAATGCGTTGACGGTAACAGCGAAAACCTGCTTAAGGAGATGAAAATTCTGCGCCAGGGCGCGGACGGCAAATATCTTGTTTTTTCTCTGGACGACGGTTTAATTGAAACAGCCGAAAGACGGCGTGCGTTTTTAAAAGGCGCGTTTTTGGGCGGGGGCAGCTGTACCCTGCCTGACGGCGGAGAATACAGCCGTTCGGGATATCATTTTGAAGTGGTATTTTCAAATAAACTCGTGGCAAACGGATTTTGCGAGCTATTACTTGACTTTGAAGTTCTTTCAAAATCGGTTTCGAGAAAGGACAACGCCGTAGTTTACGTAAAGAGCAAAGAGGTTATTTCAGATATTTTATACGAAATGTCCTGTGTAAAATGTCTTGAAAAGTTAAACAGGGTAGTCGAAGCCAAAGATTTGCGCAACAACGCCAACAGGGTTAACAACTGTTCTGTTTCAAACATAGATAAAACGCTTACGGCTTCTGTTAAGCAGGTGCAGGCAATAGAAATAATTTCCGAAACAATAGGACTAAAACGCTTGCCAAAACCGCTTTTCGAGGTTGCTACCGGCAGGCTTGCCGACACAAACGCGAGTATGCAGGAGCTTTCGCAGCGGCTCGGCATATCAAAAAGTTGTTTAAACCATAGATTTAGAAAAATACAGGAGATGGCGTCTCAGCTCAGCTCGGATTAATATGACTGAATTTGTACATTTACATTTACATACAGAGTATTCTCTGTTAGACGGCGCGTGTAAAATCGACAGTTTAATAGATCACTGTAAACAACACGGTATAGACACCGTATGCATTACCGACCACGGAAATATGTACGGTACTTTACAGCTTGCCGAAAAAGCTTATTCGGCGGGGATAAAATACATAATAGGCTGTGAATTTTACGTTACAAACGATTTAAACGATAAATCAACCAACATATCCGAGCACCTGATTTTACTTGCTAAAAATAAAGCGGGATATAAAAACTTAGTTCAGCTCGACTCTTTAGCGTTTGTGGACGGCTTTTATTACAAACCGAAAATCGACTACGAAGTATTAAAGGAGCACAGCGAAGGAGTAATATGTCTTTCAGCGTGTCTTGCGGGCGGCATACCGCGCAGACTGCTTTCTGGTGATTACGAGGGCGCAAAGGCGCTTTCCCTTAAATTGCAGGACATTTTTAAGGACGATTTTTATATTGAAATACAGGACCACGGTATTCTTGACGAAAAGCGCATTTTGCCACAGCTTGTAAAGCTTGCAAACGAAATCGGCGCCGAACTCGTTGCCACTAACGACGTGCATTATCTCACTAAAGCCGACGCCGAAATGCAGGATGTTCTGATGTGCATTCAGATGAAAAAGCAGCTTGACGACCCTAAAAGAATGAAATTTTCCACCGACGAATTTTATTTTAAAACGGCGGAGGAAATGAAGGCTCTTTTTCCGGAATTGCCCAAAGCAATTTCAAATACGCGGGTTATTGCCGACAAGGTATACGAGCCCGCATTCAATCTCGATAAAAAAGGATACCCAATAAAGGATAAATCCCTTATCCCTATGTACACTTCTCCGGACGGAATGACCGCGGTGGAATACCTGCATAAACTGACAAACGAGGGCTTGCGGGAGCGTTACGGAGATAAACTGTCGCAAAAGGAGATAGACAGGGCAAAATACGAGCTCGATATAATCTGCGGTATGGGTTACGCCGATTATTACCTCGTAGTATGGGACTTTATAAACTGGTCTAAAGAGCACGGTATACCGGTAGGTCCGGGGCGCGGCTCGGGCGTAAGCTCTATCGTTGCATATTCTATAGGAATAACCGACGTTGAGCCGCTGCAATACGATTTGCTCTTTGAGCGTTTTTTGAACCCCGACCGCGTATCTATGCCAGACTTCGATATTGACTTCTGTACGGACAGGCGTGAAGAAACCATAGAATACGTACGCCGGAAGTACGGCAGGGAAAATGTTTGCCAGATAGTAACTTTCGGCACAATGGCTGCAAAAAACTCCATAAAAGACGTAGGGCGCGTTATGCGTGTGCCCTATTCCGAAACGGACAGATTAACAAAGATAATGGACGGAAAAACGTCGATCAGCGACCTTTTGGGCAGGAGGTTAGCCGCCGCCAAAGCCAAATTCGAAGCTGAAACCGACGAAGACAAAAGGGCTGACCTCGAGCAGAAATACAACGATCTCCGTTCCGTCCGCAACAGCGAGTTCTGCAATTATTACGAAACGGACGAAGCTCTGCACAGGGTCATAGATATGGCGCTTAAAATCGAGGGTATGCCGCGCCAGACGGGTATGCACGCCGCCGGCGTAGTTATCTGTCAGAAGCGGATTGCCGACAACGTGCCGCTTTCGCGCAACGGCGAGGATATAACCACCCAGTTTGTGGCAAAGGAAATAGAGGCGCTCGGAATGCTCAAAATGGACTTCCTGGCGCTTGTAACCCTTACGGATATTAAAAAGTGCGTAGATTACATTAAAGAGGATTTTAACCGGGATATAGATTTTACAAAAATTGGATACGAAGACGCGGGCGCGTACTCCATTATAGCCGAAGGCGATACTGACGGTGTGTTCCAGCTCGAAGCCGGGGGGATGAAGAGGTTTATGAAACAGCTTCGTCCCGACACTCTCGAGGACCTTATAGCGGGCGTTTCTCTTTACCGTCCCGGTCCTATGAAATTTATAGACTCGTTCTGTAACAGAAAACACGGCATTGAAAAAATCGCCTATGACTGTCCGCAGGAAGAAAAGATTTTAAAGGTTACTTACGGCATTCCCGTCTATCAGGAGCAGGTAATGCAGATATTCCAGGACCTTGCGGGCTTTTCGCTCGGCGAAGCGGATTTAGTTCGCAGGGCAATGGGTAAAAAAGATAAAAAAACGCTTATGGCGCAAAAGGAAAAATTTATTTTCGGCGGCATAAGCGATATAAACAACAGTCCCATACACGGCTGTATTAATAACGATATTTCTGAAGAAACGGCAAACAAGATTTTCGGTGATATGGAGGGCTTTGCTTCTTACGCGTTCAACAAATCTCACGCAGCGGCTTATGCAACGCTTGCATATCAGACAGCGTGGCTTAAAAAATATTACTGTAAAGAATTCATCTGCGCAATCCTGAATAACAGGCTCAATAAAATAGAGGAAATTACCAAGTATGTTTTATATTTGAAAGAGAAAAAATACAAGGTTTTTCCGCCAGATATCAATAAGAGTTATTCAATGTTCAAGGTTGAAAACGACGGCGTACGTTTCGGGTTGTCCGCCCTTAAAGGCGTTGGGCAGGCGGTAATAGACGGGATAATAGAAGAACGTACGCGCAACGGTGCATTCAAGGACTTTTCCGACTTTATAACGCGCTGTATAGCGTTTAAAGACAGCGATAAGGATAAAGTACTCAATTCACGCCTTATCGAGGGGCTTATTTACTCCGGTGCGTTTGATGAAATGGGAGTAAAGCGTTCCCAGCTTGCAGCCGTATACGAGCCGCTCTGCGCACGGGCAAAGGCGATTAATAAACAGCGCAGCAGCAATCAGCTCAGCTTATTCGGGGATTTTTTCGAGCCGGACAAGCTCGAAGTGGAATACCCCGATATACCGGAACTCGACGTGCACGAAAAACTTTCAAAAGAAAAGGAAGTTCTGGGCATTTACGTAAGCGGCCACCCGTTTGAAAAATTCAGGGATAATATAGCCGGGTGTGACTTCGACTGCTCGTTATTGAGCGATTTTGTTGAAGATGAAGAGGGTAACCGCACTTACAACTCATTGCAGGACGGTATGACAATTACAATGGGCGGAATTATAAGCTCGTTCAGGCGTACCACCACAAAGCGTACCGGCGCATTTATGGCGTTTATCACGGTTGAAGATACAAGAGGCAGTCTTGAATGCGTATGTTTTCCTAATCTGTATGAAAAAGTCAGCTCGGTTCTTGCGGTTGATAAAATTGTAAAGCTAAGGGGAAAGCTCGATTTTGATTCTGACGGCAGCATAACCTGTATTGTGGACGATTTACAGGCGGTTGAGGTTAGTACTCCGGATTTAGGAAAACAGCAGTCTGCCGAAGCTACCGCGAGCGCGGTGTTATGGCTGAACGCTTCGGCGCTTAACGATGCGGAGTTTTCGGAACTTGTAAATACGCTTTCAAATTATGAGGGCGGCACTGTTTGCAAAATAGTACGCGGACAGAAAAGATACGTTTTGCCTGCGGGTGTCAATTATTGCAGAGGGCTTGTTGCCGAACTCGCTTTATTCCTCCGGGATAACGACATTAAATATATTTAAAAACTAAATTTAAATAATTTGTAAAATTTCTGTCAAACGGTTGAAATTTATAGATTAGTTTGTTATAATATATATTCGGGAAGAAATGATAAAAGTTGTTTGGCCGCGCGAAAGGATTTTTGAATTATCCGTTAGGAGGTTTAAGTATGAAAAGAATAGGCTTACTTACAAGTGGCGGTGACGCACCCGGAATGAATGCGTGCATCAGGGCGGTTGTCAGAACGGCGATTTATTTCGGTATGGAAGTATACGGCGTTAACCGCGGTTACCAGGGTCTTATCGACGACGATATGATACCTTTAGAAATGCGTTCGGTATCCGATATTGTTCAGCGCGGCGGTACTAAGCTCAGAACGGCGCGCTGCCTTGAAATGCTAACGAAAGCCGGTCAGAAAAAAGCCGTTTCCACGCTTGAAGCAAGGGGAATAGACGGACTCGTCGTTATAGGCGGGGACGGTTCTTTCCGCGGTGCAAAATGTCTTTCGGAAGAGTACGGAGTGCCCACTATCGGCATACCCGGAACTATCGACAATGACCTTGAATACACCGACTACACGCTCGGCTTCGATACTGCGGTAAACACCTGTATCGACGTTATTAATAAGCTTCGCGATACTATGACCTCGCACGAGAGAATTTCCGTTGTGGAAGTTATGGGCAGACGTTGCGGAGATATAGCTTTATTTGCAGGCATTGCAAGCGGAGCCGAAATTATAGTAGTGCCCGAGGTTGTATTTGACCTCGACGATATCGTAATGAAAATTAATCGTTCCCGCGCAAACGGCAAACACTCCAACATTATCGTTGTTGCGGAGGGTGTTTGCACTTCCGAGGAATTTGCAAAGCAGCTTCAGTCGGTAACTACATATTCCGTTCGTCCTACAACAATAGGACATATTCAGCGCGGCGGTTCGCCGTCTATGGCGGACAGAATGCTTGCGGCGCAGTTCGGTAATAAAGCCGTAAGACTTTTAAACGACGGTATAGGAAACAGAGTGGTCGGAATACGCCGGAACGAAATTATCGATATGGATATAATAGAAGCGGTAAGTATGAAAAAGAAATTTAATTACGAACTCTACGAAACGCTTCAAATGATTTCACTGTAAACGCGTACCGCTTTTATAAGCGGTATTTTTTTGTCAATTATTAAAAAAGGGAAAACTATATGATTTTGACCGTGTGTTTAAGTCCTTGCATAGACGTAAATATAGAGGTGCATTCACTTAACGTGGGAATGAGCCAGAAAATACTCAACAAAAGAATATTTTTTACGGGAAAAGCAATGAACGTGGCAATGGGCTTGGCGAGATTGAGAGCCGACGTGTTTGCCACGGGTTTTATGTACGAAATAAACGGTAACCAGTTTGAGCAGGCTTTGCACAAAGAGGGCGTGCCTTATAAATTTGTCTGGAACAAAGGCAGGGTGAGGGAAAACTATAAATTTATAGACCATAAGTCTATGCTGACCGAAGTGGACGACGTCAGCCCCGAAATAAGCAATGAAAAGCAGGCGGAGCTTTTGCAGCTTATTAAGCTGTATGTTGCCGATTGCGAAGCGTTGGAAGTTTCGGGAAGTCTTGCAAAAAATATGTCGCCCGATTATTACGCTGAAATTCTAAAACTCGTGCCTGCCGGAGTAAAAAAGATAGTGGATACGGAGGGCGCAAGGCTAATAGAATCGCTAAAAACAGGCGTTGACCTTATAAAGCCGAACATAGGCGAAATTGAAAGAACACTCAAAGTCAGACTCGACAGTAAAGAAACAATGTTAAAAAGCTGTTATAAGCTTTTGGATATGGGTGCAAAGCGCGTTTTACTTTCGCTCGGAAAACAGGGAGCGGTTATAACCGACGGCAGCAAAAACTATTACTGCAAGTCGATAAACGTTGCAATGAATTCCACTATCGGCGCGGGCGACGGTATGGTTGCAGCCGCGTCTAACGCGCTTGTAAAAGGCGCGCCTCTCAAAGATATCTTACGGCAGGGCGTTGCGGCGGGAACGGCGGCTATTACTTCGCCCGACAGCATTTCCTTTAAAAAGGAAAAGTACGAAGAAATTTTATCCGCGTTAACGGTTAAAGAAATTAATTAAATTATGATAAAATACGATAATCAGCGGAAAAGTTTTATTCTGACCGGTAAAGATTTTACGTATGCTCTGTATGTGAACCGTGCCGGATTCTTACAAAATCTCTACTACGGCGCAAAAATAGCTGATAATGACGTCGGTTATCTTATCGGTCATATAGGTAATACGGTCAGTCCCGACCCTGACAGTATAAATATGGATATGTTGTTTGACGGTATGCCGTCGGAATGCGGATTTTACGGAAGAGGCGACTACCGCGAGCCGACCGTTTTGTATACCCGGAGTGACGGCTCGGCAATGAGCAGATTCAGATATTTGTCATACAGAATTTATTGCGGTGTGCCCGAAATAAAAGATATGCCGCATTCGAGGCGTGGCGGGCAGACGTTGGAAATTACCTTAAAAGACGATTTTTCACCTGTAGAATTAGTTTTAAACTACACGGTCTGGGATAATTTAAACACTCTTGTGCGCAACATCCGTATAAAAAATACGGGCAGTGAAACATTAAAAATAAACAGAGCCTTTTCATTTTGTACCAAACTGCCAGAAAGAAATTACCGCATTATGCGCTTGCACGGAAACTGGGCAAAGGAAAGAGAGGTTGAAGTTACGCACCTCGGACACGGAATTACCAGGCTGCAAACGTTACGCGGCGTTTCGTCGCATCAACTGCACCCGTTTATGGGTATACTTGCCGAAAACTGCGACGAGGAAACAGGTGAATGTTACGGTGTTCAGCTTGTTTACAGCGGGAATTATGCGCTTACCGCAGAAATATCCAACAACGGATTTTTAAGGTTGCAGGGTGGAATAAACGACTTTAATTTTAACTGGCATCTTGTTTCGGGCGAGTATTTTGAAACCCCGCAGGCAGTGATTTGCTATTCCGACGAAGGGATAGGAGGACTTTCGCGTTCTTTTTCAGACTTTTTACGCGAACAGATTATCGCGCCCGATAAAGTCTATGCGCGCCGACCGATAGTCGTCAACAACTGGGAAGCAACGTATTTTGATTTTGACAATCAAAAGCTTTTTAATATTATTGGCGAGGCGGCGGCGCTCGGAATAGATACCTTTGTTCTGGACGACGGTTGGTTTGGCAAGCGCGACGGCGATAATTCCGGGCTTGGCGACTGGTATGCAAATCAAAACAAATTAAAAGGCGGACTAAAAGCCGTAATTGACCGCTGCAAACATAACGGACTTAAATTCGGGCTTTGGTTCGAGCCTGAAATGATATCAGAGGACAGCGATCTGTTCCGCGCTCATCCGGATTGGGCGGTTTGTAAAACAGGTACGAAACCGGCGCGCGGACGAAATCAGCTTGTTCTCGATATGACCCGCAGTGAAATAGTAGATTATATATTCAATGCTGTAAGCAAAATTCTTTTAGAAAATGATATTTCTTATGTAAAATGGGATTTTAACAGAACGCTTACGGAATTTTATTCTCAAAAGCTCCCGGCAGACAGACAGGGAGAGTTTGCCCACCGTTTTATTTTAGGTACTTATAAGCTTGCGGAAAGGCTCACAACGGCATTTCCGGGAGTATTTTTTGAGGGGTGTGCAGGCGGCGGCGGAAGATTTGACGCGGGTGTGTTATATTATTTTCCGCAAATCTGGACGAGCGACGACACGGACGGATACGAGCGTACAAAAATTCAGTGGGGTACGTCTATATGCTATCCTGTTTCGGCAATGAGCTGCCACGTGTCTGTATGTCCCAACCACCAGACGCAGCGCGTCACGCCTTTCAATACGCGCGGAGTTATAGCTTCACTCGGCGCAACAGGTTATGAGATTGACCTTTCAAAAATTTCCGAACAGGAAAAAGAACAGGTAGTCAAACAAATAGCCGATTATAAAAAAATCGACGAACTTGTTCTGAAAGGCGATTTGTACAGACTTTCTAACCCGTTTGATGACAATTATTTTTGCGTAATGATTGTCGGTAAGGATAAAATGTCCGCATATGTAGCGGGCGAACGCTTCCGTGGCGACCCTGCGGACAGAAACAGAATTTTGAAGCTTAACGGACTTGCGGAAGATAAAACTTACATAATTGAAGAACTCGGCATTACTGCAAGCGGTAAAGCGCTTTGCTGCGCCGGCATACTTTTTCCCCGGTTACCTGATTACGGAGCCTGGACGTGGCACATAAAAGCCGTTAAATAATTATATGAATAAAGCCGTTTTTTTGACGGCTTTTATAATTTACGAATGCTATACAGAATTAAGCGCAAAATAATTATAAATAAATTGTTTTGAGGTGTGATATGTGTACTGCCGTAACTTATAAAACAAAAGATTTTTATTTCGGTCGGACGCTTGACTATGATTTTTCTTATGTGGAAGAGATAACCGTAACCCCGCGCAATTTTTCGCTTAAATTCAAAGAGGCGGGAATAATTAAAGAGCATTATGCTATAATCGGTATGGCGTTTATTCCCGACGGATATCCGCTGTATTACGATGCCGTCAACGAAAAAGGGCTGTGTATGGCGGGGCTGAATTTTGTAGGCAGCGCTTGTTACCGCAACGGCGTTAAAGATAAAATTAATTTTGCACAGTTTGAATTTATTCCGTATATTCTTGCTAAATGCGCGTCGGTTAACGAAGCGTTAGAGGAGTTAAAACAAATTAACGTAACGGGACTTCCGTATAGCGACAATATGCCGGCGGCGCAGCTGCACTGGATTATTGCGGACAGGCAAAAAGCCATTACTGTTGAGTTTGTTGAAGAAGGGTTAAAAATTTATGATAATACCGTAGGTGTTCTTACCAACAATCCAACCTTTGACAAGCAGCTTTTTAACCTCAACAGATATATCGGACTGTCGCCGCGCGACCCTGTAAATACTTTTTCAAAAGACTTTAAATTAAACGTTTACAGCCGCGGAATGGGGGCTATAGGCTTGCCCGGAGATTTTTCTTCGCAATCGAGATTCGTCAAGGCGTCGTTTGTAAAACTCAACTCTGTTTCAGGAAATTCGGAAGAGGAAAGTATAAATCAATTTTTTCATATTCTGGGCAGTGTTGAGCATCCGCGCGGTGCTTGTATTATCGGCGATAACAAATTTGAAATTACCATTTACACCTCTTGCTGCAATGCCGATAAAGGAATTTATTATTACGTAACGTATGAAAACCGCACAATTACTGCGGTTGATATGCACGGTGAAAACCTTGACGGTTCAGAACTTTACCGGTATCCGATAAACAGAAAAGAAGTAGTAAAGTTTGAAAACAGACTGTAAATAAACCGGGGCGCAATCCGCGCTCCGTTATTTTTTATAATTTTGTAGTGCGAATATCTCGCCACTAAATGACTATTTATTAAAAATATTAGACAATACTAATATCAAAATCTCACCGTGAGAGAGTTTAGTATGTCAACAAATATTTTTTCTTTAAGGTTAGCCGGGCTTATGGAATCTGAAAAATTAAGTAAAAGAGCTTTGGCAAAAGGAATCGGTGCTCAGCGAAAGTCCGTTCTGGACTGGTTAAAAGGCAATTATTATCCAAGATACGACGCACTTATAAAGTTAGCAAATTTTTTTGGTACAAGCACAGATTATCTTTTGGGTGTAGTTGCCGTATGTGAAAAGCAGGACGTAAAATCGTATTGCGCCCTTGAGGAAGTGCCTGAGCGGTTTATACAAATTCTCAACAATTATTTAAAAGAGAACAATTTTTCAAAATACCGCCTCGCAAAAGACGTTAATACAGGAGAATCAACGCTGAATCGTTGGTTTAATAATAGCAGTATGCCCGAAACAGAGGTGATTGTACGCATTTCCAGGCTTTTAAACGAATCGGTTGATTATCTACTGGGTAGAGAGTAATGTATGCAAATGTACCTTGATTGCTTCTTTAAAATTTGACATCAACTGTATTTAGTGTTAAAATATAAGAAAAAACCACCGTATATGGTGGTTTTTCGTTTGGAGCTGCTAACCGGACTTGAACCGGTGACCTCGTCCTTACCAAGGATGTGCTCTAAAATTGAAAGGGACGAACCCTACTTTTAAATATAGTTTCATACCACAATATATAGTGGTTTTGTACGATATTTTTATGTTTAAATACTAAAATAAAAAATTTGCAGACAATTTTTTTGCTAAATCGTCTGCAAATGTCTGCAAATATATAGTAATAGGACGAATTAGAGCGTATTAGAACGATTATTTATATCTTAGCGGCTACGTAAAATAGTTTTTATTTTTTATCTTAAAACGCATACTAACCGTATGGTGGAATACGAAAAAGTTTATGTAGCTATGCTCCTGCACATAGACGACGAAGGCTTTATGAAACCCGTTGCAGTTGAGTGGACAGACGGAACACGGTTTAACATAGATAAGATCATAGATGAGCGGAACGCGCCGCCAGAGCATACGGGCGGGGTGCTTACGAGGAAATATAAAGTCATAATTAAAGGTAAAGAGAAAAAAATATTTTTAGATAAACAGACGAACAGGTGGTTCGTGGAAAAGCCGTTGTATTGAGCGGCTTTTTTATTTTTGCGCATAATAGCTTTATGCGGACTATTCTTCATAGTGATTTGAATAACTTTTATGCTTCTGTCGAGTGTCTGAGAAACCCTGAAATACGCGATAAGCCCGTTGTAGTAGTGGGCAGTAAAGAGGATAGACACGGTATAGTTCTCGCCAAGAATATGATAGCTAAAAAGCTCGGTGTCAAGACGGGCGACGTGTATTGGGAAGCAAAGCAGAAATGCGGCGATACGCTTGTCGAAGTGCAGGCAGACTTTTCTACTTATATAAACGTATCGAGAGAAGTGCGGAAGATTTATGAGGACTATGCGGACAGAATAGAAGCCTACGGCATAGACGAATGTTGGCTGGATGTCAGTTCAAGTTTAAAACTGTTCGGTAGCGGCAGGGAAATAGCCGAAACAATCAGAGAGCGGATAAAAAAAGAAATCGGGTTAACTGTAAGTATCGGGGTTAGTTGGAATAAGATATTTGCAAAGCTCGGTTCGGATATGAAAAAGCCGGACGCAGTAACTGAAATAACACCCCAAAATTATAAAGAAAAGGTATGGACGCTACCCGTAGAAGATTTACTGTACGTCGGTAAAGCCACGCAACAGAAGCTCAACCGCATAGGAATAAAGACGATAGGCGACATTGCCCAAGCCGAAGAACAGACGCTTGTAAATTTGCTCGGCAAATGGGGTTGTTATCTGCATACTTTCGCTAACGGCAAGGACGAATCTCCCGTAACAAAAATAGGCGAAGAGGAAGCAATCAAGTCCATAGGCAACAGCTTAACCGTGTATAGGGATTTAGTTGACGATAACGACGTAGAGCCTGTAATTTACTTACTTGCGGACAGCGTAAGCGCAAGAATGAGAGAGGCAGGACTGTACAAAGCACGAACCGTACACGTCTATGCAAGGGCCAATAATTTAGTGGGGTATCAGAAGCAAGGAAAACTTACGCGACCTTCCGGTACTATGCAGGATGTGGCAAAAACTGCGTTTAAACTGTTTAAGAAAGTCTATCCGTGGGAAAAGCCTGTGCGGAGCTTGGGTATATCCGTTTCGGACTTCGTGTTCGGTAACGAGCAACTTGATTTGTTCGGAAATTTGGAAAAAGACGAAAAGCAAAAGCGGTTAGATACGACAATAGATAAACTGCGTGCAAAGTACGGCAATAATGTAATTCAGGCAGCTATCGTTTATAAAGACCCGAAACTTAAAGATTTGGATATAAAGGGCGAACATACAATTCACCCGTACAGCTTTTTCAAAAACAATAAATAAAGGCGTACCTTTGGGTGCGCCTTTTAGTTACATTTCAATTTGACTTGGTTATCCGTTAAGATGAAATTACGGGCAAAGTCCGTGTCGTTCAGAAAATAGTCTTTAATGTTGTCGCCCACTATAACAGGGATACGGTGGTGGTATTTCTCGACAGGCGGGGTAGATTGTTTAGTAAGAATAATAAACTTGTTTTCGCCGTCCTCGTTGCGGTAGAAACCGCCAAGATATAAAATTTTTCCGTCCGAGCGGTTAAAGTAGTATTTATTCTTTTGAGTATCCCACTCATAAAAACCGCTTGCGGGGATTAAGCATCTGCGCTCTAAAAAGCTCTTGCGAAAAGTCTGTTTATCTGTAACCGTTTCTGCGCGGGCATTGATTAAAACGCCTTTACCGTCAAACTTTCCGAATCCCCATTTTGAAAGTATAGGGTGCTTTTCTTGCGTAATTATGGGCAAACAGTAAGTAGGGTATATATCACCGAATTTTATCTGAATATTTCTTTCGCTTTCGGGAAACTCGTCCAGAATTTTTTGTATGTCTTTATCGTTGCCGTTAAAATGAAATCTTCCGCACATAAAAACAGTATGTGTGAAATCGCTTGACTTAATAAATTAAAATGAAAAATATAAATGCTTAAACTTCAAGTTGCCAAATATGTTTGGGCAAAGTAAAGGAGGTGATGTCGTATGGAGTCTCTTTTCGGGACTGTTATGCGAACAAGTGAGGCTCCTGAATGGTAACGCAGGTCATCTCCTTCCCGATTAAATACGACTGTCTGTAAGGCAGTCGTTATTTTTTTATCTTCTGCGCATACTGTCATTATGGCATATTCATATAAAGGCAGTATTAGTTTCGGGTTGGTTTATATTCCCGTAACTCTGCATAGCACAATAAAAGAGAACGACATCGGCTTCAATATGATAGATAAAAAGACGATGAGTCGCGTGAAATACAAAAAGACTTGCGCAGACTGCGAAGGTCGTGAAGTAAAGCAGGAAGATATTGTAAAAGGCTTTGAGTATGAGAACGGAAAATACGTTATATTTGAAGAAAGCGATTTTGAAAAGATAAAGTCGAAAAAGGATAAAAATATCACGATAGAAAAGTTCGTGAACCTATCCGAAATCGATCCGCTGTATTTTGATAAGCCTTACTACGTCGTACCTACGGGCGCAGAGAAAGCGTTTGCCGTGTTGCTGACCGCTATGGAACAGGAAGGCAAGGCGGCGATAGCAAAGACCGTTCTCGGTACAAAGGAAACGCTTATACTCATAAGAGCAAAAGAAGGTCAGATGCTTTTGAACACTCTTTTCTTTGAGGAAGAAGTAACCAAGAATCCCGCCAAAGAGATAACCGAAAAGGGCAACGCCGCCGAGCTGAAAATGGCAAAGGCGATTATAGAGGGGATGACTGGCGAATTTAATCCCGAAGAATACAGGGACGAATACCGACAAAAGGTACAGGAAGCGATAGAGAGAAAGATAGCAGGTAAGGAAATCGTTGCGCCGAAAGAAAAGGGCGTAGGAACGGTTGCTAACCTTATGGAAGCACTTACTAAATCGTTGGAACTCGCGCAGAAGCCTAAAACCAAAAAGACAGTGCGGAAGAAAACGACGGCAAGGAAGAAAGAGGCATGAGAGATTTATTCGACGAAAAGAATATCTCGCCAATGTTGTTGAACGAGGTTAAAGAACCGTTCGACAATGAAGATTGTATATACGAATTAAAGTTGGACGGGATAAGGTGCGTTGCGTATGTCGAGCCAAAATCGGTAACTCTGCAAAATAAGCGTTTCAAAGATTTGACCGACATATATCCCGAACTATCTGACATCTGCAAGTGCGTAAAAAAGAAAGTAATACTTGACGGAGAGCTTGTCGTTCTGACTGACGGCAAGCCCGATTTTTATGCTTTGCAAAAGCGCAGTCTTATGGGTGATAAGTTCAGAATATCTATTGCCGCAAAGAGAAATCCTGTGCAGTTTGTGGCTTATGATATTCTTTATTTTGACGGAAAAGACCTTACGGATAAACCGCTTATGGAGCGCAAAGAGATACTTTCTAAAAACGTAAATGAAGGGTTTAATTTAAGTATATCCCGCTATGTATCCACGCAAGGCATAGCATTTTTCGAGCTTGCCAAGAAAGAGAACTTGGAGGGCATAGTAGCCAAGAAAAAGGACGGACTGTATCATATTGGCAAGCGCACGTCAGAATGGATAAAGATAAAAGTAATGCAAGACGAGGACTTACTTGTTCTCGGTTATCAGCCTGATGAGGACGGAAAGGTCAAGGACTTAATTCTCGGTTATTACGATAAGAGTGGAGAACTTAAATGCAGAGGCAAGGTTTATCTCGGAGTATCGAAAGTAGAGCAGAAAATTATATCGGACTTTGCAAAAAAGAACACGGTGAAAGATGCGTGGTTTGATAAGTATAAAAATGTTGTGTGGCTTAAACCTCAGCTTGTAGGCACGGCGCATTTTATGCACGAAACCGAAAGCGGAGGTATGCGCCAGCCCGTATGGAAAGGTTTGAGAGATGATTAGTAATTTTCTTTTTAATATTGACAATACGGCTGTTTTTTGCTAAAATAAAAACTGCGAAACAAAATTACATATTATTTGCACCAATGGGCATAGTTTAGGTAGAACTATACCCTAATTGTTGTTTACAAATCCCTTTGGTGAATTGTAATTTTGTTTCGCAACTCAGCGATGAACGGTATATTCTGCGGCGTCGTTCTTCGTAAAGGGAACGGCGCTTTTGTTACTTAAAATTTTTTAATTAATATGCGGTTTTAGCGTGCTTGCGACATTCTTTAGGGGTTAGTCCCGTTAACTTTTTAAAAATTCGGTTAAAATTTGCCGGACTGTTAAAGCCGCATTTCGAAGCAATATTTATAACGGTATCGTTTGTTTTAGTGAGCAAATTAACGGCTTTATCTATTCTTTTTATATTAATATAATCCCAAACAGTCATATTGTAGGTTGTTTTAAAAAGTCGAATAAAATGAAATTTCGAAAAATATGCCGCAGTTGCAATATTGTCGAGAGAAATTTCGTCGCAGTAATTTTCGTTTATAAACGCTATGGCTTTTTGTAACCCGTTTATATCGTTATATATCGATGTGGTGGGTTGTTTGAAATTGGCGAAATTATAATTTCTAAAAATAGATATAAGCAGCGAAATAATGTGATTGCGGGTTTCTATATAATAACACGGCTTTTTTTCTTCGCATTCTTCCATTATGGTTAAAAATCTTTGTTGGATTTCATGCGTACACGGATTGTCTCTCGGTAGCATATTGCTGAAATTTTCCAGCCGATTAAGGAAAATGTTCATAAACGCCGTGTCTTTGGCGTTATCGTCGTTGTAGATAAACACCGGTGCAAATTGAATATTCAGAATTTCCATATAATCTTGTCCGTCGCATTCCAAAATGTCGGATATGTTATGGTATTCGTTTGTGGAAAAAAGGAATATATCGCCTTTGGAAAATTCAAAATCGCCCATATTGGTATTATAAATACCTTTTCCCGATAATATCATAGAAATTTCGAATTCCGTGTGCCGGTGCAATATTTTCGGGCGTTTTTGGATATAAGCCTTGGATATATAAATTTTTAAAATCGTATTACCGTATTTATCGGTAAAAGTGTCTATTGTCTGTTTCATGACCAACTCCTGTGTTTTGCAATATTGTATGCAAATGGGGCAACATTATTGTAGTTTTTAATATTTCTTAATGATACAATATATCTTGAAATGAACGAAGATATCATTTTGTGGATATAAACAACATTTAACTGAAAGCTGTGTATAATGGCTGATTTAAATCAATTAGTATTTTTTTATCAAATCAATGTAAATATTATATCATATTTTTTAAAGCTGTCAACAAGGCTCGGGTATACAGGGCTTAAAAAAATACAATAAAAGGTGGAGTTTATGACTGCAAACGAACTGAAAATTACCGATTTGAGAGTTGCCGATATCGACGGCTTGCCAAAGCATATGATTTTGCTTAAAATCTATACGAACGCCGGCATAGTTGGGTACGGTGAAGTGCGCGACGCTTCCAGTGCGACCTATGCGAAGATGCTTAAATCTCGGATAATAGGTGAAAATCCTTTAAATATCGAGAAAATATTCAACCGCATCAAGCAATTCGGCGGTCATTCTCGTCAAGGTGGCGGCGTTTCGGGCATTGAAATTGCGCTGTGGGATATAGCGGGCAAGTTTTATAATATTCCCGTTTATCAGTTACTCGGCGGCAAGTGGCGGGACGAGGTTCGTATTTACTGCGATACCGACGTGGACGGAAAGCATACGGGAACGGATATGGGCAATGCGCTTAAAAAACGTATGGAACAGGGTTTTACCTTTCTTAAAATGGATTTAGGCATAGAGCTTTTATACGACGAACCAGGCACGCTAAACGCCCCGCTAGGCATGATTGAAGATTTCAAGAACTATAACCTTAAAGCTATATGTCATCAATCGGGCTCTATCGACAAATCGCTTATGTTCGGGAAGAGCTATCAAATATTTACTGTTCCGCACTATGCAACGGGCATACATATAACCGAAAAAGGACTTAATTATCTTGAAAATTATGTAAAACAGGTAAGAGATGTTATCGGCTACGAAGTGCCGCTTGCAATAGACCATTTCGGTCACGTCGCCATAGAAGACGCAATAAGATTTTCAAAACGGCTCGAAAAGTACAATATCGCATGGATGGAGGATCTGACACCCTGGCAGAACTATAAGGATTTAAAGAAATTTGCCGATAATTCCTGCGTTCCCCTTTGCACTGGCGAAGATATCTTTCTTGCGGAAAACTTCGAGAACGTTATGAAAGCGGGCGTAAACGTCGTTCATCCCGACCTTTTGACGATAGGCGGACTTTCCGAAATGAAAAAGGTGGGTGCCCTCTGCGAAAAGTACGGCGTTGCGCTTGCCATACATATGGCTGAAAGCCCCATAGCTTTTATGGCTGCTGTGCACGCGGCGGCTTCGCTTAAAAACGTGCTTGCGGTTGAATTCCACTCGGTGGACCACCCCGAATGGTTTAATCTTGTAAATCCCGCCGTAAGGCTTGAAAACGGGTTTATGAAGGTGCCCGACGCGCCCGGTTTGGGAATAGAGAGCTTGAACGAAGATCTTATTAAAAAGTTTGCAAAAGCAGACTGCGGCGAACCGTGGGCGGACACGTCGGAGTGGAACAAGGAATGGGCTAATGACAGAGAATGGTCGTAACAATAACATCAGGTGAGGACAGATATGGAAAATTCAACATTGGGCAATGTAATAACCGCAGATATCAGTAAAGCACTCGATGTGATTTTACTCAGCGGGCAGTCGAACGCCGTGGGTTACTCTCGGTGGGACGGGGCGGACACCTGTTACGAGGATGTTAAAATGTTCCGTTTCGGCGAGGGCGTCGTAACGGAATCGTTCGTTGATACGAAAAATCTCGCTACGGCGCAATGGGAAATTTTAAAAAACGGTTTGGGAAAAAACACTATGGCATTCGGACCCGAAATGGGTATAGGGCAGGTTTTTTCTGGACGGTATAAAACTAAGGACAACGATTTTGGCATTATAAAATACGCATACGGCGGAAAGGGTATGTGGGATTACTGGCTTTCACCCGCTTCCGTTGCTCAACGTCTCGGAAAATGGGACGGCGACATTGAGTATTTGGAGTATAACGGCGGTATGACGAAATGCGGGAAGGGTTTCCGTTATATTATTGAAACCATCCGCGAGGCGGTAAAGAAAGCTATACGGCAAGGTTACAGTAATGTAAACATAATTGGGATGTGCTGGATGCAGGGCGAGCACGATATGGGCATTCAGAGTAGTGCGAAGGTTTACGATAAGTTATTGGAAAACTTTATAAATGACATACGCGAAATTCTTGCGGCGGATAATCTGCCCGTTGCGGTAGGGCAAGCAAAGTTGGGACCGGCAATGCACTATGCTTATTCAAAAGAAATAAACGACATGCAAAAGAAGGTATGCGACGAGGACGAGTACGACGTTCTCGTTCCTACGGACGATTTGGAAATGCAACCCGACGATCAGGCGCATTACGATACGCAAAGCATGAAAACGCTCGGGTTACGTTTCGGTAATGCGTTGGCGGGTCTTTTGGGATAACGGCTTACGAAAATAAAAATTTCACGTAAACGAACGGAGCAAATTTTATGGCTTATGATATAAACGAACTTATCGTTAGCTCGGCTGAAATTGAAAAGCGAATACAAGACGGCATAGAAAAGAACAGAAAAGGGAATTTTACGGTTAAAGCTAAGGCGGGAGAAAAAGTTGCGGTTAAACTTAAAAACCACAAATTCCGCTTCGGCTGCAATATGTTTATGCTCGACGAGATACCCGACGATAAAAATAAAAACGAAATTTATAAGGAAAAGCTGACAGAGTTTTTCAATATGGCGACCGTGCCGTTTTATTGGGACGCAACCGAACCCGAAGAGGGTAAAACGAGATATGGCAAGCATTCCGAAAAAATTTACCGCCGTCCTCCCGCAGACCTTTGCGTGGAATTTTGCGAAAAAAACGGTTTAGAGCCGAGGGAACACGCGCTCTGCTACAACGGCTTTTTCCCCGACTGGCTTAAAGCTAAGACCGTAGAGGAGGAAAAAGCGCTTATTGAAAAGCGTATGCAGGAAATTTCTTCGCGCTATGCCGATAAAATTCCCACGATAGAAGTGACTAACGAAATGCTGTGGTCGAGCGGTAAGACGCAGTTTTATTCACAGCCCGACTATATTGACTTCTGCTTTAAGCTTGCGGAGAAATACTTTCCGAACAACACGCTGTGCATAAACGAGTGGTCATCCATCTGGGAATCGAACGAAACTCCTTGGGACAACTATTATTCGTATATCAACGGCGAGCTTTTAAAGGGCGGAAGAATAGACGCCATAGGCATGCAGTATCACGTGTTCCATAAAAAGGAAAAGTATTTAGAGGAAACGAGAAAGCTTTACGATCTGGCGCAGCTTTTCAGGGCTCTGGATAATTACTCACATTTTGGCAAACAGATACAGATAACCGAAGTTACTGTTCCCGCATTTACAACCGAAAAGGCAGACGAACAGTCTCAGGCGGACGTTCTGGAAAAGCTGTATTCGCTGTGGTTCTCATATCCCAACGTATCGCAAATTGTATATTGGAATCTTGTCGACGGGTATGCCGCTTTTACGACTCCGGGCGATATGGAGGGCGGAGAAAACTATTACAGGGGCGGACTTCTGCGCTTCGATATGAGCGAAAAGCCCGCGTATAAGCGGTTGAAGCACTTAATTAAAGAAGTGTGGACTACCGAAGAAACGATTTTGGCTGATAAAAACGGCAAAGTAAGTTTCCGCGGCTTTTACGGCGAGTACGAAGTAACCGTCGGTAAAAAGACGTACAACGTAAATTTTGATAAAGACGGCAAGGAGGCAGTTTTATGAAAACGGCACTTGTAACGGGTTCGACGCAGGGAATAGGCAGGGCTATTGTCGAACGACTTGTAAAAAACGGATTTAAAGTTATCGTTCATTGCAGCTCGGATATAGAAAAAGCCGAGCGGGTTAAAAAAGAAATCGGCGCATACAAGGCGGTTGTATGCGATTTGTCGGATATGAATCAGGTTGCGGCGCTTAAAGGCAAAACGGGTGCTGTAGACGTGCTCGTTCTAAATGCAAGCGTGCAGTTCAAACAAAAGTGGCAGGATATTTCGGATACTGAAATAGAAAAGCAGTTGAGCGTTAACGTCGTTTCCATACTTAAACTTATGCAGAATTATTTTTCCGATATGAAGAAAAAAGGCTTCGGAAGAATAATAACGATAGGAAGCGTAAACCAGCACAGACAGCACCCTGAACTGTCTTTTTATGCGGCTACAAAGTGCGCGGTTTACAGCCTTGTTAAAAATATCGCAAAGGAAGCGGCGCCGTTCGGAGTTACGGTTAACAACGTTTCACCCGGGGCAATAGCAACTCCGAGAAACGCAAGCGTTTATAACGATGAAACTGAGCGCAAAAAAGTGGAAGCGTTAATTCCCGCAGGAAGGTTCGGAACGCCCGAAGAATGTGCGGGAATTGTCGCATTTCTGGCAAGCGAGGACAGCGCCTATATAACGGGTGCGGATATCAGAGTAGACGGTGGTATGAGTTTATGATTAAGTTTAATTCAAAAGAAGATATTATTGCATTAACTCCGCAGTGGAAAGGTGAACGCTTCCCCGACGGCAGACCGAGAGTACCCGATAAGTACCTCGAAAAAATGAGAAAGATGACGTTGGAGGAACTCTGGAAACCCATATTCGTCAAGGGCTACGAAAGTCAGTTCGAGGGCGATTTAAAAGCCCTTCACGACGACGGGCGTATACTTATCGGCAGGGCGGTTACGGCAACGTTTGTTCCCACCCGCCCCGATTTGCACGACGTAATGTTCGGCGTGGGCGCACAGGAAGGAAGAAAGGGCAACTATAACCAGTGGGTTATAGACAGTTTAACCGAAGGTGACGTGGTAGTCGTTGATATGTACGACAAGATATATAAGGGCACGTTTTTGGGCGGCAATCTAACAACCGCAATTAAAACCAAAACAAAGACTGGTGGCGGCGTTGTCTGGGGTGGAATACGCGATACACAGCAGATGAAAGCTGTGGAAGGCGTTCAGGTATATTACAGGGGTATCGACCCCACGCCTATACGCGAGTTTATAATGAAAGACTTTAACGGCATAACCCGCATAGGCAAGGCTACGGTTTTGCCGGGCGATATAGTTTACGGCGCAGGCGGCGGGGTGTTGTTTATACCTGCCCACCTTGTGCAGGAAGTTGTCGACGGTGCGGCAAAGACTCACGTTAAAGACGATTTCGGGTTCGAAATGATAGCGCAGAATAAATTCACCACGGCGCAGATTGACAGAGCAACGTGGACTGTCGAAATGCTGGATATGCTCACCGAATGGATTAAGACCGACCCCAGGGGAGAAAAGTACCGCGATTTGGATTGGTCGCCCGAATACGACGCGGCAAGGAACGGCGATCCAAACGACACGCAGACGATGCTTTGATATGAAAGAATTATTTTTTCTGTCCTGCGCCGAAACAAGCGAGGGCGGAGGCGTATATAAATACGGTTTAGATGAAAACGGAAAGCTAAAAAAGATTGATTATCTGTCTTGTTCCAAACCGATGTACGCCGTTATAAGTAAAAAAAGATTGCACGTTTTACTCAGAGCGCCCTTTACGTCAAGCGTCAACGGCGGATATTTATCTTGTAGACTTGATTTTTCCGACTGCACGGAAATCAAAAATACGCTTGGGAAATGCGCCTGCCATCTGGCGGTGGACAAGGATGTGTATATTGTCAATTATCTTAGAGGAAATATTGTAAAAAACTGCGATTTATCGGTAACGCATAGCGGTAAAGGAGTTAATGTAAAAAGACAGGATATGCCGCATACTCATTTTGTGGCTTTTTCACCCGATAAAAAGTACGTTTTGTGCTGTGACTTGGGAATTGATACGATTTTCGTGTATGACAGATATTTAAAAGAAATATCTTCGGCGGAAGTCCCGTCGGGCTACGGCGTGAGGCATCTGGTTTTTTCTAATGACGGTAAATTTATCTATGCCGTAAACGAACTTGTGCCTTCGGTGAGCGTGTTTGCCTACGCAGACGGAAAAATCGAATATCTGAATACTATAATGCTCGATTGCGAAAATGAAAACTCAACGGCGGCGGCAATCAGGCTTGACGAAGATAAACTTTACGTTTCCGTAAGGGGAGAGGACGCAGTTTTTGTGTTTAATGCCGACGGCGCAAACCTTAAATTGTGCGCTAAAACAAGTTGCGGCGGGCGCTCGCCGAGGGATATAGAAATAATAGATAATTACCTTATATGTACTAACGAAAACTCGGATAACGTAACGGTTATAGATAAAAATAACTTTAAAATAATAGAGGAGCTTTCGATAAAAAATCCGCTCTGTGTGGCGGTTTGCAGGTAAGTAAATGGATTTTAACACAATTTGCGAAAGTCGATTTTCGGCAAGAGAATTTTCCGATATAAAAGTAAGCGATAAGCAAATAAGGAAAATTATAGAACTTATCAGGCTTGCGCCTACGGCGTTAAATCATCAGCCTTACAAGATAGTTGTTGCAAATAGCGATAGTGCGATAGATAAGCTGAAAAAAGCAAAAGCTACATTATATAATGCTAATTCGGTTTTAATAATCTGTTCTGACAGAAATAACGTATGGTCAAACAGATACAGCGGTGAAAACGGTATTTTAATCGATATCGGAATAATTACTGCAACGGCGTTATATGCAGCAGCCGAATATGGGTTAGACAGTTGTTGCATCTGCAATTTCGACCCGAAAGCGCTTGGCAAGGAATTTGATTTGCCTGACAATATAACGGCGGATGCACTCATTTTATTGGGATATAAGAGTGAAGAATGTAAACCGTCCGACCGGCATTCAATCCGTAGGGCGTCGGAAGAATTTACCGAATGGCTATAAGTTTGGAAATAATACTCGTGCAGAGTATGTTTTAAATTAAAAATTTTGATGGAGGGAAAGCACAATGAAAAAGAAAGTTTGGTTGTTTGTTCTTGCTTGCATTGGCTGTATAGCATTTGCATTTGCTGTTGCCGGTTGTGACGGTTGCTCCGGTTGTTCCGATAAAGCAGAAAACATCAGTTTAAGCATAACAAACAAAGAAGCTTTAACAGCGGAATGGCTTGAAGAGGGCGAGAACAGAACTGTGGAACTGTCAATCACCCCCGAAAAGTACACCGTAAACAACTCGGAGGTTGTTGTAACTTCTGATAATTCCGAAGTTGTAAAAGCCGACGGCTTAACGCTTTCGGCAACGGGAGGCGGCACGGCAAATATAACCGTAAGCTTAGGCAAGGCAAGCGATACGGTTGCAATTATCGTAACGCCTAAACTTCGCGGCGTATCTATAACCAATAAAGACGAACTTGGTGAAGTTTGGGGTTTAGGTGAGGCAGACCGCACGTTAGACGTGATCAAATTATTTAAAAATTCTACTTCACCGCTTACGGCTTCCGACGTAACGGTTAATTCGTCTGCTCCTGAAATTATTGAGGCGGACGGTTTTGCGTTAAAAGCAAAGGCTATAGGCGACGCGGAAATAACCGTTACGTACGGGGATTTTACCGACAAGGTTACTCTTTCTGTCGTTCCCGCACTTGAAACGTTTGAAATTATAAATAAAGGTGAATTTGCCGACTTAGCGCTCGGTACAACGTATGAATTGTCGTCTTACGTAACTTTCGGCCCTTCACAGTACACTGCCGAAAATACAAGTCCCGTTATTACGTGCGAGCCAGCCGGAATTATAGAACAGGTAAAAGGCTATCAAATAAAAGCTGCTTCCAACGGCAGTGCAACCGTTACCGTGACCGTACGCGGTAAGTCGGATACTTTCTCTGTTAGTGTAGCATACGGAACGCCTGAGATAACTTTCGATGTTGATGAAGTCGGTGCCAGATTCGAAGAAACCGATGAAGGCGGCATACTCAGCGTTTTGCAGACGGGCTATTACAACGAAGAAACAGACGTAGTTTTACCTACGGTATATGCAATGACGTCGGACGGTCAAACCGTTGACAATATCGAAATTAAGAAAGGTGAGGAAGTTATAACGGGAGAGACCGTTAGGCTTACGAAAGGAACGTATCAGTTTACCTATTCTGCGGCAGACCCTCGCGATAATAGCAAAGTCGCGACAAAGACGTTAACTGTCAACGTTTATAGGAACGTTATTGCGGCAGGCGATACGAACGGATACACGTTAACGGAAGAAACGCGTTATTCGGCAGACGAGAATCAGGTGCTGAAAAACAGCGGAAACGGTTATGTAACCGCACGTCTCAACATGGCTCCGGGCAAAGTTTATTATACGGAAGCTACGTTTGTATTATCGGCGTATAATTCAAACCCTAACTACGGTGGAAACCCCGTATTGGGAATGGCGCACTCTCTTGAAAATGGAAACGGTCGCAGACTCTCGTTGGTTATCGGCAGAGCTACCGGCAACGTGTTTATCAGAGTCGCTAATGCGGGAGATAACTATTACGATAACCCCATCAGGCAAATCACGAATATAAAAGACGCTTTTAGCTTAACCGCTCCCGAAGGCTATGTATTCCCTAAGGACGAGTCGGCAGAAGCAGGTAAGAAGGTCAAAATTGCGATTGCAAGAGACGGGGATTATTTCTATCTGTTTATGAATGACATTCTTATCGACATGCGTGCTGTTTCCGGTTTTGAGGACGACACAATTCCTGCTATCACCGGCGACAGACTGTCGGAAACGACTATGAAAAATATCGTATTGTTGGATGGCGATGCTGCTCGGAATAAAATCAATACTTTTAATACTCCCGGAGTAGAAATAACTAATAAGGATAGTCTTAAGGCAGTTTGGACTAATAAGTATGCAAATAGAACGGTTGAAGCGCAAATTACTGATTTGCTGCCTCATTGTCAAGGTTTTGTGAAATTTACCGTTACTTCCGATAATCCCGACGTTATTTCGGTTGACGACGACGGCGTTACGCTTAAAGCGCATAAAAACGGAGAGGCAACTGTTACGGTAACCGTCGGCAACAAGTCGGATAGCGTTAAAATTACGGTTGAGCTTCCTGCGATACCTGCGGGCACGCCCGTAATAGAATTTATCCATCCCGAAGATAAAAACGTGCAATTTGAAGATACCGAAGACGGCGCTACGTTAGGCGTAATACAGACCGGCCATGACGGCACGGATACAGAGGTAACTTTGCCTGCTGTCAACGCCTGGTTGGATAACGCAGACATAAGCGACAGTCTTAGAGTAACTCTTGACGGCAAAGCTACGGCGATTACCGATAACACAGTCGCGCTTTCAAAAGGTACGCACACGTTGACATATACGGCGACAAATGCACAGAACGGCGTAAGCGTAACAAAGACTTTAACGGTCAACGTTTACAGAAAGATATTCTCGTACAAGGGACCGGGTGAACCGCAGGGTCACCCCGAATGGGAGTGCGTTGTAAGCAAAGAATACGAGACTGACGATAAGCAGGAAGTTACTGTTATGAGAACAGATACTTATAGAAGCGTATTCAATATGGCGCCGAGTACGTTGTATTATGCCGAAGTAACGTTTATATTGCCGGCGTATAACGGTAGTGAGCAAAGTAGTCCGATTATAGGTTTGGGACATTTTGTAGGCAATGAAACACGTCGTCGTTTGTCATGTGTTGTAGGCAGAAATACAGGTAATATTTTTGTAACAGATTATCAGTCCGGTAGTGTTTGGGACGATCCGATAGGAGGGCGTTATAACGTCAGCGACAAAACGTCTTTAAAAGAGAAAGACGGTTATGTATTCCCTAAGGACGAGTCGGCGGAAGCAGGCAAAAAGGTTAAGATTGCGATTGCAAGAGACGGAAACAAGTTTTACCTGTTTATGAATGACGTTCTTATAGAAGTAAGAGATGTGACAGGCGTTGCGGACGGTTATTATTCGGATGCAAGCATTCCGGGTATTTCCGGCGACAAATTGTCTCAAACGACTTTGACAAATATTGTGTTCTTAGACGGAGATGCAGTAAGAAATGAGATAGCTAAACGTCTTCCTACTCCTAATATAACCAACAAATCTGCATTTGCGGAAAAGATAGACCAGACCTTTACGGGCAAAGTCGAAGTTTCGTTTACCCCCGAATACTATAACGGCAATACTAAAGTCACCTTTAAGTCGTCTGACGAAAGTGTAGTTAAGGTGGGCGAGGACGGAACTATTACGGCGATTGCAAATGGCGAGGCAACAATTACTGTTACAATCGGCAGCAAATCCGACAGCGTAACGGTTACGGTTGAGCTAAAAGCAGACACACCCGTTCTTACGCTTACGGCACCTGCGGACGGTAACGTGGAGTATACGGTAACCGAAGACGGCGCAACGCTCGGCGTTGTGCAGACGGGTTATTGCAATGAAGATACAACGGTAACTCTGCCGACCGTCACAGCAAAGTTGGGCGATACGGACATCAGTGATAGCATTACCGTAACTATTGACGGCGCCTCTACGACGCTTACGGGCAACACCGTTGCGCTATCAAAGGGTGCGCACACGGTAACCTACACGGCGACAAACGCCGATAACGCAAATAGTGTAACAAAGACTCTGACAATAAACGTTTACAGAAAGATATTCTCGTACAAGGGACCCAATCAGGACGCTCATCCCGAATTGGATTGCATAGTAAGCAAAGAATATGCGCCCGACAGCGAGCAGGAAGTTACCACAACGGGCACGAGCGTGCTCAGAGGCGTATTTAATATGACGCCGAGCACTTTGTACTATGCCGAGGTAACGTTTGTATTGCCAGCATATGACGATGATCAAGGCAATCCGATTATAGGTTTGGGACATTATGTCGGCGAAGAAAAAGCGCGTCGCCTGTCGTACGTGGTAGGCAGAGGCACCGGTTCGGTTTTTGTTGCGGATTTTACAGCTGGCAACGGCAGTATCTGGGATGATCCGATAGGCGGAAAATATAACATAAACACCAAAACTTCTCTGACAGAAAAAGACGGTTATATATTCCTTAAGGACACTTCGACTACGGCAGGTAAAAAAGTAAAGCTTGCGATAGCGAGAAGCGGTAACATTTACTACCTGTTTATGAACGACGTGCTTATCGAAGAAAGGGATATTTCCGGTATTGACAACGGTTACTATTCGGCGGCAAGCGTTCCAGGGATTTCGGCGGATAGAATGTCAAAAACAACCATTACGGATATTAGGTTGCTTGACGCAGCCGACGCAACGAATAAAATAAACGGGCTTCTTCCCAAGCTTACCGTCTCAAATCAATCCGAGCTTGAAAAGGTATGGACTGAGGACGGAACAAGAACGGTAGATTATTCGGTAAGCGGAGATATACTCGGAGCGGTAACCGTAACCTCGTCCGATCCTACGGTAGTGTCGGTTGACGGAACAACTCTTACTGCACATAAATTCGGAACGGCAAATATCACCGTAGCTTTGGCGGGCGGGAATACGGTAAACTTCACGGTTACAGTACAGTCTAAGGAAACGGGCTTTGAAATAGCCAACAAAACCACTGTAGAAGCCGTATGGACGTACAAGGAAAACGATGAAGAAAACAACAGCCGCACTCTTGACGTGAAAGCCATATTCGACAGGGGCGGCGCAAAGCAGACTGTTCCCGCAGGGCAACTTGAGGTTACTTCAAGCGATCCTCAGTCGGTGGCGGTAGGCGGGCTTACGCTTACTGCGCTTAAAGTGTCGTCAAGCCCCGTAACGATAACCGTAAAATACAAAGACTTTGCCGCGCAGACTGTTACCGTCAATATAACGGATGTCGTTTTGGAAAGCATAAGCCTTTCAAAGCTAATGCAGGGCGACAGCGAAATAACTGCACAGGATGAAGTATACACGGTGGAAGCGGGCAAGGTTTACGTTGTAGAACTTGCATACAACCCTGCGGATAAGTTCAATGCAGACAACACCGAAGCCGTTATAGCCTGCGCCGATGACGGAGTTATAGAAGAAGTAGTGGGCGCAAAGAATACGTTTAAAGCGGTTGGCTTTGGCGAACATACGGTAACGGTTACCGTAAACGGAAAGACTGCACAATTTAAAATTAACGTGACGCGTACCGCGCCCGAAATGACGGTAACCGCGCCCGCAAGCGGTGAGTTTAGGGGAAATGAAGACGGCAGCTATACATTAAATACTGTGCAAAGCGACTATTATAACGAGGACAGCGTAATTGCACTGCCTTCGGTGAATGCAAGCGACTGCGTCGGCGGTACGTTAACGGTAGATATAACTGCAAAAGATGCAGACGGCACGGACGTAACCGTAACTGACGGCAAAATAACGGTTGCAACGGGCATGGGTTATACTGTTAAGTTTAAAGCGACCGACCCGCAGGACACAAGCAAGTTTACAGAAAAGACTCTCATCGTCAACGTTTACAGAAAGATATTCTCCTATAAAGGACCGAATCAGGACGCACACCCCGAATGGGATTGCGTTGTAAGCAAAGAAAACGCGGCCGATAGCGCACAGGAGGTTACCACCACGAGTACAAGCAGACTCAGGGGCGTATTCAATATGGCGCCGAGCACATTGTACTATGCCGAAGTTACGTTTATATTATCGGCTCATGACGGCGATCAGGGAAATCCGATTATAGGTTTGGGGCATTATGTCGCTAAGGATAACGCTAATAACGCCCGTCGTCTTTCATGCGTAGTAGGTAGAGCCAGCGGTATGATTTTTGTAGCGGACTTTACTGAGGGTAACGGCAATATATGGGACAATCCGATAGGAGGATCTTATAACATAAGCACTAAAACCTCTTTAAAGGAAAAGGACGGCTACGTATTCCCCGCAAACACGTCAGGTACGGCGGGAGCAAAGGTGAAATACGCCGTTGCGAGAAGCGGTAATACTTACTACCTGTTCATCAACGACGTGCTTATGGAAGCAAGGGATATGACCAATGTTGCAAGCGGTTACTATCTGAACGAAAGCGTTCCGGGCATTTCGGGCGACAGGCTTTCTAAAACGACCATAACCGACATCAACTTCTTCGGCGGAGACGAAGCACAGGAAAAAATCAACAGCTTAACTGCCGCGACGACTACGCAGAGCGCAAGCGTTCAACGTTCGCCGGAAGCGATAGTAAATAAAAAAGAGGAGGAATAAATAATGAGCAATAAAAAACGCATTGCGGCAATAGCGTTATGCGCCGCACTTGCAACGTCGTCAATCCCGTTTGCGGCTGCTTGCAACAACAGTTCGTCCGTTTCGGCATATTTTGTAAATTATGACCTTAATTACGATGACGTTGACGCAAGACAAATTACTGTGCAGTCTGGTCAAAAAGCACGTGAATGGCGCGCTTACAGGGAAGGATATTCGCTTCTCGGCTGGTACACAGACGAGGCTTGTACAGTTCCCTACGATTTTTCAAAAGGTGTTTCGAGCAACATAACTCTGTATGCCGGTTGGAAACCTGAAAAGGGCTTCGTCGAAGTGAATTTCAACTTCTCCTGCCCCGGCAAAACAAATAAAACAGTGTCGTTGAAGTCTGGCGATACGGTAATGTCAAAAGCTATACCGGACACTTCGCGCATAGGTTATAATTTTACGGGATGGTATAAAGACGAAAACTGTACCGAGAAATGGGATTTGGATAACGACCTGATCTCCGATGCTATGACCCTGTATGCCGGATATGAAATAGATCAGGCCTGGGTCGAGAGGGACGAGAACGGCAACATAATTTATGAAAATGAAAGTGTTACGGTATGGTGTGCAAATACTAGTATAGTAGAATATAAGATTTTTCAGGAGATTGTCGATGAGTTCAATAAAGAGCATGAGGGCAAAATCAAAATTAATCCTACAGATACGTTTACCGGTCAAGCAACTTTGCTTTTACGTAACCAGTTAACGTCCTCAATCGTAAACGACCCTGATACGCAATACAGCACTGCCGACATGTTTTCCGTGGCGGGCGTTGAGTTCGATAATTCGGAATTTTATGAAGACGCAATACAGGAGACTTTTGCAACCGGAATTATGAAGGCTCTTCCGCTTGCCGCAAGAGTGCCGTACGTTATTTATAATAAAGCTCTTATCAAAAAATATAACGGCGATAAGCTTCCTGCAAATTATACCGAGCTTACTGCGCTTTTAAAGGAAGCGTATGACGGCGAGATTTCAGACAATCCGGAATTTGCACCGATTTTACAGAGTGAGTATTATTTTAAAGAGAATACAAACACGTTACCTTTTGTTCAGAACGGGGTGGATTTCTGTAAACTTGGAAACGGCAAAATGGTAAATGATTGGAAAATTCCAGAGGTAAAGGAAAGCGTTAAAGACGTTTTGAATAAATCTTATAATTTGTTCGGAGCAAGCGGCGACTGCCACGGTAAGATGATTAGCGGACAGAATGCAGATCAAATCATTAGCGATGTTAAATCGGGCAATTCGCTTTTTGGAATAATCGGTTTGAGCGGCGGTTTGAGCAGCGGTTCAGGAGAATATAGCAATTACGACGATAAAGTACTTGCTCAGGCTGAGAATGTGGGCGTGATGTCTGTGAGCGGACTGTTTTCCGATAATGACGACGATATAAGTAAACGTATTCCCGTCATTACTACGGGGCTGAGCTTTTGTAAGCTTGCCGACGGCGTTACAAATAAGCAGCTGTGCGCTTCCGCTGAATTTGCAAAATACCTTGTGGAGAATTCGTACAAGTTTGCAGAGAGAGGCTTGGTTCCTTTAAATAAAAAGGCTTATGCGAAATTTGCCGAAACGAATTACGAAGAAAATACAAGAGGTGCTCTTATTAAAGAGGTTGTTAAAAACCCTGAATATTTGTATTCTATGCCCGGTATAAAGAGCCTTAAAGCTATTAGGACGCAATCGGTAGCAATGGATAACCTTATTCCCTTCTTTAAGCAAGACGAATACGATATCGATAAGATATTCTCTCAGCTTTTGAGCTCTGTTATAAGCAAAATAAGTTAAGTAAAGGGGTGAAATTATTATGAATAAAAAAGGATTATTATGTGCCGGTTTGGCCATTGCCGTTTGCCTTACGGTGACGGGGTGTAATAAAAAACCCGTGGATTCGGGAAACGGCGGAACAGACCGCAACTGGGACGTGAAATCTCCCGACGGGTCGATAGTTGCATCTATGCAGTTGGAAAATGACGGCAAGATGTACTATACCGTAGATAAAGGCGAAACACAAGTAGTACACAAGTCGGAAATGGGGTTTGATATCCAAGAGGACGATTTCAATTCTGCTAAGCTGTATTCGGTAAATTCGCGCAGGGTTAGCGGCGAGTATGAGAATAAGACCGGTAAACGTAAATACGTAACATATGACTGCAATGAAACCACGGTAACGCTAAAAGGTTATTCATTCTATTTCGATGTAATAATGCGCTGTTATGACGACGGTTATGCTTTCAGATACGGAATACGTAAAATAGACGGCAGTGAAGGAGTGATGACTGTATTGGAAGAAAAAACGCAGTTTGCTCTTCCGGAAAAAACTAGGATTTGGGCGATGGAGTATGCGGCTAACGGTAATTACAACGCCTTTTCGTACGAGCGCACTTACAATAGATATTCTGCGGAAGATTTGGTGCCGACTCAATCCTTAACAATGCCGTTGCTTTACAAGGTAAACAAAACTAATATCTATTCCTTGATTGCTCAGTCCGAACTTATCGGCAGCAGTTATTACGGCACGTTTTTACACACTCCTGAAGAAGGCAGCGGTGTGTTGCAGCCGGAACACAACAGGGCGGGCGCAGTGCTTTACGATGATCAGGTAGATTATCCTTTCAAGTCGCCTTGGAGAGCGGGAATAACCGGAGATTTAAAGACGGTTGAAGAGAGCGAGCTTGTGGAAAAGCTGTACGATGACGCCGAGTATTGGAAGCCCGATAATTACGACGAGCTTTCTCCCGAAGAAAAGGAAATTTATAATTACGATTGGGTAGAACCGGGTGTTTGTGCCTGGAGTTGGTTGTATTATCAGGGCGCTGAAAGGTACGATTTTAATCCAGGCTCAATCAATTATCAATACGTTGATTTGGCAGATAGGATGGGCTGGAAATATATCCTTTTAGACGGCGGTTGGCGAACTGATTTGGATAAAAACAAATTTGCAAAATTTGTTGATTATGCCCACGAGCGTAATATTAAAATTATCGTATGGATGGATTCGATTAATAACTTTGGTAAATGCGACGTTGAGGTCTTGATAGCACAGCTTGACGAGTTGGCTGGTATGGGCATTTCGGGAATAAAGCCCGACTTCTTTGACGGACTGTACGCATCTGACGCCCCCCATAAGGGTGAAGATATAGACCATATAAAATGGTATGAAACAATGTATCAGGAATGTGCAAAGCGTAAAATGCTCATCGATTGTCACGGTTGCAATGCGCCCACCGGCGAAAGAAGAAAATATCCTAATGCGATGATGAGAGAGGCGGTATTCGGTAATGAGGAAAGGCATATAGGCTCGCACACAACCATAAATCAGTTACTTATAAGGCAAGTAGTCGGCGGTACGGATTTTACACCCGTAGTAAACCCCAGAAATCCCTCTTTGTTGACGCCTGCGCATCAGCTTGCGCTCTCCTTCCTTTTTGAAGCGGGAATGCCAATGTACGGAGATTACACCGCTGCATACGAAGGCATTGTTAACGAATTCTACAAGAATATGCCTACGCTCAGAGATGAAACAGTATTCTTGGACGGTGAGCCCGAACAGTTATATGCTGCGGCAATAAGGGCAGATGGGCAATGGTATGTGGGCGCTGTTTGCGACATGGAGCAAGAGTTCACGGTTGATTTCTCATTCTTAGGCGAAGGTTTATACAAAGCAGAAGTATTTGAAGACAGTCCTTCTGGATTAACAAAAAAGAAAATAACGGTAACAAAGAATGATAAAATTACCGTTCAGCTCTCAGAAAAAGGCGGCGTTGTTTTCAGACTCGTTCCGATTAAATAAAAATAGAATAAGGAGTTTATTTATGAAAAAATTCAAAGCAATAACGGCGGTTTTATTAAGCGTATTAATGTGCGGCGCGTTAGCCGCAACAACGGCTTGTAATAAAAATGATGGGGGTTCGGAAATTACCACCACGGGCGAATTGAAAAAGGACGAAAACGGTAAGGTAATTTTCGATGACGTATCAATTAAGCTCGAAACAGTTGTCGCCGGTGACGACTGGGCAAAACTTCAGGATATTATAAAAGTATTTAATAAAAAATACGACGGGCAAATATATGTAAATGCTCATTGTACGTCGCAGGGTTTGTTTGAAACACAGGTAGCCGATAGGATTTCCAACAACAATAATCCGCCTGATTTTATTATGTCACATGGTAAATATCACAAAAATTTTGCCGATAAAAAGCTTATCCAGCCAATGAATGAGACGATGGAATTGTCCGGCATAACGGTAGATTACGATAGTTACTCGCAAGGTCTTATGAAGTATAGGACGCTCGGAACCGATGACAGTATATATTCTTTGGCGTCCGACGCCCAAAGTATAGTAGTGCTTTATAATAAGAAACTTTTGAATGAATTGGGCTATGATAATCCGCCTACAGATCGCTCTGCTCTCTTAGATGTTTGTGCAAAGTTTAAAGACCAAAAGCATAGCGCTGCTATAGCATGGCAAGATAATGATAACAATAATGATAACTTCTCCAGCTATTCCTTCAGTACGGCAATTTTGCAAAACGGAGGAACTTTGGTAAATAACGAGGGAAAAGTCGATTGGTATAGCAATGAAACCAACAGGACAGCATTTCAAAATGCGATACAAGCTTACAGAGAATTATACGATAATGGTTATGCAACCCGTAATCTCGGCGGTGGCTTCGGTAACTTTCTTAATGAAAAATGTGTGTTCTATTTCGCAGCCCCGTGGCACGTTGAAGGATTGGTAAAACAAGTTGCCAACAAATATAAAGTAACGGAAGAAAAAGCCGCGGAAGAATATGTAGGAGGCGTGTCGACTGCAAAATGGTTTGCTATGGGTGAAAATGCAAATAAAGAATGCGCCAACTATATTTACGGCGACTCACACTGTTTTGCAATGACAAGAAGTGTTAGCGACATAAACAAAAAAGCCGCCATACTCGAATTCTTTAATTGGTTTACCACTACCGAAGAGATCGGCGTAAAATGGGCAAAAGCCGGACATATTACATCTTGTAGCGATGTATCCAATTCCCAAGCGTATAAAACCGATATTTTTGCATCTGAGTTTATAAGTAATTTTTATCCTAACGTCGATTATTTCCAAAGCTTACCTCTTACTTCGGTAGCGGATGAGTTTGAGAAAACCCTTAAGAGTTTATACGCGGCAACGGTCTTGACTACAGACTATTCAGAGGCAAATGATTTAGCGGCAATAAGAAATAAAGAAAAAGAACTAAATCATTCAACCGGTTTTTTCGAGAAATAAGGGGTTAAATTAAAATGGAAATAAGCATTGAACAAAGGAAAGCACAACGGTCAAAAGCAAAGAGAAAAGAAGTGGTACTTGCAATACTTATGATTGCGCCCTTTCTCCTGATTTTTATTTGTTTTTCAGTAATACCGTTTATTATGGGGTTTGGTTTTTCTTTTATGAAATACGACCCGTATGCGCCCGAGGGGACTTCATTTGTGGGGTTTTTGAACTTTAAAAACCTTTTCGACGCCGAAAACCCTATTTCGGTGGCGTTCTGGAAATCATTTTTAACAATGTTCCTTTTCAGTGCTGTATCTATTCCTGCATTGATTATTGTACCGCTTTTTTTGGCGTATGAGGTTAACAAGCAACCGCCGGGATATAAAATATTCAGAGCTCTGCTTTATCTTCCCAGTATAGTTTCTATAACTATAGCGGGCGCTGTGTTCTGCAATATGTTTAGAAATGACAGCTCGGGTGTAGTCAATGCAATTTTAGGTACTGACATCGACTGGCTTGGCGGCAAACCTTGGGAGGATGACTTTCTTCGTTGGGTTGTAATGTTTATAGCAAGAATTTGGATGGGCATCGGCGGTAACTTCGTCATATTTTCGGCTGCTTTGCGCGATGTCCCCAAATCCTTGTACGAAGCGTGTGAGATGGATGGGGGAAACCGTTGGACAAAAATACTTAAAGTTACTTTGCCGCATATAAAGTTTTCGTTGAATATGTGTATCTTCAATACGTTTATAGGCGCGATGAACATGTATGCACTGCCTTATACGTTTAGCACTTTGAGCAATCAGGATATTGACGTAGCCCCTATGATGTGGATACAGAAATATTTGCTTGGTGGTATGGCATATTCAACCCAGACCGGTTATTTATGCGCTGGTGCACTTGTTTTCGGTATTGTGCTTACGTTAGTAACGTTTATCGAACGTAAGGTTACTGCACCGTCTTCAAAAAGAACTAAGAACACAGCAAAGTATGAGCAGATGCTCCTTGGTCGTAAGACGCTTCTTCATAGTTCAGTTAAACGGGAGGAATATAATTATGATTAAACAGAAAGCCGAAAAACGCAGGAAAACCAAATCCGAAAAAACTATTATAAGAGAGAAAACAACATCGTTTATAATATTGTTTGTTTTCTGCGTTATATGGTGTATTCCATTTTTGTATATGATAGGAACATCTTTCAAGTCAGAACTTGATTTGCAGGTGCATCCCGAACTGTTATTTCCTTCTTCTCCCAGCGAGTGGACGTTAAATAATTATAAAGGATTTTTAGTTCAAGCGAGCGGCGAGGCGGGTTATTTGATTCAATGGATATTTAACTCGTTATGGTCTTCTACGGCAAGCGTTGTGTTGACCGTTTTGTTTGATTTGGTCACGGCATATGCGCTTGTGTTCTTGAAATTCAAAGGTAAAAATTTTATTATTGGATTTTTGATTTTATGGATGACAGTACCCGGTGTTATCGGGACGGCGCCCAGCTTTGCTATCTATTCGCAGGTTAAGAATTCCCTTCAGGTTAACCAGAATCCCACATTGCTGTATATGTACATTTATATGTGGCTTATCGTGCCGGGGCTTTCGGGTATTTTCAATATGCTGTTGATGCGGTCGTTCTTTTTGTCAATACCCAAAGAAATAGTGGAAAGCGCAAAATGCGACGGCGCAAGCAATATGCTTATTTTCAGGAGAATAGTTTGTCCTCTTGCAAAATCTACCATAATGCTTATAATACTGTTCGTGTTTATAGGTAGTTGGAATAACCTTGTCTTTCCGCAACTATTGTTATCGGAGGGTAAATACGGTTGGAAGACGATTACCGTAGGAATGACGGTCTATACCGGTGGCAGCGGATTAGATTCTTCAGGCGTTGCCATGGCGGCAAGTTTGTTTTCAATGATACCGATTATTATCGTATTTATAATAACGCAAAATAAAATGATAGACGGTATGGCGTCTACGGGGGTAAAAGGATAATTATGGAAAATCAACAGATGAGTAAACCGTTTCTGTCAATACAACATGTTGAAAAAGTATATCCCAACGGTGAAAAAGCCGTTTACGATTTCAATCTTGACGTTGCGAAAAATGAATTTATAGTAATAGTAGGACCTTCCGGATGCGGTAAGTCTACTACGCTCAGAATGATAGCGGGACTTGAGGATATAACTTCGGGCGATATGTTTCTTGAAGACGAGTTGCTCAATTATAAACCGAGTAACGAAAGAAGAATGGCAATCGTATTCCAGAGCTATGCGCTCTATCCGCAAATGAACGTGTACGATAATATTGCTTTCCCTTTGACGATCAATAAGTATCCTATGCCTGTCTGCAACAAAGATTTGGTAGCTCTTGGCGAAGTCAAAAAATTGTTATCCACGGGAATTGAGACGATAGTTAAGGCGGTTGAAGGTGCGTTAAATGCTAAAATTAAGAGCAAGGACCGCATTGAAAAAATTGCAATGTTGTTTGAAATTTCGCCCGAAGCGTCTAAAAAGTTATTTGATTTGTATGCGGATACATTTAAAGAAAGTGAAGATGACAGTAATAAAGACGAAGATATTCTTGCAAAGTGGAACAGTGCATTAGACGGCGAAATCGCAGAAAAAAAAGCTGCGCTCGAAGCGGAAGGGATTAAGCTTAACGACAACTTATATGAAGTAGACGATGACGGAATTGTTAAGATTGAACACCGCAAGTACACCTCGTATGAAATTAAGGTTAAGGTTTACGAAACGGCTGAAAAGCTTGATTTAATTCCCTATCTTGACAAGCTCCCCAAGGAATTATCCGGCGGACAGATGCAGAGAGTTGCGCTTGGCAGAGCGATAATTAAAAACGTGCCCGTCTTTATGATGGACGAACCGCTGTCTAACCTCGACGCAAAGTTAAGGCTTACAATGCGCAGCGAGATCGTAAAATTGCACAAGCAAATCGGCGCTACGACTATATACGTAACGCACGACCAGATTGAAGCAATGACTATGGCATCCCGTATAGTGGTTATGTCAAGAGGATTTATTCAACAGATAGGTACACCGGAAGAGGTATATAACAATCCGGACAATATTTTCGTAGCAAAATTTATCGGTTCGCCCGCTATGAATTTTTTGTCTGCGAAATTTAATCGCACAGACAGAGTTCTTGAACTCGACGGTATGCGTATTGCGCTTGACAAAAAATTTATTGAAAAACACGATAAGTTTTATGCCGAGAAAAAAGCGCAACTTGAAGAGCTGAACAAAGATTTTAATGAACAGACCAAAGAAAAAATATTGAGATTGTTATCTACAACGGGTGAAGATAAAGACGTTAAGCGTAATAAAAAGACTGAGAAAAAACTAATTGCAAAAATTAAAGCGTTAATCGAAAAGATTTGCAAGAAAAACACCTCGGACGTTGTTGAGCGTCCCTTTGAGCAGGAAGTCTGTGAACGTAAATTGCGCGAGCTTACGGAATATCTTACCGAAAGCCATAATCTTACGATAGGTATACGATCCGAAAGGTTAAAAATCGAAAAGCTGTCGGAAGTAAACCGTGAAAAATTACCTAAAAATTCATTTATCGTAAAGCCTACCGTCTGCGAATTGCTCGGAGGCGAATACAGTGTTCACTTTGATTTCTGCGGTAAAGATTTGGTCGGTAAATTCGACGCAAAAGAAAAAATAAGTGCTGATGATGAAATTGTAATTTCTTTTGCTCCCGAAGATTTATACATTTTTGATCCCGTAACTGGTGAAGTAATTAGATAAAGTTTAAGGCAAATATGTTAGATAGTCATTTAAAAGTACAAACTGCACCGGTTGCTTTAAAGGAAAACGTTATACTATGGAGAGATTACAGGGTAACTGTTCTCGGAGACAGGCTTTTCCGTGTTGAAAAAAATCGTTTAAAAGCATTCAGAGATTGCGCAACGCAATCGGTGTGGTTTCGCAATATGCCAAAGCAGGATTTTTCAGTTGAGCCGTCGGAAGAAGGGCTGTCAATCGTCACGACGGACTGTACGCTCGTGCTGAAAAAACGTTTGGCAGACTGTCGAATTGTTCTGGATGGAAATATACTTCCGATAAAAAACGATGGCAATCTTCTCGGTACGGCGCGTACGTTGGATTGCTATGACGGTGATATATACAGATCTTCGGTGGAAAGTAGCGGCGGAAGCAGGTTGAAATTAGGCACCGGCGTATGTTCGCGGAGTGGTGTTGCTTATTTCGATGACGTTTCTTCGCTGTCGCTCGGTGAAAACGGTGAAGTGCTTCCGGAAAAAGGCGCGGGTATAGACAGATACGTATTTGCATTCGGAAACGATTACAGAGGGGCTGTTAAGGCACTGTATTCATTGACGGGTAACGTTCCTTTAATTCCAAGATTTGTACTCGGCAATTGGTGGAGCAGGTACTATGCCTATACTCAGGATGAGTACCTGCGGCTTATGCAGAAATTCGAAGATTACGATATTCCGTTGACCGTTGCTACTATCGATATGGATTGGCATTATTCGAACAATCTTGATAGTGAAAAGAAAATTACCGAGCTCAGTCGTGATACAGAGTTTTTCGGCGGCAAAAACGGCTGGACGGGGTACAGTTGGAACAAAAATTTATTTCCCGATTATAAAAATTTTTTAAAAGAGTTAAAACGTAAAAATTTAGCGGTGACTTTAAACGTTCACCCCGCAGACGGAGTGCGTTGGTTTGAGGATATGTATCCCGAATTTGCCAAAGCGCTCGGGGTTAATCCAAATACGGGTGAAAGAGTTCCGTTTAATATTGCAAATGCCGATTTTATTAACGCTTACTTTAAAATACTGCATAGACCGTATGAGAAAGACGGCGTTGATTTTTGGTGGATAGACTGGCAGCAGGGGACAAAGTCCGATATAGCAGGACTGGATCCGCTGTGGTCGTTAAATCACTATCATTATCTTGATAATGCCAAGTGTCATACGTGTCCGCTCATACTTTCAAGATATTCCGGGATAGGTTCTCATAGGTATCCGCTGGGCTTTTCAGGGGATAGTTGGGCGACTTGGAAAACTTTGAAATATATTTCCTATTTCACTTTTACCGCAAGCAACGTCGGCTACACTTGGTGGAGCCACGATATTGGCGGTCATCTTAATGTAAAGACAGACGGCGAGTTGTTTTTGCGGTTCGAGCAGTTTGGTGTGTTCAGCCCTATAAACAGACTGCATTCGATGAACGGACAGACAATAACAAAGGAGCCTTGGGCGTATAAGGACGGTGTCGGTAATCTTGTTGCCGAGGCTATGAGATTGCGGCATAGAATGATACCATTTCTGTATTCCTGCTCAAAACGTACGCATACCGACGGCATAGCGCTGATAGAGCCGCTCTATTACGAATGGAAGGACGAAGAGGCGTATAAAGAAAGAAACGGCTATATATTCGGCGGACAGATGCTCGTATATCCGATAACCGGAAAGTGCGGAAAAGACGGCTATGCAAAGCAAAAGGCGTGGCTTCCCGAAGGGCATTGGACGGATATTTTCACAGGAATGGAATATTACGTCGGTAAAGGCGGCAAAAATATAACATTTTTGAGAAGTAAGGAAAGTATTCCCGTTCTTGCTAAAAGCGGCGCTATTTTCCCTTTGTCGCTCGATAAAGGCAATTGCGCCGATAATCCTGAAACGCTCGAAGTAAACGTCTTTTGCGGCAACGGAGAGTTTACGCTCTTTGAAGATAACAGGCTTTCGGGCGGTACCGAAGAATACAGTACGGTGTTTACCACGGAAAACGTTGAGAATGAAGGAACAGGGGTACAGACTCTGCGTATACACGGCAAAGGGCTAAAAGAAGTTTTGCCGAAAAACAGGAAGATTTTAGTTAAATTCAGAAATATCGACGACGGTGAAGTTTTCTTGAATGTCAACGGTGAATCTGTCGATACGGTTAAAATGTATAAAGAATGTGTTTCGGCGGAATTTATCTTCAATGCCGAAGCTGAATATTCGGTTTCTGTGAAATACCGTGTAAAGAGTGAGTTTGAAAAGCAATTTGCCATTGCAAAGAAAATGTTAACGGAAACGGAAGAAGAAGTCGGTTACAAGAGCAGAGCGTTACAAGCTATAATGAAAACAAGCACCATAGAAGGTTTCATTTCAGCGATTATGTCGTCGGAGTTAAGTAAAACGGCTAAAATGAGACTAACGGAGAACCTGTAAAGGTAAGATTATGAGAGTAGTATATAACTTTGACAGAGAATGGAAGTTCTTTCGTGGTGAACCGGAAACAGATACTTTAAAAAGCCACGTTGCGGCTTGCTCGGCTTGTAAAACGGGCGGGACGTTAGGAGCAGCGGGCAGAATTTATGACGACAGCGTTTGGGCTGGCGTCGACCTTCCGCACGATTATAAATTAAGCGGTAAATATTCCGCTGATAATTCGTTGTCGGGAGGATATCTTGATAGCGAAAACGGTTGGTACAGAAAGACATTTTGTCTTGACGAGAAGTATAAAGGAAAACAGATTTTAATTTGCTTTGAAGGAACGGCGGTATATGCGGAGTTCTATGTAAACGGCTCGCTTGTATCCCGTTCTTTCAGCGCATATACGGAAACGGTAATCGATATAACGGATTACGTTAATTTCGGAAAGTTTGCAACCAATGTTGTTGCCGTGCATATAGACGGTAAGTCAAGCGAAGGCTGGTGGTATGAAGGTGCAGGTATTTACCGGTACGTAAAACTTTATGTAAAAGAAGCGGTTCATATCGGGCATAACGGCGTTTTTGTCCGTAGCAATAAAGTTGACGTCCGGCAATGGAAAACTCTTGTTTCGGTTGAAGTCGAAAACAGCGGATATTCAGATGCCGATACAAAAATCGAGGCGGAGTTGTTTCGTGGCGATAAGCTAATAGCTAAAAGCCAATTGCTTTCGGTTAAATTGCAACCTTGCGCAAAGATTGAAAAGCAACTTTCGTTTGAAGTTAATTCGCCGGATTTGTGGGACGTAGATTCACCGAACTTGTACAGGGTTAGCGTAAGCGTATATTCGGACGGACTGAAAACAGATGAAGACAACGTCACTACGGGTTTCCGTACTTTCAGCGTTTCGCCCGAAAAGGGATTTATGCTCAACGGCAGACCGTTGAAATTAAAGGGAATTTGCTGTCATCAGACTTACGGCGGAGTGGGCGTTGCTATTCCCGATTCGATTCAGGATTATTGCGTAAACCTTGTAAAGTCAATGGGTGCAAATGCCTACAGATGTGCTCACAATCCCCCCGCAAAGGCTGTTTTAGATGCTTGCGACAGGTTAGGGCTGATAGTTATAGACGAAAACCGCCGTTTCGAAGAGGGGGATAATTTAAAAAATATAGAGAGCTTTATAAAGCGCGACCGTAATCATCCGTCCGTAATTTTTTGGTCGTTATTTAACGAGGAACCTCTTCAAAATACCGAAACGGGCGCAAACATTTATAGACGTCTAAAAGCATTTGTACGCAGTCTGGACGATACAAGACTTTTTACATGTGCGATTAACGGCAATATGGACGGAGCGGGGCAGGAAACTGATATTACAGGTATAAATTATGCCATTGCCAATATTCCCGAATTTCATAAAAAATATCCGTTACAGCCTGTTTTCGGCTCTGAAAATGCAAGCGTTGTTTCTACAAGAGGCTGTTACAAAACTGATAATGAAGCGCATAAGCTCAAAGGGTACGATGGTGAATGTGTGCCTTGGGGGCAGACTGTAAGACAGTCTTGGAATTTTGCGTTGCAACACGAATGGTTTGCGGGGATTGCATTGTGGACAGGCTTTGACTATCAGGGCGAACCTACTCCGTACAAATGGCCGTCAGTAACAAGTCAGTTTGGGCTAATGGATCTGTGCGGTATTCCCAAAGACGGATATTATTATGCCAAGGCGTGCTATTCCGTTGAACCGACTCTGAAAATAATTCCCGAAAGCTGGAATTTTAAAGTCGGCGAAAAAGTGCGCATTGCCGTGCCTACTAATTGTTCTCAAACGGAATTGTTTGTAAACGGAATTTCTTACGGCAAAAAGCAGTCAGGCTGTATAAATACTCCCGAATGGCAAGTTGATTTTGAACAAGGTCAAGTGGTTGCCGTCGGTTATGACGAAAAGGGGAATATTCTCTGCAAAGATACCGTAAAAACTGCGGGAAAAGCAAAGCAAATCAAAATCGTATGCCCCCGCAGCTATATAGCGGACGACGGTCAGGATACGGTTGAAGTAATAGTTTCCCTTGTAGACAGTGAGGGAACGGATATTCCTTATTCGGACGATTTAATCGAATTTATTTCGCAGGGAAGCTTGTTCGTGCGCGGAGTGGGCAACGGAAATCCAAACAGCCACGAATCGGAAACAGACAGCAAACGCAGACTTTTTAACGGAAAGTGTATGGCTCTCGTTTCAGCAAATGAAGGAGAAGAGGCTGCTTTAAAAGTACAGTGCAAGGGTTTGCCGGATGCAACTGTGAAGTTTACACTTGTCCGTCACGAAGGGTTGCCGCTGTTGAACGCAGCGCCTAACGTTACCATATCGGATTTTACGATGTCGGATATTTACAATGAACGCCCAGATCCGCTTGTAAAGATTGCGGATAACGATTTCAACAGTTTTATTCCTATAAACGTTGCCGGCTCGCACCAGAATGATTTTCATAGCGGATATAGGATATACCGCACTTTCATTACCGCGCCAAAGGGAAACAAATTCGAAATGAATTTAATAAATTACGTTTCGGATGAAACGGAGGTATATATTTCCGGTAAGTGTGTATATTCCGAAAAGAATTTTACCGGTAGCGAAAAGTCTGTCAGCTTCCCCGTAGATTTAAAGACGGGAGACAGAGTTGAAGTGCGCATACTACTATTTAACCGCGATGCGCCTTACGGCGGAATACGCGACGGTATAAAAATTGTGGCGGAGTAGTTTAAAATGAAGTTTGAAATAACAGGAAAAGAATTTATCAAGGACGGAAAGCCTGTTAAAATAATATCGGGTGCGGTACATTATTTTCGCAATCTTCCCGACACGTGGGACGATATTTTCGGTAAAATGGTTGCGCTCGGTTGCAATACGGTTGAAACCTATTGTGCCTGGAATATGCACGAAAAAAGAATGGGCGAGTTTGATTTTTCCGGCATTTTAAATGTTGCCGAATTTTTAAAGAAAGCTCAGAAGTACGGGCTTATGGCTATTGTTCGCCCCGGTCCTTATATTTGTGCGGAATGGGAATTCGGCGGGTTGCCATGGTGGTTGCAAACTCTTCCCGAAATGGAAATTCGTTGCAGTAACCCCGTATATATGGGGCGGTTTAAGCAATATCTTCAAAGAATATTTGAAGAGGTGCGTCCACTTCTTTTTACTAACGGCGGCAACGTCATAATGATGCAGGTTGAAAATGAGTACGGCTATTACGGCGACGACAAAAAGTACCTGTCCGACCTTGTTAAAATATACCGTGAAAACGGAATAGACATACCGCTTTTTACTTCCGACGGAACAAAACGCACCGATATTTTGGACGGTACGGTAGACGGTTGTTTATCCACGCTGAATTTCGGAAGCCGTGTAGAAGAAAACTTTGCCGCTCACGATGAATTTTTTCCCGACAGCCCTAAAATGTGTATGGAAATGTGGAACGGCTGGTTTGACGCTTGGGGCGACGAAGCGCATCACACGACTGATGCGGAAGATTATGCAAAAACGGTTGACGATATGCTACAAAAAGGCAGCGTCAATATGTATATGTTTATAGGCGGTACGAATTTCGGTTTTACGAGCGGTGCAAATCATTATGAAAAATTTGCCCCCGACGTAACAAGCTACGACTACGATGCGCTTTTAACCGAATGCGGAGACGTAACTCCCAAGTATCTGGCAGTCAGAGATGTTATACAAAAACATACCGACGGAGCTTTGCCGCCGTTGCCTGGTAACAGAAAGAAGGCAGCATACGGCAAACACAAGGCAGTCGAGTGCGCGTATCTTTTCGACAATCTTGAAAAACTGTCTTCGCCGCAATATTCCGATGTGCCGAAATGTATGGAAGAATACGGCGTAGGCTATGGCTATATTGTCTACCGTACGCAGTTGAATCGTGATTATGACAGCGTAAAGATTTCGTTTGAAAGTATAGGCGACAGGGCGCAGGTGTATGTAAACGATTGTTGTTTCGGTACGGTATATGTAAACGATATGCCTTACGAAGTTGAGTTCTCGGCAAAAAAGGACGATATCTTGTCCGTTGTATGCGAAAATATGGGTAGGACAAATTTTGGACCGAAAATGATACGCAAAAAAGGTATTGCAGGCAGATGCCTTATCGACGGTAAAATTCATTTCGGCTGGAACGCCTACCCGTTGCCAATGGATAATCTTGATAAGATTGTATTCGGCGTCAAAGATAGCGGCAAAGGTGAGAGCTTTTTCAAATTTGAATTTACGCTTGAAGGAACGCATTGCGACAGCTTCCTTAGAACAGACAATTTTAAAAAAGGTTTTGCGGTTTTAAACGGTTTTAATCTCGGCAGATATTGGGAAGTAGGCCCGCAGAAAACTCTCTATGTTCCGGCATCGGTTTTAAAGAGCGGTAACAACACTCTGATATTGTTTGAATCGGACGGCTTAAAGGGTGAGCCGACAGTAGAATTTACAGATAAACCTGATTTGGGGGTAAAATAAAATGAAATTTAAAAACATTGAAGTTCATAACGTTGCCGAGCTGGTCGATGGACACAACGGCGGCGCAAGCTGGTTGCGCTTTCCTAAAAGTGTGGCAGAGAAGTTTGAAGGCGGCAAGGATGCGTATAACGTTGCAAGATACGGAACGGGCGTCGAACTGCGCTTTGTAATCAACAGCGGCGAAAACGCAACTATCCGCATGCGTAAATTCGAAGACGATGACGTAAATAACGCTTTTCAAGTTTTCAGGGGCAGTATTCAAGGCGGCTGGAACGATTCCGTAGTAGATAACTGTGTAGGAAAAGAGCCGAAAGATTTTGTCATTAAACGCTCCGTAAATCTCGACGCATTAAGAAAAATGAGACCGAACGACGGATTTTCACCCGAAGTTGTGCGCTTTATTTTTGACAGGGGGAGATATGAGTTGCTGGACGTTATCGGCGACGTGCGCCCTCCCGAAAAGAGCGAAGTGCCCGAAAAAAAGATATTGTTTTACGGTTCGTCGATAACCCACGGCAGTAACGCTCTCGATATGTCGCATTCGTTTGCTTCGATAATAGGCAGCAGATTAAATTACGACGTATATAATTTAGGCATGGCGGGACATTGCCGAATAGAACACGAAACGATTGATTATGTTTCATCGCTTGAATGGAATATTGCCGTGATTGAGCTCGGAATAAACGTACTCGACTGGGAAATGGAAAAAGTTGCGGAACGTGTAGATTACGTTCTGGAAAATATTGCGAAAAAACATTCCGATAAACCTATATTTATGATTTCTCCATTTTATTGCGACAACGACTTCTTGAAAGGCGGAGTTCGTTCTAAGCCCTGGCGCAGTACAATGGAACAAAGGATAAGAAAGGCAAACTTACCGAACGTTACCTATATAAACGGACTTGATATTTTGGACGGACCGAAATATCTTTGCTCCGACGTATTACATCCTAACATAGAAGGCGTACAGAAAATAGCCGACGATTTATTTGCAATTATATCAAGGGAAATAAAGAAATATGAATAACGACAGAAAGCTCCCCGCATATCCGCTGTTTATAAAAGACCCGAACTATTCGCTCTGGTCAACTACGGACAATTTGAACGAAAGCAATATTAAAAGCTGGTTCGGTGCGGAAAAGAAAATTTACGGATTTATAAAGACAAACGGCGAAACGTACTGCTTTATGGGCAACGCAGAAGATTATATAAACTGCGGAGTTAAGAAAGCCGAACAGACGTCTGTTGAAGTTACTGCGTTTACCACCGACTATGAATTTACGGCGGGAAAAGTTAAATTGAAGCTGAGCTTTGTTTCACCGCTTCCGCTTAACGATTTACAGCTTTTGTCAATGCCTGTATGCTATATAAAATACAGTATACAAGGGGATAAGAACGCCGCACTTTCCGTGTTTGTCAACAGGCGTGTTGCGTATAACGATATCCCCGAGAACGGCAACAAATCGGTCAGGGGAGGCGTTATGCCGCTCGATTCGTACGAAGCGGCTTTTATGGGATTAAAAAGACAACTCCCGTTATCCAATGCGCACGATTTGATAGGTGCGGATTGGGGATGGTGGTATCTGTCGGGCGAAACGGCGTATATTCTTGACGAAAGCGACCTTGCCGTTTACCTGTCTGCGGGACTAAACCGCTTTGCAAACAAGGGAGAGGAAAAGTATATAGGCTCGATAAATAACAATAATAACGGCGTTGTCATGCTCGGCTTTGACGAGGGTGCTTCTATCGATTATTTTGGCGACTATCTGAAAGGTTATTATTTAAAGAATAATACTATTTTAAATGCTCTTGGGTATGTTTTTGAAAATACGGGCGCAATAGATGAAAAACTGAAAGCGTTTGATAAAAATATAAAAGACAAGGCGGATAGATACGGGGATGAATATATAAGGATACTGTACGCAAGTTTACGCCAAAGCATAGGCGCTCATAAACTCGTTTGTGACAATGACGGCAATGTGTTGTTTTTATCCAAAGAATGCGGTTCAAACGGTTGCATTGCAACGGTAGACGTAAGTTATCCTTCGGCGCCGTTGTATCTGTTATACAACCCCGAACTTGTAAAAGGGATGATGCGTCCCATATTAAAGTTTGCAAGAATGCCTGTATGGAAATATGATTTTGCGCCGCATGACGTGGGTACATATCCTATTTGCGCAGGGCAGGTATATGGACTTAAAGGTGATAAAGGGCATTATCACGGCAACTACAACGAAAGAGCTTTTGTAAATACTCATTCTCCGATATATCTCTTGCCTTCCAAATTCGACGCATACGACTTTAAATATCAGATGCCGGTGGAAGAATGTGCAAATATGCTGATTCTATTTTTGGCGTGCTGCCGTGCAGAGAATAACAATAAGTTTTTTGAAGACAATCAAGATTTGTGCGCTAAGTGGGTTGAATATCTCGTTAAATACGGGCTTAAACCGGAAGATCAACTCTGCACGGACGATTTTGCAGGGCACCTTAAAAACAATTTAAATCTTGCCATTAAGGCAACTGTCGGTATAGCTGCATATGCCGAACTGACGGGTAATGGAAAGTACAGGAAAATAGCCGAAAAGTATGCGGGTGAGATTTGTGAATTTATGATAAGGTTCGACCATTCACCCCTTACGTGGGACAGCGGAGAAGATACTTTCTCTCTTAAATACAATTTTGCATTTGATAAAATATTCAAACTCGGCTTGTTCCCCCAAAGCTTGCTGGAAAAAGAAATCGACTATTGCCTTACAAAGTCGGCAGAATACGGAATACCGCTCGACAGCAGAAAGGGGTACACAAAGAGCGACTGGCTTTTGTGGGCGGCAAGTCTAACCGATAATTTGGGAAAACAAAAGCGTGTAATATCGCCGATATATAAATTCTTAATCGAAAGCCCCGACAGAGTGCCTTTTTCCGACTGGTATGAAACGGTTGATGGCAAACATCATTGTTTTATTGCAAGAAGCGTACAGGGCGGTTGTTTTATTCTGTTGATGTGATTTGACTTTAAAGGGGTACTCTTTATGACGTATGAAGTAATCGATTTATATAAAAATTATAAAATTGATAGATGTGGTGCCAATGGCGGTTATTTAGCCGTATACGTGCGCACGGACAGCGTCGAAATAAAAAAGCGTGTTCACCCCGCAATGCTGGTAATTCCCGGCGGTGCGTATAATATGGTTTCCGACCGGGAGGGCGAACCTGTTGCTATGAAATATCTTAACAACGGATTTTGTTCTTTTGTTCTTTCGTACAGCACGAAAACAAAATATCCCGTGCCGTTAATCGAAGCAATGCTCGCTATGTTGTTTATCCGCGACAATGCGGGAAAATACAATATAGATAAAAATCAAGTGTGCGCAATAGGCTTTTCTGCTGGCGGGCATCTTGCGGGATTGCTCTCTACGGTAAAAGAAGATGAGGCAGCGCTTATAGGAAAAACTATAAAACAGATAAAACCCGATGCTACAATCTTGGCTTACCCCGTTGTAACGACGGGAGAATATACGCACGCCTGTACCCGTGATAACATAACCGGCAAGGAACTTGCTTTATACGACAAACTTTCAGTTGAAAAGCGAGTTGATAAAAATGCTTCTCCTGCGTTTATATTGCACACATTTGAAGATAAAGGTGTACCGGCGGAAAATTCGTTGTTGCTTGCTACCGCATACAGGCGCGCAAATGTGCCGTTTGCGTTGCATATATTCGAGCACGGCGGACACGGATTAAGCCTATCTAACGATGAGGTTTGCGACTTTACCGAAGCACAAAAAAACTTGTATTTCATAGGTAAATGGTTTGAATTATCGATAGATTGGTTTAAATCCCGCGGAATAAAAATGAAAGTTATAAATTGAAAATTGAAAATTGAAAATAGGTAAGGTCTGATAATGGACATAAAAGAACTTATAGAACGAATGACGATTGAAGAAAAGGCAGAGCAGTTGACACAGGTCAATTCTTCACTGTTAAATAAAAAGTCAATAGCCGATATAACAGGGCCGCTTTCGGGGCTCGGACTTACATTTAATCAAATTTCAGGGATAGGAAGTACTCTCAATTTCAGTAGAGTATCCGACGTAATAGAAATTCAGGAAAATCATTTAAAGATAGACCAGAATTCTATACCGTTGCTTTTCATGCAAGACGTAATACACGGGTGTTGTACTGTTTATCCCATACCATTGGCAATGGGTGCCGCATTTTCGCCCGAACTTATAAAGGAATGTGCGGCGATGGCTGCGCGTGAATGTGTTGAAAACGGCATAAACGTTGTGTTTTCGCCAATGGTGGATATGGTTCGCGACGCTCGTTGGGGTAGAGTTGCCGAGAGTACGGGTGAAGACGTTTATCTGAATTCTCTGTATGCAAAAGCACAAGTAGAAGGATATCATACACAAAACGTTGCTGTTTGCGTAAAGCATTTTGCGGCATACGGTGCGGCGGAGGCAGGACGGGATTATAATACCGTCGATATGAGCGAAATAACTTTACGCGAGTACTATCTTCCCGCTTATAAAGCGGCTTTGGATGCCGGAGCCGATATGGTTATGACGTCATTTAACCTTTTAAACGGAGTCCCCGCTGCGGCTAATAAAAAGCTTGTCAAGGGCATTTTGCGTGATGAGTGGGGCTTTGACGGGGTAGTTATAAGCGATTATGCGTCGTTTGACGAAATGATGGTTCACGGTATTGCCGAAAACGGTTTTGAGTGCGCATATAAAGCGATGGAAGCGACCGGCGATATAGAGATGGTTTCGTTGAACTATATTCGTTATTTAAAAGAATTGGTGGAAAGCGGCAAAATAAATATGGAGCAGGTGAACAAAGCCGTTGAACGTGTTTTGGTGTTAAAACAAAAGCTCGGCTTGTTCGATGACCCCTATATTAATACCAAACCCAAGAAAAAAACGCTGTGTAAAGAACACAGGGCAATCGCCGAAAAGGCGGCTGTGAAGAGTGCAGTGCTACTTAAAAACGACGGCGTTCTGCCGCTGTCTGACAGCTTTAAAAAGATTGCGGTTATAGGACCGTTTGCTGATACAGGTGATATTATTGGCGCTTGGCATTGCTATGGTAATACCAATGATGCAATAACGGTGGCTGCCGGAATACGCTCGTTGCTTACTGCGGCAGAGGTGCATGTCGAAGAGGGCGTAGGATTTGAAATCGGAGCACAGGTTGACAGTAAAAAATTAAAGGCAGCGGTCAAGCTTGCAAAAGAAAGCGAAGCGGTAATTTTAGCGATTGGCGAGCCGTCCTCCGACAGCGGAGAAGGGACAAGCAAACTTAATCTTGATTTGTCAGACGGACAATATGAATTGTTAAAAGCGGTAGTTGCAGCTAATAAAAATACGACAGTTTTGCTTTTCTCCGGCAGACCGCTTACAATCAAGCGTTTTATAGATATTGCACCGGCGGTCCTTTTAATGTGGCATCCGGGTACGGAAGGCGGCACGGCGGCAGCAAAGCTTCTTTTCGGAAGATACTCTCCGGAAGGTAAACTGCCTATGAGTTTTCCTATGTCAGTCGGGCAATGTCCGATTTATTACAACAGATATAATACCGGCAGACCACGCACAAATAATGACATCAGAAGTCCGTATACATCATCGTATATCGACGGAAGTAATCTTTCTCTGTTTCCGTTTGGATATGGATTATCTTATACGCAATTTCAGTATTCGGAGATAAAGCTCAGTAATAATAGGCTTAATGACGGCGATAAAATTACTGTTTCCGTTAAGGTTAAAAACGTAGGGAAACGCAGTGGCGTAGAAACTGTACAGCTCTATATTCAGGACTTGGTTGCCTCTGTGGCAAGACCTTTACGGGGACTAAAAGGTTTTAAAAAAGTTTCACTTGCTCCGGGAGAAAGTCAGACGGTAGAGTTTGCCGTAGATAGCGAAATGCTTGAATTTTATAACGAAGATATAATTAAATCAGCAGAAAAGGGAAAGTTTAGAGCTTTTGTCGGAACTGATTCAGATACCCAAAACTATGCGGAGTTTGAGCTGGTTTAAGTGTTTTATAAAGTAATAACTAAAGATATGAAGAAGGTAAAAAATATGGATAAATTGATTCCTGTAGTTGTTATTAAAGAACTTAATGAAACCGTGCGAATATTGTCCGCACTAAAAAAAGACGGAATAAACTGCGCGGAAATAACTTTCCGTACGGACTGTGCAGCAGAGGCTATAGCGTTGGCTTGCAAAAAATTTCCCGATATGAATGTGGGTGCAGGTACGGTAATAAACGCAAAACAGTGCAAAGAGGCGTTGGCTGCGGGCGCAAAGTTTATAGTTTCGCCCGGACTCAGCGCGGAAGTCGCAAAAATCTGTAAAAGGGAGGACGTTCCATATTATCCCGGTTGCGTTACACCAACCGAGATTATGGCGGCGTTAGAGCTCGGAATTACCACCGTCAAATTTTTCCCCGCGAACATTTACGGCGGACTGAAAGCGCTTAAAGCGTTGAGCGCACCTTTTCCGCAGGTTAAGTTTATTCCTACGGGCGGGGTAAACCGCGACAACTTAGAAGAGTTTCTTGCATTCGAAAAGGTTGCGGCGGTCGGCGGAAGTTTCTTCGTAGAGGATGCATTGAAAAAGTCAAATGAGGTGAAATAATATGAAAAAAATTATAACTTTCGGCGAACTTATGTTAAGGTTTGCCCCTGAAAATTATTTAAGATTCGTTCAGAGCGAAAAATATGAGGCAACCTTCGGCGGGGCGGAAGCCAACGTTGCGGTAAGCCTTGCAAACTACGGCGCAGACGTTGCGTTCGTAACAAAACTGCCGACGCACGAAATAGGTCAAGCCGCGGTAAACAGTTTAAGAAGGTACGGTGTAGACGTAAGCAAAATCGTGCGCGGCGGCGAACGAGTGGGAATATATTACTGCGAAAAGGGCGCAAGCCAGCGCCCGAGTAAGGTTATTTACGATCGTGCGTATTCCTCGATAGCAACTGCGAAGAAATGTGATTTCGACTGGAATAAAATTTTCGAAGGAGCGGGCTGGTTCCATTTTACGGGTATAACCCCCGCGCTTTCGGAAGAGGTTGCCGCAATCTGTCTCGAAGCGGTCAAAACCGCAAAGAGCAGGGGAATAACCGTTTCGTGCGATTTGAATTACCGTAAGAAGCTGTGGAGCAAACAGCAGGCGGGTAAATCGATGGGTGAAATTTGCAAGTACGTCGATTACTGTATAGCCAACGAAGAGGACGCAAAGGACGTGTTCGGCATCGAAGCGGAAGGCAGTGATATCGACGGCGGGAAGCTGGATAGGAACGGTTATATTTCAGTTGCAAAAAAACTCGCCGAACGGTTCGGCTTTAAGGGCGTTGCAATCACCCTGCGTGAAAGCAAAAGCGCGAACGACAACGACTGGTCAGGTATGCTTTACGACGGACAGCAGGCGTATTTCAGCAAAAAGTATTCAATGCACATTGTTGACCGTGTAGGCGGTGGCGACAGTTTCGGCGGAGGACTTATCTATTCTTTACTGAACAGTTACGACGGGCAGAGAACTATCGAGTTCGCGGTTGCGGCAAGCTGTTTGAAGCACAGTATCGAGGGCGACTATAACCTCGTTTCGCTTGCAGAGGTTGAAAACCTTGCGGGCGGAAACGCTTCCGGAAGAGTCCAAAGATAACCTAAATTCCAGGTTAACATAATCTCGGCGTATGTATATTAATTCTATATAAATTCGGAGAATAGGAAATAAATATGATTATTTTTGATGAAAAGCAAAATGTTATTAGGCTTGATAACGGCAGAATATTATATCTGATATATATTAACAGTGAAGGCTATCTCGAAACGGTATATTTCGGGGAAAGCATAAAGGATTTTGACGTTTCGCTTTCAAGACCGACAGGTGGTGAAGAAAGCACTATTTACAGTATTTCGGGAAATAGAGAAGTAGAATATCCCGACGGGTATAAATACGGGCTTGCGCCGGTGGAATTATCGGTTCACGCGAGCAGGGATAAACGCGGCGCGCCTTTGATAATCAAGCGCGAAAACGGTAGCTATGTTACAGATTTTATTTATGTATCCCATAAAATATATAAAGGTATTAAAAATTTAGATAACTTACCGTGTGCGCACGGTGAAAATTGTTCGACGGTAGAATTCTTGCTTAAAGAACGCACCCGTGAGCTGTATGTCAAACACCGTGTAACGATTTTCGACGATAAGGACATAATAATCAAGAATTTCGAAATTATCAATAATACGGGTAAGGACGTAGTTTTGAGCAGGGCTATGTCTATGCAGCTTGACTTGCCGAGTATAGATTATACTTTGAACCATTTCAGCGGCAGGTGGGCGCAAGAGCGCAATCGCGTGGAGAACAAAGTCTTAGACGGCGTACAGGAAGTCGGTTCCAATAGAGGAATATCCTCTGCCGAGGAAAACCCGTTTGTATTTTTGAAGTCCGAAAACGCAGGTTTGGATTACGGTGAGGTTATAGGATTTAATCTTATTTACAGTGGAAATTTCAAATTCCGCCTATTCTCCGATTATTATAAGGCCATTCATATAACATACGGAATAGACGACGAGGATTTCGATTGGGTTTTGGAGAACGGGCAAAGCTTTATAACTCCGCAGGCGATTATATCATATTCCAATAACGGTATTGATGGAATGAGCCATAATTTCCATTCGTTTATAAAGGAAAACCTGATAACGTATCGTTTCGATAAAGAGTACAAGCCCATACTTTTTAATTCTTGGGAAGGTTGCCATTTAACTTTTACGATGGATAGTATGCTTGCATACGTCGATAAAGCAGCCGAAACAGGTGTTGAGTTATTTGTGTTAGACGACGGTTGGTTCGGGAGGCGCGATGATGATTTCGACGGGCTCGGGGATTGGCATGTCAACAACGAGAAACTCAATTTGCATCGCCTTATCGATCATTGCCACAAATACGGAATGAAGTTCGGAATTTGGTTCGAACCTGAAATGATAAATTATAATTCTGATTTGTATAAAGCGCATCCCGAATACGCATTGACAGGGGACGGAGACTGCGCGCATATAACTCGGCATCAATTACTTATCGATTTTTCCAATCCGGATGCGGTAGACAATATTTATAATCAAATGAAAGCGATTATCGATGAGTATGAAATAGATTATATAAAATGGGATTATAACCGACGCGTTTTGGAGCATTTCTCGAACAATTTAGACGGAAGACATCAGGGAGAAGTATATCATAGAATGACTCTCGGATATTATTCTTTGCTGTCGCGCCTTACTAAGGAATATCCCAAGATAATGTTCGAGGGGTGTGCCAGCGGAGGCGCTCGGTTTGATATGGGAACTCTCTATTATTGCCCGCAGATATGGACGAGCGATGAGTGCAATCCCGCGAGACGAAGCATAATAAACTATAATACGTCGTTTGGGTATCCTCTATCATGTATGGGGACACACGTAAACGTTAGCAAAATTATGGATTACAAACAAAAAAGTTTGTTTGCGTTATTCGGCACATACGGTCTCGAAATGAACCCCAATTTATTGACGCAAGAAGATAAAAAGGCTTTATTAGATACATCCGAATTGTATAAAAAATATCATAAGGATGTTATTGAGAACGGAACGTTGTATCACTTGCGTTCACCTGAAACGGATAATTGGTATATAATGCAGTGCGTTAATGCGGACAAGACTTGCTCTTTAATACTTTTAATGAATTTAATGCGCGAACAGCCACATTCACGTTATTTAAAACTTAAAGGTTTGAATCCTGATAAGAAGTACCTAAACAACTTGAACGGATGCACTTATTATGGCGATTACTATATGAAAATAGGTGTTAATCTATGCGAAACTTGGCGTAACGAGTTCGGATGCGAGTTGTTGATTTTGGAAGAAGTTTGATGTAAAAAAATGAAAAAGGGATGTCTATGATTGGTATAGAAGAAATTAAGAATTTAATAGCATACGCACAGGAGAAGTTAGAGCTTAATGCGCGAAATATGCAATATAAAGCAAACCGCCTATTAGAGCTTGTGGCAAGCGGTTTGGAAGGCGCAGAGTTGGAGGACGCCGTATACGGCGAACTCAGTTTGATGCCGTCCGAAACAGACGAACGTTTTTCGACCATTATGAAAGATAGTGGAAGCAAAGCTGCAACCGAATGGCTGTATAATTACTGCGTATGCAATAAGTACGTCAAAAAGGACGTGCTGGATAAAAACCCGCGCTTTGATACGGAAAACGGTTTAACGATAACCATAAACAAAGCTAAGCCCGAATTCCGCGATCCGAAGAAAGCAAAAGCAGGTAACAGTGTGGACGGCGGTTTCGCAAAGTGTGTTATTTGCAGAGAGAACGAGGGCTTTGCGCCGAGAAACAAACGAAACCTAAGAACTGTATCCATAACGCTCGGTGGCAAGCCGTGGTTTTGGCAGTATTCGCCGTACGGATATTTCCACGAACACGGAATAGCGGTAAACTGCGAGCATACGCCGATGCACATAGATAGGCAGACGCTTGAAAATTTAGTAGACTTCGTTGATAAATTTCCGCATTATTTTATAGGCTGTAATGCGCCTTTGGAAAGGATAGGCGGAAGCGTTTTAGCGCACGACCATTATCAGGGCGGTGGCGAAATTTTACCGTTACATAAAGCAAAGATAAAAACAAAAATAAAGGACAAAAAATATCCTTACGTTACTGTTGGTATACTGGATTGGCCCGGAACTGTTATAAGAATAAAGAGCGGCAAACGCAACGAAGTGGTGGATATTTCCGACAGACTGCGCGAGGCTTGGGAGTCTTATTCCAATCCTGCGCTTGGAATAATAGCAGAGGATAAAGACGGAGTCCATAACGCAATAAGTCCCACCGTAATTAAGACATTACACGGATATGAAATGAACGTTATCTTACGTAGTAATATAACGAACGAACAGTATCCGGACGGAGTATTTCACGCGCACCCCGAATACCATTCAATAAAGAAAGAGAGTATAGGACTTATAGAGGCGCAGGGACTTTTTATTCTTCCGGGGCGGCTTGAAGAACAGCTTGGCAAAATAGAGCAGATTATAGAGGCAAAAAGGCAATTGCCCCCCGAATATGCCGCATTTAAGCTGGTTTATGAGGAAACGAAAGAGCTGTATGAAAGCGGGAAATACGCGGATATACATACCGCACTGCAGGAAGAACTCGGAAGTATCTGTTACAGAATACTGGAAAACACGTCGGTATTCAAAGAGGAAGAAGAGTTATTGCGGTTTCTTAAAACCGCAGGGTTTAAAATATGAAAGAGTACGAATATAAAGTATCTGCGGCAGGCAGAATTAACATAATAGGCGAACACATAGATTATTGCGGTGGCAAGGTGATGCCCGCAGCGATAAGTCTTAAAAACACGGTTTACATAAGACTTAACGGAACGAATAAAATCAATTTGTCGTGGACTACGTTACCGGATAAAGTGAGCTTGGATATAGACAAACTCGAAAGCTATAAAGACATAAAGTACGGCAACTATCAGGCGGGCGCGGCGCTTATGTGGCAGAGAGCAGGACATAAGATTATAGGCTGCGATATGCTTCATGATTGTACCGTTCCATTCGGTTCGGGGCTGTCAAGTTCGGCGGCAATAGAGGTAAGTACAATTGTGGCACTTGCTACCATAGCGGGCGAGCCGTTAGATAAAGTGGATATAGCTTTGAAGGCGCAACAAGCCGAGAGAGAGTATGCAGGCGTCAACTGCGGAATAATGGACCAATACGCGTCGGCTTGCGGAAAGAAAGATTACGTTATGCTATTGGATTGCAACACTCTTGAATGTGAGTATTTGCCGTTACGATTGGGCAACTATTCGCTCGTAATAACCAACTGCAATAAACCGCACAATCTTATTGAAAGCAAGTACAACGAACGCCGAGCGGAAACGGATGAAGCGTTGAAAATTTTAAAACAAAAATTGGGCATAAGCCGTCTTGCAGAATTGAACGGAGCGCAATATAAGGCATTCCATTCTTCATTACCGCAGGTATTGAGAAAAAGAGTTGAGCATATCGTCAGCGAGTGCGAGCGTGTAAGGATAGCCACGCTTGCGTTAAAAGCGGGCAATATGGATATGCTCGGCGGGCTTTTGAACAGGTCCCACGCTTCGCTTCGTGATAATTACGAAGTAACAGGCAGGGAACCGGATGCTTTGGTAGAAGCGGCTCAGGCACAAAGTTGTTGTTTGGGTTCACGCTTAATTGGTGGCGGCTTCGGTGGCTGCACGATATCTCTCGTCAAAACGGGCAGCATAGATGAGTTCAAAGAATTCGTGTACAACAGCTATTTACAGGCTACGGGCTACAAGGCAGAATTTTATAATACAGACATAGCAGACGGAATCACAATAGAAAAGTTAATTTGATTACAGGTTTTTATTTTTTTCTCCTACTTAAGTCTTGCGCGGAAGTAATTCCGTGCAAGGCTGCTATGTGCAGAAAAATAAGTAAAATAGATATAAAGGAGAAATATATGAAGATATTAGTAACAGGCGGCGCGGGCTATATAGGTTCGCATACGGTTGCACAGCTCTGCACGGATGGGTACGAGGTTGTTATTTTGGATAACCTTTCAACGTCTTGCGAACAAAGCGTTGTTAATTTAAGAAAAATAACCGGAAAAGAAATACCTTTATACAAGGTTGACATAAGAGATATAGAGAATGTTCGGAAAGTGTTAAGTGACGAGAAGATAGATGCAATAATTCATTTTGCGGCATATTCGTTAGTCGGCGAAAGTATGGTAAATCCGCTTAAATATTACGAAAATAATCTTTACGGCACAAAACAGCTTTTGGAAGCTATGGTTGCGGAAAAGGTAGATAAAATAGTATTCTCGTCCACGGCGGCGACCTACGGTGAACCGAAGAGCGTTCCCATACTCGAAACGGACGAAACTAATCCAACGAACACCTACGGCGAAACAAAATTGTCAATGGAAAAGATGTTCAAATGGACGGCTAACGCACACGGACTCAGATACGTTTCTCTCCGTTATTTCAACGCATGCGGCGCGCACGAAAGCGGACTTATAGGCGAAGCTCACAATCCCGAAACGCATTTGATTCCTATCATATTGCAAGCGGCGGCAGGCGTGAGAGAAAGTATCAGCGTTTACGGCACGGATTATCCCACGCGCGACGGCACTTGCGTGAGAGATTATATCCACGTTTACGACCTTGCAAAAGCGCACGTTGCGGCGGTTAAGTATTTGATAGACGGTGGAAAGAGCGACATCTTCAATTTGGGAACGGAAATAGGCTCAACCGTTAAAGAAGTAATTGATGCGGCGAAGAAGATAACCCAAAAGGATATAAAAGTAGTTTACAGCGAACGCAGAGCGGGAGATCCCGCAGTGCTTACGGCTTCGAATAAAAAGGCAAGAGAAATACTCGGTTGGACACCCGAAAAGACTATGGAAGATATAATCTCATCCGCTTGGAAATGGCACAGCGAAAATCCGCATGGGTATAATAAATGAAAAAACTTTACGACAATATAGGCGGTAAAGATATTTATCTTTATACTCTTAAGGACGGGGATATCGAAGTTGATATTTGCGAAGTCGGGGCAAGGATAAACGCATTGAGAATAAACGGCATTGATATAGTTCTCGGCTTTAATTCGGTAGAAGATTACATAAAAAGCGGATGTTACGCAGGCGCTACGATAGGCAGGGTTGCTAACAGAATTGCAAACGGAAGATTTACGCTGAATGGCAGGGAATATCAACTCAACACCAACAACGGTAAAAATCATCTTCACGGCGGCAACGAGGGCTTTGATAAAAAACTGTTTAAAATTTTAAACCATACCGAAAATTCGGTTGCAATGAAGTATGAAAGCCCCGACGGTGAGGAGAACTACCCCGGCAATCTTGTGTTTACGGTGACCTTTACGGTTGCGGATAATTCGCTCGCTATAGACTTTGAAGCGGTGAGCGACAAGGATACTTTGTGGTGCCCCACAAACCACGCATATTTCAATCTGGACGGAGAGGGAAAGGGTGCTTGCCGCGGAAATATGATGCAACTAAACGCAGATTACTATACTCCCGTGGATAGCGGTCTTATTCCCACTGGAGATAAAAGAGCCGTTAAGAATACGCCGTTTGATTTTAATATAATTAAGCAAATAGGTGCGGATTTCGGCAAGGAAGAACTTAAAGCAACAAACGGCTACGACCATAACTTTATATTGAAAGGGGAACACGCCGCTCACGCCGAAAGCGAAATAACGGGTATAAAAATGGACGTTTTTACGGATATGCCTTGCTTGCAATTCTATTCGGGCGGGCAGCTTAACGGAGTTAAAGGCAAGAGCGACGTTTACAATCAATATGCAGGCTTTTGTTTAGAACCGCAGTATTGTCCGAACGCCATAAATATGCAAGACTTTGAAAAGCCGATTTTAAAAGAAGGTAAAATGAAAAAGTATCAGATTAAATACAGTTTTAACTCTTAATAAGGGGTTATTTACTATGGAAGTACCAAAAAGCACAGAAGCAAATGTAAATAGTTCAGAAAAAAGTCATATCCGTTGTCCGAAGTGTGATACGGAAATGTTTCAAGCTGTAGCGGTTGTTGATATGATATATAAATGCAAACAATGCTACCGTCGGTATTTGATAAACGTGCAAGACGGTAGTGTTTCCATTAAATTACTAAATAAGCCCAAAGGCGATGATTAAGAAGCACCGATGTGGTGTTTCTTTTTTTTACATTAAAACTGAATTATAGGTATAAAGTGTCAAAATACGCAATCATAAATTTTATATAATGTGCATAAGCACAGCGAGAGCGTGTGGACTGACATAATCATAAGCCTTGAAAGATGGGATAGGGATTATGCGCCTATGATAAAAGTAATGAAGTACAATAACTAAATATATTTAACTGCAATAGAAATTAAAAACGGAATTTAAAACGAGCGCGTTTGAGCAGGACTAAACTTTTAACGGGGTTTATTCCTATGCTCAAGCGTTTTTTATTTTTTGCCACCCGTAACGGTTTAGTCGCCGTTATCGGTGGCTTTTTTCATTGAAGGCGAAATCCGCCGATAGCGATTTTTCAAAAACAAAAATCAAAATCGGAGGGTTTCACTCATGGCAAAGATTTATTTCATTAACGCACAAGGTAAAAAGGTAATGGTCGAGGTTTCTGAAGAAATTGCAAAGCAATATCGCGAGAGCTTACGGGAAGAATGGCGCAACGACGCATACGAAAAGTATTACTCAAAGTCGCTTGAAGGAATTATAGAAGCAGGGCGAGACTTCGAGGACGATAAAACGGACACGGAAGAAGTGTTCGACTTGCAAGAAAAGAAAAGGGAACGGGCTGCATTGATAGATAAACTGAATGCTGTCTTGCCGTATTTAACGGATTTACAGCGGCAGACAATACATAAACTCTTTGTACTGAATATGTCGCAGGCCGAAATCGCTAAAGAAGAAGGCGTATTACGTTGCACAATAAAAGAACGTGTAGACGGCATTTTCGTTAAGCTGAAAAAACTGATAGAAAAAAAATAAAAATATTTTCAGAAAAACACCCCAACAAACTACCGATTTTTCTCTAATAAGTGAAGGGACTTTTATATTTCCCTGACGAGGAGGGTTGAATGGAGTACATAAATGCGATTATCGGGGAAACGGAAATGTTTTTGCCTACCAACGATAGACTCGGCGAATTGCTGTTTACCGCGAACAGGCGCGTCAATTACCACAAGTATATTGCCAAGATGCGCAAAGCATATCAGGGCAGGATCGAGAGCAGGGCTATCGTTATGGATTCGGACTTCTTTTACGCGCTTGAAGACGTAATGGAAGAAAAGGGGTACGACAGCGTAGTGCATCATCAATTTGAAAACAAGGGTTAAAACTACAAAAAAAGTTAGCAGGTTAAGGGGTAGGCGCATTTTGCCGTCAAAAGACAAGCGCCAACCCCAAAAACAACGGAAGCGGGATACCCGCCTTCGTTCTGAAAGAACTTAAAAATATTTAAAAAATGGAGGAAAATTAAATGACAAATTTATTGGCAGCGGTTGATTTCGCACCCGTGATTGCGCCTATTCTCGAAGTGCTTAACGCTATTCTGTGGCCCGCGATTGCGATTATCGGAGCGGTAGGTACGATCTACTGTATCGTACTCGGAGTGAAACTTGCAAAGAGCGACGAGCAGAACAGCAGGGAGAAAGCAAAGAAAGATTTAATCGGTGCGATTATAGGCTTTGTATTCGGTTAAGGACTTGGAAAAAAGATTTCAGTTTGAAGAAGAAAGAACAAGGCACAACTTGCCTATCCGGGGCAAGGAATTTTATTCGGAATTAAAACAACGCTTGAGTGCGTAAAAAATCATCTTTAAGGAGACAAGGAATATGGAACAGAACAAAGAAGCCGTAACGACGGTGGCGGATTACACGGACGACGAGCGCGCGGAACTTAACGACAGAACCGATGCGCAGTACAAAAAGATTATCGCCGAGGGGAAATACAAGGATTTGCTTTTGAAGTGCGGCGCGAACAGCAAATATTCGGTAAGTAACATTATGCTTATGCTCGAACAGAATCCCGATATGACGGTTGCAAAGAGCATGAACGAATGGGCGCGCGAAGGCAGACACATCAAGGAAGGTGCGGCAAGTATGGAAATCATTGCGCCGACCAAAGAGGAATACGAGGTAACGGCAAAAGATAAGGACGGCAATCCCAAGCTCGACGAAGAAGGTAACGAAATCGTATATACCCGCGAAAAAACCGTCGGGTTTCATCCCGTCTATGTATTCGACGTTGCGGCAACCGAAGGCGCGGAAGTCAAGCCCTATGCAATCGGTAAAAAGGTGTCCGATAAAGAAAACAAAATCATTCTCGACGGCGTGTTCGCCGCGCTCTCGGCAAAGCATTGGAAATACAAATTCACGGACGAGTCCGAATTTGCCGACGACGAAAACTATAAAATCGACAAAGAGAAAAAGACCGTCAAAATCTGCAAGGGCTTGGGCAACACGGCGACGGCTCTGACGGCAATCGAAGGCGCGAGCAGGGCAATCAACGACAATTACAAAGGCAGGGGCTTTGAGGGCATGACGGGCGAAAACGCCGAGAAAATCGAAGCGGACAGCAGAGCGTGTATTCTTGCGGCGCATTTCGGTCTCGACACGAGCGGTTACAACTTCGATTATATGAAGAATATGACCGAAGAACAAACCGATATGTTCCGCGAAAATCTCAATCTCGTATGCGCGAGTACGAAGCTCGTTATGGACAAGATTTCCCGCGCGTTTTATAAAGACCAACAGGCGAGGGCGCAGGCTGCGCCCGACCCTTCCGCCGATAACGGCGGAGGGTTAGAAGCCGACGAAGATCCCTTTCGTCCCGCAAACGCCAAGCGTTCGGAAATGGAAGCAGCTTGAAAACGTACCCGACGAGCTGAAAAAAAGACGGCAATGGGTGTGTTTTAAGGCGAAGCCGAAAGAGGGGCATTGGGGCAAGGTAATGATTTCGCCCAATACGGGCGATTATGCGCAAAGCAATAATCCAAAATCTTGGGCGGACTTCGATACCGCGTTGCGGTACGCACAATCACACGGACAGGACGGTTTGAGCTTTGTGTTGACGAGTGGCATTGTATTCGTAGATATTGACGAGGTTGACGAAAAGCCCGCCGAGATACGGGATAAGATGCTTGAATTTGCGTCGAAGCTCGACACCTATTGCGAATCGTCGGTTAGCGGTAAGGGCTTGCATTTTCTTTGTTATGGAAGTCTGCCGGAGAACGCGAGAAAGAAAAACGATACGCTCGGTCTTGAAATGTACGATACAAAACGCTTTGTCTGTATGACGGGCAACATTGTAGGCGATTCGGCGGAAATAAAAGACCTTTCGGACATTATCGGAGAGCTGAACAAAGAATATCTTGGAAAGCCTGTTGAGTACAAGCCCGTAGAACACCGTCAAGCCACAAAAACGGATAGAGAGCTGATAGACAAAATTCGGGACAGTCGGCAGGGCGCAAAGTTCGATAGGCTGTATCGCGGCGATTGGCAAGGCAGTTACGATTCGCAGAGTTCGGCGGATTTTGCGCTTGCGAGAATATTAGCGTATTGGACTCAAGACGAATCGCAAATAGACAGTATATTCCGTTCAAGCGGTCTGTATCGCCCGAAATGGGATAACAGCGGCGGCTATTACGGCAAGCGCACTATCAATATGGCGTTGAGTTTAGCGCACAATACGGCGGAGATGTGATATGAAAACGGATTACATAAAACAAGGCGATTGTCTTGAATTGATGCGTGAAATACCAGATGAAAGCATTGATTTGATACTTTCAGATCCGCCGTATGGTGTAACGGCGTGTGTGTGGGATAAAGTAGTTCCCTTGAACAAAATGTGGCAAGAGTATAAAAGAATTGCTAAAAAGAATGCCGCAATAGTGCTATTTGGGAAAGAACCTTTTTCAAGTGAACTGATTATGAGCAATAAGGAAAATTTCAAGCATAAATGGATATGGAATAAACGGTTAAGCGGAAGTTTTCAATTAGCAAAATATATGCCATTACAAATAACGGAAGAAATAATGGTTTTCTCAAAAAATGGGGAACGTGTCAATTACTATCCGCAAATGCGATAAGGGAAAATGAGAAAACGCGGTGGGGCAAAGTGCCTTAATTCTTCTATGAGAAAGGACGGGTTTACGCTTGGTTATGAAAATTATAGCGATGAGTATTTTCCGACGAACTTAATTGAAATAAGTTCAATGCGAAAAAACAGATTGCACCCAACGCAAAAGCCGATAGAGTTGCTTGAATACTTAATAAAAAGTTATTCAAAAGAGGGAGATGTGGTCTGTGATAGTTTTCTTGGCAGCGGAAGTACGGCTGTTGCTTGCATAAAAACAAAAAGACATTTCATTGGGTATGAGCTTGATAATGCCTATTTTCGGATAGCACAGAAGCGTGTCAATGACGAGCAACAAGTTTTTGAAATGATATAAGAAATGGGGAGGGATTTATGGAAGATACTATGACGGTTTCGGACGGCAGCTATAAATTGGAAGTTTTCCGAGACGAGTTTGCTGAAACCCCGCGCAAGTGGGACAATCTCGGTAAAATGGTTTGTTGGCACAGACGGTATAATCTCGGCGATAAACACGAGTACGAAGATCCGCAAGCATTCCAAGAAAGCGAAGAATACAAAAACGCATTTGTCATTCTGCCGCTTTACCTGTACGATCATTCCGGCATTACTATGTCGAATACGGATTTCGGAGACCGTTGGGATAGCGGACAGGTAGGCTATATCTTTGTTACGAAAGAAAAGGCGGAGCAAGAGTTCGGCGGGAATTTGGACGAAAGTCTCAAACAAAGGATAATGGAAACCTTAATCGCAGAAACGAGAACCTATGACAATTATTTGCAGGGGGATTGTTTCGGATTTAAGATTTCCGATGAAGCAGGGGAAGAATTGGACAACTGCGGAGGCTTTTTCGGCGACGATTTGAATGACGTGCTACACGATATGCGCGATCAGACTTCCGACGAGTATAGCGGTTTGTTTACTAAAATGGAACATCATTCTTCGGCGTATGCCGCAATGATGTAAAAAATTTAAGGGAAACGGAACAGAAATGAAACAGGATATAGAAGAAGTGCGCAGAGCATTTTTTAAGCAAGTGCAGAGCGAATACGACGATTTTCGTCGTATTCAGATACGCGGCGGGATAGATAAAGTGTACGACAATTCGTTGAAAATTACGTTCTATAAAGAAGTCTACCGCTATCTTATGGACGATGTTTTGCATGACGAAGAATATGTCGAGTTCTTGGGCGAAAAGATTATCGAGAAATTGTGGGACGTGTTCGTTGTGAGCGAGTTGCCGAGACAGACGAGGGACTATTTACGCCAACTTATTAAATTGCACCGTGAGAATAATGAACGCAAAAGGCAGGCTGCCTGATGAGTTCATACGCTAACGGTTGCATGGTGGTGGTTCTGCCCGAAGAACATATTGACGAGTTTGAACGGTATTTCGATCAGGATTGCGAGTACAGCTTTTTGAATACCGAAATAATGCTTACGGACAGCGAGAGCGCAGACAAAGCAGGCTATCAAAAGCGCATCTACGATATTTCGTGCAATACAAGTTTGGAAGCGTGTCTTATCGAAAATGAAGATAACGATATAAGAGACGTGTGTTTTGAACTTGGCATAGCTTTGTTGAATATTGATGCAAGAAACGACGAAGAAGATTTTGACGAAAGTATCAAGTTTGACGAGAAAGACCGTATTTGTCGATATGATTCGGATTCGTGGATAGACGGGCATACATCGCGCAAATTGAAAGAAAAATCGGAAGCGGAGGCGGAATAATGCCAAATTGGGCAGAAAGTGAAATGTCGGTAGTTTTGCCGACGGAAAATGCTGATAAATTTGCAGCGTTATTTATAACGGACGATACTAAAGACGAAGATAGGCATTTTGCAAGGTGCTTTTTATCAAAACTTGAAAGAGAAGAAAACAAACACGGCTTAACAAGACTTTTTATTCAGTTTGATGCGGCGTGGAGTATCCATTCTTGTATGGTAAACGGCTATCCACAGGAGTCCAACGGCAAATGCCCTACATTAGAGGAAGCGTGTAACGAATTTAAAGTAAAAAGGATAATTGCAAAAAGTCGTGAGCCGGGAATAGGTTTTGAAGAATCGGTATCTTATGATAGGAATGATGGACTAACAGAGGAATCTCATGACCTTTATGACGAACCATTTTACGATGAGTTGGATGACGATGAAACAATTGACGATAGCGAAGCGGAGGCAGAGTAGTGTTGAAAGTAGCGACGGTGTGTAGTGGGATAGGCGCGCCGGAAAAAGCGTTGACAAATCTCGGTATTCCGTATGAGCTTGCCTGCTTTAGCGAAATAGACGAAGCGGCAATCAAATCGTATTGTGCTATACACGGAGTAGAGCGCAGTAAAAATTTTGGCGATTTGACCGAAGTAAACAAAAAACCTGTACCGCTCGATATTGATTTGCTTGTTGGCGGAACGCCTTGTCAAAGTTTTTCAACGGCGGGAAAAGGCGAAGGCGGCGACGAGGGCAGCGGTACGAGATCAAGTCTTATGTGGAGTTACTTGCAGTTTATCGCCATATCGAAACCCAAAGTCGTTGTATGGGAAAACGTGCCGGGTGTACTTTCACAAAAGCACTTACATAACTTCCGTAGGTTTTACTTTATGCTTTTGGCTTACGGTTACAACGTCTATTCCGAAGTTATAAATGCGAAGTATTTCAACGTGCCGCAAAACAGGGAAAGGCTGTTTGTAATTGCTATCAGAAAAGACATCGATTATGGTTTCGAGTTCCCTACAGGTTACGATTCGGGAGTGCGCTTAAAGGACATTTTAGATGATAACGTGCAATCGCAACTTACGGAAGAAATCCTGAAAAATGCAGTTGTTGAAAAGCCGTATCTATGGGGCAATACGCATTACATAATTCGTTGCGGAGAACTGAATTGGACGAATTACAGGCAAGATAATATCATCATTTCTGTAGAGGGGATTGCGGCTTGCTTATTATGTTCAAACGATGCAACTCACGGTGTCAAAATCTATGATGACCGAGACAAAAACAATCCAATTATAAGACGTGTAACGTCGCTGGAAAGTTTCAGACTTATGGGTTTTGCAGATGACGATTACGATAAATGTCGTTATAAGGTCGTAAATGGCAATAAAGCGAACAATGTAAAAGAAGCCGATTTATATGTACAGGCGGGTAACAGTATCGTCGTAACGGTTTTAATGGCAATATTCGGCACATTATACGGTGTTGCGGATTGGGAAGAACGGGTGTACAAAGAACGTTTGAAAACGCCTGAACAGCTTATATACGAATTACCGCTGTTTAACTTTTTGGAGCAGGGACGAGATGCAAGTTAAAAATAAAATCATAGAACAGTTGGACGACGACGCAAAAGAGTTTTTCTACAGATTGCTCGATGACGATATTCTAATTTGCAAAGCGACAGCAGAAATTCCCGAAAAAAGAAATGCGGAAAGGTGCGGAGATTGCTATTTGGTTTATGCGCCTACGGATAAACAGCAACCTTTTTGTCGTGAACGAGTATTGCCGTTCTACGTTTTCTTTCCCGATATGAAGGACGATGCAGAGTTTTGGTCGCAGAGGTCAGAGGAAGAATTTATACGCGCACACAAGGTTATAGAGCCGCAGTACGACGTTAAAGAAGCCTATGATTTTCTAATGCAGGGACTTAAAGCGGGTACGCTTTGGAATATCATTGAAGCTAAAACGCTGAAAGAGTTTACCGACGAGGAAAACGACAGAAAAATTGAAATCGGCGAACTATATCACAAGGGCGAGTGGAACAGTTATGTGTGTTCTATATATGGAATAAAGGAAAAATATACTTGCGGCGTTGATTATGACGAGCGGAACTTAAAGGCGGCAATGAAACATTTTGCGAAGTATCTCAAAGGTGCGGACAGGGCGGCGTTTGACAAATTTGTGCAGAGCGAAGCGGAGATGTGATGGGCGGATATAAAAAGTATAATCGTGGCAGAAAGGTAAAAGGAAAAGACGGGCAGTATTTGTATTCAAGAGAGTTTGGCTTTATCGGCGGAAGCGACGGTTTCATCTATAAAAACAGCGTAGCGTTTCACGAACCGTGGCGGTATAAAAGCAAAGACGAAATTGTGTACATACCTGAGTACGGTTTTCCTGCCGAAAAGAATAGCAGAATACCCGAAGATAAATTACTTTCGTATTTTACACGGCAGGATTTAATAAGCCTTACTCAAAGCGAAACTTTGGCAGCGGAACTGTTTAACGAGCTTTCATGGCAACATCCCGAAAATCTTTGGAACGAGTGGTGCGTCGATTCCGATAAAAACGGAAATTGGATTGAACGGCGTTGGGCGTATGAGAAAGTCTATTTGCCCGAATTTGCGGACGTTATAGACCGCACGGGACAAGCCCCTGTCTGTTATCAAGAATTTTCCGATGTCGAATGGCAGGACGAAGAATACAGGAAGTATTGTTTGAACAGGTTGGAAGAGCTTGGCGTTACAACGAGAGAGAACGTATTGAAAATTCTGGGAGCAGAAATGGAATGACGGATAAGACTTTTGAATATGGCGGGTATCATTTTACGCCCGAACGACAGCTAACTCAGAGCGAAAGTTCGCTATCTTCTATAAGTAAACATCAACGGATAGATACAGAGTTAGGCTTTTGCAAAGAAGACTATGCTTATGAGAGCAAGTTCGGATATTCCTACGAGAGTTTCTACGAGGCGGCAACGGAAAAAGAGTTTGATTTATTCCGTTGCGAGGAAAACGGGAAACTCTATATTCCGTGTGAGAACGATTTACAGGAATATGTAGAACAGTCGGAACAAAGCAAAAACAATGTTTACGAAACGGTCAGAAGTTCGGTAGCCGGAGAATTTGCGGCATATAAAGCAAGAGAAATTGCAAGAGGCGCAGAGGCTGTTTTCGGCAATCATTACGAAATTCATTTTTATAATCGTGTAGCGGGCTACTTCGATAACGGGGATTTTCAGTTCTATGAAAAGACGGAAATAAAAAAGCTTGCCAAGAGAGGCGGGAATATTTTGGAACGGCTTTGGAATTATTATTCCGAAAGCGAAGAACCGAGTGGCATAGAAACTTACTACGATATTTTTCAGGTTATCAGAAGCTATAACGGTTATTGCAACGATCAGAAAATGGAATATGGGGAAATGGAATGACGGAACAAATTGATTATAGACGGGAAGTCGTTGATAGCGTTAATAAAGAATTTGACGCTTTTTATTACGAACAAATGCAAAAATCAAAGGAAGATATTTTTGCTAATGCTCATAAAATTTTTGCTTATACGGCGCTAAAAGATTTTATAACGGCAGAAGAATCACAATTCAGCGACGACATCCATTATCGTTGCTTATATGAAGAAAAGGATAGTATTTTGGCTTTACTTTACGACGAATATCGTAGAAACGAATATGCCAGCCTTGCTACAAGCGGGGATATTCTTGAATTTATAGAGGACGATTATAACGCAATTTATCATGAGGGAATTTTAGAGGAGGCAGAAGAACTTGAGTAAGATTATTAAATCGACGGACGATAACGCATTGGAAGCGTTGAAAGAAAGGTTGGCGAAGCAACAGGCAGATCACGAGGAAATGAAAAAGCAAAACGAGTATTTCCGCAAGAACTGTACTATGGTCGGCTATCCCAATATGTCGTAAGAAAAAGCAAAAAGAATAAACGAGAGAATTGAAGGCGGATATTCTTGGGAAAGACAGCCGCACCCTGCGTGGCGGTTGCAGAACTCTAATCAAGAGATTAGAAGAACGAAACAGCGTATAAAGCAGTTGGAAGCGGAACAGTCTCGCGGAGAATCCACATACGACACGGACGGCTTGGGCTTTGAAGTCGTGGAAAATCAGGATATTAAAAGATTACAAATCATATACGAGGGCGGCGGCAGAGTGGATAATGCAACGTATAAAGAGTTAAGAAGTCTCGGTTTTGTTTATTCAAAGACGAATCAGGCGTTTCAGCGTCAATTAAACGAAAACGCACGGTGGGCGGCTAACCGTTTTATTAAAGGACAACGTGCATTGCAAAGCAAGCCCGAGGCGGAAATGTAAGGGGCAAATATGATTTTTATAAATAAACAGTTGGATCGGTTCAAGGACGGCAACGATGTAGTTCAAGTCAATAAAATGCAAAACGCTTATCCGCACTTATACGATAAAGATGGTAACAAAATCAAAGACTTCTTTGTCGGGTTTGATGAGCAGAACGAAAACTTGCTTGTTGAAACATCGATAAAGGACGATAAGGAAATCAGGCAAAAAGTTGAACAGTTCATAAGGGAGCAAAAACAATACATTAAAGCGGAACAGCAGAAATTACAAAAGCAACTCAATGTGTACGATAAACGCATTAGAGCTATGAACGCAGTATTGTCAGACAGAGGATTGAGTGAATTTACAAAAGAGGACTGTTGCCGTTCTATGTATGAAGGAACTGAAAGCAATATTGGAAAGATAGGCATTATTCCTTTAAGCGGTCTTACCAACGATTACAAAAAGCCTGAATATCAGTTGTTTCGCCTTGACGGTGGGTTTGGTTGTAGCCCTGCGGGGCGTGGTAACTCTTGCTTCGGTAAATTTTGTGCGGACGGCTCGGAAGCTCGTATGGAAAAATTTGATTTTATCGGCATAGGCAATGCCGAAGTGGAGAAGATCGCCCAAGAGCTTGAAGTAGGTTGGTCGGGCGGCGCAAGCGGTTGTGCGGAAAGAGAGCGTGAACTCGACGGTCCCGAAATGTAGGAGGAACGATGCTTACAAGGAAAGAAGTTGAAAGTAAAGGACTTATAGACGGAAAAGACTATCTGTATATCGGCGGCGTTCGTTATCAGGTGGGAGAGTCATTCTATCAAGGCGATAAAAAGATAACCGTAAAAAGCATTATTGATTCGCATCATTTTAATTCCCACGATAATAGCTGTTGGCATACGGGAATGTTCTACGATTATAAGTGTATTCATGGCAAGAATATGAAACCGTTGGAATACGACGAAAGAGCAGAACGAGCTGCGGAAAATAGGTTGCGCGGCAAGCAAATTTATAATACGGACATTTATGTTTTGCACGACGGCAAGAGACTTGAAGAAGTCGGAGAGTGCCTTTTCCGTTATCTTCATAAATCTTGCAACTACCTAACGGAAATCAACGACAATCAATATTTCAGAGGGAATTATCTTTGCGCATCGTTAAGTCAGGCATTCGGAAAACAATCTTCGGAAGTAATGTTTGTTTTACAGGATTGGGGCGAGAGCGGCGAAAATATCGGAAGTATTTTGCTTGACGATAACTGTAAAATAATCAAGTACGAGGGCTTTGACCATACCGTTATATGCTCGGGAAAGACGGAAGAAACAAACGAAACGGTAACGCTGTTAAAACGGCATTGTGAGCCTGCACAGCAGTTTGCGTTAGTACGATACTTGAAACAATTAAGTAGCGGCGAGTACATAGGCGATACCGTTTGGGAAGATAAAAATTTTAATGATGCTGCGAATACTTTTTATGAATATACAGGGCGAAGCGTAGAGAGAGCGTTAGAAATAAAAGAATTGGAGATGTAATATGTCGAAATTTTTAATAGACGGAAAATTATACGACCCGATTAAAGTGGGAGATCCGGGCGATTGGGACGAGGGCAATTCTGATGCGGTATGCGATGATTGCGGCGCAAAATTCGGGGAACAGCACATGGAGGGGTGCGATATAGAGCGTTGCCCCGTGTGCGGTTTGCAGCTTTTGTCTTGCGGACATGAAGTATATGACGTACCCGACGATTATCAGGTGGAAGAAAAGTCGGAGATGAACTGAAACCATGAACGATACAATGGGGAACTTGTTGTCCATTACGGGCGACGATAACGCCGCAATAAAGAAATATATCGAAAGCATATTAAAGCCAGATCCCGAAAGCGACGGCAATAAGGTAATTGACTTTGCGAAAATAATTCCCGTTAAGGACGAAAGCGACGAAACGGAATGCTTGGAAAAATGGGGAACGATACGCGGGGCATCGAATACGCAAGTTTACTTTGAGGGCAAAGGTAATCCGCCAACGCTCGGCAATCTGATTTACTTTGATTCGCACGATACGGTTGAGAAGATTGCACAGGCAATATCGGAAGCGCAGCCCGATTTCAGCGTAAGATACGAGTATTGCGACAATTCGGCTACGGTTGCAGGCTATAAGGTTTTTTACTGCGGTAATGAAGCCGAAGGCGAAGAATACGAGAGACAGAGTCAAGACGCAATTACGCTCTATCGTGAGTTATGGGGCGACGGCGGCTTTGTGTACGACGAGGAACAGAAAAAGTATATAGAAGCCGAGTAGAAACAGAGGGGAGAATGAGAGCAGAACAGGCAAGCGAGAGAATAAACAGCATATTTCAGAGCGGCGCACGTTTGGCGGGATTTTATTCTTTTCTCACGAATAACCCGCACATATCGTTTTGGAACGGCGTTCAGATATATGCGGAAAGACCGAGCGTAACAGTTTGTAAATCATTTGATGATTGGCACGATCAGGACAACCGCAGAATAAAGCGCGGGGAACACGGTATAGTTTACTATGACGAAAACAGACCGAACCGCAGAGCGTATGTATTCGATATTTCACAGACATACGGAAGTGAGCGTTATCACGGCATACAGCACAAAATGCGGGAAAGTCAGTTGCGAGACTGTATCAATCGTCAAAACGTACTTTTCGGAGTTCCGAGAGAAAACGAGAGCGAAGTATATGCGGCGGTATATCGGTATTGTCAAGAGCATATTGCAGACGGCGACACAGAAGAATATACCGAAGAATATCTTGCCTGTTTGACCGAGGGCGTAACGCAATGCTTAACAACCTATACGGGAAATAAAAGCGTGGACGTTGCCCCGTTACCGTTTGATGACGATACAAACTTTCGGCTTTGTATGGAAGTCTTGGAAATATCGGAAGGATTACGCGAAGTCATAATCGAAGATGAGCAGGTAAGGGAAGAAAAGAAGAAAGAGAAAGAACGGCGCAAAACTGTAAGACAAAGTTTTCTATTGGAGGACGATAATAATGAAACAGAAAACTATTCGCAACTTTCGTTATGGGAACTTGCGGCGGGAATACCTGAAATCGGAGTATCCGAGAGAGTATCAGATATTGTTGATGACGGGCGAACTTTCACGCCACCTGTCGTCGATACAAAAGCAAGCGATGAGCTTGCGGGAACGGCTGACGAAGAAAGCGGAAGCGAACAGCTCATCTTCGAGCTTCCTGACGAAAGTGCAGAGCCTTCGTCAAGCCGAACATACAATCGAGGAAACGGTTTTAGCGGAAGTAGTGTATCAGTCGTACACAACTACCGTTTAACGGACGAGAACTTTGAATATGCCACAGGTGCAAAAACGCGCTTTCGTCAGAACGTAGAAGCGATAAAGTTAATGCACGAAATCCGTGCAGCGGGCAGAACGGCAACTGACGAAGAAAAACGCGTACTTTCCAAATATGTCGGTTGGGGCGGACTTGCTTATGCGTTCGATCCCGACAAGCCCGAATGGGACAAAGAGTACGACGAGCTTGTTTCCTTGCTCGATACAAACGAATATCGTTTGGCGAGAGAGTCTGTTTTGTCGGCGCATTATACGCCTAAAACCGTAATCGACGGCGTATATGCAGGCTTGAAGCGCATGGGATTTGTGCGCGGTAAAATTCTTGAACCTGCAATGGGTATCGGAAACTTTATAGGACTGTTGCCCGATACATTCAATGCAAAGGAAACATACGGCGTAGAAATCGACGAGATAACGGGCAGCATTGCCAATCTGTTGTACCCCGAAACGAAGATTAAAGTGCAAGGTTTCGAGAAAACGAACTTTGCGGATAACTCTTTCGACGGTGTAATAACAAACGTGCCTTTTGGTGCGTTCAAAGTACACGACCCGAAATATGACCGTTTCGGCTTTTACATACACAACTACTTTTTTGCGAAGTCGTTGGATAAAATTCGTCCGGGCGGAATTATTGCGGCGATAACTACAAAGGGAACGCTTGATAAGAAAGATCCCGATGTAAGGCAGTACATAGCCAACCGCGCGAAGCTGTTGGGGGCAATTCGCTTGCCGAACAACGCTTTCAAGACAAGCGCGGGAACAGAGGTTACGGCAGACATACTGTTTTTTCAGAAGCGAGACAAAATCGTTGAAAAAGCAAAGGATAGTTGGATAAATATAGGCGTTGATGAGAACGGCGTACCTGTTAATCAGTATTTTATCGAACAACCTGAAATGTTGCTCGGTACAATGGTACAACAAAAGTCAATGTACGGCGGCGATGATGAAACGGAACTTTTACCCGACGATAGGGAACTTGGACAAGCGATTGCAGAAGCGGTTGCAATGCTGCCCGAAAACGTGTATGACGAAAAGAAAGCCGTACCTGTCGGACAAGCCGTTGCGGAAGCGGAATTACCGATTGACGATGAACACAAAGACTTAAAGAATTATTGCTATACGTTTATCGGGAATACGCTTTATCAAAGAGAGCAAGACACGCTGTTTGCAAGAGATATTGCAAAGACGAATATAGAGCGTATGAAAGCTCTTATAGAATTGCGGAAGCAAGTGCGGCAGGTATTGAGCGTTCAGCTCGATAACTGTACCGACGAGGTTTTACAAGCGGAACAAAGGAAACTCAATCGGGACTATGATAAATTCGTAAAGTCTTACGGCATAGTCAATTCCAAACTCAACCGCAGTCTGTTCCGTGAAGATGCCGATTATGCGCTGTTGATTTCCATTGAAAAGGTGGACGAGAAAACAGGCACGGCAGAAAAGACAGACGTATTCTCAAAGCGCACGATTAAGCCGTATCAGAGAGTTACGCATTGTAACAGCGTTATGGACGCATTGAATGTTTGTAAGAGTGAGCGCGGCGTTGTAGACTTGCGTGTGATAGAACAACTAACGGGTAAGACCTACGACGAAGTTGTAGAAGGACTTGGCGACAAGGTTTACCGTAATCCGTCGAAGTGTGTAATGGACGAGACCGATCCGTATTTGGGTTGGGAGGACGCATCGGAATACTTATCGGGCAATGTCCGTAAAAAGCTAAAACAGGCAGAGTGGATTGCCGAACATAACGAAGCGTTCAAGAAGAATGTAGAAGCATTGCGATTAGCTCAACCCGCGCCGTTGGAAGCAAACGATATATCTGTAAAAATCGGCGTTAAATGGGTTGATACGAAATACTACAAGCAGTTTATTTGCGAGTTGCTTGACGTCAATCCATATTATATAGACGAAATAAATGTCAGTTTTAATTCGATTACAGGCGAGTGGAATGTTGAGCGACCTGCTTGGTTGCGACAAAGCGTTAAAGCAGGTTCTGTATTCGGTACAAGCCGAATGGACGCATTTCGTATCTTTGAGAAATGCCTTAATCAACAAACGCCTACGATAACCGACGAAATTGAGGAGGACGGAAAGAAAAAGCGAGTTACCAATAAAAAGGAAACTATCGCTGTAAGAGAAAGACAAAGAAAAATATACGATGAGTTTAAGCGTTGGATATTCGACGAGCCACATAGACGAGAACACCTTGTAAATAGGTACAACGAGATATACAACACGACGGTTGTACCGCAGTTCGACGGAAGCTATTTAGAGTTTCCAAGCATGAATCCCGAAATTACTTTGAAACCATATCAGAAAGATGCTGTTGCGCGAATATTGCAAGGCAATAACGTATTGTTACATCATTCTGTCGGCGCAGGTAAAACTTTTGAGATTGCGGCTGCCTGTATGAAACTCAAAGAGTGCGGTACGGCAAAGAAGCCTATAATCGTTGTGCCTAATCACTTGGTTTTGCAATGGGCTAACGAGTTCCGAACTCTTTATCCAAACGCCAACGTGCTTATGGCAACGAAAAAAGACTTTGAAAGGACGAGTCGTAAAAGGTTTGTCGCAAAGGTGGCAACAGGCGACTGGGATGCGGTGGTTATCGCTATGTCGAGTTTCGAGAAGATACCCATTTCACGGCAAAGACAGGAAGAAAGGCTGAACAGGGAAATTGCCGAAATCGAGATAGGTATTCGTCAGGCGAAGGAAGAAAAAGGCGAACGCATCAGAATTAAAGATTTAGAGCGCACGTTAAAAAATAAGAGAGCGCAACTTGAAAAACTGACGAGCGCAGAAAAGAAAGACGATTTGTTACAGTTCGAGGACTTGGGAGTAGATTATATTTTCGTTGACGAAGCGCATAAATACAAAAATAAATTTATCTTTACAAAAATGAATAATGTGTCGGGCATAAGCAGGGCAATGTCGCAGCGTTCGTCCGACATGGATTTGAAGTGTGAATACATAGGCGAAGTTCGCGGTGGCGACAGGGGAGTAGTGTTTGCAACGGGAACGCCAATAAGCAATTCTCTTGTTGAGATGTACACGTTACAGACCTACTTGCAGAGAAACGGCTTACGCGAAGCGGAGTTTCAGTTCTTTGATTTATGGGCGGCGAATTTTACGGAAACCATAACGGCTTTGGAACTTGCACCAAGCGGACAAGGTTATAGGACGAGAACGAGAGTTGCAAAATTTACGAACTTGCCCGAACTCTTGAAAATGTACCGCAGTTTTGCGGACGTAAAAACAGCGGATATGCTAAACTTGCCCGTGCCGGGAATAAGAAAGATTATCGAGCAATTAGAGCCGACCGAAAGGATTTTGCAACTTAATGACGAAATCGTTAAGCGTTCCGAGAAAATAGCGAACGGAGCAGTTGAGCCGTGGCAAGATAATATGCTATGCGTAACATATGACGGTAAAATGATTGCACTTGACCCAAGATGCTTTGATAAGACTATACCCGACGATAGCAACAGTAAAATAAACCGTTGCATAAACAATATCTATAAGATTTGGTCGGAAACGGCAGAGCAGCGTTGTACGCAGGTTGTATTTTGCGATATGTCTACGCCGAAGAAGATGTATGCAGATTATAATCCCGAACAGGACTTCGACGTTTATAACGATATAAAGCGTAAGCTAATTGAGTGCGGAATACCCGAAGAAGAAATCGCGTATATTCACGAGGCAAAGACCGATCAGCAAAAACAAGATATTTTCGACAGAGTCCGAAACGGCGATATTCGCGTGTTTCTCGGTTCTACCGAAAAATGCGGCGCAGGCACTAACTTTCAGAACAAGTTAATAGCGTTGCACCATTTGGACACACCGTTTAGACCGAGCGATTTGGAACAACGTGAGGGGCGAATTGTGCGACAGGGTAATGAGAACGAAGAAGTTTCGCTTTATACCTACGTTACAAAGCGCACCTTCGATGCTTATTCGTATCAGATATTGGAAACAAAGCAAAGGTTTATATCGCAAATCAACCGTGGCGATTTATCAGTAAGAGTTGCGGAAGATATTGACGATGCCACCTTATCGTTTGCCGAAATCAAAGCCATAACGTCCGATAACCCCAAAATTAAGAGGAAAATGGAAATCGAAATGCGGTTAGGACAGTTGAGCGATTTGGAAAAGGTTTACCGTGATAATCGTTATGCTATGCAAACACAAATATTGCATACGCCTGAAATGATAACGGAAATCAATGAAAAGGTTGCGGAATTACAAAACGACATGACTTTGCGTATGGAACACGAAAACGATTTGATACAAGTCGGTAAGAATAAGTACGAGGAAAGGAAAGATGCGGGCGCACTTTTAATTCAGGTTGTTGCTTCGGGCGAGTATGTTGGGAAAACGGTAGGCTATATAAAAGGCTTTGCGATAATACCGCAGATAAAGGACGGCGAAGGGCATAATCTGAAACTTGTCGGAACGGGCAGCTATACCGTACATATTTCCGATAGCGATGTAGGAACTATATCGCGTATGGAAAACTGTCTGAACGGTTTTGAAAAGAATATAGAATTTTACCTTGATAAACGCCGTGTGTATGAGCAGGACTTATCGGCGGCAAAAGAACAGGTAGACCAACCGTTTGAGCAAGCGGGAGAAGTAGAACAGTTGCGAAATGAACTTGCCGAGATAGATGCAGAGCTTGACTTGGGTAAACAGGAAGCACCTATAATAATGGACGAAGATACAACGGATAAACCCGTCGTCGAAATACTTGACGAAGATGACGACGAGGACGAAGCGGAAGTAGCATAAAAAGATCAGATTCTTTCTCTGTACCCCTTTACAAACAACTGTAAAAATGTTATAATTAACACAGTTGAATAGGAAATCATTTAATCCGATGGGCAACAGAGAGGGTTTGATTTGCAAAAGCACTTCAAACGCTCTTTTATTTTTACAGGAGGACAAAAGTATGAATTTTCAACCGGTTAAGGACAATGAGACAAGGGCAATCGTTTATTGCCGCTCGGAAGCGAGGGATGATTTGCAACTGCAGACAGAAAAGATTTTGTCGTATGCAAATATGCAAGGATACACAGTAACGGAAACCTTTATGGAAAGCGGTTCAATGGATTCTCTTACTTATCATAGCTTGAGATTGCGGGCGAAGTATCGGGAATTTAATATTCTACTTGTAGCCGAACTTGATGTTCTTGGCAATTCGCCCATTGAAATTACGCAAGAAATCAATTACCTTGCGGATAACGGAATAAAGGTGTTAACGTTAAAAGACGGCGAGTTGAACGGCGAGACGTTGCCTGTCGCTTTCAGAAAAAGTTTTCGGCTTGTGAAATAAGAATTGCAAGGCGGCATTATTAACCTTGACTATTGACTGTAAAATGAGTATAATATATGAAAAGGAGTAACGGCTATGTCTAAAAAAATGGAAGAACAACAAAAGTACATAGACATCATCGGCGAGATAGAAAATAGCTATGCACTTATGAAAAAAGTTCGTCCGCTTACGGCAAGCGAACTCAAATATTTCAATAACGAGTTTTCGATCAGCGCAAGCCATAACTCAAATGCAATCGAGGGCAATACCTTTACTTTCGATGAGACGAAGCTCTTGATCGAAAAAGGAATAGTTACGGGTGCGCACTCTTTAAGAGAGAGTGAAGATATAGTCGGCTATAAACAGGCATTCGATTTTCTTTATGAGTCTGTTAAGGACAAGAAGCCGATTACAGAAGAATTTATAAAGCAAGTCCATAGTTTTGTTTTGCGCGGCGATGAAGAAGCGGGCAAATATCGGACAATACAAAATTATGTAGGCAGTTTAACGAGAATAGTTTACACGCCTTGCCCGCCTACGGAAGTTTCCGAAAAAATGAAAGCGTATGCGGAAGAATTGCAAGCTGATTGTAAGCATAACGCCGAGCTTGCAGAACAAGAGCAGTTTAATTGGGTAGAATTATTCCATAACCTTGCCAAGCATCATATCGAGTTTGAAAACATACACCCGTTTGTTGACGGTAACGGAAGAACGGGAAGATTGCTTTTAATCTATGAAATGATTTCGTTGGGGCTTTTACCTGTGGACGTTCGGTATGAAGAACGCAATAGGTATTATGCGGCGATAAAAGCGTACCGCGACAAAGAAAAATACAGTACACGCCCCGAAAGCAAGACGGAAGGTATGGCAAAGTTGCTTGCCGAGAGCGAACTTGCAAGCATGAAAATATGGCTGTCCATATATTCGGGTAGCGGAGCTTCGCAAACAGAATCCGATGATGACGGCGGTGCGGGAAGCGGTGGCGGCTCTAATATAGAGATGTAACAACTAAATAGAAAATCATTTAATCCGTTGGGTAACAGAGAGGGTTTGATTTGCAATAGCATTTCAAACCCTTTTATTTTTTTAGGAGGGGGATTGTTTGAAAAAACATATACACAATGCGAGAGGAACAGTAAATGAAATATTACAGAGCTGATCCTACGGTAAATATTGAACAATTGATTACAAATGAAGTAAAAAGACTTTCTGATAAATATGGGAAAAGCTATCTTGATTGCAATGAATTGATAGAGCTTACCGGTTTGGGGCGTGATAACGTTAGAGCGTTAATGTGTAGTGCAAATTTTCCCGTTACGTGTGTTGGCAATAGAAAAGTGGTAAGTATTTTAGCGTTTGTAACATGGCAGTTAAGAGGCTTCGATAAGGGAGGAAATTATGTCGCATAAAAAGAAAACAGCGACACGTAGAGGTAATCATGAAGGTTCTATTTATCAAAGAAAAGATGGAGTGTGGATTTCGCAAATTTCTATCGGATTAAAGCCTGACGGAAAACCTTTGCGAAAAACTTTTACCGGAAAAACGAGAGCGGAAGTTGCCGCAAAGCTAATACCTTATTTAAATAAGGAAAATGGGAAAGTAGTTACTGCACGTGAAGAAGTACGGATCGAAAGCCACATGATGTTTTGGCTTATGAATTATAAAATAACGACTGTAGCTCCGCGTACTTTTGAAAGCTGCATAAGAAATGCTAAATTGCATATCTTTCCTGTTTACGGAAATTTTCGCCCGCAAGATTTGAATATAGATAATTTGCAGCCGCATTTCAAAATGTTGCTCAATAAATATGAACTTGACACAGTAAAAAAAGTCAAATATTTATTTTCTGATTATCTTGAATATTGCCTTGATAGAGGTTTAATAGATAGTAACCCACTAAGTAGAATCAAGTTTAAGTCCATAGAACGAAAGGCAAAAGAAAATACAGAAGAAAAAGAACAAAAAGCATTGCCTGAAGAATTGCGTGAACCATTTTTAATAGCGTTAAATACGGATCACTTTTTTAAAGCGTTTTGTCTGACGGCTATGTTTGCAGGTTTACGTCCGGGTGAAGTTATAGGATTACGGTGGCGTGATATTGACTTTCAAAACGAAACCTTGTCGGTTGTACGAGGAATGACGGTAGAGCCTGAATTTGATAGTGAGGGTAATGTAGTTGCCCGTAAAACAGTGATAGGAAAAACAAAGACGGCGGGTAGTGTTAGAACTAATCCCATTCCTAAATTATTATTGCAAACACTATCAGATTGGAAAGAGTATCGAGAGAAGTTACAAGTGGAAACAGGCTTTTCGCTAATAGGGAACGATGACTTTGTATTCGGAACAAATAAAGGGGAGTTGCGTTCATATTCAGGGACAAAGCACATGTTTGACAGATTCTTAAAACGTAATAATCTTGACGGCAAAGGAATACATTTCTATGAGTTAAGGCATACATTTTCAAATACCTTGTTTGAACAAAATACTAATCCGCGTGTTGTTCAGGCTCTGATGGGACACCGCAAAATTGAAACGACGATGATTTATAATACTGTAAGAGACAATAAATATTTGGAAAGCGCAATAGGTGTATTTGATAGTCGATATGAAACTGCGGGAGAAGCGGTAGAAGAGCCTGCCGATAAACATAAGTATTATAGAGCACCCAAAAATAAGGCTGTAATGCAACCCATCACGCAACCTGTAGAAATTGAAACAACTGAACAGCAAGAAGATAAAGACGTAGAATCCATTGCAAAAAAAATATCCAAAATGTTAGAAGATTATAACATAACAGATATAGACGAATTTTTATCTTCTATGAAAAAGAAAAGCGAAGCAGAAATGTAAAAGTAAAAGAACGACATATTATGTCGTTCTTTTACTTAATTGACGGACTAAGCCTGCCTAAACCTGAATATTTGCAGACATTTGCAGATAAAAATACTTTTTGTTGTTTGCAAATATTTTGCTCTTGTATTATAATATATAATATGGTATAGAAAAACACAATATATTGTATATTTCTATGGTTGATGGAGAGTAGGGCATTTCCTTAGCGAATTTAGGGTTTGTCTTTGGTAAAGTCAAAGTAATTTTAATATTAAAAATACCATAAAATAGGCGTTTGCAATTCGTCTGCAAATATTTTAAATACAAAAATTGGGTAAGTTGCACACGACTTAAATAGGGAGTAGCCCTACCTATGCGAATTTTAGAGTCAATTTCTTTCGTCTGCAAATGTCTGCAATTAGGACAGAAATAGGGCGTTTTAGGCAGTTTTTGAGAGTAAACGGGCAAGGAGTAGCCCTACCTATAAAAACAGCCTTATTTTTTACCTAAAAATGTCTGCAATTCGTCTGCAAATTTACTTTAACTATACCATTACAATTTGACATATCCTATATATAGTGGTAAAATACAAGAAAAAACCACCAAATATGGTGGTTTTCTTGGAGCTGCTGAGCGGATTTGAACCGCCGACCTCATCCTTACCAAGGATGTGCTCTACCTGCTGAGCCACAGCAGCAAACTCGTTAATTATTAAATTTTTTATCAAATGGTTAGTGGCAGATTTTAGCCTTGTTACTCCTTACCAAGGACGTGCTCTACCTGCTGAGCCATAGCAGCAAATGTTTGCTTACTTGAATATTATATTTTAATTAATATTTAAAGTCAATTGATTTTCAGCAGTTTTGTTAAAATTTTGGAGAAGAAATGGAAAATTTGCAATTAGAAAAAACGGCTATAAAAATTTCTATAATAACCATAATTATAAATTTAATTTTATCTGTATTTAAACTGCTTGCCGGTATTTTTGGCTCGTCGTTTGCGCTTATATCCGACGCGGTTCACTCTGCCTCAGACGTGTTTTCTACAATAATCGTTATTATAGGCGTTAAAATTTCCGCCAAAAAACCTGATAAAAATCATCCCTTCGGGCACGAACGGTTTGAATGCGTTGCTGCAATTTTGCTTGCCGTGGTTCTGTTTGCCACGGGCGCGGGAATAGGGTATTCAGGCGTATGCAGTTTAATTGACGGTTCGTATAAAAATATATCCATTATAGGCGTTTTGCCATTAGTTGCCGCGATAATATCAATAGCAGTTAAAGAGGGGATGTTCTGGTATACCTATCTGACAGCAAAAAAAATAAACTCTTCCGCACTTAAAGCCGACGCCTGGCATCACCGTTCCGATGCGCTCTCTTCAGTGGGCTCGCTTGTGGGAGTAGTGGGCGCGATGTGCGGCGTGCCTGTTCTTGATACAATTGCCTGTATAGTAATCTGCTTATTCATATTTAAGGCGGCAATTCAGATTTTTATAGACGCAATTAAAAAAATGACAGACGAAGCGTGCGACGAAAAAACACAGACAGAAATTCAGTCATTTATTTCCGGTTGCGAGGGAGTTATCAATATAGATAAGCTTTTAACAAGAATGTTTGGCAACAGGATTTACGTAATTGCGGAAATTGCGTGCAAGAGCGATTTGCCGCTTTATGAAGCGCACGCGATAGCTGAAGAAGTCCATAAAGGAATAGAGCATAATTTTCCCTTGGTTAAGCACGTAACGGTACACGTCAATCCTTATTATGAAACTATTAATTCACAAAACGAATAAATAAAAAAACAGCCCCGGAATTTTTCCGGAGCTGTTTTTTATTTGATTTAATACATTCCGCCCATATCGGGATTACCGCCGACAGGAGGCGCGGGAGGAGTGGGAATATCGGTTACTATGCTTTCGGTGGTGAGGAGGGTTGCCGCAACCGAAGCCGCATTCTGCAATACGGAACGTGAAACCTTTGTAGGGTCGATAATTCCGCTTGCAACCATATCCGTATAGCAGTTTTTGAGAGCGTCAAAACCGTAATTAGGTTTTTTACTGCTTAAAATATTGTTTACAACTACAGAACCGTCAAAGCCGGCATTGCGTGCAATTTGACGAACGGGCTCCTCTATAGCTTTCATAACTATAGCCGCACCGGTTTTTTCGTCGCCCTGTAAACTTGCAACTAACTTTTTAAGTTCGGGAATGGAGGAGAGGAGCGCAACTCCGCCGCCGGGAACAATACCCTCTTCAACTGCGGCTCTGGTAGCTGCGAGCGCGTCTTCAATGCGCAGTTTTTTCTCTTTCATCTCAATTTCGGTAGCTGCGCCGACGTTTATAACCGCAACGCCGCCCGCAAGCTTAGCAAGGCGTTCCTGCAGCTTTTCCCTGTCGTAATCGGAAGTAGTTTCAGCAATCTGCGCCTTAATGGAGCTTATACGCGCCTTAATATCATCCGCTGCGCCCGCTCCGTCAATAATAGTAGTGTTGTCTTTATCTACTTTTACTTGAGCCGCTCGACCGAGCATATCAAGCGTTACGTCTTTGAACTCGTAGCCGAGGTCGCTTGAAATTACCGTGCCTCCTGTGAGAATAGCTATATCTTCGAGCATAGCCTTTCTTCTGTCGCCGAACCCGGGTGCTTTTACGGCAACGCAGTTTAAAACGCCTTTGAGTTTATTTACTATTAAAGCCGCAAGAGCGTCGCCCTCAACGTCCTCGGCAATAATAAGAAGACGCGCACCCTGCTGGGCAATAGGCTCTATTACAGGCAGAATTTCCTGTAATACCGAAATCTTTTTATCGGTAATAAGAATATAGGGATTATCAAGCACAGCCTCCATTTTTTCCGTGTTGGTAACCATATAGGCGGAAGCGTAACCTCTGTCGAACTGCATACCCTCAACCGTGGTAAGTTCGGTAGCCATTGTTTTTCCCTCTTCAACGGTTATTACGCCGTCTTTACCGACTATTTCCATAGCGTTGGCAATCAGTTCGCCGATTTTCTCGTCGCCTGCCGAAATAGAGGCTACCTGGGAGATAGCAAGCTTATTCTCTACGGGTTTGGATATGCTCTGTACTTTTGCAACCGAAGTATCAACCGCGGAAGCAATGCCCTTTTTAAGAATCATAGGGTTTGCGCCCGCCGCAAGATTTTTAAGTCCCTCTTTAACTATTGCCTGAGCAAGCACAACGGCGGTGGTAGTGCCGTCGCCGGCAACGTCGTTTGTTTTTGTTGAAACTTCTTTTACAAGCTGTGCGCCCATATTTTCAAAGGGGTTTTCAAGCTCTATTTCTTTTGCAATCGTAACTCCGTCGTTTGTAATAAGGGGAGCGCCGAATTTTTTATCGAGAACAACGTTTCTGCCCTTGGGACCGAGGGTAATTTTAACGGTATCTGCTACAACGTTAACGCCCGTTTCAAGTAATTTTCTTGCTTCGTCGCCGTATTTAATCTGTTTTGCCATAATAATTTAATCTCCTTTGATTATTCAACTATTGCCAGAATGTCGCTTTGGCGGATAATCGTATATTCTTTATCGTCAATTTTTACTTCCGTACCGCTGTATTTTGCGAGCAGCACTTTGTCGCCTACTTTAACCTGCATTTTTATCTCTTTGCCGTCGACAATTCCCCCGGGACCTACCGCAATTACAACGCAGGTAGCGGGTTTTTCCTGTGAAGCGGCGGTAAGATACAGTCCGCTTTTTGTCTTTTCTTCGGCTTTAAGACCTTCGACAACTACTTTATCGAATAAAGGTTTAATTGTCATTATTATTTCCTCCGGAAAATTCTTTTTAATTACAAATATTTTATAAACTAACCAAAATAATGTTAAACACTTTTAAGGAAAAAATTGCAATTTAATAAATATTGTGGTAGAATATCAGCGTATAAGTGTTTACGGTGATATTATGGATAAATGGGATAAAAGATTTATGGAAATGGCGGAGCTTATAGGCTCCTGGTCAAGCTGTTATCAGAAAAACAGGCACGTCGGCGCTATTATAGTAAAAAATAAACGCGTAATCGCAACAGGATATAACGGCGCACCCCAGGGAATTAAAAGCTGCGCCGATAAATCCGAATGTCTTAGAAAAAATCTGAATATAGAGAGCGGAACCAAGCACGAAATATGTTATGCGGTTCACGCCGAGCAGAACGCCATAATCCAGGCGGCAAGAGTGGGCTGCAGCGTTGAAAACTGCACGCTTTACTGCACTCACCAGCCCTGCGTTATCTGCGCAAAAATAATAATTAATTCTGGTATATCCAGAGTTGTATTTAAAGAGGGATATCCCGACGAATTTTCCTTAAAATTATTTAGCGAAGCAGGGGTTGTCCTGCAAAAATACGAAGAACTATAAAGAGGTGATATTATGAAAAACCCTGTTGTAACTATCGAAGTGGAGGGCTTCGGCAATATAGTTGCCGAACTGTACCCTGAAAAAGCGCCTAATACAGTAAACAACTTTATTGCGCTTGTAAAAAATAAATTTTACGACGGACTTACATTCCACAGAATAATTTCCGGTTTTGTAATACAGGGCGGCGACCCTATGGGCAACGGTACCGGCGGACCCGGATATCATATAAAGGGCGAATTTGCCTTTAATAATTTTAAAAACAACGATATAAAACACCTGCGCGGCGTTCTTTCTATGGCGAGGGCTTTCCAGTATAATTCCGCAGGTTCGCAGTTTTTTATAATGCACGCAAACGCTTCCTCGCTTGACGGACAGTACGCTGCGTTCGGTAAAGTTATAAGCGGTATGGAAACCGTAGATAAAATAGCTGCGGTTAAAACAAATTACAATACCGGCGCGCCTTTGGGTAATGCTCCTCAGATTACTAAAATGACGGTTGAAACGTACGGTATAGATTATCCCGCACCCGAAAAAGTATAGGAGAAAGAGAAATAATGGATAATTCGGTTTATCAGAATCCGCTTATTACGAGATATGCAAGCAAAGATATGGCGGAAAACTTTTCCGACGAAAAACGTTTTAAACTTTGGCGCAAGCTTTGGATTGCGCTTGCCGAGTCGGAAATGGAGCTCGGTCTGAATATTAAAAAATCCCAAATCAACGAGATGAAAAAATATGCCGAAGACATAAATTTTGAGCTCGCCGAAAAATTCGAGCGCGAAGTACGCCACGACGTTATGGCGCACGTAAAAGCTTTCGGAGAACAGGCGGCTTCGGCTATGCCGATAATTCACCTCGGCGCGACAAGCTGTTATGTGGACTGCAATTCCGAACTTATAATCATATACGATGCGCTTAATATAATTAAAGCTAAGCTTGTTAACGTAATCGACAAGCTTTCGGCATTCGCCATAAAATATAAGGGCTTGCCTACGCTCGGTTTTACACATCTTCAGCCCGCTCAGCTTACTACTGTGGGTAAGCGCGCAACTTTATGGCTGCAGGACCTTATAATGGATTATAACAGTCTTGAAAATTTAATTGCAAGCTTTAAACTTCGCGGAGTCAAAGGTACAACGGGTACCCAGGCAAGCTTTATGGAGCTTTTCAACGGCGACGAGAATAAAGTAAAAGAGCTTGAAAATAAAGTTGTACAAAAACTCGGCTTTGACAAGGTATACGGCGTTACGGGTCAGACTTATCCGAGAAAATTTGATTACAACGTGCTTTGCGTGCTTTCTCAAATTGCTCAGAGCGCTTATAAATTTTCCAACGACGTCCGCATACTTCAGAATATGAAAGAAGTTGAAGAACCTTTTGAAAAATCGCAGATTGGCTCTTCGGCAATGGCATATAAGCGCAATCCTATGCGCAGCGAGAGAATGGGATCGCTTGCAAGGTTTGTTATCTCTCTGCCTATGAACAGCGCGATAACCGCGGGCACACAGTGGTTCGAGCGTACTCTCGACGATTCCGCTAACAGAAGAATTGTAAACGCACAGGCATTTTTAGCTCTTGACGGCATACTCAATATCTATATGAACGTCTGCGAAAACCTCGTTGTATATGAAAAAGTTATTGCAAAGCATATAAATGCCGAACTGCCGTTTATGGCGACCGAAAATATAATGATGGAGTGCGTTAAGGCGGGCGGAAACCGCCAGGAGCTGCACGAAAAAATCCGCGTGCTCTCTATGGAAGCCGGTAAAAACGTTAAGGTGGAAGGTAAAGACAATAATTTAATAGAACTTATTAAAGCCTGCGATGATTTTAGCCCTGTACACGGTAAACTCGACGATATTTTAAACGCCGATAAATTTATAGGCAGAGCGCCTTCGCAGGTGGAGGAATTTATCAATTCGGAAGTTAAGCCCGTTTTAACGGCAAACGCGGCTTTATTAGGACAAAAAGGCAGCGTTAATATCTAAAATTATGTTTAATACTTCACAATTGAAATGGACAAGGGCTCCTGAAAAATTTGAAATCAGCGAAGATAAAATTATAATAATAACTGAACCGAATACGGATTTGTGGCAGAGAACTTATTACGGTTTCAGAAACGATAATGCGCCCGTATTGCAACTGTCGACAAAAGAAAAATATTTTTCGTTTACAGTTAAAACTCAGTTTGACAGTAAAAGAAGATTTGACCAGTGCGGCGTTGCTATGTATCTTAACAGCGATAATTGGTTAAAAGCATCTATAGAATACGAAAACGAAAATTTCCAAAGGCTCGGCAGCGTTGTAACAAATCACGGTTTTTCCGATTGGGCGACAACCGATATTGACGCGTCGGTTAAAACTATATGGTATCGACTTAGTCGCAGAGAATCGGACTACTGTATAGAGTGCTCTTATGACGGAGTAAATTTTAAACAAATGCGCGTTTGTCATATTTGGGAAGGGGCAGAGGAAATATGTTTCGGTATTTATGCCTGTTCCCCCGAACAATCGTCATTCAAAGCCATATTTACAGAAATGGATATTTCCGAATGTAAATGGCTTGCACATAAATAGAATTTTCGTCAAATTATTAATAAATTCACATACTAAAAAACGCTCTGTCAATTATGACTGAGCGTTTTGGCAGGGGAGACACGATTCGTAGCCGCAAGGCGTAATAGCGATTGTTACAAAAACTGTGGTTTTGTCAATCGCGTCACCCGCAACCGAGGTTGCATAAAAAATAAAAATTGTCCCGCAAAAGTACGGAACAATTTTGGCAGGGGAGACACGATTCGAACATGCAACCGACGGTTTTGGAGACCGCGACTCTACCGTTGAGCTACTCCCCTAAGAACGCATAAATTATATAATATCGTTGAAATTTAGTCAACTGTTTTTTGGAGGCATTTATGAAAAAACAATATAAACTTGGTTTTATAGGCTGCGGCGAATATACTACTTCTATAATAAGAGGCGTGGTACTGTCGGAATTCCTTAAAGAAAAAAAGATAATAGTCAGCGACGAATCGGAGGACGAACTCGACAAACTTGATTATCTCGGCGTTCATACGGCGGTAGACCATAAATTTGTAGCAGAAAACAGCGAGTTTTTAATAATTAACGTAAATCCTGATAAATTTCCCTCGGTAGTTAAAGCGTTAAAAGGATATTGTCCGGAAAAAATAATTTCGTTAATGGACGGAGTGAAAAAGAGCGCCATTAAAAATGCGCTCGGTATAGGACTTATAAAGGTTGCGCGCTGCGTAATGAATAAGCCTTGTTCTATCGGTAGCGGAACCGTTGGTTTAGAGTATTCCGATTTTATCAAATCAATGGACGATACGGATTTTATAAGCAACGTATTCAATACTATGGGCACAGTGATTGACGTGACGGAAAATAAAATGGATGCGGTCAGCGCGCTTGCGGAAGACGGTTGCGCATTTGTTTATGCTTTTATAGACGGAATGATATCGGCGGGTATAAAAGCGGGGCTCACAAAAGATGAGGCTAAAATGGCGGTAGTTCAAACCGTATTAGGTAGCTCCGAGCTTGTTTCCCGCGACGAGCAAACTCTTGAAGAGCTTTTAATGCAGGCGTGCAACGGCAGCCCCGCGCTCGAAGCGGTTAAGGTTTTTGAAAACAGAAACCTACGCGAAACCTTAAACGAGGCTTTGGTTGCCTGCATAACCCGTAATTCCTCTACTGAAAAATGAAAAAAGTAATTTTATATACCGACGGAGCCTGTTCCGGTAATCCTGGAGTAGGCGGCTGGGGTGCGGTGCTTATGTACGGCAATGCCGAAAAGCGTATTTCCGGAGCGGACGGGGCTACTACTAATAACCGTATGGAAATGACTGCGGTAATCGAAGGGTTAAAATGCCTTAAAGAGCCGTGCGAAGTGGAAGTTTACAGCGATTCCGCGTATACAGTAAACGCTTTTGAAAACGGTTGGATTTACGGCTGGCAGAAAAACGGATTTAGAAAAGCCGATAATAAGCCTGTTTTAAACGTTGATTTGTGGGAACAACTGATAAAACTTACACGTATTCATAAAGTCAGATTTATTAAAGTTAAAGGTCACACGGATAACGAGTATAATAATATCTGCGACAAACTCGCGACCGACGCTGTAAAAAATTTCAAATCTCAATTATAAAAACCTTTCAAAATATATATAATATTAATACGGATGAAAAATGCGGAAGTCTTGAAATACTGTATTAATATTGCAGTGGTTATAATGCTCGGAGCAATTACGTATGCGTTTACCGCTTACGGATTGCTTTTTAAAAATCTGAGCTTTATAGAAGTTCACTTAAATATGCTCCTTTCTGTAACGGGCGCGGTCTGCGCGCTCTTTATTATTGCGGGCATATTATTTTATATTATTAAAAAACAGTCGCTTTACCGCTTGACTGTCTGTCTTTTAATATTTCTCGCTGTTTTTGCCGCAATATTTTTTGCACTGTGTGCCGCGGGACTTTTAGGCAAAATAAACAGCGTTGAAAGCTTAAGGGAGTATATATCAAAATCCGGTAAAATGGCTGCTGTAATTTACATATTATTCAGCTTTTTACAGGTAACGCTTTTGCCTGTGCCCGGTTCTATAACCGTTGCTGCGGGCGTTGCGATGTTCGGACCTCTTAGATGCTCTGTTTACAGTTTTATAGGCATAGTACTCGGGTCGTTTGTTGCATTTTTCATTGGCAGGGGAATAGGTTATAAAGCCGTATGCTGGATTGTTGGCAAGGACAGTCTTGACAAATGGCTGCAAAAACTTAAGGGCAAAGATTATTTAATATTGTCCTTGATGTTTTTGCTGCCTATGTTTCCGGACGATATACTGTGCTTTGTTGCGGGACTGTCGTCAATGACCTGGAATTATTACGCTGTAATGATTGTGTTGACCAGGGCGCTGTCGGTTTTATATACAGCGTATTCATTTGAACTGATACCGTTTAATACGTGGTGGGGAGTGCTCATATGGGCAGGTATAGTAGGACTGATTATTGTTTCTTTTTACGTAGTCTTTAAGTACTCGGATAATATAGACAGATTTTTAAAGCGCAAATTTAAGTTTTTGAACAACAATAAAAGTAATGAAGAGTAAATTTTAAAAAGCTAACGCTCGTCCACAGGCGGGCGTTAGTTTTATTCTAAATAATTCACCGGTTATTTGTGTATACAATCACACCTTGCGGTCTTAAATTAATATTCAAACAATAATTTATTAAAATATTTGTAAAAACCGTGTAAAAAACATTTGAAATTTGCATTGTGATTTGATAAAATATATTTGTAGGAATTTGGCATTCGGGAGATTATTTTATGGATAAAATTAACTTACTTCAAAAGCGTAAAAAGCAGCTTTTGGACGCGGGTAAGGACATCAGAAAAAGTATTGCGGATTTAATCGACGGGGATAGTTTTGTGGAGCTTTCCTGTTACAGCTTTTCCAAAAACGAGTTCTACGGCGAAAATGCCGAGGGCGAGGGAGTTGTAACGGGTTTTGCTACAATTTACGACTATCCTTTTTATATTGTAGCGCAAAACAGTGCGGTGCTTTCGGGCGGATTAAGCAAAGCTGCCTGCGATAAAATAGCAAAATGCTTAAACCAGGCGGAAAAAACAGGTACGCCTGTAATCTATCTTTTATCCTCGCTCGGCGTGCAGATAGGCGAGGGGGTCAGCGTTCTTGAAGGGCTTGCGTCGCTTATATTAAAAGCGTCGCAGTTAAAAGGAAGTATACCGCAGTATCTTATTGTAAACGGAGAAGTATACGGACAGCTTTCTTTGCTGGCAGGACTTTGCGATTTTAATTTCTTTATAGAAAAGAAGAGTGCGCTTGCCGCAAACAGTCCGCTTGTTATTTCGGCTAAGAGCGGTAAAAATACGTCTAAATTTGATTTGGGCGGAGCAAAAGGGCTTGATAAAGCAAATCTTGCAACGTTTACTGTTAAGAGTTTTGAAGAAATTAAGACAAAACTTTCTGAAATAAACGAAATTTTATCCAAACCTTTAATCGATTGCGACGAGCTTAACGTTCAGTTGCCCGCTTTAAATAAAAATTGCAACGAGAAAGCGCTGTTGGAAATATTTGATAAGGGTTGCGCTATTGAACTCGGCGCGGGGTATTCTCCCGAAGTTAAGTGTATGCTTGGCAGAATAGGAGGAATAGCCGTAGCGGCAACGCTTTTCAACGGAAATGCAGTTGAGCTCAACGCGCATAACGTAAGAAAGATAAAGGATTTTGCCGAATTTGTAAGCTGTTACGAATTGCCGTATATTACGTTCGTCAATACGCTTGGGATCAGAGCTGACGAACAGACCAACAACAGTATTGTAATTAAAGAAATCGGCGAATATGTTTCTATTCTCGACTGTATTGACGCCGCTAAAATATCCGTGGTTTACGGTAAGGCAATCGGGCTCGGCTATACGGTTTTTGCAGCTAAATCTATGGGTTACGATTACTCTTACGCATTCGCTAACGCAAAAATTGCGCTGTTTGACAGTGTGCAGGGCGCCGAAATTGAGTTCGCCGGCAAAAAGAAAATTGACATATCAAAACTTGCAGAAAAATATTCCGAAGAAAATTCAGACCCCGTCAATGCGGCAAGAGGCGGATATATCGACAACATTATTGAACCGGAATTTATTAAACAGTATCTTATAGCGTCGTTACAGATGCTGTTAAAGTGAGGATAAAATGATAAATTGTTTATCGTCGCTTATCAATCAGGAGGGCAGCCTTTCTTTCGGCGAAGCGTGTATTTACGCGTTAATCGGATTTGCTTTGATATTTATCGGTATAATTTTAATTATTTTAATAATTAAATTAATCGGAATTATTATGCAGAAAACCGACAATCTGGCATTTTTAACTAAAAAGAAAGGCAGAAAAAAACAGTCGGAAACAATTTCGGAGATGTCAGACAGCGACAACGGAGAAGTTCCCGACGAAGTAAAAGCGGCAATTATAGCCGCAGTAATGGCGTATTATTCCGCCGAAAAATCTAAATGCGATTTTAAAGTAAAGAGAATCAGGAGGATATAAGTTTTAATTATGCGTAATTTTATTGTTACTATTGATGGAAAGAATTACTCGGTAGGCGTTGAAGAGGTTGGGGAGAGCGCAGAAAGTGTTGCAATTTCGGCTCCCTTAAACAAAGCACCCAAGTCGGCGCCTAAAACGTCTGCGGTTAATGCTGCGGGGGAAAAAGTGTTATCGCCTTTCCCCGGTCTTATAAAAAATATTTTAGTTGCCGACGGAACAACGGTTAAAAAAGACCAGCCGATAATAGTGCTTGAAGCTATGAAAATGGACAATGAAATAACCGCGCCCTGCGACGGAAAAGTTACGTTAAACTGCGCAAAAGGCGCAAATGTGGAAACTAACGCGGTACTTGCCGTTATAGGCTGACGGAGGAAGTATGTGTTTACTTGAAGTAAACATTGGCGAGATTTTTAATGATTTATTTAACAGTATGGGCTTTATGCAAGGCGATTATAAAAATTATATAATGCTTGCAATATCGTTCGTTCTGATGTTTCTTGCCATTGTTAAAAAATTTGAGCCTATGCTGCTTTTGCCCATTGCCTTCGGTATGTTCCTTATCAACATTCCGGGAGCGGAAAGGGTGCTCTGGGGAGAATATCCTCCCGACAGCCACGCTTATGACGACGTATATAACCGCGGACTTCTCTGGTATATGTATTACGGCGTTGAAAAAGTTATTTATCCGCCGATTATATTCCTCGGAATAGGCGCAATGACGGACTTCGGACCGCTTATTGCAAACCCCAAGAGTATGCTTATAGGCGCGGGCGCGCAGCTTGGAATATTTGTTGCATTTATTCTCGCTTCGCTTTTAGGATTTTCCGCAGCAGCGGCTGCTGCGATTGCCATAATCGGAGGAGCGGACGGTCCTACCGCAATTATGGTTACTTCAAAGCTTGCCCCCGACCTTATTTCAGCAATAGCGATTGCAGCATATTCATATATGGCGTTGATACCTATTATTCAAAAGCCTTTAATGAGGCTTTTGACCACAAAAAAAGAACGCGCAATTAAAATGAAGCCTTTAAGACAGGTAAGCAAGCTCGAAAAAATATTATTCCCTGTAATCGTAACTTTGGTTGTGGGTATAATATTGCCCGATTCAATTTCTCTTTTAGGTATGCTAATGCTTGGCAATCTCTTTAAAGAATCGGGAGTAGTAGACAGACTTTCAACGCAGGCGCAGAACGGACTTATGAACACCATAACCATTTTCCTGGGTATCTCAGTAGGTTGCAAGGCAAAGGGGGAAATGTTCCTGCAGTTGGAAACCCTCGGAATTATCGGCATAGGTCTATTTGCCTTTATTCTCGGCACAATCGGCGGACTGCTCGTAGCTAAAATTATGTGCAAGGTTACAAAAGGTCAGATTAACCCGCTTATCGGTTCGGCAGGCGTTTCGGCAGTTCCTATGGCTGCCAGGATTTCGGAAGACGTGGGAAGGGAATACGACCCGCAAAACCATTTACTTATGCACGCAATGGGGCCCAACGTGGCTGGCGTTATCGGCTCGGCAATCGCAGCGGGCGTACTGCTTGCGTGCTTCGCTTAAAACTATAAATTATAAGGTATAATATGGAAAACAAAAAAGTTTTAATTACCGATACAATACTGCGTGACGCGCATCAATCGCACGCCGCAACGCGTATGAAATTTGATGAAATGGAGCCGGTGCTCGCGTTACTTGACGACGCCGGATATTATTCGTTAGAAGCTTGGGGAGGAGCTACATTTGACAGCTGCCTGAGATTTTTAAACGAAGATCCCTGGGACAGATTGAGAAAATTAAAGAAATATTTAAAAAAGACGCCTATTCAAATGCTTTTGAGAGGGCAGAATTTGCTCGGTTACAGACACTATGCCGACGATGTAGTGGAAAAATTCATTGAAAAATCCATTGAAAACGGCATAGGCGTTATAAGACTTTTCGACGCTTTGAACGATCCGAGAAATTTGGAAGCTTCAGTTAAAGCAATAAAAAAATACGGTGCAGGCGGAAAATGCGTTTGCGAATGTGCAATTTCATACACAACAAGCCCTGTTCACACCACAGACTACTTTGTTAAACTTGCTAAACAGTTTGAGGAAATGGGCGCCGACAATATCTGTATAAAGGATATGGCGAACCTTTTATTGCCGTTTACCGCATACGAGCTTGTTAAAGAACTTAAAGCACAGTTAAAACCCGAAACAAAAGTACATCTCCATACTCATAACACTACCGGTACAGGCGATATGGTGTATTTAATGGCTATACAGGCAGGCGTTGATATTGTGGACTGCGCGCTGTCGCCGCTCGGTAACGGCACTTCCAATCCGGCAACGGAGCCTCTATTAGCTACATTAAAAGGCACTGAATACGATACAGGAATTGAGATTGAACATCTTTTGCCCGCGGTAACTCATTTTAACAATGTTGCGCAAAGACTTGAAAAAGACGGTTTCCTTAATCCGAAAGTAAGGCGTGTGGATATAAACACTCTCTTGTATCAGGTGCCGGGAGGAATGCTTTCAAATCTTATGAACCAGCTGAAACAGGCAGGCAAAGAGGAAAAGCTCACTGAATGTCTTGCCGAAGTACCTTTGGTTAGAAAGGATTGCGGTTATCCTCCGCTAGTAACGCCTTCAAGCCAGATAGTCGGCACACAGGCTGTCTGGAACGTTCTTTTAGGTAGGTATAAAACAATTACCGCACAGTTCAAGGATTTAATTTTGGGCAAATACGGAGCTGTTTTAGGTGAAAAAGATAAAGAAGTTGTAAAAATGTGCACCAAAGACAACGAAAAAATAATAACCTGCCGTCCTGCCGACCTTATTGAAAACGAAATGCAGACTTTAACCAAAAAAGTTACGGACGACGGATATTATACCCAGGAAGAGGACGTACTTTCATATGCTTTATTCCCTGAGGTGGCAACAAACTTTTTTAAATGGAGAAAGGCTAAATATATAGGCGTTGACAGTGATTTAGCTTCTAATCCCAATAAAATTTATCCTGTTTAATTTAAATTACGGCGTTGAATTTTTCTTCGCCGTATGTCTTTTATATGAAAATGAGAAATATAGCGGTAATCGGCGCGGGAGCGGCGGGACTTGTTGCGGCATATACTGCGGCAGCCAACGGCAACAGTGTAACCGTATTTGAAAAAAACGAGAAATGCGGTAAAAAAATATATCTTACAGGCAAAGGACGATGCAACGTAACACACGACTGCGCGCCGGATGAATTTCTTGCAAACGTTGTTTCAAACTCAAAATTTTTAACGAGCAGCATATATAATTTTTCACCGGAAAAATGTGTCCGCTTTTTTAAGGACGGAGGGCTTAACTTAAAACTTGAAAGAGGAGCAAGATATTTCCCTGTAACAGATAAAGCGAGCGACGTTACAAGATGTTTGGAAAATTATTGTAAAAATTCAGGCGTTAAGTTTAAATTTAATGAAAAAGTAGTTAATTTGACAATTTTGCAAAGTACTATGTCTGGCATAATTACAGAAAAAGGTTCTTATAATTTCGACGCGGTTATTGTTTGTACAGGCGGAATAAGCTATCCGTCCACAGGCTCTACGGGCGACGGCTTTAAATTTGCTGAATATGCCGGTCATAATATCGTGCCTTTGAAGCAAGGGCTTTGCGGACTCAATATCTCTGGAAATTATTATTTACAGATGCAGGGACTATCGCTGAAAAACGTTAGACTCAGTATTTATAACGGCGGGAAATTTTTAAGAGAATTTTTTGGAGAAATGCTGTTTACACATTTCGGTATTTCCGGTCCGATAGCGCTTTCCGCTTCAAGCTTAATTAACAGGTTTGATTTGAATAACGTTATATTGAGTTTGGATTTAAAGCCCGCTCTTTCAACCGAACAGCTTGACAAAAGAATTTTAAGGGATTTTGAACAATATAAAAATAAAAGTATTTCAAACTGTCTTAAAGAGCTTTTACCCGCTGCAATAATAGACGAAATGCTTAAAAGAAGCGGTATTTTACCAGAAAAGAAAGTTAATTCTGTTACAAAGGAAGATAGGGCGCGACTCATTGCAGTTATTAAAAACTTTGAAATGAGAGTAAAATCTTTGAGAGATTTTTCCGAAGCTATAATTACCGCGGGCGGAGTAGACGTTAAAGAAATTAATCCTAAAACGATGGAAAGTAAATTAATAAAAGGGCTGTATTTTTGCGGCGAAGTTCTGGATGTGGACGCTTTTACGGGTGGATTTAATCTGCAGATAGCGTTTTCCACAGGATTTGCCGCAGGCAACAGCATAAAGGACTGATTATGAAAGCGATACGCGGAGCAACTACTTTTGAAATTGACTGTGCCGAACAGATCAGAGGTTGCGTAAAAGAACTTCTTGATGAAATAATTAAACAAAATTCCGTAAAGATGACGGATATTATTTATATTTTGTTTTCGAATACTTCGGATTTACATTCGTTTTATCCTGCTAAGGCGGCAAGGGAAGCTGGGTACAGCAACTGCGCACTGTTTTCCGCGCTCGAACCTGAAATCGACGGCGCGTTGAAAAAATGTATTCGCGTAATGCTGCTTATCAACGGAGATTTTAGCCCTAAGCACGTATATCTGAGGGGAGCAAAAGCGTTGAGAAAAGATATCTCCGGTAAATATAATATAGCAATAGACGGTCCTGCCGGCAGCGGAAAAAGCACTGTCTGCAAAAAAATTGCCGAAAAACTTGATATTCTATGTCTTGATACGGGAGCGATGTACAGGGCGTGCGCGTTAAAGTGCATTGAAGCCGACGCAGACATTCAAAACGCCGCAGAGGTATCCAACGCGTTAAAATCGGCAAAAATTGAAGTAAAATATGAAAACGGCTGCCAACGCACATTGCTCAACGGTATCGACGTTACCGATAAAATACGTACCCCGCAGATATCTATGTCGGCTTCGACCGTTTCGGCGCACCCGGAAGTCCGCAGTAAAATGGTTGAATTGCAAAGACAGATAGCAAAAGAGCATACCTGCATACTTGACGGCAGGGATATTGGCTCAAACGTACTTCCCAACGCGGAATTTAAATTCTTCCTCACAGCGAAAGCGGAGGTCAGAGCACAGCGAAGGTCGGCGGAGCTTAAACAAAAGGGCGTTAATCAAGCGTATGAAAGCGTATTAAAAGAGATTATTGCACGCGACGAACAGGATAGAACAAGAAAAACAGCGCCGCTTATACAAGCTGCAGACGCAATTTTGATTGATAACTCCGATATGAATATCGAACAAACCGTAGAGTATATTTTAAATAAAATACAGGAAAAAATCTGATGAATAAACAAAAAAAAGAAAAGAAAAAGCTCACTAAACACGAAAAATGTTTCAGATGGCTGCACAGGCTCTATAATTTTCCGTTGAGAATACTTTATCCTGTAAAAAAATACGGGGCGGCACGGTATTTTGACGACCGTGCGTATCTGATAATCGGAAATCATTTAAGTATTATGGACGTAATCCCCGTAGCTATAAGTACTCACAAGCCTATTCATTATCTTGCAAAAAAAGAGTTGTTTGTAAAAGGCTTTACAAAGTGGTTTACTGCAAAATGCGAGTGCATTCCCATAAACCGCGACGGCAACGACGTCAGAGCGCTTATGACAGCGATGAAGTATTTAAAAAGCGGCGAACACGTATCGCTTTTTCCAGAGGGCACGCGCAACAAAACCGACGATATGTTTTTACCATTCAAAAGCGGCGCCTCGGTAATAGCTATACGAACTAAAACGCCAATACTTCCGCTTGTCCAGGTTAAAAAAATGAGAGCTTTTCATAAAGTTCACGTGTTATACGGCGAGCCTTTTGAATTGTCGGAATTTTACGATAAAAAGCTCACCGACGAAGATATTGCAGCTGCCGATGAAGTTATAAGAAAAAAACTCGAAGATATGTATTTAGAACTTAAAGAAATACTCGCCGATAAGAAAAAGAGAAAATAATTTTATAATAATGAAAATAGTTTTAGCAAAAAACAGCGGCTTTTGCGTAGGTGTAAAAAATGCGGTGGATACTGCGCGGTCTATGAGCGGCGGCAATAATTATGTGCTCGGTGAAATAATTCATAACGCCGACGTTGTGAGCGACATAAAAAAGAACGGGTTAAAAGTTGTAGAAAGTCTTAGTGAAATACCGGACGGAGCAAGAGTAATATTCCGTTCGCACGGCGTTCCGGAGAGTTTTTACGGAATTTGTAAAGAAAAAAATATAGAAGTTATCGACTGTACGTGCAGATTTGTGCAGCGTACGCAGAAAATAGTTAAAGAACAGTTTTTATCAGGCAAACATATCGTTATAATCGGCGAAAAAACACATCCCGAAGTAGAGGGATTGTTAGGGTGGTGTAACGGTACGGCTACAATAATCGGCAGTGAAAACGACGATTTAAACGAATTGCGTCAAAAAAATCTGTGCGTAGTATGCCAAACTACCTTTTCGTTAGAAAAATTTGAAAAAATTATAAAAAATATTAAAAAAGTTTGTGAAAAAACAGTTGATGTTTTTAAGACAATTTGTTATACTACCATAGAAAGGCAGGAGGAAGTTGAAAAACTGTCAAAAAGTCTTGAAGCTATCTTGGTTATCGGCGGACTGAACAGCAGCAATACCGGTAAACTTTACGAAATAGCCGCAAGAAATTGCAAAAACGTTTTCAGACTTGCTAATGCCGGCGACTTGGATTACTCCAAATTAAAAAATTTCAAAAGTGTAGGTATTGTTTCGGGGGCGTCTACCCCGAATGCTCAACCCCGGGAGGTTCTCTTAAAGATGGCAGAAAACACAGAAGTAAAAGCAGTGAACGAAATGGACGACGTTCTTGCTAAAATCGACAACGAATCGAAGTTTAAAAAAGGTCAGCTTGTACAGGCTACGATTTCTCAGGCAACCGAAGAAGGTTTACAGATTTTATTACCTTTTTCCAAAAAAGAGGTAGCTTTGAGTAAAGACGAACTCGATTGCGAAGTTTACAACGCAGCGGATTACGCCGGAAAAATAGGCGATTCCATAGAGTTATTAGTAGTGGAGCTTAAACCTAATCTTAAACTTTCGCAGAAAATGATTAAGATACTTGCTCAGGAAGAAGTACTCAGCGCAGAAATAAGCGACGGCAAAGAATTTACCGTTACCTGCACAGGCTTCAATAAGGGCGGGTTGACTGCCCAGTTGGGAACTTACTCGGTATTTGTACCCGCTAAAGAAATTCGTCCCGGTTTTGTTAAGGACCTTGAAAAATACGTCGGTAAAAATTTAAGACTGCGCGCGATTGAAATTAAAAAATCCGGCAGAAAAGAAATTATTGCTTCTCAGCGCGTAATTTTGCAGGAAGAGCGCGATGCTCGCGACGCGGCAAAAGCAGCTAAGGAAGATTCGTTCTTTGACAGTATCGCAGTAAACGATATAGTTGAAGGCAAGGTTGAGAGAGTTACAGGTTTCGGCGCGTTTGTTTCCGTAAACGGTTTTGACTGTCTTGCTCATATATCCGACTTATCCTGGACAGGCGTAAGCGCGGTAACCGATGTGCTTGAAATCGGCAAAGTATACCAGTTTGTCGTTCTTAAAATAGACAGAGAGAACAAGAAAGTTTCCATAGGTTATAAACAGCTTCAACCCAGGCCTTGGGATTTGGTCGGCGATAAGTACAATGTTGGCGACGTTATCCACGGTAAGGTAGTAAGAATTGTTCCGTTCGGCGCATTCATTGAAGTTGAAAAAGGCGTAGACGGACTTGTTCACGTATCCCAGATCAGCCACACGAGAATTGAAACTCCAGCAACCTGTCTTAACGTAGGCGACGAGGTTGACGCGCAGATTATTGCTATTGATACAGATGCAAGAAAAATGAATCTGTCGATAAAAGCGCTTCTCCCCGAGGAAGAAAGACACAGCAGTCGCCAGAACAAATCTGAAGACGGCGAGGAAGCTCCTCAGAAAAGACGCTCGCATAGAAAGGTTGAGGACGACGAAATATCGAACTGGAGCGAAGGCAGTATAGCCGGCACGTCTATTGCAGACTTGCTTGCAAACGCTAAAAATAAGAAATAATAATTAAACGGCTCCGCATAAAGCGCATTTATCATAGGGAATTGAACCCCCCAAATATTTTATTGATACGTTTTCAGATTATGAAAAAAGCACTCGAACATTTTATTCGAGTGCTTTTAGCTAAACTTTATTAGAAAGATAAATTGAAATTTAACGAACTAATCTTTTTACCCTCTCAACATAATCATCT
>CAJUPX010000002.1 GCA_910588685.1 uncultured Christensenellaceae bacterium | reverse complement strand
TAATAAAAGAGCAGTTTCTAAACTGCTCTTTTTTTGTGTTTGGGGCAATGATTGACGAATTTATAATATTTTTGAATAAATATATTATGTTATAAGTCCCGGCGTGTATTTCGCGGACTGATAGATGCGTTTAACGGGATTTTTTAATTTTATGCAAAATTAATTTAAAACCGTGTAAAAATTGTGTAAAAAAGCAGCTGTTAACAGAATTTACAAATATTACATAAAAAATTTTTTATTTTTTCTTAAAATCAGGTGATTTGTTCTTGAAATTTAATTTTTATGAGTGTATAATGATGAATGGATAGTAGTGTCACATTCTCTCACTATGCCCTTTTTTACAAAAGTTATAACAACATATCATAGACAACCATCGAAGCAGATGCTAATTAGGAGTAGAAACTATGAATAAAAGAACCAAAAAAATCGTTAATGAAACCAACGCAAAGAAGAAGCGCGGGAGCGTTGCTGTAGCTCTCGGACTGCTTTCTTTTACGATGGCTTGTTCGTTTGCCTTTGCTATAGGCGGCGTCAAGGGTAAAGGCGATTTATCAAATCTTGCCTCGGCTACAACGGAATACGGAACCGGGCAGAATGTGGATTCGTATACGCCGCGCGCGGTTTCAGACGGACTTATAGTAGACGTAAGCGCCTCGCTCGCCGTATATCCAAATACAGATCTCGAAGATTTGAGAGGTTATATTAAAGTATGGTATTACGAGGAGGGCTCTTCAACGCCCATCCCTACCAACGACTACACCATTACGGGTACTCTGAAAGTAGGTAACTGCGTACTTACCATTTCCTCCCACGGTTTCAGCAAAAATATATATATTACGGTATTGCCTGCCGGCGTTACGAGCATAAGCGCTCAGTACGCGGGCAATTCGGTAACCGTGTATTCGACAACTCCTCTCGACGATCTGCGCGAAAACCTTACCGTACACGCATATTCCACGGACGGTGTGGACGGAGCTACAATTCTTGATAACTCGGATTACAGACTTTCCGGCGATTTGTCTGACATTGACAGCGACCATACAGCAACGGTCACTGTTACGTACGTGCACGACCCTAAAATTACGTGTACCTTTAAGGTTAACGTTCAGTCCACGGGCTCCGGCAGCGACGAAGACCCCGTAAAACCTATAGTCATCACAAACATAGAGCCTAATTTTAACCAGGGCGCCAACCTTATTTATACTTCCGATGCGCTCAGCGTTTTAAACCAGTATTTAAAAGTAATGGTTACAACGTCTGACGGCAATACAAAGCAGGTATACGAAGCTTCGTATACGCTTTCCGGTAAGCTTGTTGCCGGAAATTCGGTAATTACTTTAACGTATAACGGCGTATCCACAACATTTACGGTTAACGTTACGCAGTCCAAGGTTACCGGTATCAAGCCCGTATTTACGCAGGGCGACAATAAATATTACGCTTCCACCCCGCTTGACGATTTAAAGAGCGTGCTTTCGGTTTATCCCGAGTACAACAGCGGCGAAGTGGACTATGACAATCCTATACCCGCCGACCAGTACAGCTTAACCGGCGATTTATCCGTAATAGAAAACGGTTTTGCGGAAGTTACGGTAAACTACAACGGACTTACGGCAAAATTCAAGGTTTATATGGGCGCTTCTTCGGTAAGCGTGGAATCGATTACCGCGTCTTATGCCGGCGGTCAGCAGAATTTCGTAATTTACACTACCAGCAGCCTTGATACGCTTAAAGGCTATCTTAACGTAACCGCGCACCTTTCCAACGGCGTTGAGGAAGTGCTCGAGGATGACGCGTATACGCTTTCGGGCAAGCTCGTTGCGGGTACGTCGTACATTACCGTTAATTACGGCGGCGCAACGTGCACGATTTCCGTAAAAGTTACCGACGTATCGGTTACGAGAGTTACGGCTACAATCAATGCTAACGCTCCTAAATTCTATTCCACCACGCCTGTTGAAGACATCAGGCAGTTTATGACCGTTACCGCGTATTACAGCGACGGCACTCCCGAAGTTGTTACCGACTACGAAATTAAGGGTACGCTTGCAAAGCCCGAGGGGGTGGAGCACGACGACGGCTCGCGTACGCTTACCATAATATATAAAGGCGTATCGGGTACCGTTAACGTAAACGTTTCCGTAACCCAGTCTAAGCCTGTATCCGTTGTAAGTATCAGCGCAACCCTTGCCGAAGGATATACTTATTATTCGAGCGATTCAATAGAAGTACTGCGTGAAAAGGGCAGAATGACCGTTACCGCCACGCTCAGCGACGGTACTGTAAACGAGATAGTAAACTACGTGCTGAGCGGCTCGTTCTCGGACGGGTTAGGCAGCGACAACCGCGCTACCATTACGCTTACATACGGTGAAATAAGTACGACCGTCAGCGTTAACGTAACTCCGGTAACTCTTACGGGTATAACCATTGAGTTGAACGAGGGCGCGGAGCTTTTCAGCAATCTTACTTATGCCGATTTAAGAAATGCGATAACCGTAACAAAATATTACACACAGAACCGTACGGTTATAGTTACCGATTATACTATAGTACTTGACAGATTAACCGTAACCGACGAAACAGCAAAGCTTCCCGCAGGCGTGCATACCGTTTCGATTGTGAAGAGCGAGGGCGTAAGCTATACTCCGCTTACAATCAACGTTACCGAATATAAAGCAGTCAAAATTGACGTGGCGAACAAGGACTCCGTTGAAGTATTCGAAGCGGAGGAGGGCGAAAAATTCAACGCCGCTATTAACAGACTCAAAGCGTTGTTAAACGTCCGCGTTACCTATTCGGACGGAACGGAGGGCGTTCTTTTAAGCGCGCCCGCGGTTACAGGCGACCCCTGTTATACTTTGTCCGTTACCGATTCCGACGGCGGAGCTGCTACTTCTTTTGTAAAAGACGGCGTTTATACGATAACCGTCACTCACTCGCAGGACAGCTCGCTTACCGCTTCTTTCAATGTAACGGTTAAGGGCAATTCAACTGCGACCGACCCCGAACATCCCGGCGTTGAGTTCAAGCTCGACAGACTGGTTGTAAACCTCAAAGAGGGCGCGGTAATTCACGCGTGGGACAGTCTTGACGACGTTAAAAACAAATTTATTGTAAATGCCGTTTACGCAGCCGAGGGCTATGACGACTACTACGTAAACGACGTTCAGGATTTTACCGTTAACGGCGATATTGCAAATCCCAAGCTTATGCCTAACGGCGAAATCGGTACGGAAATAACCGTATTCTACAAAGAAGCTTCGTTTACGATGTTCGTAGCTGTAGAGGAGAAGAAAGTTTCCAGGTTAGAGGTTTCCGGTCTGAACGATATGCAGCAGGCGGGCATTAAAATTTACGGCAATACCTCGCCGGAACTGCTTAGAAATTATTTGACTGTAACCGTACATTATAACGACGGCACCCAAAAGACGCTTGGTCGCGACGAATACGGTATAGGCGGAACTTTCAGCAGCGTCAATGCCGATAAGCAGGCTACTATAACCATATCTTATATCGAGCACGGCGAAACTTACCGCGAGTATATCCATATTGCCGTTACGACCACCGGCGACCAGGAGGTTACGCTTTTAAGACTCGAGGTTACTTTTGCAAGCGGCGACGCAAGCAATCCCACGGTAATTTATACCTCGAATACGCTTGACGATCTCAGAAACTATCTTACGGTTATAGCCGTAAACAGCGACGGTACCACAAATATTGTCACCGGATATACCATTTCCGGTACGCTCAACAAAGGACAGAGCTGGCTCACCGTTAATTACGGCGGATTAAGCCAGGCGTTTGAAGTTACGGTAACAGAGGTCAAGTTCGACCACATCAACGTAGGCTTTATTAAGAGCGGCAACATTTACGGCGTTACGCCCCTTGACGACCTTAAGGGTATGCTTTCCGTTGTTGCCGTAAACAACGACGGCAGCACTTACGAAGTAAGCGCGGAAGATTATCAGCTTACCGGTACGCTTGACAGTATAAGCAATACCATAACTGTACATTATAACGGCGCAACCGCGACTTTTGAAGTAACGGTTGAAACGGCTGTAGACCCCTCAAATCCCGGCAAGCCCGTAATAGTTAAGCTTGTAAGCATATCTGCGGAGGTTAACCAGGGTTCCAAGAAAATATACACGACTACGCCCATAGAAGAGCTTGCGGGTATTTTAACCGTACGCGCAACCACGGAATATACGTATCCCGGTTCAGACGAAAAGAAAACCGAGGAAACGGTTGTTACCGATTATAAGCTTTCTGGCGAGCTTACGGTGGGCACAAGCCTTATAACCGTTTATTACAACGGCAAAACCGCATCTTTCAAGGTAACGGTAAGCGACGCGAGCCTTACCGGGCTTGTTGCTACTTTCAACCAGGGCGGAACAAAGATTTATACCTCGACTCCGCTCGACGATTTAAGAAATTTACTCGTCGTAACGTTGAATTATGCAGACGGAACGAGCGCACAGACAAACGAGTATAAAATTTCGGGCTCTTTATCCAAACTCGAAAACGGTTACGCTACGCTCAGCATAACTTATAATTATGACGCCGATATTTATTCCACTATAAGGGTTAAAGTGGAAACCGACGGCGATCCCGAAAATCCCAAACCCGTTGTTCTTACGGGCATTTCGGTTGACGAAACAAACCCCGTCAACCCTGAAAAAGTTATTTATCCCGGAACCTCTCTTGAAAGCCTGAAAGGTTTAATAACCGTTCGCGCGCATTTCAGTACTGACGCGGCGGGTGATAAGGGAACTATAATTACCGATTATACGCTTTCGGGCGAGCTCGTTGCCGGAACTTCGGTTATTACGGTAACTTACAACGGTAAAACAACAACTTTTGAAGTTTTTGTAACGGCGGTTGCTCCTGCAAGCATAAGCGCTACAATTAACCAGGGATATTCCAAGGTTTATTCTTCCACGCCTTTATCCGATCTCAAAAAATTCATTACGGTTAACGTGGTAAACAACGACGGCTCCTCCGCTACGGTTACCGATTACATTCTCAGCACCGCAACCGGAGATTTGTCAGACGTTCACAACGGTTACGCTACCGTAACAGTAACGTACGGTTCGCTTGACCCCGTAGAAGTAGAAGTTAAAATTGAAATGTATACGCCTGCTCCTACGCCCGAAGAGCCCAACCCCGAACCTCTGCCCGTGTCGATAGTAAGCCTTACGGCTGAAATTGCAACCGACGCGGCAGGCAACCCCGTACCTTATAATTTATACCCGTCCAGCACCTACGAGGACGTTAAGGGCGTTATAAAGGTAACTGCGCTCCGTAGCGACAACGTTTCGGAGGTTATTACCGATTATACGATAACCGGCGCAATCGAAATAGGCACTTCGCGCCTTACCGTCCACTACGGCGGAAAATCGGCTACGTTCAGCGTAGACGTAAAATCTGTTGATATTGCAAGCGTTTCGGCGGTTTATACCCAGAACGTAAAGGTTTACGCTACGTCCTCCGTAGAAAGCCTTAAAGACTCGCTTGTAGTAACGGTAATTTATACGGACGGTACTACCGAAACTGTTTCCGCTGACAGATATACGCTTACCGGATATCTCGCTCAGCTTGACTCTGACGGATATGCTACGATTACCGTTAATTACGACAATTTCAAGTCTGAATTTAAAGTTAAAGTCGAATCTACGCCCGGAACAAATCCCGGCGACCCCGCAAATCCTCTTACGATAACCAATCTTAAAGTCGATTTTGCCCAGGATACCGATTCGAGCATTAAAATTTATCCTAACACTACTCTTGACCAGTTAAGGGCGTATATAACCGTAACGGTAGTGCGCAGCGACGGCTCCCAGGAGGTAACAAACGCTTACAGCCTTTCGGGTACGCTCAGCGTAGGCAAATCACAGATTACTGTAACTTACAACAACCGCACGGCAGCGTTTATGGCTAACGTATCCGCACGCGAGGTGGATTATATCCAGGCTACCTACAAGCAGCCCGGCAAGGTGTTTGTAAATACACCGCTCCTCGATTTGAAAAACGGACTGACCGTAACCGCATTCTATAAGGACGGTTCCAAGGAAGTTGTAACCGATTATTCGCTTTCCGGCGATTTATCCAAGAGCCAGTCTGTAACCGTAACTTACCAGGGCAAAACAGCTACTTTTGAAGTAGTTCTCGAAAGTTCTTCCGTTGAGCCGGGCGATCCCGTAACAGTAACGGAGCTTACCGTAAATTACGAGCAGCGTTTCAACATCTATCCCGCGCATTCGCTTGACTACATTTATACCGCGGGCAACCTTACCGTAACCGCGTATCTCTCCAACGGTACGAGCGAAGCTCTCCGTTCGCAGGCTTATACGCTTACCTGCACGGACGAGGAAGGTAACGCTGTAACCGATAAATTCGGTAAAGCGGGTACATATACTTTCACGGTATCGTATTGCGGATTTAGCGAAACGTTTACCGTAACGGTAACCGAAAACTCAACTCCCGACCCTGATAATCCCGACAAACCCGTAACGCTTTTGTCCGTTACCGCTGATCTTGACGGCGAAACGCTTTACGACTATAACACAGTTAAAGACTTAAAAGAACACCTTACCGTAACTGCAATTTACGTGGACGGTACTTTCCTTGTGCTCGGCGCGGACGATTATACGCTCAGCGAAAGCGATGAAACCGTTCTCACCGACGGTATGCAAATAACCGTTTTTTACGAGGGACTTGAAGCTACCGTTGAAGTTGAAGTAACGGCTAACGTTGTGGAGGATTTCAGCCTTAACCTCGGCGGAACCGAAGATAATCCTCTTATACTTGCATCCGGTACTACGTTTGAAACTTTAAGAAGCTGGATTGTTGTTACCGAACTTTATACCGACGGCACGGAAAAAACCTGGACTTACGGTACGGATAACAGATATGAAATAATATGCGATCCCGACCCTTCTAACGAGGGCGGAGTATTGATACTTGCGGATGTATTTGAAATTCGGGTTAAAAACTTAGATAACAGTGCGTTGATTAAGGTATTCCACGTAAGCATCCCCAAAGAGATAACAATTCCCGGCGTTAACGACGATAAGCCCGTTACCGTAACCGGCGTTGTTCTTAAAGAAGTTACTTATACTCTTAAAGAAAGCATTTCCGTTTTCGAGGGCGAAGACGTATCCGAGATTTACGATAATCTTGTAGTTTCGGCTACTTATAAATATTCCTATACGTATACTCCCGACGGTGCAACCGAAGCCGTAACAGGCGAATATGAAAAGACCGAAACGGTAGAGGGCTTTACAGTCGATTACGGCGCAGCTCTTAAAGACGGCGCGTTGGTTGCAGGCGATTACAGCTTCCCCGTAAGCTACAACGGAGTTGAAGCAACTCAAAAACTCAACGTCAGCGTGCTCAAGGTTGCGGCTCTTGCCATAACCGACGGCGATATAGCGTTCTCGCAGGGCGTAACAAAGATTTACGCTAATACCGACGTAAACACCTTAAAACACTTATTTACAATAACCGTAAGATATAACAACGGCACGACCCGCGTTCTTGAAGAAAACGAATACGAAATAACCGCGCACGATTTCTCGAATGCAATCGGTTCTATGACCGTTACCGTAACGAGCGACGAAGTCGGCGTAAGCGGTTCCAAGACTGTATCCGTAAACGTTGAAGTTTCCGAAGAAACGCCTGTAACGCTTGTCGGAATCACGGCGGTTTACACCCCCGGCAGCGAAGCTGTTTACCCTTCGACCAACATAGAAACGCTGCGCGGTAATCTTAAAGTATATGCCCACCTCAGCAACGAGCCCGCAGGCAGCGAGGGCACGCAGGTTACGGAATACACACTTTCGGGTACTCTTTCGGTAGGAACGCCGAGAATTACCGTAACTTATCAGGGCAAGACTGATTACTTCTTTGTAACTGTTTCGGAGGTAGGACTTGCACAGGGCAACGAGCTTACCGTAAGTTTTGAACAGGGCTACAACAAGATTTATGCGGCTACCCCGCTCAGCGAGCTCAAATCTATGCTTACCGTTAAGGCAAATCTTGCGGACGGCACGTCGTTTGAAGTTGCCGCTAACGAGTACGTTCTTGACGGCGACCTTTCCGAAACGACGGACGGCTATGCAACCGTAACCGTTAAGTATACTTCGGCTAAGTACGGCAGTGCGCAAGCAACGTTCGCCGTTAAGGTTGAAATAGTTAACCAGCCCAAAGTACTCGATTATCTGACAGTACAGCCTACTGCTACGGCTACTATTTACAGCGATATGACCGTTGAAGAGATAGTGGCTGCAAGCGCGCTCAACGTAGTTGCGCATTTCACGGACGGCACAACAGAGAACGTTGCAATTGAAAGCTGCACACTCAGCGAAATGTCCGAAATAGTCGGCGGCAGAGCTTCCATAACTCTTACATATCTCGGTAAATCCGCTGTTTACTCGTTCAACGTAACAGTTGTAACCGCTCAGAGTGTTACGGCAGTGTTTACCGACGACCCTCAGCCTACCGTTTATGCAAATACGCCTGTAAACGATATTAAGTCGCTTATAACCGTAACTATGACCGACAGCAGGGGCAACGAGCACGTGCTTGAAGCCGACGAGTATACTCTTTCCGGCAGCCTTGCAACCGTTACGGACGGAAAGGCAACGCTTACCGTTGCGCTCGTTTCCGATAAGGACGTAAAATGCAATCTCCAGGTTGCTATTTATGCAAATCCCGAAAATCCCGAAGTTCCCGTAACTCTTACGGGTATTTCGGCAAGCTATGCGCAGGGTACAACTAAAATTTACACAGGTATCTCTCTTGAGCAGCTGCTTGTAAATATCGGTGATGATATTACCGTAAACGCTCAGTTCAGCGACGGTACCAACAGCGACGTAAAAGGTTATACCGTAACCTGCGACGAAATCGGCGAAGACGGTAAGTTTGCTACGGCAGGCGAGTATACTCTCAACGTATACTATAACGGCAAAACGGCAAGCTTTAATATCACCGTTGAAGACGCTGCGGTACTTTCTATTACCGCAGAAATCAAAGACGGTGCGCAGATATTCATTAACACCCCCGAAGCGGTGTTAAAGCAACAGCTTATTGTTACCGTTTCGTATGTGGACGGACGCACTCCCGTAGTTCTTACGCCGGACGCGGATTTCAAGGCTGAAATTAAGGTTAACGAGCTCAATTCCAAAAAAGCCACTATAACCGTAACTTACGAGGGCAAGAGCTGCACAACGGCTGAGTTCAACCTTGCAACCGTTCCCACCGACCCTTCCAACCCCATAGGCAAGGAGCTCAATTCAATCTCCGCAAGCTATACTGCAAATACCGGTGCGGAGTTCTATACGGCAAACACCAAAGAGTACGTGCTTGAAAACGGTACTCTTACTGTAACGGCGTACTATAACGACGGTTCGGAGGCTGCTGTCGAGGCAACTCTCTACACGGTAGACGGCGACCTCACCAACCCTGTTGGCGGCAAAGCTACGTTAACCGTAACGTATCTCGGCAAGACCGCAACGTTCACTGTAGACGTTAAAACCACGGTGGAATTGCCCGACGGCGGCGGTGAAGTACCTGCCGAAGAGTTCGAGCTTGAGGCAACGTTCGACGGCGCAACGCTTTACGCTAACGCAACTCTCGACGAAATCAAAGAGCATATCACGGTAAACGCGGTTTATAAGCACGACGGAAGTACAGTTAAAACGGTATCCGTAGCGGCTGACGATTTTACGATTGCAGACGCAAATATAATCGCGGGAGTAAATACTTTAACCGTAAACGCGCTCAACAAAACAACGACCGTTGACGTAATTATTGCAAACGCAATTGTAAGCAATATCAAAGTTAACCTTTCCACCGTTAAAGTACTTAAAGGCGCTGCAAACAATACGGTTCTTGATAATCTTGTTGTTACCGCACTGTTAAGCGACGGTACTGAACAGGTTATCACAGCAGGCAATTACACATTAACCTGCGACAAAGAGGGCTATGAAAGCGGTTTTGCTGAAGCCGGAAATTACGTATTTACTGTAGAATACAATGGTAAGACGGCTAATTTCACGGTTAACGTAATCGACAATAGCGGCACGATAACTGTTCCCGGCGACGGTGACCCTTCAAATCCCACGCCTACGCCCGGCGGCGATACCGAAATAGATATGAGCAAAGTCGAGAGTATAACTCTTGACTCTATCAAGGTTCATTACGACCAGAAAGGCGCGTTGTATGAAATCGACGGTCTTGATAAATTCAAGTCAAACGGTACGTTGAGCGTTTACGGCGCATATACGTATAATTTCAACGACGGAACGCCTGCCGCACATACTTTGGAGGCGGTTGACGAAGCAGACTATACCTTAGAGCTTGCAGGAACAACTTTGAAAGACGGCGTTGTTGTTTCGCACAACGGCAAAATAGCGACGGTTACTCCTACAATTACCGATAAGGCGGTAGTTCCTCCTGAGACCGACCCCGATAATCCCAACCACAACCCCGACCCCGATAATCCTACAAAATACGGTATAACCGCCGTATTTGCAGACGGTAAAACTTATATTACTCTGCCTGCAAACACAACTCTCGAACAGATTAAGGCGTTACTCACCGTTAAGCTTTACTTTAACAACGGCGAAGAAGAGGTAACGGAAGATTATACTCTTTCAATTGCCGGCGGTGCAACAAGCCTTACGGTAGGCAACAATACAATCCTTGTAACATATAACGGAAACGAAAACGTTTACGTTTCTATAACCGTAACGGTTGACAAGGTAACCGAAGATTTGCCTGCTAAGGTAGAGAGCATTTCGGTCAGCTACGTAGGCTCGGTAGCTATCTACGACAGCTACACTCTTGACGACGTTAAAGCGAGCGGCGCGCTCAGCGTTATCGCAACGTTAAGGGTGGACGGCACCGACGTTACGTACACTAAAGCTATCACAGATTATATTCTTACCGCGGACGGATACTTAAAAGAGGACGGCACGCTTAAGTCCGGCACCGTAACGTTTACGGTATCCTACGTCGGCGACGACAAAACGGTTGACGTAGTAGTAATTGCGCGCGTAGTAAGCGGAATCGAAGTTACAAATAACCAGACCGCGAACGATAAGATTTACGGCAATACTCCTCTGGACGACGTTAAAAAGTTAATTACGGTTATCCCTGTATACAACGACGGCACGCGCGGCGAAGCGCTCGCTGCTGACGGTTATACTCTTACCGGCGAACTTACCAACGAGCATTCTATGCTTACCGTTACTTATACGGTAGAAGGTAAAGTATTTACCCAGACGGTTATAATCGACGTTGATTTCTCAGACGAACCCATCGTTGTTGAGATAGTTTCTCTCACGGCAAAGCTTATTGACGGCGCGGGAGTCGTTTACGAAGGCGACAGTCTTGACAGCTTAAAGGGCAAGCTCGAAGTTGAAGTTAAGCGCAACGACGGCACTACGGATATAGTTTCCGACTATACTCTTTCGGGAACGCTTACGGTAGGCACCTGCACTGTAACCGTAAACTACGGCGGCAAGAGCACGTACGTAACGGTAGAGGTTCAGGCTGTAAGAGTTGTAAGTATTTCCGCACAGTACACGCCTACCGACGTTGTGTACGGCAATACTCCTCTTGATGACCTCCGTTCGTCGCTTGTTGTAACCGCATATTACAACAACAATACGACAAAGGTTCTCGACAGCAATTCCTATTCGCTCTCTCTTGAAGGCGATTTGACTAAGCTCGAAAACGGCTTTGCAACCATAAAGGTTAAGTATAACGTTGACCCCTACATCCCTGAAACAACGTTCCGGGTATTCGTTTCCACGCTGCCCGGCTACCCCGACACGGCGATTGAAATTGTCAACATTACGGCGGAATACGAGCAGACGGGCGCGGTTTACGTAACTTCGGATATCGAGGACTTAAAACCCAACCTCACCGTAACCGCAACCTATAACTATAACGGCGACGACGGCAACCCCGCAAGCGAAAGAGTTTACACTTACACGCTTACAGGCGAGCTTAAAGTGGGCGTTTCGGTTATCACGGTAACTTACAACGGCAAGAGCGCTACGTTTAAAGTAAGCGTGTCCGAGCTTGAAGTAACCGGCATATCCGCAAATTACGCAAAGAAAACAAACGTATACGGCAATACTCCTCTCGACGAGTTAAAGTCAAACCTCACCGTAACCGCAACGTATGCAGACGGAAAATCGGCGGAGGTAACCGAGTATTCGCTCTCCGGCAATTTAAGCGATATCGATAAAAACGGTATGGCTACTATAACCGTGACTTATAAAGGATTTACGACAACGTTCAAGGTTCAGGTTGAAACGCAGCCCGACCCCGAAAATCCCGGCGATAAGCTGCCCGTACTTCTCAGCGGTATAGAGGCTTCCATAGCTAAAAACAACGGTCAGGAAGTTGATTACACTCTGTATGCAACGAGCAGTCTTGACGAATTAAGAAGCTTTATCGAAGTTTATGCAAAATACACCGACGGAACAAGTTCGCCATTGGAGAATTACGAGCTTTCGGGCGTACTCGAAGCAGGCAAGATAAGCAGTATAAAGGTAACTTACAACGGCTTTGTCGCTTCCGTAGAGGTTCGCGTAAGCGAAGCTGCGCTCACGGGCATTACAGCTAACTTCAATCAGGGCTATACAAAGGTTTATGCGTCCACGGCGCCTGCAAGCCTTTCCAAGCTCTTAACCGTAACCGCATACTACAGCGACAAGACCTATAAAGTAGTTACGGATTACAGCATTACCGGCTCTCTTGACGTAACCGTAAACGGCTACGCTACTATGTACGTACAGTACGGCGGACTCGAGCCCGTGCCTTTCAAGGTAAAAGTTGAAATGCAGGATTCCACGCCTCAGGTGCTCGACCATATCGCGGTAGTTAATTACACTCCCGTAACGCTTTATCCCGCATACGATGTAGACAGGGTAAAAGAAGGGCTTGAAGTCTGGGCTTACTATACCGACGGTACGAGCAGAGCTCTTGCGGCAGACGAGTATCAGCTTATCGGCAACCTTGCTAACACCGCAAACGGTCAGACGAGCGTTACCGTTTACTACCTCGGCGCAACAACGAGCTTAACCGTAACTGTTATTACGAGCTCGCAGGCGGTAACCGCGTTCACTGCAAATTACGACGGTACGGTTATTTACACCTCCGCGCCCGGCAGCTATAACTTAGACGACCTTAAAGAACATCTTACGGTATCGATAACTTACGGAACCGAAGAGCCTATACAGCTTGCAGCGGACAAATACACGCTGACAGGTACTTTGGCGCAGGGCAAAAATACAATCACCGTTAACTTCTCCGGCAAAACGGCAACGTTTGAAGTTACCGTGGAAGAGGTTAAGTTCAACGGCAGCATTGCAACCGATAACGATTCCATAAAGGTAAGCTTCGGCACAACTCTCGGAAATATCAAAGACCGCGTAATCGTATATGCTGTAAATAACGACGGCACGCGCTCTATAATAAAAGACAATCTTACGTTTACCTGCGCAGGCTTGACCGACGCGTCGGTATTTGAAAAAGATACCGTTTATACGGTTGTTATTACCTACACGTTGGACGGCGTTGAATACACGTGCAATCTCACCGTTGAAGTGCTTACTGTTCCCGGCGAACCTATAACCGTTACAAGCATAACTGCAAATTACGTACAGGGCACTGCTGTTAAGATTTATCCCGACAGCCCTGTAAACGACGTGCTTAAAGCGGGTACTCTTACCGTAAATGCAACTCTTAGCAACGGCAATACCGAAACCAACGTTGAAGGCTACGTGCTCAGCGGTTCGTTCAAGGACGGCGGCAATACGGTAACTGTAAGCTACGGCGGCGCTATTACAACCTTCACCGTTACCGTTACTACGGAATATACCGACGACGACGGTACCGATAAACCCCTTGAAATAGCAAGCGTTAACGTTGTACTTAAAGATGGTTACAAGTTCTACGCTACCGACAGTAAGGAAGTACTTAAAAATTACCTCACCGTATCCGTTGTTTACAACAGCGGCGACGAGGTGGAAGTAGAGGACTACACTTACAGCGTAGCAGCGGCGGCAGACGGAGAATTTACTGTAACGGTAAATTACGACGGAAATACAGGCACCGTTAACGGCACCTATGCAACCAAAGAGTTTACGGGTATCACTTTAAACGTTGCAGGCACGGCAAATAATCCTCTCCTTATTGATAGTACCAAGTACAGCGACGGGGATTTGGATACTTATATTAAATCCATAACTAAGGTAACCGCTCATTACGACGACGGCTCTTCCGAGGACGTTACGGCAACCGCAATTATAACAGTTGGCACGCCGTCCACGGTAGATAACGGCAGTCTTGTACAAATTACGGTTACTTATAACGGCGGAAGTGCTGAATTCTACGCTCTCGTTCCTACACAAATTACGGTAGACCCTACTCCCGATAATCCTAATCCTTCACCCGAAGAGGTTGACAGAGTAGAGCTTACGGGTATTACCGTAACGGGTACGCAGACGGTTGAACTCGGCGCAGGCGCTACTTTGGCTGCGGTTGAACACTATATTTCAGAGGGTTATATCACTCTCGAAGTAAAGGCTGTTTACGACGCATATAAAAATAACGTAAAAGTCGGCACTCATACCAAAGTTGTCAATGGCTATGAACTTGCGTTAAGCGGCGATAAGCTTACCGTAACGTTTATGGGCGAAACTGGCGAATTTGAGCTGAAAATTGCTCAGCCCGATTCCGGGAAACCCGGCGAAACTCCCGAAGTTGAAAACGTAGTGGGTATTTCGGCAAAATGGTCGGACAGCGCGCCCGCAGAATTCTATGCAACCGTAACCGCGGACGAACTTAAAAATTATATCGAAGTTACGGCGTATATGTCCAACGGTACCGAGAGAAAGCTCGGCGACGGTGAATACGCGCTCGTATTGAACGTTGCGGACGGCAAGCTCGCGGTAACAATTTACGTAAACGATTTAACGGCAAATCTCCAGACCGGTATTACGGCTAAGCCTTCGGAGCCTTTGACTCTTAAAGGTATTAGCGTTGAGCTTGACGGCAGTAAACACGTATACGTCGGCGGCACGGCTGAAGATTTAAGAGCTCTTCTTACCGTAACGCTTACGTACAGCAACGGCACAACCGAAGTAGTTGAAGACTACGTAATAAAAGCTGCGGACGGCTCAATGCTTCCCGCAACGTTTACCGAGGGTGAGCTCTCGTTTAAGGTTGTTTCCGCAAACGGCGAAAAGACAAGCGAAGTTCTTACCGTAGATGTTCTCGACGTTGAAAAGCTTGAAATTACCGGCATCAGAGCAAGCTTTGTACAGGACGGCAAGGTTTACGGCAACACGCCGCTTAAAGACCTCAGCACGCTTACCGTATATGCAACTTATTCCGACGGCGTTGAAAGAGTACTCGAGCCCGATGAATATACTTTTGAGGGCACGCTTAACGCGGCGGTATCCGTAATAACAGTAGTAGTTACGCAGGGCGATGATGAGTTCAGAGACAGCTTCACCGTAACGGTTGAAATGACCACCGACGTTCCCGTATCCATTACCAACCTCGAAGCTAAGATTGTAGACAATAAAACAAGCATTTACACCACAAGCAAGCTCGAGGACGTACGCGGTATCATAACCGTAACGGCATATCTTTCCAACGGCGAATCTATCGACGTTTCCGATTATGAAATCAGCGGCGAACTCGTTGCGGGTACTTCGGTTATAACCGTAACTTACGGCGGACTTTCCGCGTCGGTTGCAATCGACGTTAAAGACGCAAACATAGTTGCAATTTATGCAGAGTTCTCGCAGGTAGGCGATATTTACGCAAATACCTCGCTTGACGAGCTCCGTTCGGGGCTTACCGTTACGGCGGCGCTCAGCGGTAACTCTACCCGCGTGCTTGACAGTCACGAGTACACGCTTTCTGGCGATCTTACACAACTCACAAACGGCGTTGCAGAAGTGACCGTAACACTTAATATCGATAACTCCAAGCAGGCAACGTTCAACGTATCGGTTGTAACGGGACTTACCGACCCCGACAATCCCGCTCCGCCTATAATTCCTGTATCGCTCAACAGTATAAATGCAGTGTTCAGTCAGGGCGAAGACAAGATTTACACCTCTACTTCGATTGACGATTTGCGCGCTTACCTCACCGTAACGGCAAATATGTCCAACGGAGAGAGCAAGGAAGTTGACAACTACGTAATCCAAGGCAGCCTCAACGTCGGCACTTCCGTGCTTACCGTAAGCTACAGCGGCAAAACGGCTACGTTCGAGGTAGTTGTAAGCGAGGTTGCGCTCCAACCCGTACCCGACCCCGATAATCCCGAAGCTCCCGACAGCGCGATAACCGTTCTGTTTATACAGGGCAGCACAAAAATCTATGCTTCCACGCCTCTGGACGATTTGCGCCAGCTGCTTACCGTAACCGCGCACTTTAACGACGGTTCTACAGCTGTTGTAACCGATTACCAGCTTTCCGGCGACATTACGGACGTTGTAACAGTAACCTATCAGGGACATACGGCTACGTTCACCGTAAAAATCGACGAAGAGGTAGTAATTGATTCGGTTAACGCCGAAGTCAAGGGCACAACGGCTATCTATCCTACGAGCAAGCTTGACGACGTAAGAAACGTTTTAGTTGTTACTGTCAACTACCGCAACAATATTACCGGAGAAGTAACAAGCTCTGAAACGCTCGATTACACGCTTTCGGGCACGCTTTCGGCAGGTACGAGCTGGCTTACCGTTTCGTATAACGGTATCAGCACGACCGTAGCGGTAAAGGTACTCGCAGTAGAAATTTCCAGAATAGACGTTAAGTTTGCACAGAGCGGCAAAGTTTACGAGAGCACGCACCTCAGCGACCTCAAATCAATGTTTAAGGTTACCGCGGTTTATACCGACGGCAGCACCGAAGCTATTGAAAACTTCACTCTCAGCGGCAAACTCGAAGCGGGCAAAACCTGCACGCTTACGCTTACCTATAATAATACGACTGTAGGCGAGTATGCGGTATATGTTGAAGCGGTTAAAATTGTATCCGTAACCGCTCAGCTGAACCAGACCGAAAACGACAAGGTTTACGAGGGCGATACTCTCGACAGTATAAGAAGACTCATTATCGTTACCGTAGCGTACAGCAACGGCGTTGAAGAGCAGATTTCCGGCTATTCGCTCGAAGGCGAAATAGTTGCGGGCGTTTCGCATCTCACCGTAACCTACGGCGGTATGAGCGATACCGTTGCGGTAACAGTCGGCAAAGTTGAGCTTGAATCGCTGTCCGTAATATTCACGCAGGGCAGTACAAAGATTTATGCCGAAACCCCGCTCGACGACCTTAAACCTATGCTCGACGTAGTTGCGGTTTACAATAACGGCAACAGAGTTACCCTTAAAGCAGACGAGTATCTGTTAACCCGCGACGCAAGCGACCTTGAAACCGTAACGGTTGTTTACGGCGGCAAAACGCAGGCGTTTGAGATAAGTATAGAAAAGGCTTCTACCGGCGACCCCGATAATCCCGACGTTCCCGTTGCTATTACCGGAATTACGGCGGAGTTCAATCAGCAAGGCATAATTTATGCGGGAAGCAGTCTTGACTTGCTCCGCGGATACCTCAAAGTCACCGCTCATTTCAGCGGCGCGGCAGACGAGGTTGTAACGGGCTATACGCTTTCCGGCGAGCTTAAGGACTCCGTAAGCATAATAACGGTAAGCTACAACGGCAAAACCGCAAACATTTCCGTAAACGTTACCGGCATAACGGTGGACGAAATTACGGCAAACTTCAACCAGACGGCAAAAGTTTACTCCACAACGGGTCTTTCGGCTCTCAGAAATATGCTTGTCGTAACGGTTAGGTACACCGACGGCAGCATTTCGGCAACCGAAGATTACACGCTTTCGGGCGATTTGTCCTCGCTTGACAAAAACGGCTACGCAACCGTAACCGTAAAGGCAATCGGCAGCGACAAAACCGCGGCATTTAAGGTGTATGTGGAATCCACCCCTGCGCAAAATCCCGACGAGCCCGCTGTACCCGTGGTAATAGACAGAATTACAGTAGACGTTGCGGAAGATATAATTACGCTGTATCCCTCGATGAGCATTGAAGTGCTCCGCGGCTACATCACCGTTAAGGCGTACGTCAACGGCGGCGAGGGCACGGTAGTTAACGACTATACGCTTACCGGAACGCTCAACGTTGAATCTCCCACGACTAATATAACCGTTCATTACCAAGGCAAAGAAGCTTCGTTCACCGTAAACGTGGTTCCCGCAACTCTTACGGGTATCGTTGCAGACTTCAACCAGAGCTACAACAAGGTTTACACGAGCACCAACCTCTTAGACCTTAAAGATATGCTCGTAGTTACCGCTAAGTACGACGACGGCACCGAGAGAATACTCGAAGCCGGCGAATACGGCTTGACCGGCAGCCTTGCTTCGCCCGTAAACGGCGTTGCTGAAATTACGGTAAGCTACGGCGGCAAGGAAGATAAATTTAACGTAACAGTTGAAACCGCGGTAATACTTACGAGCATCACGGCAGAACTTGCCGAATCGCTTCCTACGTTCTACGCAGGCACCGATATAGAAGCTCTGCGCGGCTACATAACCGTTAAGGCGTTCTACAACAATAACACCGCGGCAGCGGGCGAGATTATAACCAAATACTCGCTCACCGCAGGTAAGCTTATTGCAGGCAACAACACAATAGAGGTAAGCTACAACGGTCAGACGGCTATTCTTAACGTAACCGCTGAAAAAGTTACCGTAACAGGTATATCGGCTGTATTCACGCAGAACCGCGACGTTTACGAGAGCACGGCTCTTGAAGACCTCAAGGATATGCTTGTCGTCACCGTAAACTATAACGACGGTACAACTTCGGTTCTTTCCGCCGAGGATTACGGACTTGAAAAAGACGCGGCAAAAGACAACACGATAATCGTAACTTACAGAACGTTTACCGATACGTTTACCGTTTCGTACGCGCAGCTGCCTTTACAGCCCGTATCTATTACGAGCGTCAAGGTTGCGGCTACGGTAGCGGGCGGAACTGTTATTTATCCTACAACTTCTTCCGACGATTTCAAACAGCTGCTCGAAAACGGCAGTATCACGCTTGATATAACCGTAAATTACAGCGACGGAAGCAAGGAAGAGAACGTAACCGAATACACGTTCGTAAACTACGAAAACGGATTTGCAACTATCAGCGTATACGGTTTTGAAACAAAATTCGCCGTAAAAGCTGAAGAAGATACCGTTACGTCGATTACGGCGGAGTGGACCGACGGAGAAGTTCCTACCGTATACGTAAATACCGACGTCGGTTTCCTTAAAAATCTTATAACGGTTAAGGCAACGTTAAAGTCCGGCGCAACCGTTGAAGTTACCGATTTCAATCTTACCGGCAACCTGCTGACCGCAGTAAGCGGTACGGCTACCCTTACCGTGACCTATCAGGGCAATACGGCTACCCTTACCGTCAACGTAAACAATACGCCGGTAGAGCCTGACCCCGATAATCCCGTACTTGTAGAATTGCTCGGCATTACGGCAAGCTATACGGCAAATGCCGGTGCGGAGTTCTATACGGCAAACACCAAGGATTACGTGCTTGAAAACGGTACTCTTACCGTAACGGCGTACTATAACGACGGTTCGATAAATGAGAATATTACCGGATACGAAGTTTCGGGCGACCTCATTAAAACCGTAAACGGCAAAGCTACGTTAACCGTAACGTATCTCGGCAAGACCGCAACGTTCACTGTAGACGTTAAAACCACGGTGGAATTGCCCGACGGCGGCGGTGAAGTACCTGCCGAAGAGTTCGAGCTTGAGGCAACGTTCGACGGCGCAACGCTTTACGCTAACGCAACTCTCGACGAAATCAAAGAGCATATCACGGTAAACGCGGTTTATAAGCACGACGGAAGTACAGTTAAAACGGTATCCGTAGCGGCTGACGATTTTACGATTGCAGACGCAAATATAATCGCGGGAGTAAATACTTTAACCGTAAACGCGCTCAACAAAACAACGACCGTTGACGTAATTATTGCAAACGCAATTGTAAGCAATATCAAAGTTAACCTTTCCACCGTTAAAGTACTTAAAGGCGCTAAGCTTGAAGATATAACTTCGCTTAAAGTAACCGCGCTTTACACCGACGGAACCGAGAAAATACTTGAATCCGGCGATTATACATTAAGCTGCGGCGGAGATTACACAGCTGATAACGGTTTTGTAAGCGGCAGCTACACCGTAACGGTGACGCTCAATGCCGATGTAACAAAGACGGCTACGTTTACCGCGACCGTAATTATAACTGGAACGGGCGGGGACGGCAGCGAAGTAATTCCTATTATTCCCGATACAGACCCCGAAAATCCCGATCCTACACCCGGAACGGGCGAAGATATCAAGGTTGAAGACGTAGAAAGCGTTGTATTCAAGGGTATTAAGGCTTCTTACGAGCAGACCAAAGACCTGTACGATACGAACACTATAGACGACGTTAAGTCCGCGGGTACGCTTAAGGTTTACGCAGTTTATACCTACACGTTTAAGGCGGAAGTAGGCCGCGAACCTTTGGATACGCTTGACGTGCTTACCGACGGCGATTATACGCTTGCTCTTGCAGGTGAAAAGTTGGCGGACGGCGCGGAAGTATCTTATAACGGCGCAACTGCTGTTATCGAGCTTAACGTTAAAGAAGCAGATTTTAATGTTGATATTGATGCTCCCGGAGACCACGAGCCCGACCCTGTAAATCCGGAAAATAACAAATACGGCATTACCGCAGTATTTACGGACAGCGGCAAGGCTACGCTCGAGCTTTCGTCCCTCGGATACAGTATCGAGGATTTAAGAGCTCTGCTCACCGTAAAGGTTTACTACAACGACGGCAACAGCGACGGCGTAGTTGTTGACGATTACGCTCTCGAAGGTGTAATCGACGGCGCGGTAAATAAGATTAAGGTAAGCTACAGCAACGGTAAAGATACCGTATACGTATACATTACCGTAACCGTTAAAGAGGCTGAACAGGCTGTTCCCGTACTCGAAAGCATCACGGTTAACGCAACCGTTGCGGAGGGTGTTGTATTTACCACCGATACGACTATCGACGGTATCAATTCGCTTATCGCAAACGGCAAAATTACTCTCGATATAACCGCAAATTACAACTACGGAACGGAAAAAGTTACCGAAGGTTACACGCTTTCGGGCGACGTCAGGTTGGGAACTTCCGTTATTACCGTAACGTATATGGGGTGCACCGATACGTTTGAAATAACCGTTCTCGACAAAGACGACCCTGCGGTAAACGTAGAAATAGTTAAGGTTGAACTTAAAACAGACCTTGAAGAAGTTTACGCAAACGTTACCGATGCAGACATAAAAGCTCTGTCCACCGTAACCGTGTACTACAGCGACGGCACGTCCGAAGTTATAACCGATTACACGCTTGCACTTACCAACGGTGAAAATACCTTATCGGCGGTTGCAACGGTTAACGGCATTGATTCAAACGCTGTTGTATTAAAAGTTAAAACTCAGAATGTAGACGGCGACGACAAACCTGTTACCGTTACTGTAACCGCGGCGCTCAATGACGGCGCTAAGCTTTACGAGGGCTCGGCAGTTACAGAGGACGACGTAAAAGCGCTCCTTAACGTAACCGTAACCGAAACCTGCGACGGCGTAGACACCGCAGTTGTTTCGCCCAATTACTCGGTAGTAATTCCCGAGGGAATGATTGACGAAAACGGCAAACTTGTTGCAGGCGCGTATACTCTCAACGTAGTATATAACGGCAAGGTTGCAACGGTTGACGTTACCGTTGAAAAACGCGAGATAGTAACTCCTCCCGAAGGAACGACGTTACCCGAACCCGACGAGGGCGACGACGTAATAGCTGACGGTAAAAACGGCTACTATGTAGCTTTGAAGAAAGACAGCAAGATTTACAGCAATTCCAGCCTGGATTATGTAAAAACTCTGCTTGTAGTTAAAGTTTATTATAAAGACGGCAGCGACTGGACCGTTCTTACGGCGGACGATTACGAGCTCAGCGGCAGCCTGCTCAATCTCGATGAAGACGGAAAAGCAACTCTTTCCGTAATAATCGGCGGCAGTGCGGTTGCAACTATAACCGTTCCCGTAGAAAACGCTCCCGTACAGGGCGCGGTAATAGAGAGCATTCACGCAGAGCTTGCTCAAAACGTTACGGTTTATACCTCAACGTCGCTTGACGAGCTTGCAAGATACTTAACTGTAACCGCAACATACACCAACAAGACGGTTGAAGAAGTAACCGGCTACACGCTTTCGGGTACGCTCAGCGCGGGCACGTCGCAGATTACCGTTAAGTACAACGGCTTCGAGTATGTAATAGAAATACCCGTGCTTGCGGTTGAGCTTGACAGTATCACCGTTGCTTACGAGCAGAACTCGCGCGTTTACGGCACAACGCCTATCGACAGCCTTAAAAACGATATGGTTGTCACCGCTTACTATAACGACGGTACGAGCAAAATTGTAACCGACTATATACTCAGCGGCAATCTTGCGGATATCGACAAGAATACCGGTTACGTAACGGTTGAAGTTATATACGGCGGAATTTCCGCGTACATCAACGTGCTTGTTGAAACGGTAACCGATCCCGATACAGGCGATAAGGTGCTTGTAACCGTTAAGGGTATAGAGGCAATCTTTACCCAGGGCAGCGCGGTAATCTACACGAATACCGGTCTTGAAACTTTACGCAATCTCTTAAAGGTAGTCGCTACGTTCAACGAGAACGGCAGCGAACGTACGGAGGAGGTAAGCGATTACACGCTTTCCGGCGAGCTTGTAGCAGGCAAGAGCATTATTGCGGTTAACTACAACGGCGCGGTTGCGCAGTTTGAAGTTAACGTAACCGGCAAATCGTTTGCTAATCTCCGCGTAGACTTTGCAAAGGGCAGCGCGAAGATTTACAAGAGCACTCCGCTTGCCGAACTTAAAAATTATCTCACGGTAATAGCTGAATACGACGACGGTTCGTCCGAAACAGTTACTGTATACGACCTTACCGGCGTATACAGCGCGGACGGCACTCTGCTTACGGTAACCGTTACTTACGACGACGGCACGGCTCACACCGCAACGTTCACCGTACAGCTTGAAACGGTAATGAACCCGTCCGGCGACGTTGAAGCGGCAGACTTCACCGGAATTACCGCGGTGTATAAAGAAGAGGGACACACCGTATACGAGGGCGACGACCTTGAAACGCTCAAAGGCTACTTAACTGTTACCGCGCATTTCAACAACGCTCCCGATACCGAAGTTTCCGGCTATACTCTTCACGGCACGCTCGAAGAGGGCGTATCGGTAATCACCGTTAAATACGGCGGACTTACCGACACGGTACGCGTTCCCGTAACCGCACCCGGACTTATCCCCGACGAGGGCGACGTGGAAGGCGCAGGTCTTACGGTAACTTTCTCGCAGGGCAATACAAAGATTTACAGCACAACCGGTTTAGAAACTCTCAGAAGTATGATTAAGGTTGTCGCTCACTACACCAACGGAGTTGACGAGGTAGTGACCGATTACACGCTTTCGGGCAATCTGTCCGCAGTTGATTCAAACGGTTACGCAACCGTAACGGTAACTTATAAGAACGTAAGCAAGACTATAAAAGTTCTTATCGAGCTTGAAAAGGATCCCGTAACCGGCGAACCCGTAGAGCCCGTTAAACCCGTTGAAATTACCGACCTTGTTGCAGACTTCAGGCAGAACGGCACGGTTATCTATGCGGGCGCATCGCTCGACACGCTTAAAGGTTATCTCACCGTAACCGCAGAGCTTTCCGACGGTAACAAGATAAAGGTAACCGATTACGAGCTTTCCGGTGAGCTTCTCGCAGGCACGGCTACCGTAACGGTAAATTACGGCGGCAGAACGGCTAAGTTCACAGTTAATGTAACGGCTAACGAAGTAGTTGCCATAACTGCGTCAATCAACAGAACAAGCAAGGTTTACAGCGTAACGCCTTTCGACGCGCTCAGACCTATGCTCACTGTAAAAGTAACCTACGCCGACGGCACCGAAGCCGAAACGCAGGATTACGTAATTACCGGTGATTTGTCGGTACTCGACGAAAACGGATTTGCTACAATAAATATTCTTTACAGCGGAGATTATAACCTTACTCCCGCAATCGTAAAGGTACTTGTAGAGCACGAAACGGTAGTTGATCCCGATACCGGCGAAACGGTTGTAAAACCCGTAGTCATTACAAGCATTAAGGCGACTCTTGCCGACAACGTGCCTAAGTTCTATACGAGCACGGAGCTTAAAGAGCTGCGCGGCTATCTCAAAGTAGAAGCGTTCTTCGGCAGCGATACCGAGGGCACCGTAGTTTCGGATTACGAGCTTATCGGTAAACTGATGGTAGGCAAGTCTGTAATAACCGTACAGTACAACGGCGTAACCGATACCTTCGAGGTTGAAGTATCCGCTGTTGCAGTAAGCAGCATAACGGCTATTTACGACGCAGGCTATTCCAAAGTATACGCAAGCAAACCCGTAAACGAGCTTGCGGACGGCTTAACCGTAACCGCATACTATACCGACGGTTCTAGCGCATACATAACCGATTACACGCTTTCGGGCGATTTGTCCGACCTCGACGCTAACGGATATGCAACCGTAACTGTTACTCTTGTGACCGACGCGGACATAAGCGCAAAATTCCTTGTAAAGGTAGAGGTTGAAACGGACGAAAACGGCAAACCCGTAATAGACCCCGAAACCGGTAAACCTGTTCCCGCAACTCTTACAAAGATTACTGCGGAAATAAAGGAAGGCTATAAGATTTACGAAACATCGAGTCTTGACGAGCTCCGCAGCTACCTTACGGTGCTGGCGTTCGTCGGCGAAGACAAGAACGGTACCGAAATTGCAGATTACACGCTTTCGGGTACGCTCCACGCAGGCGTTTCGGTAATCACGGCAAGCTACAACGGCAAGACTGCTGATTTTGAAGTAACGGTAATAGATAATTCACTTGTAGGTATCAAGGCCGCTTATGCGCCTTCTGGCAAGGTTTACGGCACAATGCCTCTCAACGGCTTAAAGAACTGCCTTACCGTAACGGCAATTTACGCAGACGGTACCGAAACAGTTCTCGGCGCAGACGATTACACGCTTTCGGGTATTCTTACCGCGGGTACGGCTTCGGAAATTACCGTAACCTACCTCAAACAAACGGCTGTATTCTTCGTAAATGTTGAGGCGGAAGCTCTTGAAAGAATCGAAACTGTAATTACAGACGCAAACGCGGTAATTTACACGAGCTCAACTCTCGACGATATCCGCAACATAATAGAAGTTAAGGCTTATACACAATCGGCGGCAAACGGCGAAGTTATCACCGATTACGAGCTCACCGGCGAAATTAAAGAGGGTATCTCCTGGCTGACCGTAAGTTATAACGGTCTGACCGATACGTTCTCAGTAAACGTTCAGAAGGTAGAGTTTGTAAGCGCGGAAATCAGCTTCCGTCCCGATTCCGAAATTTACCAGTCCACGCCTTTGAACTCGCTCAAAGATATGCTCGAGGTCAAAGCAACGTTCAGCGACGGCAGCGTGCGCGTGCTCGATGCAGACGAATACACGCTTTCGGGCAAGCTCGAACAGGGTAAGAACTGCGAAATTTCCGTTCTTTACAACGGCAAAGTAGTTGCTTCGTTCCAGGCTACGGTATCCGATAAGCTTATAACAGGCATTAAAGTAACGTTCAATCAGGACGGCGCAGAGTTCTATCCTTCCAACGAGCTTTCAGACCTCGTAAGTAAACTTACCGTAATCGCGATGTTCGACGACGGCACAGAAAAAGCTGTTTCGCCCGACGATTACACGCTTACGGGTACGCTCACCCAGGGCAATTGCACAATTTACGTAGCGTACAACGGCTTACAGGCTTCGTTTAACGTATATGTAACCGGATTACAGGCAACCGCGCTCAAAGTTGATTTCAAACAGAACGCGCACAAGGTTTACTCGACGACCGACGTAAACGATCTGAGAGAGCTGCTCACCGTAACGGCTTACTATAACGACGGTACGAGCGGAGAAGTCACTGATTACGCGCTTGACGCAGATTTGACTACGCTCGACAAAAACGGTAATGCAACCGCATATGTAACGTACGGCGGACTTGACCCCGTATCGTTCAGCGTATACGTAGAGTCCAGAACGGACGAAGACGGAAACGTTGTTCCCGTAACCATAATCTCGCTTACGGCAGAACTCAATCTGCCCGAAGGCACGGCGGTTTATGCGGGCGACGATATTGAAACGCTCCGCAAATACCTCACCGTAACCGCAACGTATGACGACGGTTCCGACCCTGCAGTAGTCAGCGAGTACTCTTTGGAGGGAACGCTTAATGCAGGCGACAATATCCTTACCGCGGTTTACAACGGCAAGCGCGCTAACTTCAAGGTGACAGCCGTAAGCCGCAACGTAACGGGTATTTCCGTACAGGTAGTCGGCAATATGAAGATTTACCTGAATACGCCCATAGAGTTGCTTGCAGGCATAATCGAAGTCACCGAGTTCTATGCCGACGGTTCAAGCAGCATAACAACGGATTACACGCTTACCGGCGACCTTGCGGCAGGCAACGTAATTACGGTTACGTCCAACAAGGACAATTCCATAACCGCAACGTTTACGGTAACGGTTGAAACGGTTAAAGACCCCGAAACCGGCGATAACGTTCCCGCAACGCTTGAAAAGATTACGGCGGAATTCAAATATCTGACCGATACCGAAGGCAACGAACTTCCTGTATACACTACGGACCTTGACGGACTCAAAGCAATGCTTACGGTTAAGGCATACGTAACCGGCGACGAAACAGGCACGGTGCTTGCGGCAGACGAGTATACGCTCACCGGCGACCTTATACCAGGACTCAACGACGTGGTTGTTGAATACCAGGGCAAGACGGCTGTGTTCTCCGTAAGAATTACCGGCGCAAAGGTTGTGTCTGTAAGCGTTGAAAGAACGGCTTACAACAGCGTATATCCTTCCTCCACGGTTAACGAACTCAAAGGAATGATAGCTGTTACGGCTTACCTGTCCGACGGAACTACGCGTATTCTTAATACAAACGAATACGATTTGAGAACGAAAACGGGCGGCAGCTATGATTCGATACTCAATCTTGTAAAGGGAGCGGCTTGCGATATCTACGTAGTATACACCGCAGGCGGCGCCGAATACGAACAGATAGTTCCCGCTGTATCGTTCAGCGTACAGGTAGAAAACTATACGGTTGAAAACATTCTTGTTGAATTTGCAAAGGATAGCAACGGCTTCCTTGATTACACCGTATACGAAACCACCGACCTTGATACTCTCAGAAACCAGATAGTAGTAACGGCGCTGTTCAGCAGCTATACGGATTCCGACGGCACGCTGATAAGCCCCGAACCCGCGGTAGTGGGCAACTACGAAATAGCGGTACAGGGCGGCGCGCTCAAACTCGGCGACAACCTGCTTATGATTACTTACGCAGGTAAGTACGGCGAAGTTAAGGTTAAAGTGGTTGAACCCGCAGTTACGGGAATAACCGCTGAAATAGACGGTTCGGTTAAGATTTACGCAGGCTCTACGCTTGACGACGTAAAAGCACATCTCACAGTAACGGCAACTCTTGCGGACGGCACCGAAAGAAATATAACCGATTACAGCTTACAGCTTGTAAACGGTACGGAGCTTGTAACCGGCGCTAACAGAATTCTCGTTAAGGATACTGCAAGCGGCTATGAGTGCTATATAACCGTAATCGTCGAGGCGGCAACGTTCAAGGGAATAGTTGTTGAAACTCCCGAGGCGGGCGTTAACGTTTACGAATATGCTACCGAAGACGATATCAAGTCGCAGATAACCGTTTATGCGGAGATGACCGACGGTCAGAGAGAGCTTCTTGCAAACGGCGATTACACGCTTGTATTCGATTTGGCAACGAGCGACGATGTAACAGTAAAATATAACGGCGCAAGCGAAACGTTTAAAGTAAATATCACTAAGAACAGCGTAGTAAGAATAGCTGCTGTGTTCTCGCCTACGGGCAAGATATTCGAAGGTTCCACTAAGGCGGAAATCGAGTCGTATCTCAAGATAGCGGCATACTACAGCGACGGTACGTTCAAGGTTATAAAGGCGGCGGACTGCAACATAACGTTCACCAAGCCCGTAGCCGGTCAGGATTGCACTATTACTGTTGAATATGAGGGACAGAGCTGCGAGGTTGTGGTTACCGTTGAATCGGTATCGCCCGACAGCCTTACCGTCAAGCTTGACACGGTACCCGTTGTATACGAAGACAGCATTACGCTTGAATACTTCAGACAGTATCTTACGGTTAAAGCAAATTACGGTACAGACAGTGTAGAAGTTGCAGGTTACGTTCTCACCGCTGCGGACGGTGCGCTCAACGAAGACGGCACGCTTAAATCCGGCACGCACGTTATATACGTAAACTACGGCGGACGCAAAGAACCCGTAACCGTAACAATCGAATCCGTAACCGTAACAGGACTTACCGCAGAGTATCAGCAGAAGACTATTTACAGCGACGAAATCAGCGGCTTAACGCTTGACGAAATTGTGGCTAAGTTCGGTCAGCTCACGTTAACTACTACGTGCAGCAACGGTACTAACGGTACGTTAAGCATAAGCGACGTTAAGCTTCAACTCATCAATGACTCCATTACGGGCAGCGGTACATATACGATAACCGTAACGTATTTAGCTGACCAAAACATAACCGCTCAGTTCACTTTGGAAGTTACAGAGAGATATGCGCGTTCGATTACCGTTGCAGACTTCAAGCCTACCGAAACTATCTATTCTTCAACCGACGTTCAGGATCTGCTTAAATACTTCACGGTTGTAATCCATTACAACGACGGCACAGCGAGCGAGCCTATATCGCTTGCAACCGACAGCACGGGCTTTGCGATAAGCGGCGACCTCAGCATAGCTGAAAACGGCGGTAAACCCGTAATCACGCTGACTTACGCAACTACGCTCAACGGTCAGACCGTTAACGTTCCCGTAACGTTTGACGACTTCGAGGTAACGCCCGTAGCTCCCGAAAGCTTCACGGTTGAGTTCGACGCAGACGGCGCAGGCGAAATCTTCGATAACCAGTCGCTTGACGATTATCTCGGCTACATAACCGCAACGCTTATATACAACGACGGATCGCGTCAGAATATCGCAATTGAAGATTGCACTGTTTCGGGCGACTTCTCTAAGGCGGGCACGGCAACCGTAACGGTTACTTACACGCTTGACGGCGTAGAGTACACAGCTTCGTTCGACGTGAACGTAACTGCTCTTACAAGTCAGCTGAAAGTTGTTGTTGACGGCGAAATCGAAATTTACGACGGCGACGATATTAACGGTATCAAGAATAAGCTTACGGTAACTCTCGAGTATAACAACGGCGAAGTAGTAAATATAGCTGCAAACGATTACACGCTTACGCTCAACGGTAGCACGGTAACCGTAACGCTCAACAGCGATACAAGCAAAACGGCAACGTTTAACATAACCGTTAACACGATTGTTCTTGAAAGCATTACGGTAACATACCAACCCGCCGATGGCACTGTAATAACAGGCACCACGCCTTTGGCAACAATTAAGTCAATGCTCACCGTTACCGCTCATTACAGCGACGGTTCAACAAAAGTGCTTACGGCTGACGAGTATGACTTAGTACCTCCTACAGGCGACCTTTCCGCAGGCGGCAACTATACGTACACTGTAAACTACGAAGGCAAATCGGCAACGCAGATTATCTACATAGCTCCCGCAACTACTCCCGGTAATAACGACGAAAATAAGGGAGGCGGCGTGCCCGGTTGGCTTATAGGCGTACTTATCGGCTTGGCTGCGCTTGTAATCCTCGTTGTTGTGGTACTGCTTGTAGTGCTTAAAAAGCTCAAAGCTACAACTAACAATACGACGGTCAACGAAACGACTATCATCTATCAGGGTGACGACGACGGCTTCGGCGACAACGTATAAAAACTAAATAAAAAGCGAATCTTTCCGAACGGAAAGATTCGTTTTTTTTATTGCCGAAATTTGACAAATATGTGAAAATACATAACAAAATTAAAAATTATATTATACAATAAAAAATATATTGACAGCCGTCATTTCAAAATTTATAATCTATTTGTTTATTTTTATTAAACTTTTTGTTTAAATTGTCTAACCTTGCTAAACAAAAAGTTTAGTTATACGGTAATTGTATGGAAATAGGAATTAAAATAAAACGTTTAAGATTACAGCTCAATTTATCCCAGGCGGAGCTTGCCGACAGGTGCGAGCTTACAAAGGGGTATATATCCCAGCTTGAAAACGATTTAACTTCGCCGTCGATAGCTACTTTACGCGACATTCTGTCCGCGCTCGGCACAAATCTTGCCGAATTTTTTAAGGTGGAAGAGGACAGGCGCGTAGTGTTTTCCGCCGACGATTTTATAGAAAAGCACGAAAACGGAATGCTTTTGAAGTGGATAATCCCCAACGCCCAGAAAAACGAAATGGAGCCGGTGCTCGTAGAACTTCTGCCGGGCGCGGCAACTTCGGTGGATTACCCGCACGAGGGCGAGGAATTCGGTTATGTGCTCGAGGGCAAGCTGTGTATTGAACTCGGCTCCAACAAATACGTCTGTAAAAAGGGCGAAACATTTTATTACGCCGCCGACAGGGCGCACAATATAACGAATACGGGTAAAACCAACGCAAAATTTCTGTGGATTTCCACGCCGCCTAATTTTTAAGGAGTAACAAATGACAAATCAGAATATTATTGAATTAATTGACGTAAAAAAAGTATTCGACGACGAAACGATTGCAGTGGAAAATTTTAATCTTGAGGTAAAAAAGGGTGAATTTGTAACCTTTTTGGGACCTTCGGGCTGTGGAAAAACCACAACGCTCAGAATGATTGCGGGTTTTGAGTTGCCTACTTCGGGTAAAATACTTTTAAACGGCGAGGATATAAGCAGGCTTCCGCCAAACAAGCGCCCCGTAAATACGGTGTTCCAGAAATACGCGCTTTTTCCGCACCTCAACGTATATGAAAATATTGCTTTCGGTCTTAAAATAAAAAAGATTGAAAACACCTATAAAAACGCCGGGGGCGCAACGTATAAAAAGAACGAGCGGCTCACCAAAGCGGAAATAGACCAAAAAGTGAAAAAGGCGCTTGAAATAGTCGATTTAGAGGGCTTTGAAAAGCGCGGCGTTTCCACGCTTTCCGGCGGTCAGCAGCAGCGTATAGCCATAGCCAGGGCAATAGTAAACGAGCCGGAAATTCTGCTTTTGGACGAGCCTTTGGGCGCACTCGACTTAAAAATGCGCAAGGAAATGCAGATTGAACTTAAATCAATGCACAAGCGGCTCGGCATTACCTTTATTTACGTCACGCACGACCAGGAAGAGGCGCTGACTATGTCCGATAAAATAGTCGTAATCAACGACGGCGAAATTCAGCAGATAGGCACGCCCGTAGAAATATACAACGAGCCTGTAAATACGTTTGTAGCAGACTTTATCGGCGAGAGCAATATATTGAACGGCACCGTTGTGGGCAAACTCAAAGTAAAGTTCTGCGGCGCTACGTTCGACTGTCTTGACGAATACGAAATAAACCAGCTTGTAGACGTTGTAGTGCGCCCCGAGGACATAAAAATCTGCGCTCCTACCGAGGGGCAGCTTAAAGGCAGGGTTATATCCTCCGTATTCAAGGGCGTGCATTACGAAATAACGGTTGCCATAGGCAAGTTCGAGATAGTAATTCAGAGCACCGCAACCGCGCCCGTAGGCAGCGTTATAGGGCTCAGAATAGAACCGGACGGCATACACCTTATGGAAAAGGTGTATACGGTGAACAAGTACGTGGGAGTTATTACAAAGGACAACCGCGTGGAATTCGGCGACGGCGTTTTCGACTGCGACGTTACAACGCTCTATGCAAACTCGCATCTTGACGAGGAGGGGTATTTGGTTACGGCGCAGGGCGAAAAACTCGATTTGGCGGGTACCGAGGTAAACGTTGAAGTGGATACCCACGATATACAGATGACCGACGATTTGGACGCGGGCGGCGCGCAGGGAAATATTATTTCTATAATATACAAGGGCGACCATTACAGATATATTGTCAGAACCGAGGAGAACGAGGAGGACTACGTTTTCTCCTGCCCCGATTTGTGGAACCAGGGCGACCTTGTAGGCATTATTATTCCCAAAGACAAAATAAAGCTTTCTATTAAACCCGTTACAGAGGAAAAGTAAAATGAGCTTACGCTTTAACAGAAAATATCTGTGCATACCGTACGCGGTATTTCTGGCGCTGTTCGTAATCGCGCCTCTGATAGTTATATTTTACTACGCCTTTACCAACGGCGAGGGGAATATAACTTTAAGTAATTTTATAGGCTTTTTTGCAAGCACAAACACGCTCGGCACGCTGCTGTACAGCTTTTCCCTGTCTATCGTAACAACGCTTGTATGTCTGCTTATAGCCTATCCCACGGCGTACATTCTTGCCCGCAGCAATTTTAAAAAGAAATACGTGCTGTTAATGCTGTTTGTTATGCCGATGTGGATAAATTTTACGCTCCGCATAACGGCGTTAAAAGAAATTCTGTCGCTTATAGAGGGCAATATATCGCTTTACCCCTTTTTAAATTCCGTAATCGGTATGACGTACGATTTTCTGCCGTTTATGATACTGCCGCTGTATACTTCGCTGTTAAAGCTCGATAACAGCCTTCTGGAGGCGGCAAGCGATTTGGGCGCAAATAAATTTACGGTGTTTTTAAGGGTAACGCTGCCGCTCTCGGTGCCCGGTATAATTTCGGGAATTACAATGGTGCTGTTGCCGGCAATGACAAATTACGTAGTTTTGGATATGCTTTATAACAGCACGTATATTATGGGTAGTCTTATAGGCGGATATTTCAGCGCGTACGACTGGCACAACGGCTCTATGATATCGCTCGTACTACTCGTAATTATATTCATAGTAACGCTTGTTACTAACCGCTTTTCGGATAAAGACGCTAACCAGAGGGGGAGCATATTATGAAAAAGTATTTACGCATTTTATGGCTTGCGCTCGTTTTGTTTTTCATATACGTACCCATACTTATGCTTGCGGTATACAGCTTTACCGACGCAACTATGGTAGGCACGGGTATCGGCGGACTGTCGTTTGATAACTATGCAAACCTGTTAAAAAACGAGGAGCTGCGCAGTATGATTTCAGGTACGGTGTTGCTTGCAATAGTTTGCGCTCTTATTTCCACAGTGCTTGCAACTTTCGGTGCAATAGGCGCGTTCTACTCGAAAAAATTGCCTAAAACTTTGCTCAATACAGCAAACGAAATACCGGTTGTCAACGCCGATATAGTAACGGGCTTTTCTATCTGCATACTACTTATAGTTATTATGCGCGTCAGCAAGGACACGTTTATTCCGCTCGTTTTGGGGCACGTTGTGCTCACTGCGCCGTTTGTGTATCTGTCTATATTGCCCAAGCTCAAGCAAATGGACAACAGCCTGTACGAGGCGGCGCTTGACCTCGGCGCAACGCCCGCCCAGGCGCTGTTTAAAGTGGTTATCCCCCAGCTTATACCCGGTATTATATCTGGCTTTATGCTTGCGGTAACTCTTTCGCTCGACGACTATTTTATAACTACCTATACTAAACCTTCTACATTTGACACTATAAGCACTTACGTCGTTAATGCGACAAAGGGCGGACAGACCGAAATAAAAACCGCGCTCTGGGCTCTGTCCACGCTTATATTCTTAATAGTTATAGCGGTGGTTATTGCAATGAACGTAACCGCGTCAAAACGCGCAAGGAGGGCGGGAAAGTGAAAAAATTAAAATCCGTTGTTAGTATTCTATCTGCGCTCGCGCTGTCTTTGCCCGTGCTTGCCGTTACCGGGTGCGCAAATTCCGAAAAGTCGGTTGTGCTGCGCGTTTGCAGTTGGGAGGAGTATATAGACCTCGGCGGTTGGGAAGAGGACGATTTAATTGATATCGATAATCCGTTTATTGAGGGCAGCCCGGGTATTTTCGGCGAAAATTCTATGGTGGACGACTTTACCGAATGGTTTAATTCAACCCACGATTATAAGGTTAAAGTAGAATATTCCACGTTCGGCACCAACGAGGATTTGTATAACAGGCTGAGCCTGGGCGACGAGTACGACCTCGTTTGCCCTTCGGATTATCTGCTTATGAAACTTATTGCGGAAGACAAACACGTTGAGTACTCCGACGCGTTCTGGGATACCGAAAATAAAGACAATCACTACGCAAGATTTGTGTCGCCCTATATCGACGGCAACGACGGCAGCAAGTTTAACTCGTTTAACTTTGCAACGTCGCAAAACCAAAACGAAAATCTGCATAAAAAGGCGGCTTGCTTTATGTGGGGGACGCTCGGCTTTGCGTATAATCCTGAAAAACTGGTAAATACGGAGGACGTTGCAACCTGGAAAATGCTTTTAAACGAAAACTATTTAAGGCAGGTTACGGTTAAAGACAACGTACGCGACGCGTATTTTGCCACTCTCGGAATAATTAAGAGCGACGAGCTCAAAGGCGGCGAACTCGATTCCGCAGCAATGAGCAGGCTTATGAACGATACCTCGCCGGAGATAATCGAAAAGGCGCAGGACGTGCTAAAAGACGTCAAAAACAACGTGTATTCGTTTGAAACCGATTCGGGCAAAGCCGATATGGTTACGGGCAAGGTTATAGCCAACGAACAGTGGTCGGGCGACGCCGTGCTCATAATGGACGAGGCGGAGGACGAGGGCGCAGAGCTTTGGTACTCTATTCCAGAAGAGTGTACGAATATTTGGTTTGACGGCTGGATGATGCTCAAAGACGGTATAAACGGTAATGCCCGTAAACAGGAGGCGGCTGAAGCTTTTGTTAATTTTCTGTCCCGTCCAGATAACGCCGTACGTAATATGTATTACATTGGCTATACCTCCGCCATAGCCGGCGATACCGTGCTTGAATATATGGACTGGAATTACGGCGCGGTTTTTGACGGCGAAGACGAAGAGTTTGACGAAACGCTCACAGATATTTATGAATACGACCTGAGTTATTTTTTCGGCGACGCCGACGCGGTTTTATATATAGACGCAAGGCTGTTGGACTGCGACTATGCCTCGGTTACGCCAATAACGGAGGAAATAGAGGGAAATACGTACAACGTTTATTCCGGACTTGCGGTAAATCGCGGCAGGCAGGCTTTTGCCCAGTATCCGCCCGAAAACGTAGCGGAGCGCGGCGTTGTTATGCTCGATTTCGGAGAACGGCTTTCGGACATAAACCGTATGTGGATAAACGTGCGCTGTCTTGACGTAAAGGACGTTGCGCCCGTTACCGTTATAGTGGTTGCGGTTATAATTGCCTTAATTGCCGCGGCGGTAATAGTTTATAAATTCCGTTATAAGCTGCTTATAAGACATAAACCAAAAAAAGGTTATAAAAAAGTATAATAAAAGCCAGCACCCATAATAGTACCTGTTATAGGAATTTCCTTGTTGGCAAAGAAATAGCGCACTTTCTTCGCTTGCGAAGCATAGTGCGCTATACTTTATTAAAGTTTATAAAGTTAAATTGAAATTTAGATGTTGATATCAAATTTACGGCTCAACAAATAATATTTTCAAATCAATTTCTTTGCAATCATATCCGACAATCTTCAATCGGTTTAATCCGCTTGTTAAATGTATGGTTTTAGTTGCCGTTTGCTTATTAAAATTTTTTTGCGAACATTCTATTAAAACGATTATATTATTATTGCAATCAATATATACGACTTTTGCATTACCGCTTGAAATATTTAAATTAAGTTGTATTTCCAACTCTGCATTTTCTTCAAGAGTTTTCTTCCATAGAGTTTGTCGTCCGTCGAATTTTGAAACTGTAAGAGTACATCCGTCTTCCATAGAATTAAAAATTGAATTTTCTTTTGCATAACGGTCTTCGATTTGAACTATTTTTTCGGTTGCATCATATTCTTGTTTTGCAAATCCATTACCGCATCCCGTCAATCCTATTGTTACACAAATAATTAAGCAAATCAAAACCCTTGTAATTATTTTTTTCATAAAACCACACTACATTAAATTACTGTTTATAGTATTTTTATAATAGCATAACCGTACTAAAAAAGCAAGTACTGATTATCGTCCTTGCTTTAATATCTATGAAATATACCCGTAAGGCGCGGGCTTTTAGATATCAGTAATCGCATCTGTCGTCCGAAGTAATGCCCTTTAAACGCGTTGTAACAAGGCGGTAATTGTTTTGCGGCGCAATTTCAAAGAGCGCGGTTTTCTGCCTGGAAGACGCAATCTCGCCCGACGAATCGGCATAAAACGCTGATTTGCCCGCGCACATTATAATCGGAATGCCGTACAGATAGGCGTATGAGCGTATAAGAAGAGTAGGCACGGTGTCTTTTAATTGCTCCATAAGCGCCACTACCGCGCTGCATCCGCAGGTTGCAAGCGATTTTATGACGTCAGGAAACAACAGGTCGTTTTCTAAGCATATTCCTATTTTACAGCCGTTTACTTTATAAAAGCCTACGGAGCCGCCGCTTTTGTATTCTTCTCCGTCGAGAACGTAATTCATATCGGAAATACCCAAAAGCTTGCCGTGTTCGTACACAGCCGCAGACCTGCGCAGCGCGCCGCGGCTAAGCGTAGTACAGCCGCAGATAAGCCCCGCTCCCGACCGTTTGGAAAGCCGCGCGCCCGTATCGAGCTTTTCGGTTACGCCTTTAAGCTCGCTCTCATAATCCACTTCGCCCAGACCCGAAAAATTGAACAGGGCTATGTCACAATCGGGCAGGCTCAGATTTTCGTTTAATTCGCCTTCCGTTACCACGCAAAACACCATACCTTATATATTATTTATAAAAAATTAATTGTGTTAAAAAAGTTTTATACTTAAACAATGCCGCATATGATATTTTGTATAATTAATTGCGGGCAACCCCCGCGCGAGGTGAGCGGTGAAAAAATTTTTATCATTATTGATTGCGGTTTGCGCCATTATATCGGTTACGGCAATTTCCGCCTGTAAAAAGAAAGAATCAGATAAAACCTGTTACGACATCTTTGCCGTATACGACGCGGCGGAGAGCACGCTTACGGGTACGGTAAAGTTGGATTTTTACAACGATACCGAAAATGAAATAGTCGATTTGAAATTCAATATGTACGGTAATGCATTCCGCGAGGGCGCAAAGTTCGCTCCTGTTTCCGATACTTATAAGAGCAAGGCTTACTATGCGGGCGAAAGCTACGGCGGTATGGAAATAACCAACGTTGAAAACTGCGCGGGCTGGAACGTAGGCGGCGAGGACGAAAATATTTTAAGCGTTACGCTGCAAAACTCCGTATTTCCCGAAGAAACCGTATCTGTTACAATCAGTTACACGCTGCGTCTTGCAAAGATAAACCATAGGACGGGCGTGAGCCAGACGGCGGTAAATTTAGGTAATTTTTATCCCGTACTTTGCGCTTATTCAACAGAGGGTTTTATAGAGTGCAATTATTACACGTGCGGCGACCCCTTTGTTTCCGAAGTTGCAAATTATAAGGTAACGCTCGATTACCCCGCCGCATATACTGCGGTTACGAGCGGCGAGCCTGTTTCCGAAAAGGTTGACGGCGGGCGCAAAAAGGGCGAATACGTTTTAAACAACGCCCGCGATTTTGCCATTGTTCTCTCTGATAATTTTCAGAAAGCCGAGGGCGCGGTAGGCAATATAAAGGTCAATTACTATTATACCGACGATAAAAACGCCGAGAAAAGTCTTGCCGCAGCAGTAGAAAGTCTGTCGTATTTTATCAATACGTTCGGCGACTATTCGTATCCCGTTTATTCGGTTGTTCAAACAGGGTTTTGTTACGGCGGTATGGAATATCCCGCGCTTTCTATGATTGCGCACGATATGAACGAGGACGGCAACGCTTATACTATCGTGCACGAAACGGCGCATCAGTGGTGGTATGCAATGGTGGGCAGCAACCAGCTTAAAAGTCCCTGGCAGGACGAAGGGCTTGCGGAGTATTCAACCGTAATGTTTTTTGAAACGCACCCCGATTTCGGCTATACTCGCAACGGCATAGTAAAACAAGCCACAAGCGCATACCGCGCGTTTTTCACCGTTTACAGTCAGTTGCAGGGCAGCGTGGATACGAGTATGGACAGAGCGCTCGGCGAGTACTCAGGCGAATTCGAATATAACAATATCAGCTACAACAAAGGACTTATACTCTTTGAAACGCTGCGCAATTCCATCGGCGACGACGCGTTTGTGCGTACGCTTAAAAATTATTTCAAAGCTTATAACGGCTCAATCGCCACGGCGGACGATATATGCGGGTGTTTCCTTAAATGCGGCACCGACGTGGAGGGGCTGTTCAGAGCGTTTTTAGAGGGAAAAGTAATAATTTAATTTTTACGGATTTTTACCGATATTTTGCACCGTAAATAATTTTGCTTTTAAAAGTTTAACGCTTGCAAAGTAAAATATAAAGTACTATAATAATGGCGTAAGGAGAACGGTATGCCCCTGTTACAGTACGTTTGCAAAAAGTGTGATAAAACCTTTGAAGAGCTTGTAAAAAAGTACGACGAGCCGGTAATATGTCCCGTTTGCGGCGGAAAAGCCGAACGCAGTTTTTGCGGGCGTATGTACTCGGCAACCGGCAAAGCAACTAAAAAATGCAGCGGCCACTGCGCAAACTGCCGGGGCTGTAAATAAATACTTAACGGCGTAAGCATAAATTGCTTACGCCGTAAATTATCGCCGTAAAAAATGCGTATCCGCTTGTTTTTTGAAAAATTAGCTGTTATAATATTACTACTGATAATTTTACACAGGTGCAAATTATGTACAGTATGACCGGTTTCGGCAGGGGTGAATATAAGACGGACGGAATAGAACTTTCCGTTGAGATTAAAACGGTGAACAACCGCTATCTCGATGCAAACATTAAGTGTCCGCGCATATTTTCCGCACAGGAGGAGAGTATACGTTCCGCGCTCCGTTCGCGTCTTACGCGCGGGCACGCGGATATATTCGTTTCTTTTTCCGATAAGCGTGAAAAAGAGCGGGAGTTTTATGTTGACGAGGGCGTTGCCCGCTCGTACGTAAATGCGGCAAAACGAATAAAACAGCTCTTTCCGGACGTTCAGGACGATTTGTCGGTTATAAACGTACTGCGGTATCCCGAAGTAATTAAAACGGACGACGTTTCGTCTGCCGACGACGCGCTTGTTGAGGCGTTGACAAAGGCTCTTGACGAAGCGCTTGAAAAACTCAATAAAATGCGGCTTGCAGAAGGCGAGAAGTTAAAAGCGGATATGCTTTCGCGTATGGACGTTATAGAAAATCTTGTAAAATGCGTTGAGGAGCGCGCTCCGCTCGTTGCGCAGGCTTACAGGGCAAAGTTAGAGGCGCGTATTAAAACGGTTTTAGAGGGCGTTGAAGTTGACGAAGGCAGACTTTTAACCGAGGTCGCCGTATTTACGGACAAGAGCAATATAGACGAGGAGCTTACCCGACTGCATTCGCACATAGCGCAATTCCGCGGGATTTGCAAAGAAACGCTTGTTGGCAGAAAGCTTGATTTTCTCGTTCAGGAATTTAACCGTGAAACCAACACTATATGTTCTAAATCCAACGATATAGAGATAACGAGATTAGGGCTTGCACTCAAAAACGAAATAGAAAAAGTGCGCGAGCAGGTTCAGAACGTGGAGTAAATATGAAAAATTCGTTAATAATTTTATCCGGACCGTCCGGCGTAGGCAAGGGCACGATAATCGAGCGCCTTCTGAGCCGCGGCGGGTTTGCGCTGAGCGTATCCTGCACGACCCGGAGTCCGAGAAAAGGCGAAACGGACGGCGTTTCGTATTTCTTTATCTCAAAAGAAAAATTTAATGAAATGCTTGAAAACGGCGGTTTTTTAGAGCATAGCCGGCACTTTGAAAATTATTACGGCACGCCGCGCAAATTTGTTGAAGAAAAACTTAAAACGGACAACGTAATACTCGAAATCGAAGTTGACGGCGCGTTGCAGGTAAAAAACGCGTACCCGGAAGCCCTGCTCATTATGGTGCTTCCTCCGGATAGAGCAGAGCTTAAAGCCCGCCTTATTAAGCGCGGTTCGGAAAGCGAAGAGCAGATAGGAGAAAGGCTTGCAAGGCTGGATTACGAGCTTTCAAAGCGCGACAGCTACGATTTCGTGGTTATAAACGACGATTTGGAAAAAACAGTTAAGGATATAGAAAATATAATAAAAGCCCGCAATTGAGTTAAGGGTAAAAGGAGTAATTTATGATAAACAATCCCCCCGTTGATACGCTTATAGAGCAGCTCGGCACGGACGGACAGTCCGTTTCCCGCTATTGCCTTTGCGTTGTTGCGTCAAAGCGCGCAAGGCAGATTCTGGAGCAGAGCGCAGGCACTCTTACCGGCAATCAGGTTATAAAAGAGCTTGCCATTGCAAGCCGCGAGATAGCCGACGGAAAAATCAAATGCGTTAAGGACTAACGCTTTTTCGTGTACGCCGAAGTTATCGTAGACATAGCCCACAGTCAAGTGGACAAAATATTTGAATACTCCTGTCCCGACGGTTTAAAGACGGGCAGCAGGGTAAAAGTGCCGTTCGGCGGCAGGGTTATAGAGGGGTTTGTAATAGACGTCAGCCCAAACTGCTCTATCCCGCCTGAAAAGGTTAAGCCCGTAAAGGAAGTATTTGAAGAATTACCTGCGCTCGTTCCCGAATGTTTTTCGTTGATGGAGCGCATTTCTTCACGCTACAGAGTTCCCAAAGCCGCCGCGCTCAGGCTGTTTTTGCCTTCGGAAATGCGTTTGGGAAAGGTGCGCGAGATTTATAAAAAGTACGTTAAAATCAATAATACTGACGCACCAATCTCAAAAACGGCAAGAAAACAGGCGGAAGCGTTAGAGTTTTTAAAGGGCGCAGGCGAATACGGTTATACCGAGCTCTGTCAACAATTCGGCAGGGGGGCGGTTAATTCGCTTTTGCAAAAGGGCGCAATAATATCAGAAGAGCGGCGTATAATACGCAACCCCTTTTCCGAAGTGGACGGAAGCGGAGAGTTCAAAACGCTTACTCCCGCGCAAAACGCTGCGATTGAAAGTATTGAAAACACTGATAAGCGCGTACACCTTATCCACGGCGTTACGGGCAGCGGCAAAACCGAGATATATTTACAACTTATAGCAAACCAGCTCAAACTCGGCAAAACGGCAATTTTTTTGGTTCCTGAAATTTCGCTGACTCCGCAGATGCTTGCGCAGCTCCGCGCTCGTTTCAGGGGCGAGGCTGCAATTCTGCACAGCGGTCTTTCCGCGGGCGAAAGGTTTGACGAGTGGTGGCGGCTGCGTTCGGGCGAGGCTAAAATAGCCATAGGCGCAAGGAGCGCAGTGTTTGCCCCGCTTGAAAATCTCGGCGTCATAATCATAGACGAAGAACACGATTTATCATACGTTTCGGAAACCGCACCGAGATATTCCACGGTTGAAATAGCCAAAATCCGCGCCGAATATAACGGCTGTAAGCTTGTGTTAGGCAGCGCTACTCCGTCTGTGGAGAGCTATCTGCAAGCCGATACGGGGCGGTATAATCTAATCACGCTTAAAGACAGAATAAATAAAAAACCTATGCCCGAAATTATTATTTCGGATATGCGCAGAGAAGTCAAGCGCGGAAACAATTCGGCTTTTTCGGCGGCTTTAAGGGAGGAGCTTGACAAAACGCTGAAAAGCGGCAACCAGGCTATAATATTTCTCAACAGACGCGGTTATTCGCAAAAAATAATTTGCCGGGACTGCGGTTATGCGGCCAAGTGCGAAAGCTGCGACGTTACGCTCACCTATCACAGTGAAGAAAACTGTTTGAAGTGCCATTACTGCGGCGCAAAATATAAGGTGCCCGCCGCGTGTCCGGAGTGCGGCGGCGTGCATATTCGTTACAGCGGTACGGGCACGCAGCGCGTTGTGTCGGACTTGAACGCGCTTTTTCCCGCCGCGCGTATATTGAGAATGGATAACGACACTGTTTCTGGTAAAGACGGACACTACAAGGTTTTGCACAAATTTGCGCAGAAAGAGGCGGATATTCTGGTCGGTACCCAGATGATTGCAAAGGGGCACGATTTCCCGTCGGTTACGCTTGTAGGCATTCTCGACGCGGATATGAGTTTGCAGTTTGCCGACTACCGCAGCGGCGAGCGCACTTTTCAGCTTATAACACAGGTTGCGGGCAGAAGCGGGCGCGCCGAGGAAAAGGGCAAAGTGGTTTTGCAGACGTACAGTCCCGAGAATTATATTCTGAGGTATGCGGTTGCTTACGATTACGACGGCTTTTTTAAAAACGAAGTCAGCGTGAGAAAAACAACCTTTTTTCCGCCGTTTTCGCTTATTTGCCGCGTGATGGTCACGGGCGGCGACAACGACAGGGCTGTAGAGGCGCTGCGGGAAGTGTACGAAAAAACCGAAAAGCTGAGAGAGGACAACCCGTCTGAGTTTATCTTTTCTGGCAGAATGCACTCGCCGATTAAAAAGATACAGGGCAAATACCGCTATCAAGTGCTTATGCGCCTTAAAAGCCGCGCACTGCTCCAAAAAATTTACGATATTGCGTCAGCCTGCTCAACCCCCGCCGTTCTTGTATACGTTGAGGAAAATCCCGCGAATTTGAGTTGATAATAAATTATACCGAGGTGGAAATATGAGCTTGTATCAGGAGTATAAAAATTGGGATGATTTTTCCTCCGAAGAAAAGCTGTCTAAAATAAAAGCTTTTATTGAAAACGAGGTTGTAAACGTAGAGTCGCTTACCCGAGAGGAAAAAGCCGTATTAAAAGCGTGTATTCCGGCGTATGTTCCCAAGGAAGACAGCACAGATAAGTATATTTTTATCTCGTATTCGCATAAAGATGCGAAAAAAGTTTATCGCGATTTGGCGTATTTTATGTATAATTCAAAAACGCGCGTGCGCTTCTGGTATGACGAGGGGTTGAAATTCGGTGAAAGTTGGGTTAAAGATGCAGGGGTACATCTTGAAGATAAGAATTGCGCAGGCGTTTTGTTCTATTTGAGTGAAAATTTGCTGTTATCTTCCGCTGTATTTAAAGAAATCAAGCTTGTTAAAAAATTAAAAAAATTTTGGTTTTCCGTTGCGCTTAACCCCGATACTCCCTCAGCACTATCAATTTTTAAAAAGTATAATTTGGAGGAATTATTTAAAAAGGGGATTTCATCAGAAAAGTTGAATATTCTTGTAAAGTTTTTCCCTCAAAAAAATACATCATTGGTTCATTATTTTTGGAATGATGACGTACGTATTAAAAAATTAGGTGAATATTTTTCGGTCGTTTACGACGCGAATTTAAGCGGTACGGTTGTACGCGACGATAGGCATTTAAGCTTGGAAGAGGCAAAAAAACATTTCGAGTTTGAAGAAATGATGCGTGAAAATTTTTTTAGTTTGGAGCCTGAACCCGAGGAACCGAAAAAATGGTATATAACTCGATATATCGGCAATTCAACGGATGTGGTTATTCCTGAATTTATAGACAATATCCCAGTCGTTTCGATAGACGGAAATATGTTGCCGAACCACGTTAAAAAAATAGATATTCCTAAAACGGTTACGGATATACAGTCTGAAACCGTATTTGAAGAATATTTTAACGATGCTGAAATTCTTGAAAGAATTACGGTGGATAGGGAAAATCCTGTATATTACGACTTGAACGGAGTCTTGTGCGGCAAAAAAAATAAAGAAATTATCCGTGCACCCATAAACTGGGATTGGTGCGAACAGTTTTCTTTGCATATGCAGAACGACGGTAAAATAGCGTCAATTTTAAAAGATCTTGAGTATAGTCAGGAAGACATTTTACTGCTTTTGCTCGACGAAAAATACAACGTATACAGGCTTGATGAAGATAAGTCGGATAGCGGCGATGTTTATGATTATTACCGAAAAAGATTTAAAAAACTCACTGATGATTTAAATTTCGGGTCGCTGTATAATCTATTTTGCGCGGCTCAGGCAAATAATGTTTTTAAGGGGATTAACGTAATAGGCAGCGGCGCTTTTGAAAACTGCAAAAAAATCAATTTTTTGTTTTTACCCCCAAGCGTTTGCATTATATGCGATAATGCGTTTTTTAACAGCAATATGCATCTTGTTTTTCTGCCTGATAAAACGGAAATACGTCAATATGCCTTTGACTACTGTGTGTATTTGCGGGCGATTTTAACGACTGCTATAAAATTTGATGAGTACTGCAATAACTCCTACGGACGGCTTTTTAGTACGGTATATTTGTCAGATACAATTGTGATTGGTAAAGGCGCGTTTAAAGAGTGCTATATAAAAGAAGTTACGGTAGCGGACGGCAATCTTTCAAATTTAAAAGAGCTTTTTGGTGTCAATAAAATAAGCAAAGTTAATTTAAAAAAAGGTGTTGCGGGAATATGTTCCGAATGCTTTAAAGACTGTGAAAACTTAGAAGAAATATACATTCCTACTACGGTTGCATATATTTCTCCCGATGCTTTCAAAGGCTGCAATAAACTGAATTGTATTTATTTTTCAGGCACAGCCCTTCAATGGTACGAGCTTTGGGAACATTCGGCAAAGTGGTATGCTGAGTATTTAAACAGAGAGATGGAAGCGTTATATAAGCAAAGGGATGAATTAGAAGACCTATTGTCAGAGATGGATGAAGACGATGGTGCATATATCTTTGACAAAATTGAAATTTTGGAAATCGATGACAAAACAATGGAGATAGAATGCGTTTTAAGGGACGGTTATCCTTCCGTGGCAAATAAAGTGCCTGAAGAATTAAGGGATGTAAAAATAATATGTTCGGACGGAACAATTAAACCATCTTAAAAATAAGGAGTAAATATATGTCGCAGCGTTTTGTGGTGCAGGCGGGAGAGCCTGTTTTAAGACAAAAATGTTCGGAGGTTAAATCTTTTAACGCCGAGCTGTGGTCGCTTTTGGACGATATGAAACAGACCGTACGCGCCGAGCAGGGCGCGGGGCTTGCCGCGCCGCAGATAGGCGTATCCCTGCGCGTTGTTGTTATCGACGTGGAGGAGGGCTTTTTTGAGCTTGTGAACCCCGAAATAACCTTTGAAAAGGGCGAACAGGTCGGTCCCGAGGGCTGCCTTTCGGTTAAAGGAAAGCAGGGTACGGTACGCCGTCCTTACAAGGTCAAAGCCGAGTACCGCGACAGATTCGGTAAAAAGCACAAGCTCACAGCCGAGGGCTTTTTTGCCCGCGCGGTCTGCCACGAGCTCGACCATCTCGACGGCATTCTCTATACCGACAAAGCCGACGAGCTGTACGATATAAGTGCGGAGGACTGATATGAAAATAGTTTTTGCGGGCTCTCCGGAGTTTGCCGTGCCTGCGTTAAACGCTCTTTTAAAAGCGGGTAAAAACGTAATAGCTGTTATAACCCAGCCGGACAAACCTATGGGCAGAAAGCAAATTTTAACGCCTACGCCGGTAAAAAAGTTTGCGTCGGAGCGCGGGCTTCCTGTGTATGAATTTAAAAAAATAAGGGAAAACGTCACCGAACTTACGGCGTTAAACGCAGATATAATGATAACCTGCGCTTACGGTCAATTACTCACGCAGGAGGTGTTAAACTGCTTTAAAAGCGGAGTGTGGAACATACACGCCTCGCTTCTGCCCGAATTCCGCGGCGCGTCGCCCGTACAGGCGGCGGTACTCGCAGGCAAGACGCACACGGGCGTAACCGTTATGAAAACCGAGCTTTCGCTCGACACCGGTGATATGCTGCTCGTCAAACGCTGCGAAATCGGCAATATGACCTGCGGCGAGCTTACTGAAAAGCTGTCCGACCTCGGCGCGGCGGCGGCGGTGGAGGCGGTCGGATACCTTGAAGCGGGAAACGCGCAGTTGTTGGTGCAGGACAATAATAAAGCGACGTACTGTAAAAAGATTAATAAACCCGACTGTAAAATAGATTTTAACCAAAGCGCGCAGACGGTTTTTAGAAAGATAAAGGCGTTCAGTCCGGAGCCTGCGGCGTTTTGTATGCTCAACGGCGAAAACTTAAATTTATTTAACGCCGAGCTTGCTCCTGCGCAACCGGCGGGAAAATGCGGAGAGGTAATTTCAGCGGACAAGCGCGGCGTAGTAGTGCGCTGCGGCGAAGGCGCGGTGAGTATAACCGAGTTGCAGCTTTTCGGAGGCAAGAGAATGCGCGCCGCCGACGCAGTAAACGGCAGAAAGATAAAGGCGGGCGATATTCTTGAATAATCCGCTCACCGACCCCTATTTAATATTAAACAAGGTATATTGCGGGGGCAAATACTTAAAACAGTCCGTCGCCGAAACGGCTGTAGAACCTTTAAATAAGGCGCGGACGGTAAAAATATGCTACGGCGTTTTAGAAAAGGATATTTATTTAGACTATATTATCAGCGCAAATACGCAAAAAGCGCCCAAAGCTGCGGTTAAAATTATATTAAAAATCGCTCTGTATATGTTGGAGTTTATGCGAAAACACGATTATATGGTAGTCGATTACGCTGTGGAGCTTACAAAGAAGTTGGGTAAGAGCGGCGCGGCGGGATTTGTAAACGCTTTTTTGCGAACATATAAACTGCCGCCTGAGCCGCAGAAAACCGACGAAAGAATTTCGGTTATGTGCAGCGCGCCCCTGTGGCTTGTTAAAAGACTGAGGCGCAGTTATAAATCGGACGCGGAAAAAATACTGCTCGCCGAGAGCAACGGAATATGCGTGCGTTTTGAAAAAAACGCAGAAAAATATCTGGATAAGCCCTGCGTCGGAACGCCGTTCAACAATGCGTATATATTCAAAAATTTCGTTCGCGACGGAGCGTTTTTTGAGGGCGATTATACCTTTCAGTCGGTCGGCTCTATTGCTATTTGTTCAGTAATATGCGCGGGCGAACGCCTTTTGGACGCGTGCTCCGCGCCCGGAGGCAAGGCTGTTCTGCTTTCAAAAAAATTTAAAGATATTACGGCTTGCGAGCTGCACGCGCACAGAGTTGGTCTAATCAAGGCTTATTCCGTGAGAATGGGCGTTAAAAACATAACCGCCGTGCAAGCCGATAGCTCGGAATATAACGCGGAATTTGCAGGAAAATTCGACGCCGTGCTCTGCGACGTGCCGTGTTCGGGTACGGGCGTTATTAACGAAAATCCCGATATAAAGCTTTTCCGCAAAGAGAGAGATATAGAAGAATTAAATAAAATTCAGCTTAAAATACTGCAAAACTGCGCAGCTTACGTAAAAAAAGGCGGAAAACTGTACTATTCAACCTGCTCGGTTTTGCCCGAGGAAAACGACAGTATAGTTTATAATTTTTTAAAAAGCAATACTGAGTTTTCTCTTGAAATACCCGATAGTCCGCTTGCGCACGTAAAAACTGGGTACGGATTGCAGTTTTTGCCGCATATTTCACTCGGCGCGGGCTTTTTTGTAACGGCGTTTGTAAAAAAGGGAGAAAATAATGAATAAAGCAAGAAAAAAATACATACGGAGCTGCGAGGTATCGGAGATTGCAGAAGTATCTCTCGGCAGACACGTTCAGAAAATAGCAATAGAAGGAAAAAGTAAAAATCTGCCCGTAGTTATTGCATTACACGGCGGACCGGGCTCGCCCGTGCCCTTTTCCGTAGGTTGCCGCGGGCTTTTTCCGGAATGGACGGATAAAGCCGTAATGGTTTTTTGGGATCAGCTCGGCTGCGGCATAAATAATTTTAAGATAGATACTTTAAATACAGAAGATTTCGTAAATATGACATTTGACCTCGTTTGCGAAATAAAGAAAAGATTTCCGCAAAACAGACTCTATCTTTTAGGTATGAGCTGGGGCAGCGTACTCGCGCTTAAAACGGCGGTGCGCGCGCCCGAAATGCTTGACGGGGTGTTGGTTTACGGACAGGTTCTTAAAAATCTTTTTTTCAACGAAGAAGTTGCGTCCGCGTTTGAAAACGCTCCGCAAAGCAAAAGGCAGGAAGTGCAAAAAATTCTTCAAACGGACGCCGGCTGCGAGTACTCTGTTTTGGACGCAAATTTAAAAAAGCTGTATAAGCTTTTAAACAAATATACCGACGCGTACAACAACAAAAATGCAAAACCCGCGCCCGTAGGAAAAATTGTTAAGGGCTTAATTACAAGTCCCGACTATTCGTTTAAAGATTTTAAAGCTATTGTAAAAAACGGTTACAGGCAGAACAAAATTCTTTGGCGTGAGCTGCTGCAACTTGATTTGACGGCCGAGCTTGCGCAGGTACGCGTAAAATACCTTATATTGCAGGGCGATACCGATATAATAACTTCAACAAAAAACGTGCTTGCCGCCGCGCAAAACAGCAATAATGAAAACGTGACCGTCCGGGTCGTAAAAAATTCGGGACATATGCCGTCTGCGCAGGCTATGGAAGAGTGTTTTAACGCGCTCATACAATTTATAGAATGAAAAAGATTTTACAGGATCTGAGCTTTGCCGGGCTTGAAAATTTAATGGAGCAATGGGGCGAAAAAAAGTTCCGCGCCAAGCAAATTTACTCCGGACTTATGCGCGGCAAAAAAATAAGTCAAATACCCGCGCTTTCCTCTGAGCTTAAAGGCAGGCTTTTGGAGCTTTACGAGGACGAACCCGTTAAAATTATAAGCACGCTCCGCTCTTCCGACGGTACTGAAAAATACCTGTTCGGACTTTCGGACGGCAACATAATAGAGGGAGTGCTGATGAAGTACAAGTACGGCAATACCCAGTGCGTTTCAACACAGGTCGGCTGCCGTATGGGCTGTAAATTCTGCGCGAGCACGCTCGGCGGGCTTGTGCGCAATCTCTCGTCCGGAGAAATTTTATCGCAAGTATTAACGGTTAACGCTCTGCACGGCGGCAACGAAAAAGACCGGGCGGTAACAAATATAGTGCTTATGGGCAGCGGAGAGCCGCTCGATAATTACGAAGAAGTTTTATCGTTTTTAAAAAATATTACGGCTTCGGGCGGAATTAACGTTTCTGCCCGCAATATATCGCTTTCAACGTGCGGTTTGGTGCCCAAAATATATTCGCTTGCGGACGAGGGGCTGCCTGTAAATCTTACTATCTCGCTTCACCAGGTTACAGACGAGGGGCGGGCGCGTACTATGCCCGTTGCAAAAAAATACAAAATAGCAGAAATATTAAAGGCGTGTTCGTACTATTTTCAAAAGACCGGCAGGCGGTACATATTTGAATACTCGCTGATTGCGGAAGAAAACTGCGATAAAGAGCACGCCGAAGCGCTTATAAAGCTTTTAAAAGGCAAACCTTGCCACGTAAATTTAATACGACTTAACGAGGTTGAAGAGCGCGAGCTTAAAACGGTAACGGAAAAACAAGCTTACTCATTTCTCGAATCGCTTACAAAAGGCGGACTGTCCGCAACACTGCGCAGACAGATAGGGGTTGACGTAGGCGGGGCGTGCGGTCAGCTGCGCGCGGGATATTTAAAAAAAGGAAACTGAATTATGCAAATTAAAATAGCGCCTTCTATACTCTCCGCAGATTTTTCGGCAATGGGAGAGGCGATAAAAAAAATTGAGCTATGCGGAGCCGACCTGATACACTGCGACGTAATGGACGGCACGTTTGTGGAGCCCATAACTTTCGGCGGGCAGATGATAAAAAATATCCGCAAGCTTACAAAGCTTCCGCTTGACGCTCACCTTATGATAGAGCACCCTAAAACGCAGGTCAAATTTTTTGCCGCCGCGGGCGCGGATATAATTACCGTACACTATAAGGCGTGTAAAAAAATATCCGATACGTATCTGGAAGAAACGCTCGCGCTCATAAAATCGTACGGCGTTAAGTGCGGCGCAGTTGTAAATCCCGACGTGCCTGTCGAAAACATATTCCCGGTGTTTCCGCTCTGCGATATAGTGCTGTTAATGTCGGTATATCCGGGGTACGGCGGACAGAAATTCATTCCCGGGGCGCTTGATAAAATTAAAAAGGCGCGAGAATATGCAGTAAATATAGGCAGACCCGAACTTGACATTGAAATCGACGGCGGCGTGACAATGCAAAACGCCGCACAGATACGCGAAGCGGGCGCCAACGTGCTCGTAGCCGGGTCGGCGGTGTTCGGTGCGGAGGATATGGCGGAGGCTATTGCCGCTTTAAGACGATGAAAGGCATAATATTACTCAACGGTGAGCCGTATTATAAGGCTATAAACGCGGAAAACGCCGTAGTATACTGCTGCGACGGCGCATATGCGTGGGCGAAAGGCAGAATTAAAATCGACAAAAATATAGGCGATTTCGATTCGTTGAATCAAACGCCCTATCCTCCGCCCGAGGAAATTTATCCCGCCGAAAAGGACTTTACCGACGGCGAGATTGCGCTGATTAAAATGCTTTTAGAGGGTGTTGACGAAATAGAGTTTTACGGCTTCGGGGGCGGCAGGGAAGACCATTTTTTAGGCAATTTGCAGCTTTTGTACCGCGCATATTCGGCTGGTGTAAAATGCAGGGCGTATACCGAAAAGTCGGTTATGTTTCCTGCCGGCGGAAAAATTTTGTTCGGCGAATATAAAAATAAAACGGTTTCGGTGTTACCTTTCGGCGGCTCGCTGAATATAATAGATAGTGAGGGGTTAAAATACGCCTATCCCGACAGGATAGGTTACGGCGAGTGCAGAGGACTTTCAAATATCGTGCTGAGCGAAAAGGCATATCTCAAAGTTGACGGCTGCGCTTTGGTTATAATAAATATTTACCCCGTTTAGGAGCTATTGTATGACAGTTATTTGCGTTAAACCGCCTAAACCCGTAAGAAAATTTTTAAGACTTTTCTGCCGCAAAAGCCGCAGATAGGAGGAAAGGTGCAATATATCGATTTACACTGCGACACGGTTACGCGTTGCGCCGACGGCGGGTTGGATTTTTACGGCGGCGGCGTTATGGCGTGCGTGGAAAAACTGCAAAAAGGCGGTTGTCTTGCGCAGTGCTTTGCCGTGTTTACGCAGGGCGCGGATAGGGACAAGTTCGCCTTTTACGTAAATTATTATAAAGAACAGCTTAAAAAATACAGTAATTCCGTTCTGCCCGTGACCTGCGGAGCGGATTTTTTCCGCGCGGAAAAAGAGGGTAAAGTAGGCGCGGTTTTAACTGTGGAAAACCTGGGATTTTTGAAAGGCGATTTATCGGGGCTTGAAATACTCGGCGGGTACGGCGTAAAAATGGCGTCGCTTGTATGGAATTATCAGAACGAGCTTGCGTTTCCCAACCTTATTTTTAAAGACGGGCTGCCGTTGTTTAAAAACAGGGAAAGTCGTGGCTTGACCGCGTCGGGCGCGGAGGCGGTTGAAATGCTCGACGGTATGAAAATAATCGTGGATATTTCACACCTGTCCGACGGCGGAGCGCGGCAAATACTTTCAAAGCGCAAAATTCCCGCGGTTGCAAGCCATTCCAACGCAGCCGGGGTTTGCGGGGTATGCCGCAATTTAACGGATGAACTCATAAAAGAAATTGCCGCTTGCGGCGGCGTTACCGGCGTAAATTTCTGTAAAGACTTTTTGGGCGGCGGCGACGTTTTTGACCGTATACTCAAACATATCCGGCATCTTATAAATACAGGCGGGGAAGACAGCGTTGCGTTCGGTAGCGACTTTGACGGCATACCCGAAGTCCGCGGGCTTGAAGACGCTGCAAAGATGCCTGCGTTGTTAAACTATCTAAACCTTAAAGGAATAAAAAGCGCAACGCTTGAAAAGATTGCCTATAAAAACTTTATAAGGGTATTTACTGAGGTATGCGGATAATTATTTACTTGTGCAATTGACAACGCGGGATATGTGTGATAAAATACGAATGATATTTAACGGGCGGAATGATATGGCGGATTTTTTAAAGGATTATCTGAATAGCGAGCTGAGCGGAGTTGATATTGACGGCAATATTTTGACGGTTTCTCCGGCTGCCCTGCGCAGGATTTGCGCGTTGATAACGGCGTATCTTGCGCAGGGCAGCCGCGTGCTTTTTACCGCCGGAGACGCGGTGCTTTCAGAAGTTTATTCGTGTTTGCCCGTCGAAGTGAAAAGCTGTACACAATATGAAAATGCCGGGGCGCCTGCAAAGCCGTTAAAAATTAAGGATTTGACCGATAAGGAGCAGGAAGATTGCCGTCGTGCGCTGCGCGATAAAACCAACGCGTTAAAAGATATTAAACAATTTGTTGACGAGATGTATGCGGACGACGTTGCCGGGGAGTCGTATTACAGTGCGCTCGATTTTATATTGTCATCGGAATTGCCGTTGATAGCGTTTGCCGAGCCGGGAAAAATTGCCAGGCTGACGCCTGAAAAATTCAGCGGACTTATGCAGAAGGTTGAGCTTGCAAGCGTGTATTTCGGTAAAATGTCAGACGGCGGTGATATATCGCTTTGTCCCTGGTTCGGGGTAAATAACGCAGCTAAGCGCGGGGAAATGCTGTCGAAATATGCCGGAATAAAGCGTGCTATGCAAAACGTTACGGGCGTTATGGAAAGTGCGCCGGGCAATCTTACGCTTGTAAACGTAATTGCCGCGCTGTCGGACAATGCGCTTGAAAGAGAGGAGATGAACTGTCTTCTCGGTTTGGAGAACGTTCCCTGCGGCTATAAAAGGTTGGAAGAACTTATCAACGGTTTTAACGGAGTATACTTTTACGGTAACGAACAGTTTGATATGGCGGGCAGCGAAAACGTTCCGGCATTTGAAAAGCTTGCGGCTTGCGGAGTTGACCACAGCCTTACGTATTCCGATATAAAGAAAATATGCGGAAACAGCGATATATTCGTGCGCGGCGGAAAGTATGCCGACAGTCTGCCGTTTGATATGCTTTTGGAATTCAACCAGAGAATAACCGAGCTCGAAGCCGAACGGAAGGATTATATGCGCGACGCGCTCGCGGTGTTTGATAAACTTGACGGCGGCAACGGAAAAACGGTGCTCAAAGCATACGAAAAACTCCGCCCCTATCTTACAGCCTCTAGGACAAAGCCGAAAGCTTTCGATTTTTCGGCAAAGTCCGCATATAAAAAGCTGCGAGCTTTTTCATCCGGTTCTCTGAGCTTTGAAAACGCGCTGAACGCGGCTTGCAGTTATTCTGCGGCTTCGGCTTGCGGCGACGAAATCAATAATCAGAAGCAGCATATTTGCAGGATATTCGACCGCGAACTTGCCGAGCCGGAATTTGAAAGCCTGAATATAGTTTTGGAGCATTACCATATAAATAAGCTCGCGGGGCTTAGTTTGAGCGGCTATCTTATAGAGGTGCAGCGTGCGGGTACGCTCTTAAAGCGGTGTTTGCAGGACCGTTCCTGTCCCGGTGATTTTTCGGCGGGCGATTTTATAAAAGCTTATAAGCTGCATTTGCGGCGTAAGGAACTTTATCAAGCGGTGCAAAACATTTTGGACGCGACAAAAATAGACGTTAAAGGCAGAGAAATGCAAACGCTGGCTTGCGCTTTTGCCTTGGTTATGCGCACTGCGGAGCTATTCGGCGACAAAAACGGGGTGATTGAGTTTTTAGAAAACGTACGCGGGCGCGATAAGTCGTTTATGGACGACTTGATGTTTATAGTAAACGAGCTTATACTGTTCGGGCGCGAATATTTCCGGGGATACTACACGCGTAATCCGTTTGCCCTTACGCTCGGCGATATGAAGCGGTTTATAAGCTGTGCCGACAGCGTTGATTTGCTGGACGCCGCGCTCGGTTACAGCTCGGTTAAAAAAATAAAAACCTTGCCGCTCGACAAGTTTTTCGCTTACTTTGAAAAGGGCGAAGTCGTTGCGGAAGCGGAAGATATTCCCGAAATTTTCAAAAGATCGTATTATAAGCTTGCCGTTGAAAATAAGCTGGCGGCTCTCGGCAAGCGCAGAAAGGGATTGGGCAGACACGCCGCCGTTGCAACTGAAAAATATTTACAGGCGGAAGATAAACTAATAGATGTTTTCGCCGGGGCGGCGTGCGGTACTTGCCGTATGTGTTCGGGGGAAGACGTCGGGGAAGACAATTACGAAGTAATTATTAAAGCCCCGCCGGACGTTCCGGAAAGAGAAACGGGCGGAGCTGATTTTATAAGGTCGGTTACTGGTTTTTTAACCGCTCACGGCGTTGATAAAAAACGGATTGTAAAGGATTATAAAATAGGCGGCGCGGAAGTGTCGGTTGCCGTTCTGTCGGAGGATTTATCGCGTCCCCTTTTATACGTGCTTTGCGAACGCCCCTCGCGCAATGCCGAAGATTTTACGGAAAAATACGCCGTTGGAGAAGGGCTGAAAAAAGGCGGAGCGGCGGTTCACCGTATCTTTATCCACGACTGGACCGACAACCGCAAAAGCGAGCAGTCGTCGCTGTTAAAGGCTTTGGAAAATGTAAAATAAAAAGACTTCCATACGAAAGTCTTTTTTTTACCGTCAGTTATTATTCGGAGGCAAAACCCTTTCCGAGAATTTCGTTTGCGTTTGTAATAATAACGAACGCGGTAGGGTCGGCGGCGTGAATTTTTGCTTTTAATTTAAGCGCTTCGGAGCGTTTGCATATAGTTATGATAATAGTTCTCTCGTTTTGAGTATAACCTCCCGTCGCCTTATACGAGGTGTAGCCGCGGTGTATGTTTTCAAGTATAAACGGGGAAATTGTTTCCGGCTGCGAGGTGATAATAGTAACTGATTTTGTCTTTCTAATATTATCCAGCACGCTGTCCACGACTACCGATTTTATAAATAAGCCCAGGATCGAATAAAGCCCGGTTTGTATGCCGAATATAAAAAACGTAGACGCGGCAATCAAAAAGTCTGTTAACAAAAGCGCGGGGCCGATATTCATATTAGTGAATTTTTTGATAATCAGAGCTATTATATCGGTGCCGCCGGAGGACGTTTTGCAGGCGAAAAGTATTGCGCTGCCCGCGCTTGAAATTACCATTGCGTAAATAAATTCAAGAAATACCTCGTTGTCCGTTACAGGAACTTCAATGGGGAGATATTTCATAAGCGACATCTCGATTGAGTAAACGAGCGTGCAGTACGCAGTTTTGAATGTGCAGCCTCTGCCGAGAAAAACAAACCCTATCACGAGTAAAATTGCGTTTATAACAAGGTTTATCTCCGCCTGACCCATAAACGGTATAACCGGAGTTATGAATTTGGCAAGGATAATAGCAAGACCGCTTACGCCGCCTGTGGCAAAATTTCGCGGCGCTTTAAAAAAGTAGACGCCTGCGGCAACCATAAGCGTGCCTATGTTAATCATAGTCCAGGTATAAACCTGGCTTAATATTTTCTTTTGTTTTTGACTTTTTTCTGCCATTTCTTACTACTCCGGTCAGAATGTTTCGCCGAAGCCTTTGCCGAGAATTTCGTTAGCGTCGGTAATAATAACAAAAGCGGAGGGGTCTATCTGTTTAACCTTTGCTTTAAGTCTTAACGCCTCGGAGCGTTTGCAAACGGTTACCATAACCTTTTTAGGCTCTCCCGTATAACCGCCTTCCGCGTCGTAAACGGTAAAGCTGTGGTTTATTACCGAGATTATATAATTTGCTATATCGTTTGTGTTGTTTGTAATTATGGTGATATATTTTGTCTTGCCTATGCTCTCTATAACTCCGTCCAGAAGGAAAGATTTTGCAAATAGTCCGAGCGCGGAATACAGGAGGGTCTGAATGTCGGCGAACGCAAAAAACGATACGCAAACTACAATCATATCCACAATCATAAGCGCCATACCCACGTTCATTTTAGAAAACTTTTTAACGATAAGCGCTATAATATCGGTGCCGCCGGACGACGCGCCGCAGTTAAATACGATAGCTCCGCCTATACCGAAAAGCAAAACGGCGTAACACAGCTCCATAAACGGCTGGTTGGTAAGCGTTGTCTGTCCGCCGGTGCAAAGTTCTATGAGGTTTATTCTTTCGCAACCCCATATAATGCCCGTATACATAAGCGAGCAGTAAATAGTGCGGAACGTACACTGTTTACCCAGAATTATAAGCCCGAGAATAAGCAGAGCAACGTTGATTATAAGCATTATAGTGCCTTGCGTAAGAAAATATCTTGCAAGAATAATGGCAATGCCGGCAACGCCGCCGAGCGTGAAATTGTTCGGCGTCTGGAAAAAGTAAACGCTTGCCGCCATCATTAAAATACCGAAGTTAAGCAAAACCCAACGCATAACCTCGCGCTTTTTCTTTTGTGCGACGGTCAGCGTTTTTTTGTCTAAAACAGGTTTTTTTTCTTTTACCTCGTTTTTCGTTGTTTCTGCGTTTGTTTCGGGAGCGGCTGAAACCTGCTCCGGAGACGGTTGCGCGGGGTCGGGTTGGTTAACAGTTTCGCCGCTTTGCCCGGCGTCTTTAAGCTTTTCGTTAGTTTCCATTATCGATTCCTGACAATAATATTTTTAAAGCCAATAAATAATATCATAACTTATATTACTTGTCAATGGTAATTAACAAAGCGTAAATGAAATATTTCGGGCGGGGCGCTATTGACTTTGGTTTTATGTTATGTTAGAATAATACAGTATATTAATATTATATGTTTTTTGCAGAGTAATATAGAATGATAAACAGAAAAGCCTTATTTGCCGACGAAACGATAGACTATAAAACTCCCTACGAACCCGACAAGGGCGATAAAGTTACGCTTATACTGAGAACGCTCAGCAACGACGTAACCTGCGCTACAGCCGTTATAAACGGCGTAAAACGCAATATGAAAAAGGCGCGGACGGACGGATATTTCGATTATTACGAAGTTTCGTTTACCTGCCCCGCAAAAAAAGTCAGCTACTGTTTTGCAGTTAACGACGAGGACGATTTTGTTTACTACAACCGCCTCGGTGCAGTAGAAAACAACCAGTCGGAATATGAATTTTCGTTTGTTCCCGGCGTAAAGGTGCCGGATTGGGCAAAGGGAACCGTTTTTTACCAGATATTCCCCGACAGATTTTTTAACGGAAATCACGAAAACGACGTTGAAGACGGCGAATATTTTTATACGGGCGGACATACCCGCAGAATACGCGAATGGCACAAGTATCCCGACGAGCTCGACGTAAATAATTTTTACGGCGGAGATTTGCAGGGCGTTATGCAAAAGCTTGACTATTTGCAGGAGCTCGGCGTGGAGGCGATATATTTCAACCCTTTATTCGTGTCGCCGTCCAACCACAAATACGATACGCAGGACTACGATTATATCGACCCTCACCTTGCGGTTATAGAAGAGGACGAGGAGCACCGTATGCAGTTCTGGGAAAAGCATAACGGTTTTGCACCGAGATATATAAAGCGCGTTACGTCCAAAGTCAACCTGGAAAAATCCAACGCGTATTTTGCAGAACTTGTAAAAGAAATACACTCCCGCGGAATGCGAGTGGTTATAGACGGCGTGTTCAACCACTGCGGTTCGTTTAACAAGTGGATGGACAGAGAGGGTATATATCTTAATAAAGGCAATTATGAAAAGGGCGCGTATCAGTCGGCGGACAGCCCGTACAGAGCGTACTTTAAGTTTAAAAAACCCGCCGAGGCTAAGAGCGAGTACGAGGGGTGGTGGGGCTTTCCCACTCTTCCCAAACTCAACTACGAAAAGAGCAAGGAGCTTACGGAGTATATTCTTAATACGGGCGGCAAGTGGGTGTCCGAGCCGTATAACGTGGACGGTTGGAGGCTGGACGTCGCCGCCGACCTCGGACACAGCGAAAAATTTAATCATAAATTCTGGCGCGCTTTTCACGACAGAGTACGCGAAAAAAATCCGGAGGCGTTTATTTTTGCCGAGCATTACGGCTCGCCAGAGAGCTGGTTTGACGGCGGCGAGTGGGATTCGGTAATGAATTACGACGCGTTTATGGAGCCGTTAACGTGGTTTTTAACCGGTATGGAAAAACACAGCGAAAGCTACGACGAGGGCTTGTTTTTAGACGGGAACCGTTTTTTCGACAGTATGCTTAAAAGTATGAGCAGGTTTCCAAGACCCGCGCTTGACTCGGCGCTTAACCAGCTTTCAAACCACGACCATTCGCGCTTTTTAACGCGTACAAACCGCGTTGCCGGCACTATTAAAACTATGGGACCGCACGCGGCGGAATATTCTGTGGATAAGCGCACAATGCAGCTTGCCGTGCTGGTGCAGATGACCTGGCCGGGGTCGCCGGGCGTTTATTACGCGGACGAGGCGGGGCAGGTAGGCTGGACGGACCCTGACAGCCGCAGAACGTATCCGTGGGGATACGAGGACCAGGCTCTTATAGCGTACCACAGGGCGGCAATCGCTTTAAGGAAACGGATAAACTGTCTTAAACTTGGCAGCATAAAGCCTCTGGACGCGGGTAACGGCTATATAACCTACGGCAGATTTAATAAAAACGACTGCTGTGTTGTGATAATTAACGCCAACTACGGAGAAATTTCTCTGAGCGTTCCCGTATGGGAAATAGGCGTTCCGCGCGACAACGTAAAAATGACGCGTAAGTTTTTGAGCTGCGGCTGTGATTTTTCTGCGGAAGAGGACAAAAAGGAAGTCCGTTTCGGCAGGCTGTTTGTTACCCTGCCCGAGCAATCGGCTTGCGTTTATCATTACAGTTTTGCAGATAATGAATAATATAAATTAAGCGAGGTAAAAATGGAAAGGTTTTTCGGGGATATAGACAGATATCTTTTCCACCGCGGCACGCATTACGAGCTTTACAATAAAATGGGTGCGCACATAAGAGAAGTTAACGGAGTGCGGGGCGTGCACTTCGTGCTCTGGGCGCCGAACGCGCGCGCAATCTGCGTAATATCGGACGGCAACGGTTGGACGCCGTGGCGCGACGTTATGGAAAAAGTTGATGACTCGATATGGGAGCTGTTCGTGCCAGGTATGTGCGAGGGGGTAAAGTATAAGTACCTCGTAGTACGCGCCGACGGTTCCGAGGTTGAAAAAATAGACCCGTACGCTTACCGTACGGAATTAAGACCGCACAATGCGTCTGTCGTTGCCGACCTCGAAAGATACAAGTGGGGCGATAACGCCTGGCAAAAGGCGCAGAAAGGCGCAAACTTCCTTGAAAAGCCTATGGCTGTTTATGAGGTGCATTTAGGCAGCTGGAAAAAGGATACCTGGAAGCAGGACGAGGATCAGTATCTCGACTACCGGCGCCTTGCGCACGAGCTGTGCGACTACGTAAAATGGATGGGGTATACGCATATAGAGCTGATGGGCATATGCGAATATCCGTTCGACCCGAGCTGGGGTTATCAGGTAACGGGCTATTATGCTCCGACCGCGCGTTACGGTGCGCCCGACGATTTTATGTATTTTGTAGACCATATGCACAGAAACGGAATAGGCGTTATTCTGGACTGGGTTCCCGCGCATTTCCCCAAGGACGATTGCGCGCTTGCTAATTTCGACGGAACGCCGCTTTACGAATACGCCGACCCGCTGCGCGCAGAGTATCCCGAGTGGGGCACTAAGGCGTTTGACCTCGGAAAAAAAGAGGTTTCCAACTTCCTTATAGCTTCGGCGTTTTTCTGGGTGGAAAAATACCACGTGGACGGATTGCGGGTGGACGCGGTTGCGGCTATGCTGTACAACAGCTTCGGCAGGGAACAGTGGCGACCCAACGTCAACGGCGGAAACGAAAATCTTGAAAGTTTTGAATTTTTCCGTCATTTAAACAGTGTTCTGCGCAACCGCACGCACGCCTTTTTGATTGCCGAGGATTCCTCTATAATTGCAGGCATAACAAAACCCGCGCAAAAAGGCGGTTTCGGTTTCGGTTTGAAATGGAATATGGGTTGGATGAACGACTCCATAAAATATTACATCCTCGACCCGGTTTACCGTCCGTGGCATCATCATCTTATGACGCATACGCTCGAATATATATTCGATGAAAACTATATGCTTGTTCTGTCGCACGATGAGGTTGTTTACGGCAAAGGCAGTATGGTAAACAAATTCCCTGGGAATAAAATGGATAAGCTCGGCAGCTTAAAAACGTGTTATACTATGATGATAGGGCACCCGGGCAAAAAGCTGCTGTTTATGGGTCAGGACTTTGCGCAGGAGCGCGAGTGGAATTTTAAAACCAGCCTCGACTGGCACCTGTGCGACGACGAAGGACACCGCGACGTGCTGTTATGTTACCGTACGCTCTTGCATATTTACTCAAGCTATCCGGTTTTGTATAACGACTGCGGCGGTAAAAATACGTTTGAGTGGATTAACTCGGGCGACTGTAACCGCAACATATTCACGTTTATACGGCGTAATCCCTGGAATTATAACAATGCGCTCGTATTCGTATGTAATTTTGCGCCGGTTGAGCGTTGGGAAATGGGCGTTGGCGCGCCTGTAGAGGGCGTTTATAAACGCATATTCTCAACCTATCCCGACGGTTCCCCGCTCGAAATACAGACGGTAGAGGAGCTTTGCGACGGCAGAAAATACAAACTCGTATTTAATCTGCGTCCGTTCGAGTCGGTTATATTTGAAGTACCGTACAAGGAGAGTACGCCGGAGGAGCAGAAAAAAGAAAAGAGCGTCCGCGCTAAAATCAAAAAGGAGCATAAAGAGGCGACCAACGATTTTTCGCACGTGCCGGAAACGGCGGCTTCCGGGCAAACCGCGGAGAGCGCTCCCGCAAAGCCGAAAAGAGCAGCGGCTAATAAAAAATCTGCCTCGGGTAAAAAAGCCGGTTTAAAAAAGTGATATATATTCGTAGTACTTACCCGCGCACCAAAACGGTGCGCGGGTATTGTTTTATGGCATTTTGTATAGTACAATATAATAAAAGCGCCGGTTAGTTTGTCTGAGTAAAAAGTGTGTTAGATAATCGTCTTATAAGTGTAAGGCTGTAAAGTCTAATAAATTATAAGGGGAATGGCTATGAAAAATACAACATTAAAACACAAATTTTTAAAAACTTTTATTGCTTCTATAAGCGGAGTATCAATTATCGCAAGCGTATGATTCGGTACTAATAAAGCTTTTGCCGATTCTGACAAACCTATTTATTGTGAATTTTCTGAAACTCAGAGAGTAATCAAACAACAGGTTTTATATGATTTCGGCGATAATAAGTTTAAATTATATGAGTTGGAAGATGGTTATGCTATTTATAGCGTGGCTAACAGCATTGAAACATTTATTGAAGGATCGTACGAGCAAAATTCACCGTACTTTGATTATGCTAATAGTGATGATTTACGCTATTTAGGACCAGGTAATTATTTATATAATAATGGATTAGGATATACAGATATTATTAGTAATAAGCAGTATAGCTATGGCAAATTCAGTGGCGCAGAATATGTTTTAAACGAGTCTGTTAAAAATTCAAATATTGCAGATATAGTTCAACCGTATGCTGATACAAGTGGTTTTATATTGGTCAACCACGCAGATTATTTTAAAAATTTAACGTATTTTCCAGAAAATTGGTGGGGAGAATGTGGTTTAATTGCTTTATCAATTCTTTTAGGATATCACGATACGTTCAATAACGATAATTTTATCCCAAATGATAAAAAATACGGTGCGCGTTATTATGTCCCTAATTCTGACGGTGATTTGTATTTGCAAATGACTGTAACGGAAAGTATTTCTAAATTCGCGACGATAAATTATAAAGATGTTACATATTATCCGTATACTGATTGGAGCGTAATGCCGGGTACATCTTATGCTATGCGTGATTATTTATTTGATAATTATATGAAAACGTCATTTGGTATAGGTTCGCCGGATTTTGGATATCCAATGCTTAATGGCGAACTGGAAAGGACGGTTAAAGGGTATATGGAGGCTAATTGTCCTGAATTGGTTGAAACTGGAAATACTTTTTTTATGCATAAAAAAGTGAAAAAGCTACTTGACGCCGGTGTCCCGACCTGTATGATTTTACAAACATATCAATATGCATCTACACTAAGTTCAAAAGACGGAGGTGATCATATAGTTGTTGGCTATGGATATCAAGGAGATAGATACGTTACTCATTTTGGATGGTCACCAAATAGTAAAAGTAATGCAAGCGTTATTTTAGCAAAGGCTAATATTCAGGGATATTATACTTTTAAGTATTTTGGTGAACACGTGCATTCAACAAATGTAAGAATGAAAAATGGTTCTAAAATAAAGTACATTTGTGGTTGCGGTTATGTTCAATAGGTGAATTATGCAAAAAAAATTTAGGTTATTATTTTATATCGCCATAGGTGGAATTATAATTTCTCTGATAGAAATATTATTAAGTTTTTTTAATTTGCATCTTAGCGCTTATATGATTATTGCCGGAACAACAATCGTGACGCTAATTGCATTGTTAATCATTTGTACTGTTAATAAAAATTTTCGCAAGTGGTATAATTATCTTTCATTAGGAATATTGTTGGTAATTTGGTTGACATCATTTTTTCAATTCGGGTATTTTATGTTGGCATATGTTGGCAGAGAAGGCGGTGTTAAAAAAGATATTGCATTTATATTCCCTTGTTTATTTAAAATGGTAAGCAATTATAATATATATTCCGAAAGTGAAATAATAGCAACGGCGGTTAAAGAAGATTATGCCGTTTGTTTGGAATTTTTAAGTTCGTTAACATTAATTATTAGCTGTATAATTTGTAATTATCGCAACAAAAGCAAAAAGTGAACATCGTTGTGGCGGAGGTAAACTGCCTCCGCCCGATAATTAAAAAAATATTTTCAGATTATTGAGTAAAAAAACGTATTTCGTTCGTCTTATAAGCGTAAGGCTGTAAAGTCTAATAAACTATAAGGGGAACTGATATGAAAAACACAAAACTTGCAAACACGTTAACCAAAGTACTGCTTATTTTATTAAGCGCATTAATGCTTGTTACAAGCGTTGTATACTGTTTCAACCCGAAAACCGCGTCGGCACAGTCGGCAATTATAAACGGCGAAGCTGCTGAAACGGAAATTCTTGAAGAGGAAGAAGAATATACCGACCCTTTTGCCGGCGGCAAAATATACTGCGACGCAACACTTGACGACGATTTTTGCGACGATAGCTTAATAGTTGTTTTGGATGAAAAGTTAAGTAAGCTTGCTGGTATTGCAAACGATATTGTTTCCCGCTTTTTCAGCCTTATTAATTGCAGAAGTATTGAAAATTTAACCGAAATTTTAGACCCCTCGCCAAGCCTTCTGGATTATTACAAAACGCATAAGTTCAGGCAGATTTTACATATTAAGCTCGGTCAGAATTCTAAGCAATACGTTTTAAAAGCTATTAAATTTCTTGAAAAACTCGACGGAATATTATACGTCGGTCCCGATTATAAAAATGAAGTTACGGTTGTTCCTGATGATCCGGCTTGGTCAAATCAATGGGGGTTGAACTGGTCTTACGGTATCGACGTTGAAAAAGCCTGGGATAAAACTATGGGCACAAAAAACGTGCGCGTCGGAGTTATTGATACGGGTATTGCTAATCACGAAGATTTAAATGCAAATCTTGCCGAAGGCTGGGATTTTTATAATAACAACAATATAACAAATGATGATGCTAACGGACACGGAACAAAAGTTGCGGGAGTGATCGCTGCCGAGTCAAACCGTATAGGGGTGGCGGGTGTTGCACCAAATGTAACACTTGTGCCTTTGCAGGTGTCATATAATTTAGAAGAAGTTAATCATTCAGCCGTAATAAATGCTATAAATTGTGCAACAGAATTTTGGGGAACAGATAAACAAATATCTATTTTAAACCTAAGTTTAAATGCTTATGGAAAAAGTATAACAGGACTATTAGCTATTATTCAATTCCCAGGATTAGTCGTATGGGCTGCCGGTAATGACGGCGAAAATGTTGATTATTTTGAAAATATATCTTTATTTAAAGTTGACAATCTTATTTCTGTTGGTGCTTTTGACTTAAACGGCAAAAGAGGGATTTGGCCCGTAAAAGACAACAATGGAAATATAATTAATTATTCTTCAAATTATGGCAACAATGTAGATATTTTTGCTCCCGGAAGTGATATCTGGACTACAATTCCAAATAACGGTTATGTTCTTGAACGCGGAACTTCTATGGCGGCTCCTCACGTAACGGGCGTTGCGGCGCTGCTCTTATCAATGAATCCGGGACTTACGCCAAGTCAGATAAAAAATTCTATTATAGCAGGCTCTGTTCCTATTACTATAAGTGCGCCCGGCTATGGTCAGAATACCAGAAGATTATCCGCAGATAAAGCGTTAGAATATGCGGACAGTCATTATGATTATGTGCCGGCATTTTTAAGATTTCAGCTTGTAGGTAATAATAACGGCTGGCAGGTTAAAATAATTAACGATAATAAATTTGCCGTAAACGTTACGTATAATTATAAAATGTGTTTTAAAGATGACGCAAAAAATTTTACCGGACTAAAACATTTGTCGGACGTTACTATACCGGCTTACGGCAGCCGGCAGGTAACAATACAGGAAAACGGTACGGCGTGTTATATAGTTGCGGCAATTAATTACAGCCTTAACGGAAAAAATTACAGAAGAATATCATATGTTAATGAATTAGAAAAAGACGGCGATAATTATTCGACTAATTCTGTATTTCATTATCAAAAACAAATATTATTAAAATATCCCGATACATATAGAGTGCCCGATTATTTAATATTAACGCCCACAAACAGGACTTGGAAATGGACTTATAACTGGGATATAGACATAAAAAATCCTAATTCCTTTGCGGTTCGCGTTTCATATAATTCAAATATGTGTTTTAACGGCGACGCTGCGAATTTTACGGTAAGCGATATAGTAACAATAACAATTCCTGCTGGCGGCACCGTAAATAAGAGAATATTAGGTAACGGTACTGCTTGTTACATAACGGCTTGCATTGAATATTCTTATAACGGATTTGACTACAGAAGTATTACATATGCAAATGAATTAAGCAAAAACAACAACAGTTACAGCCTGAGTTCATACAGAACAAGAGTGCACGTGCTGTAAAGGAGGGATAATGAAAAAGTTAAAAAAGTATATAATTTTGTTCTTAGTAGTAATAAGTGCAATTTTCGCGTTGTCGATAACGGCTTGCGAAAAAGAAGATTATGATAAAGACGTGGTCGGAGTAGACGGGTTTACCCGCGAAGAAGTAATAGAAATACGTCACGCATATATAAAAAGTTTTCATAAAAATAAAAAAAGTAAGCTTCAATACCTAAGTGTAAGATGTAACTTAGGAACTTATAATGGAAATAAGGTTGCAATTGTAAAATATGAAGATCCTGGTGAATTTTATCTCGCAGGCATAATACCGCTATATATTAATAATACCTATATATTGTCTGTTGGTGGCGGATCTTATAAAGTTGTAGTTGTAAGCAGTGGCGAATGTTTTTATATTGAAAGAGCATATGAAGTGGGTATAATAACCGACGAGCATTTGTCACAGATAATAGAAGTGTCTAAGGCAAAGGGATATTACGACGAGGATGTGCTTACTCCGCCCCCTTGGTTGCAAGAATGAAAAAGAAGGAGGCAATTTGCCTCCTTCTAAAATATCATATATTTGGGACAAAATGTGTAATATATTCGTTACGTATATAGAAAATACAAGCGGGGTGCAATTATGAAAAATATAAAGAAGTATATCGTTTTATTCTTAGTAGTAATAAGTGCAATATTTGCATTACCAATAATGGCTTGCGAAAAGGAAGATTACGATAAAGATGTGGTTGGAGTAGACGGATTTACCCGCGAAGAAGTAATAGAAATACGCCACGCATATGTGAAAAATTATTGCAAAAATAAAAAAAGTAAACTTCAATATGTAAATATAAAAAGTAATTTTGGTATATACAACGGCAATATGGTGGCAGTTATATGGAATGCGGATCCTGACATCAGTTATCCCGCCCAGGTGTTTCCTGCGATATTTGTTAATGGAACATATGTAGCGACAGTTTTAGACTACTCTTATAGTGTTGTGGTTGTAAGTAACGGCGAGTGTATGCACATAATCAGTGCATATGAAGCGGGTATGATAACCGACGAGCATTTGTCACAGATAATAGAAGTGTCTAAGGCAAAGGGATATTACGACGAGGATGTGCTTACTCCGCCCCCTTGGTTGCAAGAATGAAAAAGAAGGAGGCAATTTGCCTCCTTCTAAAATATCATATATTTGGGACAAAATGTGTAATATATTCGTTACGTATATAGAAAATACAAGCGGGGTGCAATTATGAAAAATATAAAGAAGTATATCGTTTTATTCTTAGTAGTAATAAGTGCAATATTTGCATTACCAATAATGGCTTGCGAAAAGAAAGATTACGATAAAGACGTGGTAGGTGTATTCGGTTTTACTCGTGAAGAAGTAATAGAAATACGTCACGCATATATAAAGAGTTATTTTAATAATAAAAAAAGCAAGCTTCAATATTTAAGTGTAAAAGGTAACTTGGGAATTTACGATGGCAAAATAGTGGCAATTGTCAGCTATGACGGTGATCCTAATATTTGTTATCCTGCTATAGCATTGCCTAAAATATATGTTAACGGCGTTTATATAGCAACGGTTAAAGATGCATCTTATAGTATTGTAGTTGTAAGTAACGGCGAATGTTTTTATATTGAAAGAGCATATGAAGCCGATATAATAACTGACGAGCATTTGTCACGAATAATAGAAGTATGCAAGGCGAAAGGATATTATATTGAAACAGATAATACCCCGCCTGATTCTTGGGAAATAATTTAAAATCGGGCGGAGGCAAATTGCCTCCGCCCGATAAATTTATTTTTTATTTCAAGTCTGTTAAAACATAATTGAGCGTTCCCAAGCTGTAAGCAAGCGGCGCGGATATTTTAAGCATAGTAGCCCGCGCGGTGTTGTTTTTAGGATTAGTAACCGCAGCGTACCAGTACGTTTGGGAAACTCCCGTAAGCTCGCCTATATAGCTTACGCTTGCTGCAACTGCGTCTACAAGCGGCTTGTCGTCGGTAGGGGTAAACAGCCCTTTATCCTTTAAAATTGCCGTAATGCTTTTATGCTCGTTTTCGCCGAGAGCGGCGTCGGAGCCCTTAATGTTATAATTCTGAACACCGCTGTTGGGTGCGTAAAGGCTTATCGGCTGCGACAGGCTGGGGTTAATTCCCATTGCGCGTATTGCAATATCCACGGAGTTGTTGTCAAACAGTATGTTTGCCGCGCCGTCAAGCTTGTCATAAGTTATCCATTGCGTTTCGGTGGAAGTCTGGTAGTCGTCCGCGCCGAAGGTCAATTTAGTTTTAACTGTATGCAGCTTGTCTCCGCCGCTATATTCGTAAAAGCATTCGTAGGTGCGGTCTATTGTTTTATAAAGATTTTCAAGCGACGACGCGGTTGCATTTGCGGGTGAGTGGCTGAGAACGCTTATTTTTGAGTAAAGCGGGCGCAGCCTGTCCTTAACGGGCAGAAAGTAGCACTCGGTAACCGTTGTTTCGTGCAGCGCTTCCGTGCTTGCCCCGCCGCAGGTAAACACCATTTCAGGCATATCGAAAGTAGTTTTATAGTAGTAAGCCGGTACGGGTTTATTATTGTAAGCCTCGCCGTAAGCCTTGGCGTATTCTTCGTTGCCGAACGAGTTGTAGTCGAAATCCACAGCATAAAAAAGCGTTTCGTAAACACCGTCTTTGTTAAACTTAACGGAATAGGAATTATTTGCAAGCGAACCTTGCTCGTGCGTGACGGTATACGTAGCGCGTTCGGCGTTTTGCTCGCCCTTGAACGTGGGCTGTATATTTTTATAAGACGTGAGTGCGTACCAGTTAGAGCTGAGCGAAGCGGTATTGAGTATTGTCGCGCTTCCGCAACCCGAAAAAGTAATTGCGCAGCCGGCGGCAAGCGCCAGTGCCAGTGCGGTGATAGGTTTTTTCATAGATTACCTTTCTTAATTCAAAATTAAAACTATTATAACATAGTTTTTTAAAATTGTAAAAACTTTTATACGCATTTTATTTAAAATTGAGCGAGGATTATGATATAATGTAGTTATGATTAAAGCGGTAGCCTGTCCGTCGCTTTCGGCGGCTCTTGAAAAACTTAAAGAAGAAGTAACCAAAAACGAAATTGCCGGAAGGAAAACGGTAATTTTTTGCGAGGACAGGCTTACGCTTGCGGCGGAACGCGCGGTCTGCGCCGCAAACGGCGGTACGTTTTTAACCTCCGTTTATACTTTTGCGCGGTTTTTGACTTCCGAAAAGGGCAAGGCGCGCGGCGTATTGTCCAGCCGCGGTTCGGCAATGGCTGTGCGCAAGATTATGGAAGAGCACAAAAGCGAGTTTAAAGTATTCAAAAAACCCGGTACAGCCGGCGCGGCGCAGTCCGTCTACGACACTATCGCGCTTTTATACGCTTCGAGGGTGTCTGCGGAGCATTTAAAAACCGCTTCAAACGCCGGAGGAATGCTCGGTAACAAGCTTTCGGATATCGCTCTCGTTTATACGGAATATGAAAAATACCTGAAAGAGAGCGGCTTGCAGGACAGGAACGGATATTTGAAGCAGCTGCCCGCGGTTATAGAAACAAGCCGTAAAATAGCGGGCGCCTACGTCATTTTTCTGGGTTTTCAGGCGTTTACGGGCACTACTTCGGAATGCGTAAGAGCGGCGTTCTCCGCCGCAGACGGCGTTTGGGGGCTGTTTGTAAGCGGCGGTTACGATTTGTACGTCAATGAATCATACGGTCAGTTTACCGCTATGGCGGCTGAGTTCGGCGGGGCGGAAAAGCAAACCGCCGTTCAGGTTTTAAACGAAGACGCCGAGGTTTTGCGCGCACGGCTGTTCAATCCGTTTAGCTATCATATGCCGCCCGAAAAGTGCAGTTCGGTGCGCGTTTTAGAGGCGTCCGACAGCGAGGAGGAGCTGGAATTTATTGCGGCGAGCATTAAAAAACACGTTCTGGATTTTGACGAGAGATACGCCAAAATTTCCGTTATGTTGCCTGACCTCGCCGGCAAGGAGCGTTCTCTGTCCAGAGTTTTCGCGCGTTATAAAATACCTTATTTCGCCGACATACGGTATCCTCTGTCCGGGCATTCTCTGGGCGCGTTTATACTATCTTTTCTCCGCTGCGTGCAGTCGGGCTGCCGTATGAAAGACGTAAACGAAGTTGTAGCTTCGCCGTTATTCCCTGGCGAGAGGCGGGATAAAGATATGTTCCGTAATTATATGCTGCGGTTTTGTACCTACCGCGGCGGAGTCAGGCGTGCTCCCAAACAGGAATTTTTACAGGATACCGAGTTCGATACCGAGGCTATAGAGCGCGTGCGCGCAGTGTTTATAAAGGGACTCGATATTTTTAAGTCCGACGGCGGTAAATCCGGCATATGCGCGGGCGTTCGCCGCTTGCTTGAAGAATATAAGGTTGAGGAAAGCCTTAAAAATTTATACGAAAAATTCCGCGACGACAAACCGCTTGCCGCCGGGTTCTGCACCCGCGCTTACGAGGCGGCTGAAAGCGTTTTAGCCGAAGCGGAGAGCATTGCGGGCGAAAATTTGCCGCTGTCTGAATTTGTAAAGCTGCTGTCAACCGGCTTTGCGGCTATGGAAATTTCCATAATTCCGCCTAAATCCGACGCGGTGTTTGTGGGCGATATTGCCTCTACCGTCAATATAGGCAGTAACGTGGTTTTTGCCGCAGGTCTGACAAACGGAGTGCCCGCGCAGAACGCGGATACCGCGCTTATAACCGACAGAGAAATAGCGCTGTTGGAGAGCGTTAACGTCAACATATCCCCGAGGATAGGGCAGGTGAACGCGCGTATGCGCGAGGTTATTGCGCTTAACGTATGCGCGTTTAAAAAGGCGCTGTATCTCACGTATCCCGCGCAGTCGGGGGGCGAGGAGTGCACGCCGAGCGAAATAATTTTGTATGCACAGGCAATTTTCTGTACGCCGTCGGGCAGTAATTTAAAGCGCGCGGAGCTTTCAAAAGTTGTAAAATCCCAGCGTTCGGCTCCGTATTATTGCAGCGAAATGCTTCCTGCGCTTGCGCGTTTAAAAAGCGGCGGCGGCGAAGCTGCGGCAATATATTCCGTTTTAGCAGGGCGCGGGTTTAAGGAGCAGGCGGACGAAGTCTTAAAAAAGCCGCGGCGCGGCGTGATTACACGCGGCGGAGAACTTTATTTAAAGCACGGAAGCCTTTCGCCTACAACGCTTGAAACTTATTTCTCCTGTCCTTATCTTGCTTTTATCCGCCAGGGACTGTGCCTGAAAGAGCGTGAGGAGGGTGAAATACGCGCCGCGGACACCGGAAACTTTATTCACTCGGTTTTGCAGGATGCCGCTCAATACGTTGACGGAACGGAGTACGGTGAGTTTGAAAATAAGGCGCGCGCGCTTGCCGCCGAAAAGCTTTCAAAACCGCCGTACAGCGCGCTTGCCGACAGTAAAAGCGGGCAATACCTCACGGGCGAGCTTATAAGCGAGGCTGTTGAAGTGAGCAAGGGAATGTATCTTCAGCTCAAAAATTCGCAGTTTAAAGTTGTAGCCGTCGAAAGTAAATGTACGGTGGAGCTGTTTGACGGCGTTAAAGTTTACGGACGTATAGACAGGGTGGACCAATGCGGAGATATGGTGCGCATTATCGACTATAAATCGGGGAAGGTGGACTGTTCGCCGTCCAAATACTATACGGGCGCAAAGCTGCAGCTTCCGCTGTATCTGCTTTCCGCGTCGGAGGGCAAGCGTGCCGTAGGCGCATATTATTTCCCTGCGGCGGTGGATTATTCGGCGGAGAAGGACGGCGTATTCAGATTGCGCGGATTTATGGACGGCAGCAGCGAAGTGGTCCGCGCCTCGGATAGTGCGGTGGAGCCCAAGAAAAAAAGCGAATATGTAGACGCGTATCTGGAGGGCAGAAGCGTTGACGCGGCTATGCCCGCCTGGAAGTTTCCCTACTTTTTGGAATATTCAAAGTTGGTAGCCGGTAAGGCAGCCAAAGAAATGCTTGAGGGGAACATTGTTCCCTCGCCCGCGGAGGATGTGTGCGAATATTGCCGCGCAGGAGGAAGCTGTTCGTATTCAGCGGTGCGCGACGGAGGCGAGCGTAAAAGCGCTTCGGTTAAATGCTCGCGTATTGCGGAAATCGTAAAGCAGATAAAGGAGGACGGAAATGAGTAATCTCACGCCACAGCAGCTGGCGGCGGTGGAGAGCCGCGGAAAGGTTATAGTTTCCGCTTCGGCAGGCAGCGGTAAAACCTTTGTAATGATTAAAAAGCTCGTAGACGCAATAGCGGACGGCGCGGACGTGGACGAAGTGCTTGCTGTTACGTTTACAAAAAAAGCGGCGGCGCAGATGAAGGACAAGCTGCGCGCCGCGCTAATTAAAAAAACAGAAACGGCGGACGCCCAGACGCGTGCGAGGCTGAAATTACAGCTTGCAAAAATTCCCTCCGCCGATATTTCCACAATACACTCCTTTTGCGCAAGATTGCTGCGCACGTATTTTTATCTCCTGGATATTGACGGCGGTTTTGACATAATTTCTTCAGACGACGCGGCTGCCAGAGATATGGGTTCGCGGGCGATGGAAAATCTGTTCGACCGTCTTTATGCGGAGGACAACGTCGCGTTTAAGCTGGTTTTGCAGTCGTATATGCGCAAGCGCAGCGATAATTCGGTTAAAAACCTTTTAAATGAGGCGTATGCGGCGGTGCGCTCGGCGGCGCATTACAAGGATATTCTTATAAACGCGCCTTTGCTCTATACCGAGGACGGTTTCGAGGCGGTAAATTATCTTCTCGTAGCTGAACGCGCAAAAAAATACGAGCGGCTTTTCAATGCCGTAAAGGATTTTGAGGCGGCTTTCCCCGTGACTAAACGCGCGGCGACCTATTCTAATATCTTCGCCGAAATGAAAGCAAATATAAACGCAAGCGCTGGCGTTCTGTACGGCGAAAAACCGCAGCTAAGCGCCACGAGAAAACCAAGCGACGCGGCAGAGGATAAAGAGGCGGGGGAGAGCTTTAAAAGGTTCAGAGAGAGTATTTTAAAACGTTACAACGCGCTTGCGGGCGACTTTGAAGAGAGAAATAAAGAGCTTGAATATTTTTTGGGCGGCGGCAGGCTTGCCGCGGCTTTTTCCGATATATTATTGCAGTACGACCGCGAATATACCGCGGTTAAGCGTGAAGAAAACAAGCTTGACTACAACGATTTGGAGCATTTAACGCTTGAACTTTTATCCGACGAAAACGTGAAAAAACAGATTAACGAAAAATATAAATACATATTTGTCGACGAGTATCAGGACGTAAATCCCGTGCAGGAGGAAATTATTTCCGCGCTTGACGGCGAGGTTTTTCTTGTAGGCGACGTAAAGCAGGCGATTTACGGATTCCGCGGCAGCAAATCGCAGTTCTTTACCGAAAAATTCCGCACGCTCGGAGCGGAGGGGGGAACGGCTCTGCGGCTCTCGAACAATTTCCGCAGCGCAGGCGGAGTGCTCGACTTTGTAAACGGGCTTTTTTCAGAGATTATGACCGATGAAACGTGCGGTATAGATTATGCCGCCACTTCGCAAATGCTCGGCGGCGGAAAATATCCTGCGGGCGACGGCGAAGCAAAGCTGTTAATCTTTGGCGAAGACGAAAGGGAAGAGCTAAATTCGGGTGTGTATTCGGTTCTTAAAGGAGGAACGGAGTCGGGGCACACCCGCGAGGGGCTGGGCGTTGTTGCGCTTGTAAAAGAGGTGCTGCGCGGCAGACATTTTAATGCGGATACCGGCGAATACGTAGATACCCAGCCCGGAGATATCTGTATCTTGACCCGTAAAAATAAGAGCGGCTCGGTGGAGGGTATAGTGCGCGCTCTGCGCGACGCGGGATATTCTGTTTCCGGAGTTAAAGAGGAGAGCTTGTTCTCCTTTCCCGAAGTTAAAAATTTTTTGGATATTTTCGGACTTATAGACAACGCCGAGCAGGATATACCGCTCGTTACCGCGCTTTTGTCGCCGCTCGGCGGGTTAACGGAGGACGAGCTTGCGTTTATAAAAATAAAGTATAAGGATAAAAAAGAAAATAAATTTAAGCTTTTCCGCGAATGCTGCCGCGATTTTTCCGCAAGGTTTTGCGGGCACAGTGTAACGGCAGACAAGCTGTGCGCATTTTATGAAAAGCTTGAAAAATTAAGAAGCTTATCCGACGTTCTGAATACGGGCGAGCTCGCCGGCGAGCTTTTAAGCGGCTTCGGGCTTGAGCTGTATTACGGCGCGGATAAGATGAAAAACATTATCCGGCTTGTGGAGGACGGCGCGGGGTTGCGCCTGTCGGAGTTTTTGCAACGCATTAAAACGGGCGGGGATATTGCCGCGCCGGCGCAGGCTAACGCGGACAGTATCAAAGTTATGTCTATGCACGCGTCCAAGGGGCTTGAATTTCCGGTGGTTATAATATCCGATATTTCGCGCACGTTCAAAGGCAACGACAACGGGGAAATTCTATTTGACGAGCAGTTCGGATTTGCTCCGAGATACTTTGACAAAAACAATATGCTTGTGCACAAAACTGTGCTGCGGCGGCTGGTAAAGATGAAAGCCGAGGCGGAGGAGCTTAAAAACGAGCTTAATCTCTTTTACGTTGCGTGCACGCGGGCTATGAATAAACTGTATATTTTGTCCGAAATTGAAAAGCCTTACGATAAGACCTCCGCGCTTGAAGCGCGTTGCTATGCGGATTTGTTCGATATGGCTGCGGCAGGCTGCACGGAGCTTGCTCCCCACAGCGAGTTTGACGCGTTCAAAAGCGAGGAAATTATATTGTCAGAGCCGGACGAAGCGCTTAAACAAGCCGTTAACGAAAAATTTATGGTCGGTTATAAGCATCCCGAAAGCGTAAATCTGCCTGTTAAGAGCTCTGCCTCGGCAATACTTAAAACGTCAGCGGAGGACGAGGTTTACGCCGAGCACCGGCTATTCGGCGGCGAGGGCGAAACGAGTATGGAAAAGGGTATTGCCTACCACAGATTTTTGGAGCTTTGCGATTTTTCCGTTAAAGACGGCGCGGGTATCCGCTCCGAGCTGAAAGATTTTTTAAAAACCGGAAAAATAGACGGCGCACAGTATGAATTGCTCGATGCGGAAGAGCTGGCTGAAATAGTGAGCCTGCCTGTTTTTGACGGGCTGGGCGGCTGCGAAATTTTACGCGAGCAGGAATTTTTATGCCGTATGTCCGCGCCCGAAGTGTTAGGCAGCGGAGAAGAGGAGGACACTGTTTTAATTCAGGGCGCAATAGATTTGCTCGTCTTAGGCAAACCGGGATATACCGTAATAGACTACAAGTATTCCAATAAATCCGACGAACAGCTGAAAGCGCGCTATTTTAAACAGCTCGCGCTGTATAAAAACGCGGTTGCTAAAATAAAAAAACTCAACCCGGAAACAATAAAAACTTATATTGTAAATATCCGCAGAAAATCTGTTATAGAATTGTAATATATACATTACAAAAAAAGACAAAAATCGACAATATAGCCGCGTGTATTTTATTTACACGCGGCTATAATTAATCTATGTTTACTTCTTTGTTAAAGAACGCGGAGGCGTTTTTCAGCCAAATTAATTTCGGTTTTCTGGTTTATGTTGTGTGGGGGTCGTTTGCCGCGCTGTTTGTAATTACTCTTGCGGCTAATATTTTATTCTCAAAAATACGCGCGGCTAAAAAAAATTCGTTTTTGTGCCTGGTTAACGCATATTCGGGGGTTAATCTCGCTTTGTTTATTACGGAATACGATATTTCTCCGTCGATTTTCGTTACCGCAGTATTCTGGGTTGCCGGCTATCTGTTATACGGATTATTGTGTTTGATATCTAAGCCCGCAAAACAGACTTCAACACGCACGCCGGCCGCCGTTGTACAGCCTGTATTGCAACCTGCCGCGGCTGCGGCAAAGCAGCCCGCGCTTGATATTCCCGCGGCAAGAAACAACGTGCGGCTTGACCACGCTCTTTCCATTACCGATAAGCTGCTCACTAAAAATTTAGGCAAAAGCGACCGCCAGGAATTGGAGCGACTTAAAAATACGCTGTCCGTTATGCAGATAAAGGGTATTTTAACGCCCGCCGAAATGGACGTATTAAACGATAATTTTAACGCTCTTTTAAAGCTTATGGCAAAATACAACGTATAAGCTCCCGCAAAACGCGTATATACGTCGCAATACTGCGTTGTGTTGCGGCAACCCTCTGTCAATTACGTAGTAGTAAACTCAATCGGGTTTTCCTCGCACTCCTTGTCTTGCTCGTATCTCCGCGTTTTACAACAACGGCACTTTGTGTCATTTCGTTAATATACTACACAATCGTTTTCATCGTCGTCTGCACAAACTCGCCAGCCTCAACGGCTTTATTTACTGTTTCCTTTGAGAGCGCCTCGCCCTTTTTTATTATTACTTTACCGTCTTTTTTAACGTCGCTTTTAAGCTTGACACAGTCTTTAACTATTACCGCGTCGCCGCGCTCTATACCTGCAGCGGGGTAATTTTTTTTGCCTATTTTAGCGTTTAAAAGCTTGGTGCCCTTGTATTCGTATTCTGTCACATTTCCCAGAAAAACGCCTCGCTCGTCGTATCCGGCGCAGCCGAGCCGCAACGGTTTTGACGCCTTAATGGCGCGTTCCCTGTCCTCGTAAATAATTTTATCGCCTACCGAAACAATATTTCTTATATCTATATAAAATTCGTTTTCGTCCTCGTCGGCGCATCTCAGACATTCCAGAATACAGCCGTTGGCGTTTACCGACAGCACGTAGCCGCATTTTCCGTCCGTGCTTACAACTTTTTTTCCGTAAAATAAAGAAAGTTTCATTTTTTCACCTCAGTTTATCTTATTTGTTTAACCCGCCCTACATCACCGATTAAATTATATATTTTTGTCGATTTAATTGATTATTTTTTTATTTGATGTTATAATCAACCTACAATGATTAAAGATTTACAGCAGGAAATTTTAAAGCTTAAAAAAGAGCGCGATATTTGCATTCTGGCGCACAGCTATATGTCCGAGGACATTTGCGAAATAGCGGATTTTACCGGCGACAGCTATGCGCTTTCGTTAAAGGCAAAGAGCGCGCCGCAAAAAACCGTTATAATGTGCGGCGTCCGTTTTATGGCGGAAACGGTTAAAATGCTCTCGCCGCAAAAGAGGGTGTTTCTCGCTAATCCGGACGCGGGCTGTCCTATGGCGGAGCAGATGGACAGGGAAGTTATTGCGGAGGTTAAAAAGATGTATCCCGGCTATGCGTTAGTGGCGTACATCAACACCACGGCGGAGCTTAAAACCATTTCCGACGTATGCGTAACTTCTTCAAGCGCGGTTAAAATCTGCCGCGCTATCCCACAGAAAAACATTCTTTTTATACCCGACATAAATTTGGGAACGTACGTTAAAGAGCAGGTGCCCGAAAAGAATTTCAAACTTCTGTCCGGCGGCTGTCCCACGCACGCAAAAATAGACGTTGAGGACGCTCTCGCCGCCAAAGCCGCGCACCCAGGCGCGCTGTTTTTAGTGCATCCGGAGTGCCGTCCGGAGGTTACGAAATTAGCCGATTATATCGGTTCTACCTCGGGTATAATGGAGTTTGCCGAAAAATCGGAGGCAAAAGAGTTTATTATCGGGACGGAAAACGCAATAGTTCAGCACTTGCAGTTCAAGTGTCCGCAAAAGAAATTTTACGCGCTTTCCAAAGACCTTGTGTGCCACAATATGAAAGCCACTACGCTGCCGGACGTGTACGCGTGTATGCTCGGCAACGGCGGCGAAGAAATAGTTATGGACGAGGCTACCCGCGCTGCTGCGGTTAAGTGTATAGAAAAAATGATAGAGTACGGCGGTTAACCGGTATGATGATTACAACAAAGGGCAGGAACGCCCTTAAAGTTATGGTAGATTTGGCGCGTCACGAGGGTGAGGGTTATATTTCGCTCGCAGACGTTGCGGAACGGCAGAAAGAATCGTTAAAATATCTTGAAGCTTCGGCAAAAACGCTGTCCGCGGCGGGGCTTGTTGTGAGCGCGCGCGGCAAAAGCGGCGGCTATAAACTTTCGCGCAGGGCGGATGAGTATACAGTTGCGGAAATACTGATGTCGGGCGAGGGCTCGCTTGCACCGGTGCACTGTCTGGAACGCGGCGCCGCGCCTTGCGAAAACGCCTGCAACTGCGACACTTTGCCGCTGTTTAAAGAACTCGACGAGGTTATAATGAATTTTTTGACCTCTAAATCGCTCAAAGACCTTGTAAAATAGTCCTGCGGCAATTGCCGTAAAAAATATGTTTGCATTACTTATAGCAATTATCTATCTCAGTTTTATAAGCCTCGGCTTGCCCGACTCTCTTCTCGGCGCGGCGTGGCCGGTTATGCGCGTTGAGTTTAACGCGCCTTTATCTTATGCGGGTATTATCTCTATGATAATTTGCGCCGGCACGATTATTTCCAGTCTTTTAAGCGATAAAATGACGAAAAAACTCGGTACGGGTTTGGTTACGGCGTTAAGCGTTCTTACTACAGCCGTAGCATTGTTTCTGTTTTCCGTAAGCTCGAATTTCTGGATGCTTGTTGTGTTTGCTATCCCCTACGGGCTCGGTGCGGGCGGGGTGGACTCCGCGCTCAACAACTACGTGGCGCTGCATTTAAAGGCGCGGCATATGAGTTGGCTGCACTGTATGTGGGGCGTGGGCGCGGCGGTAAGTCCGTATATAATGAGCTTTGCGCTAACCCGCGGTACGGGCTGGAACCAGGGCTATCTGATAATAAGCGTTATACAGATAGTCTTAACGGCGTGCATTTTTATAAGTCTGCCGCTCTGGAAAAAGCGCGAAAAGGAGAGCTTGGACGTCGCGCAAATCAATGAAGTCAAACCGCAAAGCGTTCCGTTTAAAAAGATTTTTAAAATAAAGGGCGCGGCGGCGTGCTTTATTTGCTTTTTCTGTTATTGCGCCCTGGAGCAGACTACTATGCTCTGGGCGAGCAGTTATATGATACGGCACAACGGACTAACCGCCGAGGACGCGGCAAAGTACGCGAGCCTGTTTTTTATAGGCATTACCGCGGGGCGCGGAATAAACGGATTTTTAACTATAAAATTTTCAGATAAAACTCTTATAAGGGCGGGGCAGCTCATTATTCTTGCGGGCGTTGCGCTTATCGCCGTGCCGAAAGTAAACGCGCTTACCGTGGCGGGTTTTGTGGTAATAGGACTTGGCTGCGCGCCCATATACCCGAGTATTATACATATGACGCCGTTTCTTTTCGGCAAAGAAAACTCACAGGCGCTCATAGGCGTGCAGATGGCGAGCGCATATCTCGGCTCGTGTTTTGCTCCGCCTGTTTTCGGACTTATTGCAAACCACGTATCCCCGGGGCTTTTGCCGCTTTACGAAATAGTTTTTTTAGCGCTTATGATTGTAATGCACGAGGTTGTGGTAAAAAAGACGTCTGCCCGCCGCTTATTTTCCTGAGCCGCTAAATAATTATTTACTGAAAAAATACCGCCCAATCTGTGGGCGGTATTTTTGTTTAAAGATTATTTACGGATATGTAACTACCGAGTCGATATTTGCATTGCCTAAGCACTTTACGACAACCGTGTGTTCTTTATTTTCAAGCGAGTTTGAAATAAACGAAACGCCGCTGCCGTTTGTAATTTCTTTCAATGCAATCGACGATACTTTCTGACCGTCTATTATAACTTCAAAATCTTTGCCGTATGCTTCCGAAGAAAGTAGCGCGAGTCTTGTACCGGTGAATTTAAACGTCAAGGTTGCGTTTGCTTCGCCTGCGTAAACGTGTCCGAATGTTGCCGAAGTCATTTCCGTGCGCCACTTGCCGGCAAACGTCAGGCTGTTATCGTCGGGAGAAATCTGTTTGCCGTCGTTTATTTCAAAAATATGCCACATCTCGAGTTCACGGATAATAAGATGTCCGCTCGTTGCTTTTGTAATTTCAACTTTATAATAACGCAGCTCGGTATCTTCGAAATCAAGTGTCTGGAGAGAGCCCGAGTGAGTTAAATCCGTATAGGTTTTAATAAGTGTGTATTCCACGCCGTCGGTGCTTGCGTACAAGTTCAGTTCGCTCGGGAAACAGGGGTCTCCTCTGCCGGGCTGGCTGTAAATTGCAAGCCGGTTTGCCGTATAAACTTTGCCGAGATCGACTACGAGGGTAAAAGGCTTATTGGGATTTACGCTTCCTCCCGTATGAAGCTGCATTTTGTCGCCCTGATTTGTAATTCCGTCTATAACAACCGATAAATCGCTGCCGCCCCAACCTGTATGCAGGTTCAGGTTTGCGCATTGCTCTGCAACTACCCGTTTATTTTCGCCGAGCATTTTGTTGTCGTTATAATTATATTTATAATTTCTCGTGTAGAAGTAGTCGGACTCGAATGCGTCGTTATTGGGGAATTCGTAATCGCTTCTGTATGCGTTGACGTATGCCGCGCCGGTAGGAGGTAAGGGCTTTGCGTTAGCAACTACGTCAGCGTCAACGGGGTTGTTATTGGTGTCGTAGTATATGGTTTCGGAATGGTCATAGCCTTCCGAATCGGGCGAAGCAACTTCGTTTCCGTTTTTATCGTAGTATTTTTCAACCATACGGTAAGTAGGGTCAACCCATTTGCCGTAACCTAAACCTATAAAGCTTGCCTGGCTTCCGTTGATTAGTTTGACAATAAGCACCTCTGTAAAATCAATAAATGTTTCGCTGCCGATTTCAATATCTATATACGTGTCTGAGTTGCCGAGGTAGAACCCGGAGCCGCTGCCGGACGTAATCTGCGCGCTTTTTTTCTGTTCTACTCCGTTTTTATCCTTGTAACTGATAAATACGGCGCAGTTTACTCTGCCGCGCAGATATATTCTGTATTTGCCTTCGTCCTCAAAATAGAGTTTGCCTTTTAAAACTTCAACGGTGTTTTCCTTAGCAATATGCTTGTCGGGGTCTGCATTGGGGAATTTATCTATTGAGGACGGAGTGCAGAGCCAGATGTCGGTATTGCAGTTTTGAGTGGGGTTGGTGTGATTCCATTTAACGGGATCGCCGGTAAAGCCTGCAAAGTTGTTTTCGTATGCGGCTTTTGCGTCGGTATACACAGTATCGGCGGTATAGGTGTAAGTGGTTCTTTCGAGAGTCATTTTGTTGGTTTCGTGCGACTGCTCGAATTCAAGCACCAAATCAACGTCGTCAACCTCAAAGGCGCCGTCGTCTTTGGTAATTTCAAGCGTTACTTTAATTTCCCCGGAAAACAGATTGTTTTTGTCGTTTGTATCGGGCGTGAATTTAAAGTTGTAATCGTTTATTTTCTCTATTTTACCGCGTTCGGGTTGGGTAATGTTTTTTATTTTGTAGGAAAATCCGTTGGGAATTACAACGCTTCCGCTTTCATACATATTGTTCGGCGCGTTATATTTGCTTAGATCTATATTAAAATCCTGTCCGTAGGGTATTACGTACGGCTGCATTGTTTTAAAATATTTTTTCTCGCCGTCGTACATATAACTTCTGCCGGTCTGGTAAACGGAAGCTACGGGTACGAACTTAGACGTGTAGTCGGAATTATGAAACTTGTTTGCCGTATCGTGCGAAAGTCCGCCGAGGACTTCTTCAAAGAAGTAAGTCATATCATTGTGCGTAATATCTTCCCAGGCGCGGAAATATCCGGCATAGGATTCGCCGTATTTTTTGCTTCTCTGCTGTACCTTTGCCTTTATGTAGTTGTCGGGACCGTAGTTGTGCAGTAATACCGAGTATAGCGTAAGTCCCTGTTTGCCGTTTGAGAAATTTTTACTTACAAGGTCGTTAAGCGCCCACGTTGCGCTGGTATAGTTATTCCAACCGCCCAAGCCCTGACCGCCGTAGCTGCTTATGCCGCGTTTTGACGATATTTTAGTGAACAGCGCGTAAGAAACCAAGGTCATACCGTTGTTGGTTACTTCACCGCCGCCGCCTACGCCGTAGCCCTGGAAATTATGATGGTATTCGTGGAAATTACCCCAGGAACCGGACGTAACTATTCCGTTATAATTGAGCGAACCGTCCATCCAACCGGAAGGGCAGTTTACGGAACTTCTGCCCGGGAAAGCAACCGCTGCGCCGGCGGCGACAAACGGCTCGTAGAGGAATACTATGCCCTGGTTGCTGCCCGTGGTTGATACGAGAGACACTTTTTCCCAAAGCACGGCTACTTTGTACAGGTCTTCGTAGGAGTATTTCAAAGAATACATCTTGGGACCGGAGTGAAGTACGCCGTAGTTCCATACCTCAAGGTCAAAATAGGGTGCGGTGGATTTTCTGTTTTCTTCAAATTCTTCTTTAGTAGTATAACCGAGTATGAAGTGCGAATAAGCTACGCCGCCGGAAATTTTTGCGGTAAACGTTGCGTTCGTATTGCGGATATAGAGAGGTCCGCCGATAAACGAGCCGACGTACGCCGTATATACTCCGTTTTCAAGCGTGGCGGTGCTTTTGTTTACAACCATAGTGTTGAGGATGTTGGGGAAGCGTTGCATCTGCCCTTTCTCAACCCATATATTGTTGGACTGACCGTTGTAGAGCGCCTGCCCGATATGTATTGTTAAACCGCCCGTGGCGTCCATATCCTGTTCGCTTATCTCTATTTTTATTACTTCGCCTGCAGGCGCGTACACGCCCGTTACTGAGTAACTGCCGTATCCGCGGGGGCGCAGAGTTACTTCTTTTACTATTCCGGGTTCTTCGTCCGAAAGTACGGGATTGGCGTCGTTTATACCTTCAAAATACATTCCCTCTGCGGCGGTATGTTTATAAAGCTGTCTGGGCGTGCCGTCGTCGTACGTGGCCCGGGTTTTTGTTCCGTTATTCACAAACCAGAGATATCCGTTTTCATCCATCATATTGTACGTGCCTACGCCGTTGTTTCCGTTGCCGGAGTTGTTGCGCGTGCCGTATGCGGAGAGGTAGTCCGATTCGTTAATTAACGCCGCTCTCGCCGCTTTTTGCTCGTCGGAACTGCCTATAACGTTTTTCAGCGTATAGCCGAATTTCGGATAACCGGAGGGTAAGTTTTCGTCTCTCGTTTCGGCTACGGGTTTTTTTCTTTCGACAGTGCCTAAAACTCTGCTTGAAAAACCTACTTGCGTGGTGGAGGGATATGCGTAAGCGAAGTGGTTATTGTCTGAACCGTCCGCATCTTTTTTGCAGGATTTTGCGCTGAGCACAATGCACAGTATAAGTGCGGCTACCAGTACGAACGCCAGCGCAGACGCAATTATCAGACGTATTTTATTGTCCTTGAACGAGGCAATGAACGCGCTGAACCCGCCGGAAGAGCTTTCTTTTACGTTATTGTTTTTTACGGATTTAGTCTTATCCTTTTTGGAAGAGCCGGGCTTTTTGTCCGCAGACGTATCTGCGGCAACCGTCGCCGCGGCGACGGGCTTTTTAGCTTGCGGCTGAGCCTTTACGGTTTTCGGTGCGTCTTCTGACTTCTGAACCGGTTTCGCGGCAGCCGCCGGTTTCGCGTCCGGTTTCGCCGTAGCGGTAGTAGACGCGGGCTTTGCAGCCGGTTTCGCCGCCGGCTTAGCGGTTGCCTTAGTTGCCGGCTTAGCCGTGGATTTCGGCGCGGTAGCAGCCGCGGGCTTTGAAGCCTGTTTTGCAGTTGCCGTAGTTGTTGGTTTAGCCGTAGATTTTGTCGCTGTTTTACTTGCAGGCTTTGCCTCTGTTTTTGAAGCGGCGGCGGTAGTTTTTACGACTTTGTCGGGTTTGGTTTCTTTTTCTGCCATAAAATCTCCTAATCTAATTATTTCTATTGCGCGGATTATATCATAATATATGCATAAAGTCAAATTTATTTCGATTAATTAAAAAAAGCCGCTTTGCACGGCTTTTATTAGTTGTAATTTAATCGTAAAACACGTATTCTCTGTTTTCGTTTGAACCGTAAACACGGAATTTTACTTTATTTCCGTTTATTTCACCCTCGCCTGCAAGCACGGTTTCCTTGCCGGAAATTTCCGATTCAAACTTCAATTTCTGCGTGACGTCGCCTTTTTTTATAATCAGTTCGATTTCGGTTTCTCCGTCTTCGTATTCGTATTTAACGGAGGTTTTTTCAACAAGCTTGCCCTGCTCGTAAACGGAATAAACAAATTCGTATTCTTCCTCGTCCTCTTCGGTCTGGCTTTCGCGCTCAACCTCTATATACGATTTTTTATCGTTGGCGGTATACGCTTTAAAATAGAGCTCGCATTCCTGTTCGTCGCTTTCCGTTTCGGTTTCAAAGGTGCCGTCAACGGGGTACACGCCGTTGCCGGCGTGTAGCACACCGTTTATTGCATAGCTGCTCTCCTGTTTGTCGTCTTTTACCTTGTCTTTTAAAAAGGTCTTGTTGTAATACATAGAGTAGGATATGGCTTCGCCCGAAAAATCTATGCATTTAACCGACATGCCGAACTCGTATCCGTCCGCGCCGTCAATGTCCTCGCTGACGATATTGTTTTCCGATAGAAGGCTTTCAATCAAGGATATATAGGGGTCAATGTCCGCGGTATCGGCCTTTGAACGGTTGATAACGGGAGAGGAATAAGCGGAAACAGCGTTAATTTCCGCACTGCCTCCGTTTGACGTAAGCAATAATCCGACCGAAGCCGCGCTGTACGCATAAAACGAATTTGCGTCGGTTATTTCCGAAAACTTATCGTGTGTGCCCGACGGGTTGTTGCGGTTATTGCCTGAAATTACAGGTAAAATTATGGCGAGGCATATAATTATTGCAAGAGCGGCGGCGGTAAGGGCAATTATCATATTGCGCCTTTGCGTTTTAACGCCGCCGTGAGCATATGCGAGCGTCTGCGGTTCGTTACCGTATCCGAGCCGTTCTTTTATACTGTTTTTTACTTCGTCGCCCGGCATTGCGTCTTTACCGGCTTCTGCGAGCAATTTTTTTAAGTCTTTCATAATTTTTCCTCAAGGCTGTCCTTTAATTTTTTGAGAGCCTGATTGTTTTTCCAGGTTACGGTGCCTATCGGTATGCCGAGCATTTCCGCAACCTCGCGCCGCTTATAGCCCGCTACCTGACACAGCATTACAATGTTGTACTCGTCCTCGGGCAGGACTTTTCTCGCCGTTTCAAATACGTACGGCAATTCTGTTTCCCGCATTCCGTACTTGTATGAATCCGTTTCAAAGTCGGTGTAAACTTCCCTGCTGTATTTTTTAAGACTGTTTAATGCGAGCGACTTGCTTATAGAACATAGCCAGCCTATAAAATTAGTGCCCGCCTCATACTGTTCGAGGCGCGATAAAGCCCTGACGTAAGTGTCCTGTAAAACGTCCTCGGCGCGCGATTTGTCTTTTACGATATATAAAGCGGTAAAGTAAACGGGGCGGTTGGTCTTGTCGTAAACGTAGTCGAACGCTTTTTTGTCGCCCTTTTTCAGTTTTGCAATTTTTCTCTCAAGTTCCTCGGTCATATTCCGTCCGTTATATTAACAATATAATTAATATCTTTTGTTGGTAATTATACAAAAAAATTAATTTATAGTCAAGGCTTGAAAAAATTAAAAAAAATTTTAAAAATTTCCAACAAAACAGCTTTTACGTTTGTTTATGTAGTGAAAACAAAAACGGAGGTTTTAAAAATGAAAAAAATAATTACGGCGCTTGCCGTTTCTGCGGCATTAACTTTAACGGCGGGACTGACCGCCTGCTCTGAAAAGGCGGAGGGCGGCAAGTTCGACGAATTTAAAACAACGGAATCGGTGTACGGATTCAGCGCGGCTTCGGCCGGTATGATTATATCTTCGCTCGGCGCCGAAAAGGCTAACGCAGAGGCGGGCGGCGCGCAGCCGTTTGCCGCCGCTGTTTCGGCGGATTACGATACTTCGGTGCTCGACAGGTATATGTCGCTTGTTGAAAGTCTTTTGAGCGACGGAAGCTTTTCAATTACTTCGCCTAAGTCCGACAGGGCGGAATATACCGACAAAACGGTTGTGTCGTACCCCGACCTGAGCGGAAAGGTCACGCAGTATGTAATGTATTATAATAAAACTCTTACCGATTACGAGAATGACGACGACGGTGAAATCGAAGAGAAGTATTCCATTTCAGGGGTTATGGTAATTGACGGCGCGGACTATGAAATTTACGGCAAAACAAAAACCGAAACCGACGGAGCCGAAAGAGAGGCAAAAACTCAATTCCGCGTAACTCTCGGCGAGAACAGATATATGCTCGTAGAGCACGAAACCGAAAGCGAAAGCGACGAATTTGAGCAGGAATACGGATATTCTGTTTACGAAGACGGAAAAGTTCTGGAAAAGAGCTCGTTTACGTACGAAACCGAAAAGGGTGAAACAGAGCTGAAAATGACTTCGGTTAAAAACGGAATAAAAGAAATTTTCCGTTTTGAAAAAGAGCGCAAGAACGGCAAGGACGTTATAAGTATCCGCGTCGGCGACGGCGAATTAAAGGCAAAATATATCGTCAGAGTCAACTATTCCGCCGACGGCGAAAAGAGCTACTCGTATATCCCCGACTGATTACGCGTTATTCTCCTATAAATAAAGCTGCGGGAAGCTTTTGCTTCCCGCAGCTTTATTTTAATAAATTTATATAAAAGAAAATTCTACGCGTCTGTTTTTGAGTCCGAATTCCTTGTTTTTAAAGCCGAAATACTCGTATTTTTCCAAAAGCTCTTTTGCCGCCGTAATTTTTATAAGCTCGTCGCAGTCTTCAAAATAGGGGTTGCAAACGTACGTAACGGTTTTGGCAATAGTCACGCTTTTTAAATTTTCGCACTGCCTGAACGCGTTATTGTAAATTTCTACAACGCCGTCCGGGATTACTATGCTTTCAAGCTTACTGCATTTGTCAAAGGAATAATTGTCAAGGCGGTTAACGCTGCCGTCGGAGGGAATAACGCTGTTGTAGCAGCCGCGAATCAGCTTTTTTGTTTCTGTTTCGATAAGGCAGTTGCCCGCGCAGTGGAATGCGGGGTTGTTTTCCGCAACGGTTATGCTTTCAAGTCCGCCGCAGCCTTCAAATACGGATACAAGCCTGGTGACTCCCGCGGGAATATAAATTTCTTTAAGACTTTTGCATTTGTAAAAAGTATATGCGCCTATTTCCGTAGTATTTTCAGGGATATTGATGTGCTCCAACGCCGAACATCTGTTAAAAGAATCTCTTCCTATTTTTTTAATGCTGTCGGGCAGGTTTACGCTTTTTAAAGTTTTGCAAGCCCAGAATGCGTTGGCCCCGATATATTCGCAAACGCTGTTTTCGGCAAAATCTACAAGTACGATTTTGGGCATTCTTTCTTTATCCTGCGGCATCAGAAAAGAGTCGGGAATGCGTTTTACGGCTGCTCCTACGTTTATTATAACGCCGTCGGTGTTTGCACCGGCGCTGTCGAACGGACTGTTTACGGACAGATTGTCGCACTCGCAATTAAAGTTGATTTCCGTAAGCGCCGTGCACTCGGCGAACGCCTCGGTTCCGATGGACGTGACGTTTTTCGGTACGGTTATGCTTTTAAGCGCCTTGCAGTATTTGAACGCGGACGGACCGACAGATTTTAAGGTGTTTGGCAGGGTGAGGCTCTTTAAATTCGTACAGCCTTTAAAGGCGTTCGCGCCGATTGTTTTAATACCTTCGGGGATTACCGCTTCGGTAAATTGTACGTCTGTAAACGCATTTGCCGCAATGGCGTTAACGCTTCCGTCGGAAGGAATCACGCTGTCTGCAAAGCCGTAAATAACTGTTTTTTTCTTTACGTCTATAAGACAGTTGCCCGCGCAGCGGTATACCGTGTTTGCGCTGTCTACGTCAATGCGTTTAAGAGCGCCGCAGCCTTCGATTGCTCTGTTGGCTATTGCCGTGACGCTTGCGGGAATAGTAATGCTTTCAAGATTTTTCTTTCTCAAAAACGCTTTGGAGGCAATTTTTGTAACGCCTTCGGGGATTACGGCGTTAGCGGAAGTGCCCTTATATTTAATAAGCTCGTTATTTGCTATTTCAAAGCCGACTGCACCCACCTTTTTAGGTGCTGCAACCTTCACGGGGCATTCCTTGAATACGCTGCTGCCCATAAAATCAACGCTTGCGGGTAATTTAACCGATAGCAGCTTTTCGCAATATGCAAACGCCTCCGCGCCTATGTATTTAACGCTGTCGGGAACGTCTATGCTTTTAAGCTGGCTGCAGCACTCGAAAGCGCTTTCGCCTATCGTTTCAAGACCGTTTTTAAAAGTTAAAGTTTTGAGTTTGTCACAACGGTAAAATGCGCTTCTTCCTATTATTTTAAGGCTGTTTGAAAAGTTTATTGTTTCAAGCGCCTTGCAGTAGTGGAACGCGCAGTCGCAAATTTCCTCTGTGCCGCCGTCCGAAAAAGTAAGTTCGGTTAAATTTTTACAGTCGCTGAAAGCGTTTTTGCCTATCGATTTAACGTTTTTACCAAAGGTAACGCTCTGTACGCCGCTCTTGAAGAATGCATAGGCGCCTATTTTTTTTACGCTGTCCGGTAATTTTAACCCGCCTTTTAAAGAACCCGCATAATAAAACGCGTTATCGCCTATCGTTTCAACGCCTTTGCCGAATTGTATACTTTTAAGATTATAGCAATTCGAAAACGCGTCTTTTTCAATTGTTTTTACACTGTCGGACATAATAACCGTTTCAAGTCCGAAATTGAAGTCGAACGCGCGTTTGCCGATTTTTGTTATGCCGTCGGGGATTACTACTTCCGAGCTGCCCTTGCTGTGTATTCTGTTTCTGGGGTGCGCGGTGTTGTTGGAAAAAGCGCATTCTCCTATAACCGTAACGCTGCCGTCGGAGGGTATAACGCTGTTTTTGCAGCCGCGAATCAAAGTTTTTTTCTTTATATTGATAAGACAGTTGCCTGTGCCGCGGTATACGGGGTTGTTTTCCGCTACGGTTATTTCTTCTATATCGCCGCAGTCGTCAAACGCGCCCGCGCCTATAAACGTCACCGTTGCGGGAATGTGAATTTTTTTAAGACTGTGGCAATCGCTGAAAGCCTGTTTGTCTATAATTTCAACGCCGTCAGGGATTTCAACTTCCTGTAATTCTTCGCAGTAAGCAAAAGCCCCTTCCCCGATTCGTTTTACCGACGGAGAAATAACAACCTTTTTTATACTACAGAACGCAACTTCATAGGCGCGGTTGCCTATTTCTGTAACGTCGTCGGGAATTATTATATTTCCGTCAAAACCTTCGGCCGGTCTAAAAGTAATTACTTTTCCGTCTTGTATCAAGCCGCAATTATCGTATCTATGCATATTTTACTCCCGTAATAAAAAATTTACTTTTTGTATTGTAACACATTTAAAATACAATTTCAAGTACTGTTTTTAAATTACAATGATAACAATGTTGTTTTTTTGCACGGCAAAATAACGGAGCCGAGTTTTATCAGCTTCGTTTTTTCGGTCCGGTATAAATATTAAATTTTTTTAATCGTCAGGCAACGCCGGCTAAGATTTCTTCGTAGGTAAAAATATTTCTGGCGGCGCAGCAAAGCAAAACGGTGTTAAAGAAAATATCTTTGCGTTTATAATAGGCGTTTCTCTGCCAGGGCAAGTGAATAATAAGCGAAACGTCGGTTTTGTCGGATAAAATGCCGTCAATCATAAACTTGAACCAGTCGTCTTTGCTGCTGGAATAAACGTCGCGGATGATACTGCAAACGGTAAAGACCGGGTCGGTAATCTTCACGCTGAATTTCCTGTTGCCGACGTAAAAAACAGCTTGGTCTTTGTTGTTTTTGATAGCGTCGACAATAAAAGTGTACCTGATGATAACAGTTTCAATTTCTTCTTTAGTCATAGCAAAAAACCTCCATATGCTATGACTAAATGTACCAAATGTAAATCCGCATAAATTCCCAACTTTTTACGGATATGGAAAACAATGCCAAATATCCGTAATTTTAAGAAAACGGCGCATATACGGCACGGCTACTATCGAAACGGCAAAAGAAAAAACCTAACCCGAACTATAAGTGTTCGAATTAGGTTATGAATGGTGCACCAAGTGATTTAATATCCGAATTTTTTGTTGCTTCAATCTCGGAAAAGAATACCGTCTGTGTTCCGTCTTTGAAGTTAAAAGTGATGGTAAACTTATCGTCATACAGGTAAATTGAGTTCACAAACCCGTCTATGAGCCGACGTTTTCCTTCAAGCGTGGTAATATCAAGATTTCTAAACCGTTCTATGCCGAACTGTATTTGTTCTTTCGTAAGGAAGGGCTTTTTTATTTTCTCTTGCAAAATGGCGATTTCGATTTCTTTCTTTTTGCTTTCAAGTTGTGCAAGTCTGTCCTTCGTGGTGTCCGTGATAATGCCTTGCTCGATAGCGTTCATAAGATTTTTAATGCGTTTTTCGGTGTCGGCAAGTTGTCCTTTCAAGTGCGGTATTCTAGGATTTTCTTCGCCTTGTAATACGAAAATTCTTTCGGTAAGGTATTCCACTAACTTATCGTCGTGCAAAACTTTCATAGCCTTTTCAACTACCAAATCTTCTATCCAATCTTTCCGCACAGCTTTCTTGTCGCAGATATGTACTTTCTTTGTGTTAGCGCATTTATAGTAACGGTAAACCCTTGAAGTTCCCATACCGCTCTCGCCGACCATATGAGTATGACATTTGCCACAAAATAGTTTTAGGGTAAGCAAATAATCATCTTCGGCTTTATGCCTTGCAGGTGCTTTCTTGTTCTTTGCTAATCGCTGTTGTACTCTCTCGAAAACATCTTCCGATACAAGCGGCGGTATAATGTTCGGCACGGTTACGTCACGGAATTTATATTCGCCCAAATAGCGGCGGTTGGATAGCATACGCTGAACGCCCGTTCCGTTTATCTTGCCGCCACGATAAGAGCGTATTTTCTTTTCGTCAAGGTAGTCCACTATATATTTAATGGTATGACCGTCGGCGTACATTGTAAATATCTCTTGAAGAATAGGCGCAAATGTTTCGTGCGGTTCAAACTTTCTTTCTGCATTTAACTTATAGCCGAAAGTAATCTGTCCGCCGTTGTTTATGCCTTTGAGAACGTTTTCAGTCATACCACGCACAACCTTTTCGGCAAGCTCGGCGGAGTAGTATTCCGCCATACCTACAAAAACACCTACGGCATATTGGAAGAGATGAAATAAATTTCAATTTAACGAGGACGTATATAATGGAAAAACCTAAAAATCATACAATCGTCCATAGTTTCGTTATGGTATTAACAATTGTATTGATGGGAATATTCATAAACAATCTTGTATTTGCGACAAAAAACTATTATATAAATACTCACGCAAATTATGAAAAAGTATATGCAACGATTGTGCGATATGAATTGACTAATGGGCGGTATGATTACAATAAAAGCTATAGCACGTTTTATGAGTATGAAGCGGATGGAATGATTTATTCCGGTCTTTGGCAAAGATTGTTATATGATGAAGAAGATGCAAAAGCACAAGTTGGAAAGAAAGTGCCTATATACGTTGATCATACCTTAAAACGGCATACAACAAATCTAAATTTTTCAAGTGGTGCAATTTGGTTTGCAGGGGCTATCGCTTTTGCAAGTTTTGCGGTTTTTGTGAACTCATTTGTTAGGGAAATCATTTTTATAGTTAAGTGGAAAAAGTATAAAAAAGAATTGCAAATGCAATCTAAGAATTAATGATAAATTTCAATTTATCTTACTTAATTATGTTTAGACAAAAGCTCTCGGACAATTTGTCCGAGAGCTTTTGTCGTTGATTAGAAGTTTAACTATTTATTACCGAAATAAAAAGTAAATCCGAACCACTCACTTGTAACAAGTAAACAATTCGGATTATACTCTTTTGGTGCACCTTAAGGAATTCGAATCCCTAGCCTTTGGTTCCGTAGACCAACGCTCTATCCAGTTGAGCTAAAGGTGCATAGCTGCGGAAAAGGTTCCGCAAAGCTTAATTATTATATTAAATATAAATACTTTTGTCAATCGATTTTACACCGTAAATTGCAAATGAAATCTTAAAATTATTTGCCTGTAAGCCTCTCGATAGCAAGCTTATAAATTTTAAGGCAACGCTCTATTTTTTCAAAGGTTATATATTCGTCGGGCTGGTGGACGGTGCACTCTTCGCCCGCTTCTTCAGGGCCGAACGCAGCGCCGCATTTAAGCGCTCTCGCGTAAGTGCCTCCGCCGATAGCTACAGGCTGAATATTCTTTCCCGTAATCTCATTGTACACGCCGCACAGTGTTTTTATAAGGTTACAGTTTTTATCGTTGTAAAGGGGCGCCTGGGAGTGCAGAATTTCATATTGAACGCCGTAGGCGTCAATTGCCTTTAAAACGTCGTTTTGACTGAAAGTGGCGGGATAGCGTATGTCGCAAGTTACGAACATTGCGTTCTTACCGCCCTCGATAACGTTCGGCGAAAGTGTAACAACGCCTGTTTCGTCCTGTAAATCGAGCCCGAATTTATCTTTGAAGAGCAGATTTTCTATGCTGTCGAGTCCCAGATATTTCAATACGGGAGCAATCGCATTAACGCCTTCCCAGGGGGTGGAGCCGTGTGCGGATTTACCGTAAGAAATAACTTTGCCCCCGGAATATGTTAGGTTTAACGCATTAAGCCTGTCGCGGTTTTCTGCAAATTCAGCCTCGCAGTAACTGCAAACCATATTGATTGCGCCGCCGCCTTTAAGCGAGGAAAAGTCGCCCTCCGCAGAGAATTTTAATTTGACGTGCATTATGCCTTTTTCCGCGTAAATAACCGGGAAATCCGCGTCCGGGGAAAATCCCGTTTCGGGCATATGCGCGTGCGCGGTATAGTAGTCTATGCAGCCCCAGCCCGATTCCTCGTTGCAGCCCGCGATGAGTTTTATTTTTTTAGCCGGTTTAAATCCGCCGTCTTTAAGCTCCTTTAATGCGTAGAGCGCGATAATCGCAGGCCCCTTGTCGTCTATTGCGCCCCTGCCCCAGACGCGCTTGTTTACCTCGTCGATTTCTCCGCCGAACGGCGCGTGTTTCCAACCGTCGCCTGCGGGTACTACGTCGAGGTGAACCAAAACGGCGAACTCCTCGCCCGTACCGTAAACAACTTCGCCCGCGTATCCGTCGTAGTCTTTGGTTTCAAAACCGAATGAGGCGGCAAGCTCCAAAAAGAAGTCGAGCGCGGCGCGCGGACCTCTGCCGAACGGAGCGTTGTGCCCGGGAATGCCCTCCGAAGAGTCTATTTTTATTATTTCAGAAATGGAATTTATAATGTTTTTTATATTTTTACTCATATTTTTACGCCGAATGCAAAAATTTATTAAAATCATTATACACTTTTTATTTTTTATGGTAAAATAAATTAAGCACATTTTTCAAAAATTATTTATTGTAACACCCGACCTCGGTTTTTTATATGAAATTCAGATTCAATCAGCAAAAGCTGACCGATTATTTAAGGTCAGCGTTAATACTCGTATTGCTCGGCGTGGAGATATTGCTCTGCGCGGAGGCTATTTACGAAATAAACAGCGAATATTTTGTAGCTCTCGTATGCTGTTGCGTGGTTTTGCTCATAGTTGAAGCGGTAAACGAATTTGTACTGCGCCGGTTTATATTAAAGGCTGTGTTTTATACGATAGCCGCGCTGCTCAGCTTTGCCATATGTCTTTTAACGGGTAATTCGTATCTTGCAGTCATCTACTGCATAGTCCTTACGGGTTTGTACTGTACTGTGGAAACTTTTAAAGACAGGACTATCCTGTTCGGTTGCGGGTGCGGACTGTATTTTATATCGTTTGTCGGTTCGAGGCTTATAATCGAGCGTTCGCTGTCGATATACCAGGCGTTGGTGGCTACGGTAAGCGGACTTTTCGGCGGACTTTTTGCAATTTTACTCGACTACGTGGTAGTTCAGTTTATAATTAAATACTATAACACAAACAAGGAGCTTTCAAAGGCGCTTGCCGCCGCGGATAAGAGCAGGGAGCAGCTCGAAGCAGCTTACGAGCAGCTTACCGTAACAAGGCTTTACGAGGAGCGGAACCGCATAGCAAAGGATATACACGATAATGCGGGTCATTCTATGACTACCGTGATTATGCAGACGGAAGCTGCCAAGCTGCTCATAGATAAAAATCCCGAAGAGGCGAAAGCGCGTATAATATCCGCCAACCTACAGGCGAAAAATGCGCTCGAACAGATGCGCGACAGCGTGCACCTGCTTGCGGGGAACGATAAAATCAAACCTGTGGGCGAAGAGATACAGAATATCATAGTTCAGACTATGGACGGTACGGGAGTGAGAATACGCTCGGATATAGCCGATTTTGAAACGAGCGAGCAGACGAGAAGATTTTTGTGCAACAGTTTAAAGGAATTGTTTTCAAACGGTATACGGCACGGAAAAGCTTCGGCGTTCTACGTTGAGCTTGCAAACAACGGAAGTATAATAAAACTGCTTGTGTCCGATAACGGGTCGGGGGTGAGCGGCGCGGTAAAAGAGGGATTCGGCTTGCGCGGAATAAGGGAAAAAGCTGAAAAGATGGGCGGAACCTGTTGTTTTACGGGAGAAGAGGACGAAGGATTTGAAGTTACTATAATATTGCCTGACGGCGGCGCGGAGGTAAAAAATGATTAAAGTTTTATTAGTTGACGACCAGCAACTGCTTGCGGAAGGATTGCGTTCGGTACTTGAAACGAGCGACGAAATAGAGGTTCTGGGAATAGCCGGCAACGGCGTGCAGGCGTTGGAAATGTGCGTCGCGCTCAAACCCGACGTCGTGCTTATGGATATACGTATGCCCGATATGAACGGCGTGGCGGCTACAAAGCACATTAAAGAGGCAGATAAAGACGTAAAAATAATCATTTTGACTACTTTTGACGACAGCGATTATATATTGAGCGCGCTGAACAACGGCGCGAGCGGCTATCTTTTAAAGGATATAGGCTCAACCGCGCTGATAAGCGCAATTAAAAACGCTTATGCCGGCGATACGATTTTACCGTCTAACATAGCGCGTAAAGTAACCGCCGCGGCGGCTATGGTTTCGTCCGATAAAGAGTATAAGCTTAAAAAGGCGTTTAATCTGTCGGAGCGCGAGGTGGAGATTGCGCTTATGCTGGGCGACGGCTTTACCAACAGACAAATAGCTTCGGTATTGAAGCTGTCCGACGGAACGGCGCGCAATTACATCAGCTCGATATATATCAAGCTGGGCGCCGACAGCCGCGCGTCGGCGCTTGAAAAAATAAAATCCATTAACTGATATGAAAAGTTTTATCTGTCTCGACGATAAAAACAAAAAGCTTACGCGGCTCAACAGAAATTACTTTTTTGCCGTGACCGCGTTTATTGTATTTTTAAATATTCTTTTATATGAAAGTAAATGGCTGCGCAGTACGGATATTTCCGTAATTCCGCGATGGGGGCGTTTTTCCTTAAATAATCTGTTTCAGGCTCTTCTCAATTCTTACAGGCACGCAAACAGGCAGCATACGCTGTTAAATATGCTCTGCTTTTTTGTGGCGGGACTGTACGTAGAGCGTAAACAGGGCAGTCTTAAATTTTTAGCGTTTATTATAATTTTTTCATTTTTTACTGCTTTTGCCACCTGTGCAAATTATCTGTCGCTAAGCTGGGTAGGGTTTTCGGGGGTAAATTACGGCTTGTACGGTTACATAATTACGGATTTTATTTTTACAGTAGGCAGAAAGCGGACAAGATATAAATTCAATACCGTTTCTGGCGCGGTTGTTTTAGCTCTGATTTATTTAGCTATGTGTTTTAACGGCGGCACGGCTACCGTTTCGTTTACAGTTTATCCGTACGATTTGCTTACAAATCTGGGTCACGCCAGCGGATTTTTTGCGGGGCTTTTGTTCGGCGCGTACGAGCAGGTCTGCAATATAATACAACAAACAAAGGAGAGTAACTAATGAAAAAAGTTTTAACCGCGGTATTAACCGTAATTTCAGTATTTTGTATGTGCGCGTTTATGTCCGCCTGCTCGTCTGGCGACGTAAGCGGAAAAACCTACGTGCTGTCTTCGTATGAGTTTGACCGTTCGTCGTTTTCTGCGGAGGATATGGATAAGCTTTATCCGTCGGTGTTAAATGCGGGCGTTCGTTTCGGTTCTGCGCTGTCTTTCTCGGACGACGGCAGAGTTGTGTCTGATACATTGAACACCAGGTATGAAAAAAGCGGCAATAAAATAAAGATAGACGGTTATACTTTTGAAATATCCGGCGGCGAATTGCGTTGTTTTCAGAACGTTTCGGGTTTCAGTTTCGGCGATTTGAGAATTACAACGGTTTATAAACAAAGGTAAATAAAAAGGCTTCCTTGCGGAAGCCTTTTTTAATCTTTTATTTCATAATATTTGGCAAGACCGCCCGACGACGTTTCCTTGTAGCTGTTCAAAAGGTCTTTGCCTGTGTTATACATTGTTTTTACTATTATGTCAAAGCTGATTTTGCGCGAGTCGGCAAGGAAGTTTGCAAGCGACATTGCGTTTATTGCGCGCATTGCCGCAACTGCGTTGCGCTCTATGCACGGTATTTGTACAAGTCCCGCAATGGGGTCGCAGGTCAAGCCGAGGTGATGTTCCATAGCAACCTCAGCCGCGTACTCTATCTGTCCCAGCCCCATTTCAAAAAGTTCGCCGAGCGCCGCCGCAGCCATAGAACAAGCCGAGCCTATTTCCGCCTGGCAGCCGCATTCCGCTCCGCTTATCGAGGCGTTTTTCTTTATAAGGTTGCCTATAATTCCGCCCGCCGCGAGCGCGCGGACGATTTGTTCGTCGGTAAATCTGCGCATTTCCTGCATATATTTGAGAACGGCGGGGACAACCCCGCAAGCGCCGCAGGTCGGCGCGGTTACTATTACTCCGCCCGCCGCGTTCTGCTCGCCGGTAGCAAACGCGTATGCGCTTACTAACCTGTTTTCACGCGTTTGCGCCGATTCGTCTATATGCCTTTGATTGTACAGCTTTTGCGCCCTGCGCTCTGTTTTAAGCCGCCCGGGCAGCACGCCCGAAACGGTTAATCCTTCGTGCACGGTGCGTTTCATCTGTTCCCAGACGCGCGCCAGGTAGTCTAAAATATCCTGCCCCTCGCATATAACGGCGTACTGCCATAGCCTGATATTGCGCGAATTGCAGTATTCGGCTATTTCTTTGTATGTATTAAGGGGGTAAATATCGTCTTCCGCGTCCTTTTCGCTATGGTTGAAATTTGCGTTTTCATATACCATGGAGCCGCCGCCTACGCTGTAAACGCGCTCTTTGGCTATAACTTTGCCGCCCGCAAAAATTTCCGCGTCCATAGTGTTGGGGTGGACGGGAGTGGGAGTTTGGCTGTCCCAGATAATTTCGCAGCCGAGCGGCGCGCACGTCTTTTTTATTACTTTATCCGTGCCGTGCCCTTCGCCGGTCAACGCGAGCGAGCCGTACAGCGTTACCTTAAAACTGTCGGCTTTCGGATACTGTTTTTTTAAAAATTTTATAGCCCTTTCGGGGCCCATTGTGTGCGAGCTTGAAGGTCCGCTGCCTATTTTGTAAATTTCACGGAGTGATTGCATAATAGTTTACGGCTTAAAGGTCGAAGGCGATAGCCGTTATATCGTCGTTTAAATTTGAGCAGAAGCTCTTTAAATTGCTTTCGAGGTTTTTAATAAAATCGTCTGCGGTGCGCGAATACGAAAGCGTTTTTATCGCTCCGTCCACGCCGAACATTTCTCCGCGGTAGTTCCTGCATTCGGTTACGCCGTCGGTAAGAAGCACCAGAATATCGCCCTTTTCGTATGCGATTGAGTCGTCGAAATACGCGGGGTTGTCAAACCAGGTGGAAACGGGAGGGGAGTTGAGCATTATACGCGTTATACCGCTGCCCGTTTTTAAGAGTATAGGCACGTTGTGCCCCGCCATAGAATACGTTACGCTGTTGCCGTCTATACGTACCGCGGCAACCGTTATATAGTTGCGCTCGTCGAGGTTGAGCTCGCGGAATTTAACGCTCAGATTTGCAATAGCTTGAGCGGGCGACAGCGCTTTTTTGTCGTAAGCCGCTTTAACGAACGCCGACAGCATACCCGCCGAAACGCCTTTTCCCGAAACGTCGGCAATGACGCCGAAAGCGCTGTTTTCCGCAGTGTATACGTCGGGCAGGTCGCCGCCTATGTCCCTGCAGGGCAAATAAAGATAGGCGTACTTTTTTCCGCCCGCCCATTTACCCGCGGGCAGTAATCTCTGCTGAATATTTTTTGCGGTCTGCAATTCGCGGGCTATTTCCAGCTCGTACGCATCGTCTATCGCGCCCATACACAAGCCGCCGCCGAGCGGCGTTACCTTAAGCGAAAAAGAAACCTCGTGCACGTTCGAACCGCTTTTTACCTGATGTACGACGCGGCGCGAAATTTCCCTGTTCGATAAAAAAGCGTCCTCAAACGCGCCGGCGAGCGCACAGCCGCGGCAACCGTCCGTTTGTCCGCACTTTTTTGTGTTTTCGGCGCAGGTAAAAAAATCACCGATATTTCCGCGGGATTTTTGCCTCGGGAACAGTACGTCGAAAGCGCGGTTTGAATAAACGGCTTTTAAGTTTTGGTCGGCTACTATAACGGCTGTTTTAACGCCGTCGAGTATGCGTTTATAATATTTTAATTCCATTAATTTTTTTCAGGCATATATATTTTGAATTTTCCGGCAACCACTTCGGCGTTTACGGGTATATTGTCGTACAGCTCGCCCTCCGCCTGAACGGTGTAGTTGTCTGCGTCCATAATAAATTCCGCGCTCTTAACCTTTACGGCGGTCGCGCCTTTTATTTTATTGACTTTGCCGCGCATAAGTTTTAAAAACGCGCCTAAAATTTTGGGTTTTGACAGATAATCTACTATAAACAGGTCTAAATATCCGTCGTCGAGCTTGGCTTCGGGAAACAGCTTAATTCCGCCGCCTATCTGCCGTCCGTTGCCTATTGCCGCAATTAGCCCGAAGCGCTTTTCCTCTATTCCGTTATACCGTACCGTAAAATTACAGCTTTTAAAATGTATCAAACTTGATATAAGCGCCTTTAAGTACTTGGATTTTCCCTTGCTTTTGCCGGAATACGTGCGTTTTAATACGTCTACGTCTATGCCGGCGCCTATGGCGTTAAGCGAACGTAAACCCGACGAAAGCTGTATGTAATCTATTGCCCGTGCCTCGCCGTTTATAACGAGCCCGGCGGCTTTTACGGGGTCTTTTGGTATTTTGGCGCACTCCGCAAAATCATTGCCCGTGCCTACGGGAATAACGGCTACAGAGTTGTTTTCAAAATCGCAAAAACCGTTAATCACGTCGTGCAGGGTGCCGTCGCCGCCCATAATCACCAACACGTTTTGGTTTCCGTCGGAAGTGATTTTTTGAGTTAACGCTTTTGCCTCGCCGCGCTTTTCGGTAAAAATAATCTCGTAATCAAGTCCGTTTTTGTCAAAAACGTTTTTTACGGCGTTCAGCGCCTTTTGCTTTTTGCCGCTTGTGCGTTTTCTGTTGGCAAGTACGTAAATCATATTATGATTATACATCTTAATTTGTCCGATGTCAACCCTAATAAAAGATATACGGGTTTGCCTTTTTTCGTTTGCACAGCGCTTTTTGAATATGATATAATGATAACGAAATAATTTACGTTGGATGGGGTATATGCTGTCGGTTCTGTCTGAAAAACTTAAAAAACTTGCCGCCGCGTGTCCGTTTAGTTTGTACGTGGTAGGCGGAGCCGTGCGCGATTTTTACGCAGGGCTGAAAAGCAAAAACCGCGATATAGATATATGCGCTCCCGTAAGCGCGGAGGAATTTGTTGAAATTGCGGAAAAATCGGGTTTTTGCGTAGACGCGACTTATAAAAACACCGGGGCGGTAAAGCTGGGCGCGGACGGTCAGGATTACGAGTTTACCTGTTTCCGTACGGACGAGTACGTGCGCGGCGGGCACGTTCCGCAAAACATAAAATACACCTCGGATATAAACCTCGACGCGCGCCGCCGCGATTTTAAATGCAACGCGGTGTATTTCGATATAAAAAGCGGGGCAATTGCCGACCCGCTCGGCGGTATGAACGATATTAAACGCGGTATACTGTCTACCGTAGCGCCCGCGGACAAGGTTTTCGGCGAGGACGGATTAAGGCTTATGCGCCTTGCAAGGTTTGCCGCGCAGACCGGGTTTACTCCCGATTTAGAATGCGTTTCGGGGGCGAAAAAAAATGCCGCGCTGATAAGAGATATAAAAGCCGAAAGGATATGGAGCGAGCTTTGGCAAATTCTTAACGCAGACGGCAAATACGGCGTAAAGGGCGGGCAATATGCCGGGGTTAAGCTGCTTTGCGACATAGGCGTAACGGCGATAATATTGCCCGAGCTCGAGGCTTGTAGGGGTGTAAAACAGCGCGAGGATTTTCATAATTACGACGTTTTGGAACACTCGCTAAGGGCTGTGCTGTACGCCGACCCAGCCGTAAGGCTCGCCGCTCTGCTGCACGATACAGGCAAGGCGGAGGTGTATAAAAAAACCGGCAGGTTTGTCGGGCACGAAACGGTAGGCGCGGAAACGGCGGAGGGTGTGCTCACGCGGCTTAAAGCGCCAAAAAAGCTTGCCGCGGAAACGGTAAAGCTTATCGGTTTGCATATGTACGATTTGCGCTGCGACGCCCGTGAGAGCAAGGCGCGCAGGTTTATTGTGGACAATCTGCCGTATTTCGAAAAGCTTTTATTATTGAAGCAAGCCGATTTTTCGGCGTGCAAAGACGATATGCGCATTGCGCCGTTCGTTGAAAAATACAACGGAATTTATGCAAAGATGAAGGAAGAGGGCGTGCCGTTGACTGTCGGCGGGCTAGATATAAAAGGTAGCGATCTGGCGGGGTTTGTTCCCGCCTGCGAGATAGGTATAACGCTTAAAAAACTGCTCAACGAATGCGTTATAGGCTCTGTTCCCAATAACAGGCAAAAGCTGTTGGAAGCTGCTAAACGCTTGCGTTTTATAAAATAATATAGTATAATAAGGAATAACTAAGATTAAATGAGGTTTTAATCAATGGATAATAGAGTGAGATATCAGAAAAAAGGTTTTTCGTTCCTGTCGTTTTTACTCGGCATTCTTTTCGGAATAATCCTGCTTATCGGCGCTGTCGGCGGAGCCGTGGCGTTTTTGCTTTATTCCGATTTGGATACGATTTTTAATACGGTTAATATGCCGAACAAGGATGAGGACGGCAATTATATTTATATAAATACCGACCCCGACAGCGGCGGCGCTAAAACCGTGCTCGACCTTGTGGGTGTAATACAGTCGTACGCTTCCGATTTTAATAACAGGTCGCTCGGCGAGCTTGAGGATATCGTTCCCGCAGTTTCGGGATTAGTTAACAAAATCGAAGAGGCGCTCAACGAGTACGTTGAAGTGGATATGGAAAAGCTGCGCGCAAGTAAGTTTGCCGAATTAGGGCAGTTTTTAAACGATACCGTAATGGATATTAAGCCCGCTACTCTTATGGACAAGTTCGGAGTTGATACAAACGGCGACGGCGTTTCAAGCTCGCTTATGACGGCTATCGTTTACGGTGCGGAGGCGGACTACGTGCAAGCCGACGGTTTTAATTATCCGGTCAGATACGAAGAAATTGAAGTGGACGGAGCAGTTAGAACTGCGGACGGCGGCGACGGCGTTACGACCGTTAAACACTATTTCTATAAAAACGGAGAAAATTATTTTATAGTTTTAAAGGATACCGACGGCGGATACACGGCTACAACCGACATATATACTCCCACGGCGCCTAAACTCACCGGGCATTATTATTATGAAAACGGCGACAGCAACGGCGAAAAAATTATAGAAACGCCCGTAACGCTCAGAATTATCGCGAGCGACGACGGTATGCAGGAGATTTTGGACGGAATTATAATTTCCGACCTCATCAACCAGAACGGCGGAATCGTTGAAGAGATACTCGGCGGCGTTTCGATAGGCGAAATAGTCAGCGGCGAAGTAGACGTCAACGAAAAGGTCAAAAATCTTGAGATAGCCTCTATTATAGACGTGGACCCCGAAAGCACGATTATGGCGTATCTCGGTTACGGACTCTCCGGTGTTTCGGCGGCGCAGGGCGGTAATTATCAGTATACGGCGACGTGTAACGGACAGACCGTTTACGTTACCGCAGAAAACGGTAAAATTACCGGCGTTTATTCGGACGAAACGCTTACAAAAGAGATAAGCGGAACTACCGTAGACGGAATAAGCAACAGAATAGACAACGCAACCGTTGATATGTTCGTTGAAATCGAGCCTACCGATAAGCTTATGATGTTTATCGCTTACGGCGTATCGGGCATAGTTGTGGCAGATAACCAGGAATACAGCTATACCGGCAGTTATAAGGTTGCCGGCGAGGACGGTCAGCCCGATAAAACGTACGGCTGCTATATAAAGACAAACGGCAGTAAAATCGCTTCCGTATACTATTATGACGACGGCGGACAGTTAAAGAATGTGGAAGCGTCTACTCTCGACCATATCGGCGACAGGGTAAACGACATCGCCGTTGATACGTTCCTTGAAATCAAGCCCGACGACACGCTGCTTATGTACATTGCATACGGCGTTTCGGGAATAGTCCCCGCAGAGCCCGGCAGCGGTGCGGCTTATACCGGCAGATATACGGTAAAAGCCGAAGGCGTTGAAAACGTTATAGTGGAATGCTATATCGAAACGGAGGGCGACAGGATAACGTCCGTTTATTACGAGAGTATGGGCGGGGTGCGCAATCCTATTCCGGTTGCGGGCATCAACGATATAAGCGGCAGAATAAGCGGTATTACCGACGAGCTTGCAATATCCGAGCTTATGGATATAGACAGAGATAACGCGATTATGATGTATATTGCGTACGGCGTATACAGAAACGGCAACGGCGAGCTTGTTTATAAAGTTGGCGAAAACGACGAACGTCTCGTTACTGTTGATATTAAAGTCGGTACGGAAAAAACTGTATCAAGCATTTATTATCTGGAAAGCGGTAAAAAGATTTACGTGCCAGGAACTTCGGTAAACGGCATAAGCGGCAGAGTGTCCTCGTTGAAGGACGATTTGACAATCGGCGAGGTGCTCGGCGATATCTCTCCCGAAGATAAAATACTGTATGCTCTGAAAGACAGTAAAATAGGCAACCTCAACTCGGCTGTAAACGGGTTGGAGCTCAGCGTGTTTATCGGGGAAAACAATACTAACTCCATATTAAAAGCGCTTGAAAATACAACCGTCGAAAATCTCGGCGCTAGGGTGGGTGAGCTTACCTTACAGGAGCTCTATCCCGAGGATATATATGTTTCCCGGGATAGATTTGAGATTACCGAGGATAAATTCAGCAAGGGATATCTGTATTATACAAAGAATGCGGACGGCAGCTTTACTCTCGCGGGAAATAACGGCAAGGTTCAAGCTTATGAGTCCGGACTTTGGACTTACGGCGAAATAAAGGGCGTTTGGAAGTTTCTGCTTACCGAAACCGAGAAAGACGGCGTTGCTTACGGCTATTACAACGAATATCTGTGCAGTCTTAACGACATAGGCGGTCTTATGGAAAACGCCGCAACAAATATCAATAACGCAACGGTATTTGAATTGTTCGACGCGGGAATAGTCAGGCTGGAAGACCGTTCTGAACTTGACAGAAATTTAAAATGGTATACAATAACGACAGATTCCGAAGGGCATATTGTGGACTATAAAGAAGTTGACGAGGGAAAAATCGGAGATATGAAGTTGAAGGCGCTTGTGGACGTAGTTCTTAAAATTGCGGCGGGTACGTCAAGTTCTAAATAACGCCGAAAATGAGTTGACAAACAAAAAATATTGATGTAAACTTAACAAAGTCGATTTCCGAAAAGTATTTCGTTTGATTAGTGATTAGTTCGTGTTACTGTAAAGAATTTAAGATACTTGATTAAGCGGAACGCTTACGGAACGTTTACCTTGCACGCACACTGTGGCGTGCCGAATAAGACCGGGAGGTGAAACTATGAAAACTTACGAGATGATTTACGTTTTGGAATCTTCTTTGTCCGACGAGGAAAAAGAAAATTTCAGAAAGAAGTTTGAGGACGTTGTTGCGTCCAAAAACGGTAAAGTTGTTTCCGTTGACAAGATGGGGGTTAAAAAGCTTGCTTATCCCATCAACTACAAAACGGACGGCGATTATAACGTAATGACTTTTGAAGCAGACGGTGCGGCGGTTAAAGAACTTGAAAGAATTTCCGACCTGTCAGTTGAAGTTTTGCGCAGAATGATTACCGTTAAGGCGTAAAGCCGAGGAGTAACTATGAACAAAGTTTTTTTAATCGGGAATTTAACGCGTGATCCCGAGCTTACCGAAACGCAGAGCGGCGTTAAAATTTGCCGTTTTTCAATTGCCGTTAACCGCAACTTTACGGGAGCGGACGGCGAGAGAAAGGTTGATTACTTTAACTGCGTTGCGTGGAGACAGCTTGCGGAAACGGTAGCTCGTTTTACAAGAAAAGGCAACAAGGTTGCGGTTTCGGGCACTATTGAAACAAGGAGTTACGAGGACAGCCAGGGTATCAAGCGCAACGCTATAGATATCGTAGCACAGGACGTGGAATTTTTAACGCCCAAGGGCAACGGCGGTTCGGGCGACGAGTATGAGCCCGCTCCCTCGAATTACAACCAGGGCTACGGCTCGGGCGGCGGTTCGAGAACGCAAAAGCCCAAGCTTCAACCCTTTGACGATGACAGCGATATTCCCTTTTAACCATTTAAGGAGATAAATTATGGAAGAAAATAAGACCACACCCGTAAAAAAGGCGTATAAAAGAGTTCCCCGCAAAAAGGTTTGCGTATTCTGTCAGGAAAAGACCGAGGTTATCGATTACAAGGACGTTGCAAAGCTCCGCAAATTTATAACCGAAGGCGGCAAAATGCTGCCCCGCAGAATGAGCGGAACGTGCGCTAAGCACCAGAGAGAGCTTTCCAAAGCTATCAAGCGTGCAAGAATTGCGGCGTTGCTTCCCTTCAAAGCAGAGTAATTAATTAAGACCTTGTAATAAACAAGGTCTTTTTTTGTGCAATTTTTTTCTTTATAAGTGAGCGGTAGGGGTGCGCTCAAAATAATTAAGATACCCGGTTAGGCGTTCTGCTTGCGGTTGATATGCGAGGAGCGGGTGTGTTGTCAAGGTAATTAAGATACCCGGTCAAGCGTTTTGCTTGCGGTTGATATGCGAGGAGCGGGTGTGTTGTCAAGGTAATTAAGATATTTGGTCAAGCGTTCTGCTTGCGGTTACCGAATATAGCGGTGCCGAGCCTAATCATATTGCTGCCCGCCTCTATACATATACGGTAATCTCCGCTCATTCCCATTGACAAACAATTGATTTCCGGAGCATATGCGCGCAGGGTATCGTATTTTTTGCGCATTTGTTGCGCAAGACATATGAGAGCGCGTTCATCTTCGGTCAAAGGCAGCATTGCCATAAGTCCGCGTATTCTGAGTGCGGGGAGTTTTGCAACCTGCGCGTACGCTTGTTCGCAACAGTCCGGGTCAAAACCGCTTTTAGACTGTTCTCTGCCTATGTTTATCTGCAACAAAACTTCAGACGTGACGCCTGCGTTCAAGCTTCTTTCAGACAGTTCTGTAGCGAGACTGAAACGGTCAACGGAGTGGAAGAGGTCGCATTTCCCAAGCAGATATTTTATTTTGTTGGTTTGCAGCCGTCCTATAAAATGCCTGCGCGCCTGCGGGGTTATTTCACCGTACTTATCTCGGAATTCCTGTACGTGGTTGTCGCCTATGTCGGTAATTCCGGCGGCGACCGCGCGGTTTATGTCTTCTGCAGTCTGCGTTTTGACTGCGGCTACAAGCGTGATTTTTTCGCCGAAAGGGTTGTATTCGGGAATTGTGCTTAAAAGATTTTTAACGTTCTGTTCTATGTTTTCCATATTTCTATTTTAAACGCTGCAATTTCAAAAGTCAACGTTTCTAATTTATTTAATAGGTTGACAAACGTATATTAAAGTTATATAATATGGTTGTACATTTTATGCGGAAGTAATTGATGAGTACGGTTAACCAAAAATTCCGACAGTTAAAAGACAACGGTTTTATAAATAACTTAAAAAATATATTGTCTTGCAAGTTTCTGCCCTTTTTTACGGCGGCAGTTTTTTTGTTGTGTTATTATGCGGCGTGGGATTTGATTGCGGCTTATTATATTGCGCTTTTATGCGTTTTAATGCTGCTTCTGCTCGACGATTTATCTCCTATAATATCTAATTTTTTGTTTATGGCGGTGATTGTTTCCAAAGAAAACTCGCCGTCCAAGTTTTTTGAAAACCATACTCCGTCCGACTTTTATACCCGCCCGTACGTTACCGCGCAGCTTGGTATAATAATCGGCGTAATCTGTATTTTTCTTATTTACAGACTGATTAAAAATATAATCGCAGGTAAATTCAAGCTCACGCCCGTGTTTTACGGACTTGCTGTATTTGCCGCGGTTCTGCTGTTTAACGGCGTGTTTTCAAAAGACTACAAACCTATGAATTTAGTTTACGGGCTGTGCCTTGCCGGACTGTTTTTCGGTATATTCGCCGTTTTGAAAGACAGTATAGTGTGGAACGGCGAAACTATGAAAAATATCTCGTACGCCTTCATTGCGTTCGGTGTGTTGATTAGTATCGAGGTTGCGTGCATATATCTTACAAGCGAGGATATAGTGAGCAACGGCGTGGTCAACAGGCAGGCTTTGGGGCTCGGCTGGGGTATGTATAATACAATCGGAGCATATCTCATTATTTGCGCGCCTTTTCCGTTTTATCTGGCAACGCGCTATAAACACGGATATTTGTTCTATCTGTTGGGGCTTGTATTCCTCGGTACAACCGTTTTAACTTTCAGCAGGCAGGCGTGGGGAGGCGCGGCGGCGGTGTATTCTACCTGCGTGCTTGCGCTCATTACCTATGAAAAGGGTTTGAATAAACGTATAGTAATAATAATTACCGCGGCTATTTGCACGGTTGCGCTTATTTTTGCCTTTGTTTTCTGGAACCAGTTTATAACTCTTGTAAAAAACCTGTTCAAAGGAATTTTTTCGGGCAGCGAATTTACCGGCAACGGCAGGAAATCGCTTTGGGAGCTTGCCTGGTCCGGTTTTAAGTCTTCGCCCGTATTCGGCGTCGGCTTTTTCGGCGGCGCGGATAAAGTTACGGCTCCCGACTTCGACGGGCTTGCGTTCATACCCGAAATGTACCACAATACGTTTATGCAGCTTTTGGGCTCGTGCGGAATTATAGCCCTGCTTGCCTACGTTGCGCACAGAATACAGACTGTAATATGTTTTTTAAAAAACGTAACCTTTGAGCGGTTGCTCATAGTAATTTCGGGCGCGGGCTTGCTTTTGGTGAACCTTGTCGACAACCACCTGTTCTATTTGTATCCTACTTTAATATATTCCTGCCTTGTGGCTATGCTTGTCAAATCCGAAACGGACGGAGAGAAAGGACTTAATTTTATTCCGCAGCTTAAAACTAAAAAAATTGAAGAACAAAACGTTTAAAAAAGCGCACCCTGCGGTGCGCTTTTATTTTAATCTTTAAACAGATTTTTAATCATTGTGTTTACGTACAGTATGGGGACAATGGCTATTTTGTCGGCGTATTTTGCAACCGATTTCATATTTTTTGCGGGCAGAAGAATCTTTTTGAAGCCCATTTTAATGCACTCCTGCACGCGCTTTTCGCAGTAAGAAATTGCGCGGACCTCGCCGGTTAATCCTACTTCTCCGAAAACCGCAACGTATTTGTCTATGGGCTTCCCGAGATATGCCGAGGCAAGCGCGGCGCAAACCGCAAGGTCGCAGGACGGCTCGTTAAGCTTTATTCCGCCCATAGCGTTTACGTAAACGTCAAACGAGCCGAGAGGAACGGAGCACCTTTTTTCAAGCACGGCTATAAGCAGAACGAGCTTGTTGTAGTCTATGCCGAGCGGCATTCTCCGAGGCTGTCCGAACGAGGTTTTGCAAACCAGGCTTTGAATTTCCACGTTCATACACCTTGCGCCTGTCTGGGCGGGCGTGACCGCCGAGCCCGCCTCTTCGCCGCGGCTCTCCGATAAAAATATGCCGGAATAGTCGGAAACGGTTTTAATTCCGCTCTCTGTCATTTCAAACACTCCTACTTCGGATAGGTTTCCGAACCTGTTCTTGACGGCTCGCAGGATGCGGAAATTTTCCTGTTTTTCGCCCTCGAAATAGAGCACGGTGTCCATAATATGTTCTAAAACCTTGGGACCCGCGAGCGCGCCCTCTTTGGTTACGTGTCCTACTATAAAAAAGGTAATTGCGCGGCTTTTTGCAATACGCATAATTTTAGAGGCGCATTCGCGCACCTGTCCCACAGAGCCGGAAGAGGAGGACAAATCGTCGGTGTATACCGCCTGTATCGAATCTATTATGCAGTATTCCACGCCGTCAAGCTCGTTTTCAAGCCCGTCAATGCACGTTTCGTTTATTATGTAAAAATCGTCGGCGTCCAAATCAAGCCGCTTTGCGCGCATTTTTACCTGCGAGCAGCTTTCCTCTGCGGAGAAGTAGAGGACTTTTTTGTTTTTGGAAAGATGCGCGGCGATTTGCGTAAGCAGCGTCGATTTTCCTATGCCGGGGTCGCCGCCCAGAAGAATTAAAGAGCCTGCGACAATTCCGCCGCCCAGAACGTTGTCAAATTCATCTATGCCGCTCGTAGTGCGCCCGTAGCTTTCGTGCGTTATCTCAGAAAGTTTTTTTGCTTTGACGGCGTATGCCGCGCCGCGCGTTTTTTCGCTCTTTTCGGCGGGTTTTATAATTTCCTCCGCCATAGTGTTGAATTTTCCGCAGGAGGGGCATCTGCCGAGCCATCTCGGACTTGCGGCGCCGCACTCCGTGCAAACGTATTCGGTGGTTGATTTAGCCATAGTGTGTCCTCGGCGCATAAGCGCGTTGTTTTCCGTAAGGTTAGTTATTCGGAAATTTTTTAACGGTGACGGCGCAGTTTACGTAAATTCCCAGCCCTTCGCCTACAAATCCCAGCCCCTCGCCTGTGCCGCAGGTAATACCGACAGAATCGGGCGAAATATACAAAGCGCGGGAGATATTGTCTTTCATTTTATCTATATAAGGGGAGAGGCGGGGCGTTTCCGCCTGGATTGCGACTGACACGTTGACGGCGGTATATCCCGCTTCGTAAATTAGCTTTACAACGGTGTTAAGGAGCTTGCCGCTGTCGGCGTTTTTGTATTGCGGGTCGCTGTCGGGGAAGTAACAGCCTATATCTCTGAGCCCGGCTGCGGATAAAAGCGCGTCCATAAGAGCGTGGTAAACCACGTCGCCGTCGCTGTGCGCTATAAGGCTTTTGCCGCAGGGTATTTTAACGCCGCCGAGCGTAATGCCGCTGCCGTTCCCGAAACAGTGGACGTCGCAACCCAAGCCCGCGCGGGTATCGCTGCAAACGTTGATTGTTGCGTATTCCTGCGAAAAATCCTTTTTAAAGGTCAACTTTATATTGCTTTCGTCACCGTCTACAAGTCTCGGCGGAGCTATAAACGCGCCGTAAACGGAGCTGTCGTCGGTGTAAACAGAGTCGCCGGCAAGCTCGTAGGCTTTTTTGATATCTTCGGTATAAAATGCCTGCGGAGTCTGCGCGCGGTACATTTTATCTCTTTCGAGAGTGCCGCGCAGCTCGCCGTACTCGGCGTATACCACGGTGTCCGTAATTTTAACGGCGCAAACGCCGCTGCCGAATTTTTTTACGCTGTTTATGCAGCTTAATATGAGTTCGGTTGTGACGAAGGGGCGGGCGCCGTCGTGAATAAGCGTTATGTCGCCCGTAACGGCGGCAAGCGCGCTTTTAACGCTGTCGGTGCGGTTTTTGCCGCCCGTAACGATTTTATATCCGAACGGCGCGCATAACGCCGAAATTTCTTTTAAATCCTGAGCGGAGGAGGTAACTATAACTTCGTCGATTTCCGGCATATCGAATTTTTTTAAGGTATGCCAAAGCGCAGGCGCGCCGAACAGCGGCGCTAACAGTTTGTTTTTGTTAAAGCCGGCGCGTTCACCCTTGCCCGCCGCGCATATTATAACGCTTACTTTGCAATCCATATTCATTCCTCAAAATTTAGTGAATTACTCTATTACCTCGTAAAGGTCGGCGGCTTCGTCTTTTTTTACCGTTTCTTTTATGTTGAGTATTCTGAATTTAAGCGAGCCGCCGGCAAAATGCAGTGTAACCACGTCGCCTGTTTTAACCTGGTATCCGGCTTTGACTTCTTTTCCGTTTACTTCCACCTTGCCTTTTTCGCACGCTTCTTTTGATACCGTGCGTCGCTTTAAAACTCTTGAAACTTTTAAAAATTTATCTATTCTCATAGGTTTTACAAAAATATTTTTACAAGCGCGAAAAACGCTTGACACGCTTGATTTACTATATTATAATTATACAATGCTTATTATGCCCTAAACTACGGTTTTTTCGGATATTAATGCATAAATTACGACAAAATACGACAAATCAAGTACCTGCAACGTCGGCGTTTTTAAGATTATACACCACCGGGCGACGATTGTAAAGTGTTTTAAAAAATATTTTTTCCCTTTACCGAGTTTTTGAATAACCAGGTAAATTTTAAATTGTCACTGCAAAGAAAAATTTACTAAAAAATAATAAATAAACGGCGCAAGCGAAAACCGCGTTTTTGCGCAGACGTACTAAATTTGTAACTTATCGATTTTTTCCGGTGAAAAGATATATACGGATAATCGCCATATAAAAACACGGGCGGAAAGCCCAAAAAGGAGTTCATTTTGAATTTACCGATTCACAAGTATGGCAAAACCGAAAGAAGGAAATTCGGCAAAATCAACGAAGTCATCGATATTCCCGACCTTGTAGAAATACAGAAATCGAGCTATCGCGCCTTTCTTGACGAGGGTATAAGCGAAGTCTTTGAGGACTTTATGCCTATCACCGACTATTCCGACCACTATGAGCTTTATTTTTTAAACCACTGGTTTGACGAAAAGCCCAAGTATGACGAAAAGGAATGCCGCAACCGCGACGCAACGTACGCGCTGCCTATGCACGTAACCGTACGTCTTGTAAACAAAGTTAAAGACGAGGTTATAGACCAGCCCGTATTTATGGGCGATTTCCCGCTTATGACCGATTCGGGTTCGTTCATCATAAACGGAGCGGAGCGCGTTATAGTATCGCAGCTTGTGCGTTCTCCCGGCTCGTATAACGCGTCTACGCGCGATAAAACGGGTAAAGAAATATTCGGCACGACCGTTATACCCAACCGCGGCGCGTGGCTGGAATTCGAGCAGGACACGCAGGGCGTTTTGTGGGTGCACGTGGACAGAAAGCGCAAGCTGTGCGCAACCGTTCTTCTGCGCGCGCTCGGCTTCGGCTCCGACAGGTCGCTTATGGATCTCTTCGCAAACGAGAAGATGATTGAAAACACCATTGCCAAGGATACCACAAAATCCGAATCCGACGGACTTATAGAGCTTTACAGAAGACTGCGCCCCGGCGAAGTGCCTACCGAAGCTTCGGTACGCCAGCACCTCAACAACTTATTTTTCGACCCCCGCCGTTACGACGTTGTAAAGGTGGGCAGATATAAGTTCAATAAAAAGCTCAATCTTGCGTACAGGCTTCCCGGCTGCAAGCTTGCCGACGACGTGTTTAACCCCGAAACGGGCGAAGTTTTGGCGCACGCAGGCGAAATCGTGGCGGAGAGCAAAGCTATAGAAATACAGGACTGCGGCGTAAACGAGGTTTACGTGCTTGTTTCCGACCCCGAACAGGGCGAGGTTCGCCATAAAATCATTGCAAACAACACGGTAAATTTCAGGGCTATATCTTCAAAACCTCATAAGGCGTTCGGTCTGTTGCCCACGGTATATTATCCGAACTTCAAGTTTATGAAGGAAATCGCGGCGGAGTGCGAAACGCTTTCCGTTGAGGAAGTTGCAAGTAAGTACTGCGACAGGATAAACTCCATTTACTATCTCGTTGAAATTCCCGAAACCGAGGGGGAAAAACCCGAGGATAAGAAGAACAGGGAAAAGCGCGTTGAAACGCGTATAAAGTTTGTTGCAGCCTGCAAAAAGTTCAACGAGCTATTTGAAAGCGACAGAACGGAGTTTGACGAAGACGAGAAAAAAGCAATCAAACCTATCGTTGAAAAACTCAACCACAAACACATTACCGTGGACGATATAGTTGCCGCTATTTCGTCTAACATCGATTTGCAGTACGGTATAGGCACTATCGACAATATCGATCACCTCGGAAACCGCCGCGTGCGTTCCGTGGGCGAGCTGCTGCAAAACCAGCTCAGAATAGGTATTGCAAGGCTTGAAAAGCTCATTAAAGAGCGTATGGCAACGCAGGACGCTATGGAAATTACGCCGTCCGGACTTGTCAACGTTCGCCCCGTATCGGCGGTTATCCGCGAGTTCTTCGGTTCCTCGCAGCTTTCCCAGTTTATGGACCAGACAAACCCCGCCGCGGAGCTCACCCACAAGCGTAAGCTTTCCGCGCTCGGTCCCGGCGGTCTTAACCGCGACAGAGCAACTTTCGAGGTCCGCGACGTTCACCACTCGCACTACGGCAGACTGTGCCCCATAGAAACGCCCGAAGGTCAGAATATAGGTCTTATATCCTCGCTCGCAACGTTCTCCAAGGTCAACGAGTACGGCTTTATTATGAGCCCGTACAGAAAGGTTGAGCACGATTATGACGGCGAAGGCAAGGTTACAGATACGAGAGTAACCGACCACGTGGATTATCTCACTGCGGACGAAGAGGATAGATATATCGTTGCGCAGGCAAACGAACCGCTCGACGAAAACAACCGCTTCGTCAACGTTCATATAGGCTGCCGCCACCGCGACCTTATAACGCAGAACACGGCGGACAAAATGGATTATATGGACGTAAGCCCCAAGCAGCTCGTTTCGGTTGCTACGGCGCTCATTCCTTTCCTTGAAAACGACGATACGAACCGCGCACTGATGGGCTCGAATATGCAGCGCCAGGCGGTTCCCCTTATGAAAACCGAGTCGGCAATAGTTGCAACCGGTATAGAGGGCGCGATAGCGCGCGACAGCGGCGTTATGGTAAGCGCCAGAAAGGACGGCGTGGTAGCCGGCGTTTCCTCCGACCGTATACAGGTGCGAGAGAGCAACGGATTTATCACCGAATATCCGCTCAAAAAATTCGAGCGTTCAAACCAGGGCACCTGTCTTAACCAGCGCCCCATAGTAAACACCGGTGACAGAGTGCACGCAGGCGAAATAATTGCCGACGGTCCCGCAACTAACAACGGCGAGCTCGCGCTCGGTAAGAATATACTTATCGGCTATATGGAGTGGGAGGGCTACAACTACGAGGATGCAATTCTCATCTCCGAAAAGCTTGTGCAGGACGACGTGTTTACCTCTATTCATATCGAAGAGCACGAAACCGAAGCGCGCGACACAAAGCTCGGCGCGGAGGAAATAACGAGAGATATACCCAACGTATCCGAGGACGCGCTTAAAGACCTCGACGCGGACGGTATAATAAGGGTCGGCGCGGAGGTTCAGCCCGGCGACATACTCGTCGGCAAGGTAACGCCCAAGGGCGAAACCGAGCTCACGCCCGAGGAAAGACTGCTGCGCGCTATCTTCGGCGAAAAGGCGAGAGAGGTAAGAGATACGTCCCTTAAAGTTCCCCACGGCGAGGGCGGTATAGTAGTAGACGTAAAGATATTCACCCGCGAAAACAAGGACGAGCTTTCGCCCGGCGTAAACAAGTTGGTGCGCGTATATATCGCGCAGAAGCGTAAAATACAGGTCGGCGACAAGATGGCGGGACGCCACGGTAACAAGGGCGTTATCTCGCGCGTGCTGCCCCAGGCGGATATGCCTTTCCTCGCGGACGGCACCCCTTTGCAGATTGTGTTAAACCCCCTCGGCGTTCCCTCGCGTATGAACATCGGACAGGTGCTCGAAGTTCACTTAGGACTTGTCTGCAAACAGCTCGGCTGGAAAATAGCTACGCCCGTATTCGACGGCGCTACCGAGCAGGATATTAAAAAGCTGTTCCAGGAAAACAACATACTCAACCCCGAAGGCAAGGTCGACGGCAAAATACAGGTGTACGACGGCAGAACGGGCGAGCCTTTTGAAAACAGGGTTACGGTAGGCGTTCAGTATATGATTAAGCTTATCCACCTCGTAGACGACAAAATCCACGCGAGGTCGATAGGTCCTTACAGCCTTGTTACGCAGCAGCCCCTCGGCGGTAAAGCGCAGTTCGGCGGACAGCGTTTCGGCGAAATGGAGGTGTGGGCGCTCGAAGCATACGGCGCGGCGCACATCTTACAGGAAATTTTAACGGTAAAATCGGACGATATAGTAGGCCGTGTAAAAACTTACGAGAGCATAGTAAAGGGCAACAATATCTCCGAACCCGGTATTCCCGAAGCGTTTAAAGTGCTGCTTAAAGAATTGCAGTCGCTTGCGCTCGACGTTAAAGTACTCACGGAGTCGGGCGAAGAGCTAATAATCAGAGAGCTTGACGACGACGATGAAACCATACCTACCGCAAGAGCCCGCGAGGAGCAGGAAGCCGAAGACAAGATACCCGAGCAGGAGCTTGATATTCTCGGCGATATGCACGAAGAGGGCGATATCGACCTCGAACCCATTTCAATATTCGACAACGACGAGGACGAATTCAAGAGTAAGTCGCTGTTTACCGACGAAGATATGGACGATTTCGGCGACGACGATGATTTAGGCTTTAAATTCAGTCTGTTCGACGAAGACGAGGAAGAGGAAGCGGGCAGCAAAGCCGACCTTTTCGACGATGACGACGGCAAGGACGGAGAGTAAGGGAGGTTAATTTATGTTCGAATTAAACGATTTCAATTCCATTAAAATCAGCGTAGCTTCCCCCGAAAAAATCAGGGAACTTTCCAAGGGCGAGGTAACCAAACCCGAAACCATAAATTACAGAACGCAGAAGCCTGAAAAGGACGGACTTTTCTGCGAGCGCATTTTCGGACCGATGAAGGACTGGGAATGCCATTGCGGCAAATACAAGCGTATCCGCTACAAGGGCATTACCTGTGAAAAGTGCGGCGTAGAGGTAACGCGCGCTAAGGTAAGGCGCGAGAGAATGGGACATATAGAGCTTGCCGCTCCTGTGTCGCATATCTGGTATTTCAGAGGCGTGCCTTCGAGAATAGGTCTCGTGCTCGATATGAGCCCCAAATCGCTCGAACAGGTAATATATTTTGCTGCGTACGTAGTAATCGACCCCGGCACTATACCCACCCTCGAGTACAAACAGGTTATTAACGATAAGGAACTCCGCGAAATAGAGGAGAAGTACGGCGAGTGCGAAAAGACCGGCTTAAAAGTAGGTATGGGCGCGGAAGCCGTGCGCGAACTGTTAATGGCTGTCGACCTCGAAAAAGAGTGCGAAGAAACCAAAAAAATTATAGATACCGGCACGGCGGCGCAAAAGCGTCTTAAAGCCGTTAAGAGAATAGAGGTGCTTGAAGCTTTCAGAAAGAACGGAAACCGTCCCGAATGGATGATACTCACCGTTCTTCCGGTGCTTCCCCCCGATATAAGACCTATGGTACAGCTCGACGGCGGCAGGTTTGCCTCGTCGGACTTAAACGACTTATACAGAAGAGTTATAAACCGCAACAACCGTTTGAAGAGAATGATAGAGCTCGGCGCGCCCGAAATGATTATCAAAAACGAAAAACGTATGTTGCAGGAGGCGGTTGACGCGCTTATAGACAACGGCAGACGCGGCAAGGCGCTCTCCGGTCCGTCGAACAGAGAGCTTAAATCTCTCTCGGGAATGCTTCGCGGCAAGCAGGGACGTTTCCGTCAGAATCTGCTCGGCAAGCGTGTTGACTATTCCGGACGTTCGGTTATCGTCGTAGGACCCGAGCTTAAACTCTTCCAGTGCGGACTGCCCAAGGAAATGGCTATAGAGCTGTTTAAGCCTTTCGTTATGAAAAAGCTTGTTGAAAGCGGACAGTGCCATAACATCAAGAGTGCAAAGCGCACGGTAGAGCGCGCAAAACCGCTCGTATGGGACGTGCTCGAAGAGGTTATAAAAGAGCATCCCGTGCTTTTGAACCGCGCTCCCACGCTGCACAGACTTTCGATACAGGCGTTCGAGCCCGTATTGATAGAGGGTAGAGCTATTAAAATTCACCCGCTCGTGTGCGCGGCGTTCAACGCCGACTTTGACGGCGACCAGATGGCGGTGCACGTACCTCTTTCGGTTGAGGCTCAGGCGGAAGCAAGATATTTAATGCTTTCGTGCAACAATATATTAAAGCTTTCCGACGGCAAGCCCGTTATGCAGCCCGCGCAGGATATGGTTATAGGCGCGTACTATCTGACCATTATCAGACGCGAGGCGGGTAAATACTACCGTTGGAGCGGTGCGAGATACTACGAGTGCGAGTCTACCGAAGAGGGCGCGGAGTACTACGTTCCCGGCGCATACATCTCCGAGGACGAGGCTATGATAGCCTATCAGCTCAAAGTTATCCATATGCAGGACGAAATTTACGTCCGCAGAACGGTTAAAATCGAGGACGAAAAATCGCCTTATTACGGCGAAACGGTGCAGGGTATAGTTAAAACCACGGTCGGCAGAATTATATTTAACTCAAATATGCCGCAGGACCTCGGATTTGTACCCCGCGAAAAGAAAGAGGATTATCTCAACTACGAAATTTCTTACGAATTCCTCGGAAATTCCGTTGCGGTAGGTAAAAAACAGCTCGGCAAGATAGTTGAGCGTTGCTTTAAAACGGGCGGCGCGCCGAGAGCGGCGGACGTTCTCGACAGAATTAAAACGCTCGGTTATAAATATTCCACAGTCGGCGCTATAACCACTTCGGTATTCGATATGCATATCCCCGACGCAAAGAAGGAGATTGTCGCGGAAACCGAGGATAAGGTTATAAAAATAGAAAAGAAGTATCAGCGCGGACTTTTAAGGGAAGAGGAGCGTTATAATGCGGTTATCAGCGCGTGGGACGAGGCTACCGACAAGGTAACCGACGCACTCAAAAAATCGCTCGATAAGTTTAATCCCATCTGGATGATGGCAGACTCGGGCGCGCGCGGTTCAATCGACCAGATGAAACAGCTTTCCGGTATGCGCGGACTGATGGTTAACCCCCAGGGTAAAAAGATTGAAGTTCCGGTTAAATCGTGTTTCAGACAGGGACTTTCGGTTCTCGAATACTTCATTTCCTCGCACGGCGGACGTAAAGGACTTGCCGATACGGCGTTAAAAACGGCGGACTCCGGGTATCTTACCAGAAGGCTCGTAGACGTATCGCAGGACGTTATAGTCCGCGAGGACGACTGTATGGCTGGCAGCAAAAAGCCCCGCGGTATGGTTGTAAAAGCAATAGTAGGACCTAACGGCGAAACAATAGAGGGCTTGGAGGACAGAATCCAGGGCAGATTTGTAGCCGAGGACGTGGTTGACGGAAACGGTAACGTTATTGTTGAGCAAAACGGTTTTGTAACCGACGTAATAGCTAAGGAAATTATCGCGGCGGGCATAGAGCAGGTTGCAATCCGCTCTGTATTCACCTGTAATTCGCGTTACGGCGTATGCGCTAAATGCTACGGTAAAAATATGGCGACCAACAAGCCCGTTCAGACGGGCGAAGCGGTCGGCGTTATAGCGGCGCAGTCCATAGGCGAGCCCGGCACGCAGCTTACAATGCGTACTTTCCATACCGGCGGTATTGCGGCTACGGGCGATATTACCCAGGGTCTTCCCCGCGTAGAGGAGCTTTTCGAGGCGCGCAAACCCAAGGGCTGCGCAACCCTTTGCGAGGTTTCCGGCGTTGTTTACGTTGACGATAAGGACAACTTAAAGCACGTGTCCGTCCGCGATGCAATCACCGGCGAAACAAAAAAGGAGTACACGCTGCCGTTCAATGCCGAGCTGCACGTAAAAACCGGCGATACCATAGAGCCCGGCGACATAATCAACGTCGGCTCCGTATATCCTCAGGATATTTTAAGAATTTCGGGCGTTAAAGGCGTTCAGGACTATATACTCGAACAGGTTCAGTCCGTATACCGTTCGCAGGGCGTTGACATCAACGACAAGCACGTTGAAATTATCGTCCGCCAGATGCTCAGAAAGGTAAGGATAGAGAGCGCCGGCTCCACCGGGCTTCTGCCCGGCGAAACGGTGGATATTTTTACCGTTGACGAGGAGAACAGAAAGGCAATCGAATCGGGCGGCACACCCGCTTTGCAGAAGCGCGTATTGCTCGGAATTACCAAGGCTGCGCTTTCCACCGACAGCTTCCTGTCTGCGGCATCTTTCCAGGAAACGGCGAGAGTGCTTACGGATGCGGCAATCAAGAATAAGGTTGACCCGCTTATCGGTCTTAAAGAAAACGTTATTATCGGTAAGCTCATACCTGCGGGCACGGGCGTAAAGGAATACAAGAATATGTCGCCGGTTATAAATCCGGAGTACAACAGCTTGGTAAACAAAAACTGATATTAAACCCCGCGGTTTTTAAACCGCGGGGTTTTTATATGAGGATACTCATAAACGAATTATTTTCTTTTCGAAACATTTAAAATTATTGTATGGATATAGGCAGTACAATAAAAGAATTAAGAAAAGAAATAGGTTTATCTCAAATCCAATTAGCAAAGAAAGTTGGATACAGTCAATCTGTCATTACAAAATGGGAAAACGGCGAGAGTGAGCCTAATGTAAAAGCAATAGTAAAGCTTGCAAAAGCTCTTGCTTGCTCTTGTGATTATTTGCTTGGGGAGCCCGTGTTATACTGAAAAAAGCTTGCATTTTAGATATTCTGTTGATATAATGTCCGTATTAACGGCGGAAGATGTACATAAAATAATAAAGATGAAAGTTATCGATTTTTTTAAAAAGTTCGGTACGGGTGCGGTTATCGGCGCGGCTATGATAATTCCCGGCGTCAGCGGCGGCACTCTTGCCGTTTTACTGAATATTTACGACAAACTGATTAACGCTATAAGCGATTTGAGAAAGGATTTTAAAAACAGCTTTTTATTCCTTTTGCCTATCGCGCTCGGCGCGGCTGCGGCGGTGGCGGCTATGTATTTTCCGCTTAAATGGCTTTTGGAAAAGGCTCCGCTGCCCACCGTTTTAACGTTTGCCGGACTTATGCTCGGGTCTTTCCCCAAACTGTTTAAAGACGGCATTAAAAACGGCTTTAAAATAACCGATATTTTTGCTGTTGCCATACCTTTGGCTGTTGTTATGGGCATATGCTTTATTCCGCATATAGGCGCGGTAAATTTGGGCTCGGATATGCGTTGGTACGCATATATACTGCTTTTTCTTGTGGGTATGCTCGCTTCGTGCGCGCTTGTTATACCGGGCGTAAGCGGTTCAATGCTTTTGCTTATTCTCGGGTATTATAATTCTATTCTCAACACAGTTTCGGCGCTGAAAACGGATTTTTGGCATTCGTTTCTTGTGCTCGCAATTTTCGGGATAGGAATAATAATAGGATTTTTCAGCATAGCAAAGCTGATGAAATTTTTGTTCGGTAAATTCCCGCGCGGTACGTACTGGGCGGTGGTCGGATTTGTGGCAGGCTCTGTTCCCGCTCTGCTGCTGACGTTTGAGGGCAACTTTCCGGAGGCGCTGCCCTTGGCTACTTCGCACATTATCGTGGGGATAATACTGTTTTTAACCGGAGCAGTTCTCACTTATTTTTTTACTGCGTACGTAGAGGCAAAAGCAAAAAAACCGGAGAGTTAACAAATGAGCGATAAACCGTTACACGAAGGGCACAGACAGCGTATGTTAAAAAAATTGCTTTCGGGCGATACCCTGTACGACCACGAAATGCTTGAAATTATGCTGTATTATATTATTCCAAGGCATAATACAAATCCGCTTGCGCATAAATTGCTGGCTTCGTTCGGCAGCATTACGGGCATACTCGAAGCCGCGCCCGAAGCGCTTATGCGCATAGACGGCGTAGGTGAAAAGGTCACGGAATATATAAAATGCCTTAACGAGGTTATGGTGCGCGTCGACAGGGAGGCGCTGGGCATAGTTACGCTAAGAAATTACGAGGATTTCAAGCGTTTTACCGCGCTCAGATTAAGTTCTAAAACCGAAGAAGTTTTAGAGCTTTATTTGCTGGAAAAGAACGGTAAAGTGCGTACGGTACATACTTTTACCAACAACGAGGTGAGCAGAGTAGGGGTTGAGACAGGGGAAGTTTTTAAAATTATAATTGCCTCCAAGCCCTACGCGCTGGTTATAGCGCATAATCATCTGAGCGGTAATTCCAATCCGTCGGTGACGGACGACAGGTTTACGGCGGAAATGCAGGTGATGTGTAGTATGAACAACGTTCATCTTCTCGACCACTGTATTTATGCGAGCGAAGCAAACATATACAGCTATTATTTGTCGGGTAAGATAGATACCGTTAAAGAGCAGTTTAATTTTAAAAAGCTTGTTGATTCGCAATATAAAAATACAATTCGCAACGGACAGTTTAAAAATTAACCGTAACCGCCGATAAATGCTTGAAAATTTATATACGGAGTGGTATAATACAGGCATAAAAGAAAATGCGATTGACAGGGGCGGATTTGTACCCGAAAATCAAATAATTTATTAGCAGAGATGGCTGAGTGGTCTATAGCGGTAGTCTTGAAAACTATTGAAGTGAGAGCTTCCGGGGGTTCGAATCCCTCTCTCTGCGCCAAATTGCGGGGCATACCTATGGTATGCCCCGCAATTTGATAGAGGGAATGAAGACTCTCCGCGGTTCGTGCGAGGGCGAAGCCCGACGCTTTGCCGAGGCTCCCGCAGGGAAACGGCAAAATCCCTCTCGCGTTGGAAAAGTTCCTTTGTCAACGCGTTTGAAACGGGATTTGCACTAACGCCCCAAATAGTATTAACGTATATCATCAACTGAACAAAAAGCCGTTATAAAGGTAACGGCTTTTTCATTTTATATACCGATAATCCTTGATATTGTTGATAAAAAGTGCTAAAATAGCAATGCGACTTCAATTTAATATATCTATCTCGGCTCTCGAAAGGGAGTATAATATTCTTTTGTTTTGACAATATGGTGTAGTAAGGGTAGTTATACCGTTCCCGCCATATTGTCTACCGGCTTATGCCATAGAGATAGGTAAATTGAAGTCGCATTCAAAGGGACGGTGTGCTATGGTGCCGTTCCTTCGGGGCGGCATCTTTTTATGGTAGCAGTTGAAAAGACTTGTTCGTGCTTCGGGCATTCCGACGTAGATATAACGAATGACCTTATAGAAAGAACGAGGGCGGAAATTGAAAAGGCGGTAGAGGACGGCGTTAGAATTTTTATGTTCGGCGGCAGAAGCCGTTTTGACGATTTGTGCTATGACCTTGTAACCGAAAAGAAAAACGCCAACCCGCAACTCAATATTAAAAGAGTGTTTTGTTTTGCGCTTGATAAGCAGCGCAGAAAGCCGCCGAGTTGGTTTATTAAAAAAGAGTATGAAGCATTGGAGTGTCCGACAAAGGACTTTGACTATTGGTACACTTCGATATATTACCGTAACATTGCAATGATAGACCAAAGCGATTTGATTTTATTTTGGGTAGAACAGAGAGAAAACAGCGGCGCATACAAAACGTATCTGTATGCGGTAAAAAAGCATAAAAACATTGTTAATTTGTTTGTATAATTTCGGTATCGAGGCGCACCGTAATAAGAACCTTATTGTTTTCCGTGAGTAACGCATACAATGGAAGAGTCTCCGATTAAATTCCGAGTACGAAGTAAGCCGTATGAGTTTTAGTCGCGTCATAAATTATTTTGGTGCAGACCTGATATAAGTAACGCAACGGTAATTACCGTTGCGTTACTATAATTTTTATTATTTACTTTGTAGATTCTTGGTTTAATGAATATACTGAAAGCGGGAGCGCAAACAGGGGAAATGATTGAGATAGGGGGAATCAGTTTGTTTTCATAACGTTGTCAAATACGTTGTACTGTTGGTTGTACGTAAACGAACCGTTAAACCACTGCGAATAGAACTGTGTTGCCGCAAGCGTATTGTAGCCGTCCTGATAGTGGTCCCAGTTATCACCGGAATCGGCAAGCACTATAACGTCGTCGTAAGGATAATCCGTTCCCATATCGTCGTAGCCTATTATAACTTCCCAGTGTCCCGAATGCGGTCTCCACGAAACAGGCATAGGCGTGCCCTTTGAAAGGTTGCCTTTAACCCACGTTGTAAAGCTTTGGTAAGTGGGGAATATCATAGACTGTTCGTCGCTTACGTAATTAGCCGAAGCGTAAGATTTATAATCCGACGAGGCAAATCCAAGCCCCTCGGTAACGAGTTTTTTAAGTCCCGAGCCGCCGACGCCCGAATTATAGATAATTTTACCTGTCAACTCTTCGTATTTCTTTACGAGAAATTCCTCGTTCCACTTCGTAACGTCTTTTCCGTAATAGGCGAGAACGGTGAACGTTGAACATATTCCGCAGGAGGAAGCCATAGTCTGCTGAAAGCCGCGGTAGCCTGTAAGAATAAGTCTTGTGTCGTTATTTTTAAGGTTGTAATAGTCTACAAACGAATAGTAGGGGCTTGTAAGCTGGTCAATTTCTCCGTTTTTGGGCGTTCCGCTGCCGTATTTATCCTTGTTTGTTGTGCCGCCGTAACTGCCGTCCGCGTTTCTTATCAGGTGGTTTTCGGGAACGGTCTGAACGCGTTCTCTTGTTTCGGTGACCCTGTCAAATTCCACGAGCTGTTTGGGCGCGACTACGAGGTAGTCAAACTCGTCCGTTTTAGAGCCGTTGTTGAGCGTATCGAACCACCAGCGGTAAAAACGCCCCAAAGGCACCGTAGTATATCCGTCCTGAAAATGGTCTGCGCCGTCGTTGGGATTAGCCATAAACAGCACGGCGGACCTTGCGTAATCGGTACCCATAGTGTCCATACCGAATATTATTCTCCAACCGTGGTCAACGCCGTCCTCGTAGCGTACAAGCACAAATCTGCCGTTGTCCAAATGGTTTTTAAGCCACGCTTTGCAGTCGGCAATTTTGTCGTTGGTATCCGAGCTTTTTTCAACGTAATCGCGTATTCTCGTAGTATAACCGAGCTCGTTAAATACTTTTTCAAGTCCGTCGGCGGTTGTGCCGTTGCCGTAAACGGTGGTGTTGTTGAGTTCCTCGTACATCTGAACTAATTTGAGCTCATTATAGGTCTTTATGTCGTCGCCGCAGTAATTTAAAATCATAAGCGCGCACGCAAGTCCGCTGCTGTCAGCCATAGTCTGCTGATAGGGGGCAAAGTGCGGAATAACCGTTCTTTCGTTTGTCGAAGTAAAGTTATAATAATCGTTCACCCGCCAGTAGCCCGATTCGGGCGCGTCGTACTCGCCGTTGAGGGGCGCGCCCTTGCCGTACAGCTCCTCGTTAAGCGAACCGCCGTAATAATTGTTTTCCGACAGTATAAGGTGTTTTCTGCTGTCAATGGGAATGCGGTTATCCGCCACCGCCGTAGCCGTATCCGCAACCGCAATGCTTTTCGTCCGTGCGCCCGTCAAAGGAGCAAAACACGAAACTGCAAGTAATGCCGCAACCGTTAATCCTGTTAATTTAATTGTTTTTTTCATTTGTTTCCTCCTTATTCGGCTTCTGCCGATACAACGTAGTCAGCGCCGAGCAGTATAAACTGGTGGTAGTACGCGCCCTGTCCGCCTATATACATCAGATATACGTCGCCTTTCTGTCGGTTGGGTTCGGTAAAGCTGTTGTTTAATACGGAGCCCTCAACAAACATAGTTTCAAGATAGGTATTCTCGCCGAGCGTTATAGGCTGGTTCATTGCGCTCAGGAACGGCTGTCTGCCGTCGATTTTAATAGTGGTGGTGTCCGTACCGGTGAAAGTAATGTAGAGCGATTCGTTGGGAGTGGAGGTGCCGTAGTTTACAAATTTTGTATTGCCGCCGAATTTAACGAGTTTATAGGCGTTGCCTTTGCGTGTGTCGGCGTCTTTGAGGAATTCGTTAAATTCTTCCTGTGAATTTATGCTTACTGCGCCGCTCTTGTCTAATGCCACTGAATTGTCAGCGCTTAAAACCTGCGGAACAGAGCCGTCCGTTACGGTTGCCGCTATCTTTCCGCATTCGGAATGTGTTGCTACGGTAGTGGTTACTACCAGGGTAACTTCTACTTTTATTTCGTCGCCGACAGCAAGTCCGCCCAAAGTATCTTCTTTGGTAACAAGTCCTTTAAGACCTATTACGTTGGCGTTCCGAGTATCTTTGAGTATAATTTCACCGTTTGCAGGGTTTGCCGCAGTGCCGGAAATGAACGCCGACGATACGACTACGCCCGTGAGGTTATAAACGTTTGCGCCCGCTTCGTATTCTTTTATCTGCGTTACCGATACGTCGGGGAGTACAACGGTTATCTCTAATTGCGTAGTTGCGCCCATCAGGTAAATTTCAACTGTATGCGTGCCGACAGCCCAGTTAGTTTCATCGAATAAAATCATATTCGCCGTCACGTTCTCGTCGCGGTTTTCGCCCGAGTCAAACACAACGTGCAGCGTAAGCTTACAAAGCTCTTCTTTAACGGCTTCAAAGCCTTCGCCGATATTGTACTCCGTTCTCGGATTGCCGTTAAGCGCAATGCTCTGCGCGCTTTCCTCTATTACGGTTATTGTAAATTCAAACTCGAAGTTTTCGTAATAGCCTTTCACTGTATATTCGCCCGCCGTGTTCATATCGGGAAGAGTAGCCGCGTCAAGCATTTCGGTAGTTATATCTACAACTTCGTCCGCGCCGTAGTTGTATTTAACGGTCAGCTCCGCGCCGTTCAAATCAAGAGTCTGTCCCTTTACGTAAACGTCCTTTTGCGGCGCGCTTGCCGTAACGGAAGTAATAATGCGGGGCAAATCTGATACCGCGCCGTCCTTTAAAATAATGAATTCGTGATAGTATGAATTTCCGCCGACGAACAGCGCGTAAACGGTTTTGTGCGCTAAGCCGGGGTCAGCCCATACCGTGGGAGCCCAGTCTTTATCGCCGGCAAGAAGCTCGCCTATCGTCTTTTCGGTGAGTTGATACTGGTTTGCGCTCATAAAGCAGGGGGAGCAGTTATCAACTTTTTGCGCGGCTAACGATTTTGAGGATATATCGGTAAAGAAAAATCTGTAATGATAATTTGTTGAACCGTAACGTATTATGTAGAGCGGTCCTTCAAGCTTTACAAGCTTATAGTGGTTGGAGGGGCGGTTTTCGGTTGAAAGGAAGTTTTGTAAGCCCGCCTGTCCGTTTATATACGTAGCATTTGCATATTCCAGACCGAGGTTTGCGTTCTTTTCTATTATGCCGGTTTCATAAATAGAACCTCCTGCATAAACGCCGTGCACTTTTGCCGAGTCGGAGTACTGAGCCTGCTCCTCGTCCCTTACAAGCTTAACCGGAATACATACCTTGTCGCCGCGTACGTATCTGGGTACTATGGTCTGTCCCGTGACGGAGCCGGTACTCAATATGCCGGATACGCCTATAAACGTTTCGGACTGCGCGTCCTTAATAATATACTCCTCGCGCGCCATTGTGGAAACGACGGATATTACTATGCCTTCAACGCAGTAAACGGATTGTCCGTCGGGAGTTTTGGTATACAGTTCGCTCACACTTACAGAATTGCCGTCAATCGGAACGTTTACCGTTCTTTTAAATTCCTTATTTTTGACGAAGAGCGATAATTCGAGCACAAGACTTCCGCCCTCCGTTTTAAAACTGTCCAAATCCTCCGCCGTAGCGTAAGTCCATTCTTCGTCTTTTGTATGGTCGGAATAAACGGCTTTATACTTTATTATCGAGGATACGTCCATAGTCCTCGTATATTTTAAATCGTCGCCGCTGTAAATTTCCACGTCAACGACCTCTCTTGCGTCTTTGTCGTGATTAACGGTTATGTTTACTTTTACCGTCAAACCGCCGTAGCTTACCGTGACGTACGTATCGGTTACAGCGAGTACGGTTTTGTCAACGGCGTAATCGGTTACGGTTACCCTGTCGCCGCTCTCCGTTACGTAAACTATTTCCATACCGGTCTTATCAAAAGTTTCCCCGGCGGTGTATACGGTTTTAGCAGGGAGAGCAAGTACTTGCAGCTCCACGGGATTTGCGACCGGGCGCGCGGTTACGGTTATATTCTGCTTTGCGCTGAAGCCGGAGTAGGATACCGTAACAACCGTATCATCAAGTGTAAGCGCTCCCGTTTTATCTACGGTGTAGTCGCTTACAGCTTCCTTGTTTCCGTTATCCATTACTTTTTTTACGACCATACCGGTCTTATCAAAGGTTTCGCCTTCGTAGTATGCCGTTTTATCGGGCGGCGTTGATATCTCAATCGCCTGAATTTGCGGCGCGGGAGGGGGATCGTTCTTACAAGCCGTCAGCGATACAAGCGAGCAAAGTATAACGGCAACGGCAAGAACCCAGAGTGCGTGTTTTCTCATTTTGTTTTCTCCTTATCACATTTCAACAACGGCACGGACTAAAAGCCGTTTTAAGGCGGTTTTTAGCCGTCGGATGTTGATAAAATAAGTATAGAAAATAAACAACGTTATATCAATAGACTTTACAAACATTTTACTCAAACTTTACATAACGGCGGTGTGCGTTTTTTGTTTTTAATTATGTTAAATTGTAAAATTTTATTTATGCGGCGCATACGGTTGATTTAACGGCGGTAAAAGGTTATAATACAGACTATGAAAAGAATTTTAACAATGCAGGACTTATCTTGCGTGGGACAATGCTCCCTGACGGTTGCGCTGCCCGTACTTTCGGCTTACGGAGTGGAAACGTGCGTGTTGCCTACCGCGATACTTTCCAACCACACGATGTTCAAAAGCTGGAGCTATCTGGACCTTACCGGTGAAATAGAAAATATTTTCGTCGAGTGGAAAAATAACGGTTTTAAATTCGACGCGTTTTTGTTGGGCTATCTCGGCAAAAAAACGCTTATGGACGTTGCCGAAAAATGCTTTGATAACTTTTCGGCGGACGGAGCGACGGTTATAATCGACCCCGTTTTCGGAGATAACGGCAAGCTTTACTGCGGTTTCGACGGGGAATATGTTGCGGCTATGCGCAAACTTATAAAGCGCGCGGATATAATTCTGCCTAACGTTACCGAGGCTTGCTTTCTCACCGGAACACCGTATCAAAGCGATTGCAGCGTAGAGTTTGTTAAGCAGCTTGCAAAAAAACTTGCAGCTCTTACGGACGCGGTAATTGTAGTTACGGGCGCGGAAAAGGACGGTAAGATAGGCGAAGTAATTTACTGCGGAAACGAATTCGAAGTTGTTCTGCTTGAAAAACTGCCGCAAAAACGCCACGGTACGGGCGATATTTTCGCCTCGGTGTTTACGGCTGAGTTTCTGGCGCAAAAGAGTTTGCGGGATTGCTGCTTTAATGCAAGCAAGTTTGTAATAGACTGTATTAAAACTACCGGCGACGGACATTTTTACGGCGTTGAGTTTGAAAAAATATTAAATAACAGGTAAACTAAAAAGAACGGCGGCGAGCCGTTCTTTTTTATACTTTTTATCAAACAATATATTTAAGCAATCCGTTTTATTGTGTTGGCAACGTTTATAAAATGGTCTGCAACCCTTTCGGCGTTTGAAGCGAGGGAGAGGTAATGCGCTCCCACGTCGGGCGTGCAAATGCCTTCGGATAATCTCTTTATATGGTTATGAGCCATATTTTCGGTAAACATGTCCACGTTTTCTTCTATTGCGAGCGCGTCTTTAAGTGAGGTGAAGTCAACGAATTTATAGGCTTTCATAACTTTTTCGTAGAGGTTTTGTATTAGTTTCTGCAATTCTTCAATTTCCTGCACGGCATATTTTGAGAACGAGCCGTTTGAGGCTTTGAGGTTTTCGGCATATTCTATTATGTTTTCCGCATAGTCGCCCACGCGCTCCAAATCGCTTATTGAGCGGAGAGCCGTGGAAAGGTAAATGCGGTCTTTATCGTTGAGCCGCAGGCGCTGTAGCTTTACGATATAATCGAATAGAGCTTTATTTATAAAATTCAGCTCCTTTTCGTTGCGCCTGAACGTTTCTATTTCCGAAAAATTAAGCGAACAGACTATTTTGCAGGATAAATTGAAATTGTTTACGGCTGTTTCAGCCATATTTATTATTTCGTTTTTAGTCTGCTGTACCGCAAGGGGCGGAGTGGCTAACATATGGTCGTCTACAAAATACAGCTGGGGACCGTCGGTTTTCGGCTCCTTTTTTTCGGGGATTATTTTGCTGACGAGTTTTACAAGCACGTTTGTAAGCGGTAAAATTATAATTACGGTAATCAGATTGAATATGGTGTGGAACATTGCGAGCTGCATCTGGGTTGCGCCGGGGAACATCTTTTCAAACAGCCAGCCGAAATCAATTCCGCCGAACGACATAAACAGCCCTATCAGCATAAATACTATAACGCCGCTGACGTTGAATATAACGTGTATAAGCGCAGTGCGTTTGGAATTTCTGTTTGCCGCAATACACGCGATAAGCGCGGTTATACAGGTACCCACGTTCGCGCCCATCGTAATATATATGCCCTGGTTTAAGGTTATCAGTCCCGCAACTACCATAGTAATCGCGAGCGAGGTCATAACCGAAGAACTTTGCAGCACCGCTGTTAATACGGTGCCTATGAGCACGAGCAATACGGGGTTTTTGATTATTGCGAGAAATTCTTTAACGCCGTCAAACTCCGAAAAGTCCTTCATAGAACCGCTCATAAGTGAAAGCCCCACGAATATCATTCCGAAACCCGCAAAAATTCCGCCGAGTTTGCGCGTTCTGTCTTTCTTTGCAAACGCAAGCATAAACGCGCCGATTCCCGCAAACGTTGCAAATATAACCGAAGTGGATACCGCGCTGTTGCCGAACATTCCGAGCGCAACGAGCTGACCTGTGATGGTTGTGCCTATGTTTGCGCCGAATATTACGGTTGCAGCCTGGGCGAGCGTCATAATTCCTGCGTTTACAAAGCCTATAACCATAACCGTGGTCGCGCTCGAGCTTTGAATTACGGCGGTGGTGACGGCGCCCACGCCTACGCCTACGAGTTTGCTCCCGGAAGCTTTGGCAAACAGCGTTTTCATTTTTCTGCTGCCGAGCGATTCCAGATTTGCGCTCATAAAATTGCAGCCTATAAGAAACACTCCCACGCCGGCAATTAAAGTGAGTATAGCAGTAAGTATTATTGCTGTATTCATAAAATTCCTGTTTAAATAATCCTTAATTTTGTTTTAGCTTAAATATTTTCCTGATTCCATTATATTTGGTAATATATGGCTTGTCAAGTTTATGCGGTAAGTGAGTTTTACGCTATAAGTATGCGTAATGTTTTTTATTATACAATTGACAGCGGACTGTTTTTAAAGTATAATGTAACATAATTAAGGAGAGAGTACGTTATGAAAAGCGCGTTTTCGGGCAGGTTGGGCAAGGTTTTGGAAAAAGTTAAAAAGTTTATGCGTTCAAAATGGGGTGAGTTTGCCGTTTTAGCGGCGTTGTCGGGACTCGCCCTGTTTTTTACGGTTATATTTATGTCCGTAAAATTTACCGATTTTTTATGCATAGGCGTAGAACGCGGTAATTATTCGTTCTGGACGGCGAAAATTATTTACATAGGCGTCTCGTCTTCGGACGCGTGGTTTATAAAGCCTTTCAGCGTATATTTTATAGCTGTATTTTTAATATGCGTTGCAACGTATGCGGCGGCAGCTGCCGTTATGCTCATAAAAAAGAAAAAAACGGTGTTTTTCATTGCTGCCTCGCTTAATGTTTTATTGTGCGTTATCTGCCTTGTAATGGGTACGGCGTTTAATATAATGCGCGGCGGGGCGGTTGCGTGCTGCGTTATAAGCTTGATATTCGCCGCCGTTTTACTTGCATATCTGGTTTTGCGCAGACGTCTGGAAAAGGTGGAAGCTGCGGACGGGGAGGAGCAAACGCCCGGGGAAATATCAAAGCCGGACAAGCTTTTGCCGCCCGGAAAATGCTCTAAATTAAAAATAGTACTGCTTATAGACGAGTGCGTTTCGCTGCTGATACTGTTAAGTCTGTTTTTCGTGCCCTTTTATTCCGCGGGCGAAAATCCCGTAATTACTTACAGTTTGAGCGACGCGCTTTCGTCTGCGCAAGCCCCCGCGTACGTTTCGGTTGCGTTTGTCGCCGCGTTTATAGCGTTCTTTGTTGAAATACTGTGTTTTTCGTCAACGCTTATAGACTATTTTAAAAATTACAACAGTATTGCGGAGCGGTCTAAACGCTTTGTGGTAAGCGTTGCGTTTATTGCGCTCGCCTTTTTCGTGCTGAGTTTTTCGTTTACGTTTTTTGACAGGATTTCGGGCGGCGGTACCGGGTTTGCGGTAACGGCGGGCTTTATCCCGCTTATATTAATTCTCGCGGTGCTTTTGGTACATTCTTTTATCTGCGGAAAAATGCCGTCCGCCGGCGGTACGTACGCGGGCAGTGCTGCCCGCCGTCCGCTTAAAGCCGAGCCTCTGTTTGCCGTTGCTGCTATGACTGCGGTAACGCTTGTTTCGCTGATTTTAAAGGTTGTAAGTATAAATATAGAGGTGAAAGGCGGTTACAGAGATACGGTTTCGCTAAGCGGTTACGAGCTGCTCAAAGATTATCCCTCGTTCGGCGCCGGGTTTCAGCTTATGGCGTTTGTTGAATTTGCCGTAATACTGTCTTCTTGCCTGCTTCTGGCTTTCACGGTTATAGGTTTTATTTCAAAGGATAACAGCTACTACAAAACCGTGAAAATAAGCGCGGTTGCAAACTTTTTATTTGTGCTTTGTATTGGACTGTTCGGGGTTTATTTTAAAATCGGCAAACAAATCAATTTGGAAAATTTTGAAAAGATATTAGAATTTTATAATTTGGAATTTCCGAAAGATATAGTTTACGACGTAAGCAGCCAGACGATATATATGCTTGCCGCAAGCTTTGCAGTTTTGGCGTATATGATTTTGCGCGGAATGTTCAGGCTCGGCGCAGGATATGCCGAGGGGGAATATCCCCGCAGTATTCCCGCGGACAGTGTGCCGCAGCCTGTACAAACGCCCGCTCCCGCCGAAGAAAAACGCTTTTCTGAGCCCGCCGTTTACGCAAATTTCGACGCGTGCCCCGCTTTTACGGAGCTGGACGGCAGACAGGCTTATTTCCGTTCACGGCTTGCCGAACGGCGCAAACAGCTGTTCGAAAACGCAACTTTGCCTTCGCTCGTCAGATTTGTTGTGGACTATGCGCGCGAGTGCCGGCTGCACCTGTCGTATTCGGCGGAGGATATAGCAACATTTGTTGCGGGGCTCGGCGCGTCGCGACTTGCTATTTTGCAGGGTATGAGCGGTACGGGTAAAACCAGTCTTCCCAAGGTGTTTACGGAGGCGGTTATGGGCGAATGCGACATTGTTGAGGTTGAATCGTCCTGGCGCGATAAAAATGAATTGCTCGGCTACTATAACGAGTTCAGTAAATGCTTTACACCCAAAAAGTTTACGCAGTGCCTGTATAAGGCGCGGTTAAATCCGTCGGTTATAACGTTTATAGTGCTCGACGAAATGAACCTGAGCAGGATTGAATATTATTTTTCGGACTTCCTTTCGCTTATGGAAAACGAGGAGGACAAGCGCGAAATCAAACTGCTCAACGTAAAACTGTGCCGAACGGAGAACGGCGCGAATATTCAGTATGCGGGTTTAGTCGGCGGTCACACTGTTAAAATACCCGAAAACGTGTGGTTTATAGGGACGGCAAACCGCGACGAAAGCACGTTTGAAATCAGCGACAAGGTGTACGACCGCGCACAGACTATGAATTTCAACAAACGCGCGCCTAAAATACACTCTTTCGGCTCGCCGCTCGAACAGAGGTTTGTAGCCTATGAAACGCTTGTAAATCTGTTTGAAACGGCGAAAAACAGCTATGAATTCGAGGCGGAATACAACGTCCTGGTGCAAAAAACCGAAAAGTTACTGCAAAAGTACAATATTTCGTTTGGCAACCGTATTCTGCGGCAGATGGAGGACTTCGTTAAAATTTACTGCGCCTGCTTCGGAGATAAAGCCGCGGTGGAAAAGGACGCGGTTGAAAGAATACTGCTCAGTAAGGTGGTAAGCAAGCTGGAAAGCAAGGTTGTTGAAAACAAGGAATTGCTCGCGGCGGAGTTCGATAAGCTCGGACTTAAAAGCTGCGGCGAATTTGTGCGCAAACTTAACGAGGATTAGTTTTTATGGATTTGACTTACGAACAGCGCGCGCGGCTGTCCGGGCTTATAGACGATTACAAAAATATCGGTGCGTACCGCCGCAAATCAAAGCTTATGAACTACGTTCAGTTCGATTACGACATCGTGCACGAAGCCGCGCTGTTTATGATAGAGCCGGAGCTGAGTTTTGACGCGCTTGAAGAGAGTACCGACGTTATATTAAAAGCGCTTCCGTCCGTAAAACGCATATTTGCGCAGCCGTTCATACATTTAAAGGAGCGGGATGTTATTTTGCCCGTCGAATCGGTGCGCATTGTCAACAACAACACCTTAAACCATATAGCTTCGCACAGCGAGCTGTGGGAGGACGTGAAAAGGGGTGAAATCAAGCCCAAAAAGCTTTTGAGCCGCACCTACGAGGACGACTACGGAATTTACGAAAACAAGGTATTCTGCAACGTGGTTGATGAAATACTTTGTTTTACGCGGGCTAATATACGCTTTTTAAAGGAGCTGATTTACGCTAATCAGACTATTGAAATTAATTTGCTTGAACGCGTAAACCATCTGAATTATTTTCTTGCGCTCGGCAAACTGCATATAGGTTACAGCAAGAGCTTCGGTTCGTACTATGCGGTAGCCGGGCGGTGTTTAAACAAGCTGCAATTTATAGAAAACGCGATAGTGCCGCGTTTAAAAAGACCGGTTTACAAAAACAATAAATTGCGTTCGGCAAACCTGAGACTGCGCAAGACAAATATTTTGTCAATGCATAAGGAGTATCACCGCGTATATAAGCTTGCAAAATATTTTGCCTGCCGCAACGCGCTCAAACCCGTTAAGGAATTTACCAAAAAGGACGCGGCGGATTTGGAAAAGAATTATTTTTTCTTTTGCCAGACGTTACTGATATTTGCAATCGGACACTTTAATTTTAACTGCGACTCAAAAAAATTATTCAGCTTGTCGCGCGTGAATGTAGAATTTGAATTTAAAGGCTGGAAGCTTAAGCTTGGGGCTTTAACGCCCGCGGGGCGGCAGGTTATATGCTTTGAAATGATTAAAGACAAGCCGTATAAAGTTATTTTGGCGCCTTGCGCTGACGGCGACGGCGCGGCGGTGCTGAGCGCCGTTAAGCAAGCGGAGCAAGCCGACGAATATTTACTGTGCACGCCCGTTCCCGGTCAGGGGAGAGACGCGGTTTTAGTGGATATTTCTAATATTGAGAGCTTCCGCCGTCTGCAACAGATTGTTCTGCGCGCGATGGTTTATTCGGATACGGAGCGGGAGGTTTGTCCGTTCTGCGGAGAAAAGCTTGCTGAAAACAATTTAAAGGCGGCTTCAGGCGGGCGGGTTTACGAATGCAGCTCCTGCCGTACGGAAATTCACGAAGATATTTGCCGCGAAACGGGTAAGCCGTTTTTATTTACAACTATATCCGATTTAAAACCCGGCGTTTTTGACGACGGCGAGCTGTGGCTAAAAGAACGCAGAGCCGAGAGCGCTATGTATTTCAGAAATATAACGGCAATCGACGAAAATAATAGCCCCGTATGTCCGCACTGCGGAAAAGTTCATTAAATAAAAAACGCGCTCCAATGCTTGGATCGCGTTGATTTTTTCATTAAATCAGTTACGTGATTTATCTAGCAGTTTTTTTATAGCCATAACCGCAAAGGGAACAAGCACAGCCTGTAAAATCATACCTGCAAATCCCGTTTGTATCTGCACCAGGATTTCGGCGGGAGTAAAGGGTGCGGCAAAGCTGAATACAATCGCCAGCAGCATAAACGCGGCTCTGCCCGATACCTGCGCCAAAAGCACGGCGGGGAATGCGAGCCAGCCGTTTTGCGCTATCTTTTTAGTAAATAAACCCGAAACAACTGCAAATACGGCTAATTCCGCAACCATAAACGGCAGCTTTGCAAGCGCGGGCATAGGATTGCCTGATGCAACCGTAAGCAAAAAGCTGACAACAGGCGAAACAACGCCTATTCCGAGTCCCCAGTAAGCGCCTAAAAGACAGCCGCCCAAAAGCACAGGCAGGTACATAGGCAGCCACTGAACGCCGCCCGCCGCGCCTGCAGCCAGATGAACGAGCCGCGGCAGAACTACGGCGAGAACAACGAGAGCCGCGGAAACAATGCTCTTAACGGTAAGTTTAATCTTAAAAGTACAATTGTGTTTTGCTAAAACGTTTTCCAACATTTTTAACTCCTTTGCCGGAACTGCCGGCATATTTTTAATTTTAACTGAAAATTTCGCGCGTCTTTGCCATACGCTCAATTATTTTTACGCCGAAAGGACAGCGCGTTTCGCAGCCGCCGCACGCAATACAGTTATCGGCGTTTGTTTTAAGCGCTCTGTAATGCTCGCGTACGGAGGAGGGAACGGCGGGCTGCATAACAGCCAGGTCGTACAGCTTGTTTACCATAGCAATATCTATATCGCCCGGGCAGGGCTTGCAGTGTCCGCAATAGGTGCATTGCCCGCTGAACGCGTGTTTGGGCGCGTTAGCAAGCACCGTTGCGTAGTCCTTCTGTTGATTGCTCGCGTGCTCGTATGCGCAGGCGTCGTCAACCTGTTTTTCGTTGTCAAAGCCGCACATCACGGCGGCAACGGCGGGGCGGGTCAGGCAGTAATGTATGCACTGTACGGGCGTTAACGCAACCTTGAACGGCGAACGTTCGGCATCGAACAGTCTGCCGCCGGCAAAGCCTTTCATAACGGTAATTCCCACGTCGAGCTGTTCGCAGAGTTTATAGAGTTCGGCTCGCTCCGGCGCGATGCCGCCGGGCTTTTCGTCGTACTCGTCAACAAAATATTTTTCTATGTCGTCCACGTCGGGCATAAGGTCGAATGCCGGATTTACGCTGAACATTATCATTTCAACAATGCCGCTTTCCGCCGCGGTTTTTGCTATTGCCGGGTTGTGCGTGCTGAGCCCTATGTGTCGGATTTTGCCCTGCGCTTTGAGTTCGTAAACGTATTTTAAAAATTCGCCGTTTATAATGTTCTGCCAGTCGGAAATTTCATCTACGTAATGTATCATTCCCAGGTCTATGTAACCGGTTTTAAAGCGGGAGAGCAAATCCTCGAACGCGGTTTTTGTTTGCGCTATGTCGCGCGTCCGCACGTACTGACCGTTTTGCCAGGTAGAGCCTATATGCCCCTGTATATACCACTTATCACGTTTACCGTATATTGCCTCGCCTATGTTTGTGCGTACGTTCGGCTCGCTCATCCAGCAGTCTAAAATATTAACGCCTTTTTGTTCGCAGTAGTTTATAACCGCTTTACATTCTTTGGCGGTATGCCTTTCAAGCCATTCTCCGCCCAGCCCTATTTCACTTACCGAAAGTTCCGTTCTGCCGAGTCTTCTGTATTTCATAGCCTGCTCCTTGATAGTATTTTATATATTATAACACGTAAAAAAGCATAATGCAATAGTAAAAACCGCCGGATTTTATCCGGCGGAGTTGTTGTATTGTTTTATTCGCTTGCGAGCAAAGTGCGCGGCGCAATTTTTTTGATTTTGAGTGATAAAAGGCACGCGATGCCAAAAGATAAAAGTATAAGCGCGATTCCCGCTACCGTAACGAACAGGATAGGAATATTAAACGTACACTTTACAATGCCGAGCGAACTTAAAAACAGCGACATAAGCGGATTGATGGTAAGACAACTTATAATAAGTCCTATTACGGTTGAAATAATAATAGCGGGCATAAACGAAAGCGCAGTCTGCAAAATAAGTTGCTTCGTTGTAAATCCAAGCGATTTGAGTATTCCGTAGTCCCGCTTTTTGTTATTGAGCAATGTGCGCACCAACAAATACAGCACAAACGCTATGA
>CAJUPX010000001.1:10366-139211 GCA_910588685.1 uncultured Christensenellaceae bacterium | reverse complement strand
GGGCTAATGGTTTGGTCATTTATTTAGAGGTATGGATTAAGTATGGTAAAAAATATAATCACGACATTTAGTTTGTTCTCTACTTAAAATATACGATAAAAGCGAATCCGTCTCCTAATGGAAACGGGTTCGCCTTTAATTTGTTTGGTGACCCGTGCGGGAATCGAACCCACGATACCACCGTGAAAGGGTGATGTCTTAACCTCTTGACCAACGGGCCTTATGTGGCGTACGCCACTTATTAATGTTTTGGTAGCGACGGGTGGATTCGAACCGCCGACCTGCCGGGTATGAACCGGCCGCTATAGACCAACTAAGCTACGTCGCCATATATTTCAAAGCGCCGATATGTCTTAAACATCTGAAAAAACATTTCAACGTTCCGAAAAGGGGGAATCCCCCGAAAATAATTTGGTTGCGGGGGCGGGATTCGAACCTCGCGACCTTCGGGTTATGAGCCCGACGAGCTACCTGGCTGCTCCACCCCGCGATATTTTGCCTAAACAGCTTATTCATTTTATTAGATTTAAAGCCGTTTGTCAACTGTTTTTGCACCGCTTTATACAAATTACAAAATATTTATTTTTATTTTTTAGTTAGTTGCAAGCTTAAAATGTTTATGTTATAATTTCGGTATGGAGCTGAACCTTTCCGAATACGCCAACAAAAAGATATGCGTCGCCGTATCCGGCGGCAAAGATTCAATGGCTTTGCTGCATTATCTCGTTTTGCACGCAAAAGAGTTCAATATAACTCTCTCCGCGCTCAACTGCGACCATAAAATACGCGGCGAAACCTCTTTGCGCGACAGCGCATTTGTCCGTGAAAGGTGCTCTTTTTATAATATCCCGCTTGTTTTTTTTGAGTGGACTGACGCTGTAAACCGCACAGAAGCCTGTGCCCGCGCCTGGCGGCTCGAATGCTATAAGTTCGCAACGGCTCCCGAAACAGCTTCGGTTTCGCCGTCGTATATATCTTCGGGCGGGTGGAGCAAGGCTGACGCCGTTGCAACGGCGCATCATCTCAACGACAACGCCGAAACTGTTCTGTTCAATCTTGCGCGCGGCAGCGCGCTTTCCGGCCTTACCGGCATACGCGACGGTGAGATAATTCATCCGCTTATTGCCTGCACGCGTGAGGAAATAGATGCTTATATAAAAGATAACGGTATACCTTACGTTGAGGACGAAACAAATTTCACGCTAAATTATACCCGCAATAAAATCCGCCTTAAAGTATTGCCCGAGCTTGAAAAAGCCGTGCCTGCCGCGGCGGTAAATATTTTCCGTTTTTCGCGGCTTGCCGCCGAGGACGAGCAATATTTTAACAGGATAATATCCGAAAAAGGTTTGATTAACTATACTGTCGACGGCTTTTATATAAAATTTTGCTACGAAAAAGTAATTTTCAGGCGCGCAGTAATAAGTGCGGTAAAGCAAACAGGTAAGCGCGACTTTACTTCGGAGCACGCCCGCAGGCTGTATGAACTTCAATTTAGCGAAAACGGCAAAAAATTTGAATTTCTGGGTATTACCGCAGTAAGGGAAGAGGGCGGAATTTACTTTAAAATCTCCGCCGAAAACGATAATTTAAGCGCGCAAATTGATTTTTACGCATATTCGGGTGAAAATTTTTACGGCGTTCCGCTGGTTATTCGTAATTATGCAAACACGGATAACTCAAACGGAAAATTACTAAAATTCGATGCGGAAACGATACCCCGGGACGCAGTTATACGCTTTATGTGCGCAGGCGACGTCTTTAAAAAATTCGGCGGCGGTACAAAAAATCTGGGCGATTATTTTACCGATTTAAAAATACCCGTCCGCGTGCGTTGTAATGTTCCTTTGATAGCGTGCGGCAACGAAGTGTTGGCTGTGTGCGGCGTTGAAATATCGGATAAAATTAAAATAACGGATAAAACAAAGACGATAGGGTGCATAATATGCGCCGATTACCGTAAATAAGGAGTAAATATGCCTTTTATAGACTGTAAAATCACAAAAACTCTTACCCAAGACCAAAAAACGGCTTTAAAAAGCGCGTTGGGCGCAAAAATTAACCTTTTGCACAAGCCCGAAAGTTATTTGATGGTAGGAATTGCCGACGGATACGATTTGTATTTTGCCGGGCAAAAGCTTAACAACGGCGCATATGTTGAAGTAAGCGTTTTCGGCAGCCTTTCTTCCGCTGACTGCAACAAAATGACGGCTGAAATATGCCGTATTCTCAGTACGCAGCTTGATGCGGACCCGTCGCACGTATACGTTACTTACCGCGGCGTAAGCGACTGGGGCTGGAACGGCTCTAATTTTTAAAAACACCGCGGATAATGCCGCGTATAAATTCAATTTATCAACATAAGAAAAGGAGAATTAGATGAATATGCATCCCGATTGCGAAAGAATTATGTTATCCGAGGAGCAACTCAGAAGCCGCGTAAAAGAGATTGCGCTTCAGGTAGACAAGGCGTTTGAGGGTAAACGTCCTCTCGTCGTAGGTATTTTAAAGGGCAGTATAATTTTTTATTCGGATTTTATCCGTCACCTTTCTATGCCGGTAGAGCTTGATTTTATGGCTGTATCCAGCTACGGTTCGGGCGCGGTATCCTCCGGCAAGCTCAACATTAAAAAGGACCTTGACAAGGACGTGCAGGGCCGTGACGTAATCATAGTAGAGGATATAATAGATAGCGGTTTTACGCTTGCAAATTTAAAGGCGCTGCTGCTTGAACGCAAGGCGCAGTCTGTTACCATTGTAACGCTTTTAGACAAAGAATCGCGGCGCGAATACGATATAGAGCCGGATTATAATTGCTTTATGATTGAAAACGAATTTGTTATAGGTTACGGACTCGATTACAACGAGCAGTACAGGCATTTGCCGTACATAGGTATATTAAAGCGCAGCGTTTACGAAAAGTAAACATATAAAATTATGGATAAATTTTTCTTTGCGGACGGAGATATATGTCTTTACGACAACGGTGAAATAAAAAAATTCCCGAGCAAGTTTATAGAAAAATACAAAGCGAACGCGCAGAACATAGAGCGAGCTAAGAGCTGGAAGCATAGCGGCGAGGGCGCGCGCTTCCGCGGCGATATACGTCCCGGCGAAGAGAGTAATTTATTTTTTGAAAGCTCGATAAACGGCATATATCCCGAGGATAACGAGGTTGAAATTGCTTATTCGTTTACCGTAAACCAAACCTCGGGCATATATAAAAAGCGGCTCGACGACGAAAAGGCGGAGGAAGTGCACGTTATAAACTCGCTCGATACGGAATTCGGTTCGGGCTGTCTGGACGCGGATAGCGGTATTCTCGCCGTGTCTGTAAAGCGTAACGATTTTAATTCGGATATTGCGGTTTTTAATATGCAAAACGGCGATTATAAAACCGTTACCGACGGCGACACACTCGACGACGACCCGTTCGTATGTCCGGAAAACGGAAACATAATATATTTTTCCTCCCGCGGGGTGGGCAGGGACGCGCGCGGCGCGTTCGTTTCGTACTCGCCATCGGCAATTTTAAAACTCGATCTTTCCGAACTTTCGGTAACCGAGGTAAAGTCGTCCGAAAAATTCGGCTATTTCAAGCCCGTTATGCACGGCGGCAAGCTGTATGCAATAAAAGTGCCCATTAAAGAAAAGGGCGCAAATCCGTTTGTTGAAATATTGCTGATACCGTTCCGCATAGTTCAGGCTATTGCAAATTTTATAAACGTTTTCGTGCGCGCGTTTACAGGCAAAAGTCTTGTGTCGGGCGGAAACAATCCCGCAAAACCGCGCGAATACGACAGCAGAAAAGAGTTTATTAAGGGAAACCTCATAAACGCTGAAAAAGAAATGAAGAAAAACAGCAGAAAGGGCGGGGATTACGGGTTTATTCCGTTGAGCTGGCAGCTTGTGGAAGTGGATAGCGGAGAGGTTATTAAAAGCGGCATAGCCGACTACGACGTGCTCTCCGACGGTACTATAATCGCTACAAACGGCAAGCGGATATTTGCCGTAAAAGACGGAAAGACTCAAAAGCTTTGCAATACGGAGCGTTGTTTAAAGGTGTGCGCCCGTCACAAAAGTATAAAATCTAACGCGATTTTTGATTTTTAAGCTGCAAATTACGACAAATTTCACAGCGTTGTTGTTGACATTTGCATTTTACTGTTATAAAATGGGTATATTAAGTTACGGAGGATGTAATGGAAGAAGAAAAGGGTATCAGCTTAGCCGATATGTTCCGTATGATATTTTCTCAGAAATGGCTGGCGCTTATTATAGCGGCGGTTATTACTGTAGTTGGAGTGCTCGGTTTTACTTATGTTTATAATCCCCGTGCGTCCGTTTATACGGTAAAATACAATCTCAATCTGCCCGGGGGCAACAACGGGGTGTATTATAAATATCCCGACGGTACTATTTTATATTTCAACAGCATAGTTTCCGAAAAAAGTATTAAAGAAATTTGCAAAGATAACGAAAGCTTTGAAGATATAAATATAGAAAAAATGATATCTCGCGGAGATATTACGTTTAAAGTAGAAACGCCGTCAAAGGAAAGTACCGATAACGAAGAGGTAAAGCAATTTGTTATTTCAGTAAAAAAGAGGTATTTTCCCAACGACAACGTTGCTCGAGAATTTTTAACGGAACTCGCTTCCGTTCCCGTAAAGTTTTTACGGGATATGAAAATAGATACTTATATGTATCTTAATCTTGCAAGCAACGCGATGGATTACGAAACCGAAATAGAAAACATCGTAAGCCAGGTAGACTATCTCAGAAATGAGTACAGAACGCTTATCAACAACTACGGTTACAGTTTTACGGTTGAAACCGGAAAAACTCTGCAATACTATCTTTTAGAGCTTGAAAACTTTTTGGATACACAGATTATAGAAAATCTATTAACCGAAATCAGGGATAATTTCTATATTAAAAGTCTGTCGTTAAAGGCTAAGTACGAGCTTGATTTAAAGGCTTGCGAGCGTGAATTTAACAAAGCGAGCGCAACGCTTGAAAATCTTTTAAAGGTTACTACAACCGACAGTACAAACGCGCAGGTAATTAAAAACCAGTCCGACCTGGTTGAAACGCTCAGATATAAAAAGCAGGATTTAACTAATTATATCGAGAGCGGCAAAGTCAATCCGGATATCGAAAACGAAATCCAGGCTATTGCCGATACCGTGCGCGAATTTACGCGTGTTTACGAAAGTACGGTAGTAAACGCCATTTACGACAAGCTGTCGTTTGTGTCTTTCTCAAATATCAACGTGCTCACTGTAGACGGCGGAATAGGTCTTGTAACTTCGGTTGTTTTAAGTCTTGTAATCGGTATCGTAATTGCGCTTATAACCGCCTTTATAGTTGGCTGGGTTAAGAAAAAGAAAAAAGAAACCGCGCCTGTGCCCGACCGTTCCCGCGTCAGTCTTTTAGAAATGCCTGTGGTTGAAATCGACCCCGGCCGGCAGGATAATTGCGATTTGCCCGAACCGCCCGAAAACGGCGCTGAACAATAATATTAAAACTCCCTTTGCGGGGAGTTTTTTTATATAATTTCTTGCGCTGCGTTTCCTGTATTTGACAATCCGCCCGCCGTTGTACTATAATAAACTTATGGAAAAATCAAAATCACGTTTTTTAGCGGCGGATATTGCCGTGTGCGCGCTGTTTGTTGCGCTTATGACGGCAGCCGCGTTTATTAAAATTCCCTTTCCTCTGGTGCCGCTTACGTTCCAGACCGTTACCGCGGTGCTTTCGGGGTTGCTTCTCGGCGCCAAAAAAGGCGCGGCGAGTATGGCGGCGTACTGCTTTGCGGGACTTTTAGGGTTGCCTGTATTCACAAGCGGAGGCGGCATACATTACGTTACAATGCCCACCTTCGGGTATATAATAGGCTTTATAGCCAGCGCGTTTATTGCAGGCTTGATTGCGCGTGACGGCACATCGGTAAGGCGCGTTACGGTTGCGGCGATTACTGCATTCCTTGTCGACTATATAATCGGCACGCCGTATTGCATAGTTGTTGCGGCAATAGGCGGGACTTACGATTTGGTAAACGTATTTGTTATGTGGAATCTTATTTATATGCCCAAGGATTTTGCGCTTTGCATTTTGGCGGGCTTGCTCGCCCGCTCGGTCCGTCCGGCAATAAATAAAATCCGCGGCTGACACTCGCTAAACGCTTTCCGGCATATTATAATTGTATGCAAAAAAGCTTAGCGGTTATCGATTTACGCAGGATAAGACAAAACGCGCTCTTCATCCGTTCGCGTTTAGGTTCAAAAAAATTTTACGCGGTCGTCAAGGCGGACGCATACGGTCACGGCGCGGCGGAGGTTGCGCACTGCATATCCGATATTGCCGACGGTTTTTGCGTTGCCATAGTCGAAGAGGGCGTAGCTCTGCGTATTTCCGGAGTGACAAAGCCCGTACTCGTTTTTGCTCCGCCCGCCGACAGCGGCGATTTATTGCGCGCCGAAGCTTACGGGTTGACGCTTACGGTCAATTCTGTTGAAACCGCCGTTAAGGTAAAGTGCGCGTGTCAGATAAAAGTGAACACCGGTATGAACAGATACGGCTGTGATATTTCCGAGCTGCCCGATATCTTAAAGATACTCGACCCATCGAAAATAGAGGGGGTGTATTCGCATCTGTACGCCGCAGAAAATTATAGGGCAAGTATTGACCAGCTTAAACTTTTCAACGTTGCGGAGCGGCTTGTAAAAGCCGTTAACCCGGATATATGCGCGCACTTATCGGCAAGCGGCGGTCTTTTGCGCGGCGGCGGGTTTTTAAAGGACGGCGCAAGGTGCGGAATACTACTGTACGGCTATGCGCCCGACGGTTTTAACGCCGCCGTTGAGCCTGCTCTTAAAGTTTACGCAAAACGCAGTCAGCAAACGCGCTTTATCGGCGGAGGCGCAGGGTACGGATTTGCGCAGAAAAATTATAAAGAGCTTTCAACCTACCGCCTCGGTTATGCCGACGGATTTTTCAGGGGCGTGCCGCTTGGTGAAAATAAACTGTGTATGGACGCGTTCGTAAAAGAAAACGGCGGCGACGTTGAATGCGTTATGGACGACGCGGGCAGATATGCGCGCCGCGCGAATACAATTCCGTACGAGGTGTTAACTTCGGTTACGCGGCGCAGCCAAAGGATATATTTAAAGTGACAAAACGCGAGCTGCGGGAAATTTTAAAAATCAAACGCAAATATTTCGGCGAAGTGCTGAGGGCGCACGCCGATAATTGCATATCGGAATATTTTTTTGCAGAGTTCGGCGGGTACAACAGCTTTTTTATATATAACAGCCTGCCGTCGGAAGCCTGTACAAAACAAATAACAGACACGCTGTTAAAAAACGGCAAGCGCGTTTTTCTGCCCCGCACGGAGGGAAAAAATATCGTAGCCGTGCCTTATGATAAAGGCGTGCAAATTGTAAAATCCTCTTACGGTATCGGGGAGCCTGCGGGCGCGTCGGCGGACGAAACGGCGGACGTTACCGTAACTCCGCTGCTCGGCATAAATTCCCGCGGCTACCGCATAGGCTACGGCGGCGGGTTTTACGACGGATATTTTAAGGACAGGCATACGCTGAAAGTCGGCATAGGCTACTTTTTTCAGATTTGCGAATTTGCTGAGGAGGAGCACGATATACCGCTCGATTACTTCGTGTGCGAAAGGGGGATATACAGGTTTGGCAAATAACGCACAGTTAACCGCCGCGCAAAGGCGCAAAAAATTTTGCTCGAATTAAAGGATATGCTCGCAGGCGCGGCGTTTCCGTTTATGCTTGCGGTAATTTTAAGCGTAACCGTAATAGGCTTTTGCGTTACGGACGAGCTTGCGCTCGGCATTGTTATTTTAGTTGCGGGCGAACTGTTTCTTCTGGCGGCATATCTCGTTTTCGGCAGACAGAACGGCGTTGCCGCGGCGCGTAAAAGCGCAAAAAACATAAAAAAGCGCGAGCTCGGCTCCGCCGATGCCGGCGTTTTATTCAAAACAGGCGAGTACGCGTTATACAAGGCTTTTATAATAGGACTTATAAGCTGCGTGCCGTTTATATTGATTCAGTTTATAAACTGCGTTTTTTTAAATTATTTCTGCGGATTTTTACTGCGCTATGCGTTCGGCTGGGCGTATTATCCGCTGAGCTATTTAAACTTATCGCAGTGGTTAAACTTTATCTGGATACTGCCGCTCGTATCGGTGCACGCGGCGGGATACGTATGGGGCGCAAGGCAGGAATTTTCCAAACAGGCGGCAACAGCCGTTCAGGAACAGAAATCAAAAAATAAAAAATCCCGGAAATGAGAATAATAAGCGGTAAACACAGGGGCTTAAAGCTCAGCGAGTTTGCGGGCGGGGAAATCAGACCAACCGCCGACAGAGTAAAAGAAAGCCTTTTTAATATAATAGCCCCCGATATTGCGGGCGCGTACGTTTTGGATTTGTTTGCCGGCAGCGGCAGTCTTGGCATAGAATGTCTGTCGCGCGGGGCAGAGTACGTAATTTTCAACGACGTTTCAAAAGACAGCATAAAGGTTTTGAAGAGCAATCTTTCAAAGCTCAGAGACTGTGAAAATTACGGGGTGTACAATCTCGATTTTGCGCAGTGTCTATGCAGGGTAAAGCGTGCGGACATAATATTTATCGACCCGCCGTACAGGCTCGAAGCGGGTATAGAAGCGTTAAAAATCATAGCAGACCGCAGAATTTTAACGGATGGCGGAATAGCCGTTTACGAGCGCGACCGCGCGTTTTCGGGTGAAATAGCGGGATTAACGCTCTTTGACGAGCGCAGATACGGTAAAACGACGTTATCGTTTTTTAAAAATAATTTATGAAAAAATGCGTATTTTCCGGAACTTTCGACCCGCCCACAACGGGGCACGAAAGCATAATTGAAAACTGTTTAAAAATATTCGACGAAGTTGTTGTTGCGGTTATGGTCAACCCAGATAAAAAGCCGTTTATAACCGAGGCGGACAGGCTGAAACTGTTGCAAAAGCTCTATGCGGACGAACCTCGCGTCAGGGTGATAACCTTTCACGGCGCGGCGGCGGATTTGCTTGAAAAAGAGCAAACGCCTTTTTACGTGCGCGGCGTGCGCGACGGAATAGACCTCGATTACGAAAACAGGAACTTTTTCGCAACAAAAAAATTAAAGAGCGACTGCGTTACGCTTTATATTCCCGCAGAGCAGGAAAAGCTGCACGTAAGCTCTACGCTCGTAAGAAATTCGGCGGCGTTTGAAAAGGAATATCTGCAATATATTCCCGCGCCTATACAAAAAGATTTACTAAGCATACTCAGGAGCAGATAAATGTTTGAAAAGCAAATTAAAATACCCGAACCCGAAGAGCTGGTTGCGCAGATACCTCTGCCCGACAGCTTAAAATCGGTTAAAAAAGAACGCGACAAGCTTGTTGCCGACGTAATTTCCGGCAAAAGCGACAAGCTGCTCATTCTGGTGGGACCCTGTTCGGCGCACGAGCAGAAGCCCGTATTAGACTACGTTGAAAGGCTTGGCAAGCTCAACGAAAAGGTAAAGGACAGGCTCGTTCTGGTGCCCAGGATATACACCAACAAGCCGCGCACAAAGGGCGTGGGCTACAAGGGTATGTTTTCTCAGCCCGACCCCTCTAAATCCGAGGATATTTTAAAGGGCATACACGCCATACGCGAGCTCAATATAAAGGCTATAGAGGTCAGCGGGCTTTCCGCAGCGGACGAAATGCTCTATCCCGCAAACATACACTACGTGGAGGATTTGCTCTCTTATATAGCGGTAGGGGCGCGCAGCTGCGAAAACCAACTCCACCGTTTAGTATCGAGCGGTATCGACGTTTCCGTCGGCATTAAAAACCCTATGAGCGGTTCAACGCTTGTGCTTTTAAACTCCGTTTACGCCGCCCAGAGCGGGCAGGTGTTTAAGCTCAACGGCTGGCAGGTCAAAACGGACGGCAACCCGCTTGCGCACGCTATACTCCGCGGCGCGGTGGACAGCTACGGACGCGACATTCCCAACTTCCACTACGAAACGGTTATGCAGGTTGCGGAGGGTTACGCCAAATCCGACCTCGCCAACCCCGCGATAATTATCGACGCAAACCACTCCAACAGCGGTAAAAAGTTCAAACAGCAGATAAGAATTTGCGAAGAGGTTATGCAAAACCGTATTTACGATAAAGACTTTAAAAATATCGTAAAAGGATTTATGATAGAGAGTTTTATAGCCGAGGGCAATCAGCCCGAAGACAAGGTTTACGGCAAATCGATAACAGACCCCTGTCTCGGTTGGGAAGATACGGAAAAGCTCATTTACGACATTGCGGAGAAAGTGTAAAATGCCAGCGGTAGGATATCTCGGACCGAGCGGCAGTTACAGTATGCTCGCCGCCGAAAAGCTTTGCCACGGGTATGAAAAGGTTGCGCGCCCGTCGTTCAGAATGCTTGTAAATTCGCTTTTGAACGGCGAATCGGAAGTTATAGTTCTGCCCGTCGAAAACAGCCTGAACGGCGGCGTTAACCAGAATTTAGACCTTTTACAGGCTACGGACGGAATAATAGCGTTTGAGCAGTGCACGGTTAAAATTGACCACAGATTAGCTATTCTGTCCGGCGCGGAAATCAGCGGTATCCGCCGCATATATTCGCATCAACAGGCTTTGGAGCAGTGCGGGGAATACTTGTTTTCGCATTTCCCGGGGGCAAAACTTATTGCAACGCAGTCAACCTCGGCAAGTCTTGATATGATAAAAACTCCGGAGGACGCGGGCATAGTCGGCGCGCACGTTTGCCGCGCGGGTATAGAGCTGTCCGCGGAGAATATTGCGGACGAAAAAAACAACTGCACAAATTTTCTGCTTATAAAAAAAGGGCTTGCCGATACAATCCGTAAAAGCAGTTATATATTTTTTTCCGCCACGTGCAGCCACGCCCCAGGCGAGCTCAACTCGCTGCTGTCGGTTTTGGGTGCGGAGGGGCTTAATATGACTAAAATCCAGTCGCGCCCCATAAAGGGCAGATCGGGCGAATACCGTTTTTTTATAGAGATAGAAGCGGATATTTCTCAAAAAACCGTTCAGACCGCGATTGAAAAATTTAAGAGCCGCGCAAATTCTTTTAAATATCTGGGCATTTATTGAGCGCATTCAGGCAATAATCAAGAGCAGCGCAAAACACAAAAGCGCCTGCAAAAACTTTACGCCTATAAATTTAGCGGCGCTTACGCCGGCTTTTAAAAGGTAACATAGCTGCTGCATAATTATAGACGCTCCGCCGAATGTTATCATAAAACCGGCAAGCGCAATATTCAGCTTGCTTGCGCCGAGCCCTGCAAGAGCTTTGCAGCCCGTTGTTGCCTCTATCAGTCCAAGGCTTGCCGCTTTTGAGCAGTCGCCTATCAACGGTTGCAGCAGCATTTCAACGGGCGCAAGCAGGGAAAAGTCCGAAACAAAAGTTGCAACCACGTAAAAAAATGCGATAAACGCTCCCGCAACGGTCACGGCTACAACTGCGCCGTAAAAGGAGTTGTATAAAAAATCTCTGTCGGCGGGAGCGCGTTTATAGCTTGCCGCGGCGGATTTTTTTGAAAAGAGGCATATAATGAGCGACACTGCGGTAACGGACAAAACGTGCGCAAGCAAAATTTTTGCGCCCGCCGCTTTATCGCCGAACATCTTAAAACCCACGCTGCCTATAATAAACAGAGGACCGGAAGTCGAGCATAGATAGGCGAGCTTTTTAACGTCGCCGCGCGTGAGCGAGCCGTTCTCATAGTATTCGTACAGCACGCGGCTGCCCGCGGGATAACCCGAGCATATGCCAAGTAGGAAGCACGCTCCGGCAGCCGGCGGCAGTTTGAATTTACCCGCTAATTTAGTAAGCGGGAGCGACGCCCGCTCGGCAATTCCCGATTTTACGAAAATAAGTGTTATGACCATAAACGGGAACAGAGAGGGCAGAACGCACTCCGCCCACATCGCAAACCCCGCAAAACAGCAGTTTACGTACCGGTCGGGTAAAATAATTATGGCTGCGCAGAATATTAAAAGGCATAAGCTGAGCAGAATATATTTAAAACGGGCTTTTATCACTACATAATAAAATTATTTTCAAAACGGAGATTTTATGAGTAAAACGTTAGGAGTCGCGCTCGGAAGCGGCGGAGCGCGCGGAATAGCGCATATCGGATTTTTGCAGGCGCTCGAAGAAGAGGGCGTTGTACCCGATTATATCGCGGGGTGCTCAATGGGTGCGGTTGTGGGCGGCGCGTATGCCTCGGGTATGGAGCCTGCAAAAATCAAGGAAATAGCGCTGAAGCTTAAAATGCGCGACCTGGTAGACGTAAGCCCCGCGTTAATTTCTAAAATGTCCATACTCCGCGGACATAAACTGCGCGATTTACTTCGTGAATATCTCGGCGAAATGCAGATAGAGGATATGAAAATACCGTTCAAATGCGTTGCAACCGAACTGTATTCGGGCAGGCTGCACGTGTTTGAGAGCGGCAGCGCGGCGCTCGCTATTCAGGCTTCAAGCACTATTCCGTCTATATTCAGACCGGTTAAGCACGACGGAATGCTGTTTGTGGACGGCGGGTGTCTGTGCCGTGTGCCGGTAAAAACCGTAAAGGAAATGGGCGCGGACGTGGTTGTCGCGGTTGACGTGCTTAAAAATACCGCAGAGCCCGTTGAAAAGCTGCCTAATATTTTTTCTATGATAATGCGCCTTTTCGACGTAATGGACAATAATCAGACGTCGCTGACGCGCTGCGTTGAAAAGGACTTGTGCGATTTGCTGGTAACTCCCGAAATTTTCGGAATGAACCAGTACGTCATAAAAAATTTAGACAAGGCTTACGACGAGGGGTACGAAGAGGGCAAAAAGCACGTGGAGGAAATAAAGGAACTTATAAAATAATGGATTTATTTGATTTAAACGGCAACGAGGACGGCGCAAAACCGCTTGCAGAGCGTATGCGCGCAAACAATTTAAACGATTTTATAGGTCAGTCGCACATAGTTGCGGAGGGCTCGCTTTTGCGCCGCGCAATCGCGTTAGACAGGCTCGGCAGCTGTATTTTCTGGGGACCTCCCGGCACGGGCAAAACTACGCTCGCAAATATCATAGCCCAGACTACCCACGGCAATTTTATAAAGCTCAACGCCGTGCAGGCGGGCGTTGCCGACGTAAAAAACGCGGTTGAGCAGGCGCGGCGCGATTTGAAAATGTACGGCAAGCGTACTTATCTTATGCTCGACGAGTGCCACCGCTTCAACAAAACGCAATCCGATTCACTCCTGCCCGCAATCGAAGTTGGTATCTACTCCGTACACGCAAAATTACATCTATGTATCGCGTGATATACCTTTAAATATGTATAAATCGCTAAAAACCGTCAACAAGAAAACCGGTTTGACGATTGAAAATGAATTATTGGATTATTGTGTTATACCAAGAAGTATCTCTGAATTGAAAGATTTTTTAGGGTTAAAAGACAAAAAGATGGTACAAGGTAGATTTACTAAACCGTTATTGAAAGAAGGAAAATTGAAGTTTGTTTATCCTGAATCGCCAAAAAGCAATTTGCAAAGATACTTAAGGGCGGATATAGAGATTACGCCAGAAATGCAAGAATTGATTGACCAGCTCTCCAAGACTGAAAGGCATTTAGAGTTGGAAAAGATGACTTTGGAATTTTGTAAAGTACCGCGTTCCCTAGGAGAAATCAAGGAACACATTGGATTGGCGGGATATGATATTGTAAGAAAGAGGGCGGTTCAGCCGCTTATTGATCAAGGTAAAATAAAGTTAATTTATCCGCATAATCCGCTATATAAAATGCAAAAATACGTAGTGTCCGAGTCAAATGTTGATTATCCGGCTTTTACAGAAGAAGAGATATTGACGTACTGTGAGACACCGCGAAGCAAAAAGGAAATAGAAGATTATTTTGCTGTAGGGCAAGAGTTGCTTTACAAAGTATTGAATCCAATTATTGCTGAAGGTAAATTAGTTTACACAAAAAGCACAAGAATAGGAAATCATATTATACATAGGAAGTTAGTCAAAAATGGATGACTTGTTTACAAATTTGCATAATCATTTAAAGCCGTTGGCTGAAAAAATGCGTCCGACAAGTTTGGATGATTTTGTGGGGCAACGTCATATACTTGGTGAGGGTAAACTTCTTCGCCGTCTCATACAAGCCAAAAAAGTACCAAGCTGTATTTTTTATGGACCGCCAGGGACAGGGAAAACTACACTAGCGAGAATTATTGCTGAAAGTACAGATAGTAATTTTGTTATGCTAAATGCCATATCAAGTGGTGTTGCAGATGTAAAAGCTGTTATTGAAGAAGCTAAGAAGACCTTTCATATGTATGGAAGGAAGACTTATTTACTTTTAGATGAATGTCATAGATGGAGTAAAACTCAGAGTGACTCACTTTTAGCGGTACTAGAATCTGGTGAAATTGTCTTGATTGGTTCAACTACGGAATCTCCGAATTATAGTATGACACGAGCAATAGTAAGTCGGTGTACTTTATTTGAGTTTAAGTTGGTTGGTATAGAGGATATTAAGAAGGCTTTAATTAGAGCAATTGAATCTTCAAGTGGATTAAAGGACTTTAATATCAAAATTGATGATGATGCCCTGACATATTTTGCAACTGCCTGTGGAGGAGATGTGCGTAGCGCATTGAACGGACTTGAGGTTGGGGCATTAACTACTCCAATAAGCAAAAGCGGTGAAATAGTTATTACGAAGGATATTGCAGCGGAATGTCTTCAGAAAAAAGCGCTAAGTTTGAATGAGGATTTGTTTTATCATATTTTGAGTGCATTCTGTAAGAGCTTACGAGGTAGTGATAAAACAGCAGCTTTGTATTATGCAAATCGATTGATTGAGGCTGGGTGTGAGCCACAACTTTTAGCAAGACGAACAATAGCTCATGCGAGTGAGGACTGTTGTTCAGCAAAGGCTTTAAATACGGCATGTAATGCACTTTTTGTGCTTAATAATCTTGGAATGCCAGAGGGTAATCTTGCTTTAACGCAAGCTATTATTGAAGTATGTGAAGCCCCTAAGACAAATCGCGTAGTTGTGGCAATGAATATGGCAATGGATGATGCTAAAAATCATCCTGATGACAATATTCCAGACTATTTAAGAAACCACACAGCGGCAAGTAAGAAATATAAGTATCCGCATGATTATGGTGGATATGTAGAGCAACAATATCTGCCTAATTCTTTGAAAGATAGAGATTATTTTCCAAAGGACAAAAAATGATTTTTAAAGAACAGGTCGTGAGGGCTGTTCTTTTTTATTTAAAATTTAGATTAGATTTTTGATTTACCAATCGTTGCTCTTTATAGGACGGCATTAAGCGATATTGTCCAAAGGAGAGTAGCCATATGAATAATGGACAACAAATGGAATCAAAAAAAGATCAGACTGAGAAAATTTTGAGATTATTGACTAAGCGCGGCTTTATAGGAGATGAGGATATCAATGACGAGAAAATTAGATCAGCACAGCGGGAAAGACAGAAAGTGGCATACCACAATACTGAATTGCTTTTGAAACAGTATAAAAATATTGCTTGGATGATTGAGTGTTTTCCGGATACCATAGCTGAAGAATTAGAGCAGCCATTCGAGAAAGTAGATGATGTTATAAATAGATTAGATATAGAAATGTCATTGGGCAATCGTAAAGTTGAAAATAGATTGGCAAGTATTAGAAAAACTCGATTAGTCTTGGATAGAATAAACGATGCCCTATCAGTATTAAAGAAGAAACCGGATGATGGTGAAAGATTGTATGATTTAATATATTTAACTTATATAGCTCCAGAGTCATTAAACCATAATGAGATGCTTTTTAGATTGAATTTATCATCTCGACACTATTATAGACTACGTGAACAAGCAATTTCAGTATTGTCGATTCGATTATGGTCTGCTCCCAATAAAGATGTTGATTTTTGGATGGACTTGCTATATGCGTTAGAATAAGAAAAAGAAAGCCATTACTTTAAGTGATGGCTTTCTTTTTTTCTAATAATCCTTGATATTTTTGTTAATAAGTGCTAAAATAATCTTGCGACGTCTTAAATAATAAACCTTAAATTTCCCCACTACAAGGGGGTAGTCTGTGCATTTTTACGTGGAAAGTTGTCAAACATTGGTAGTAATACCGGTTCCAAACTGCTTTCTACGGAAAAAGGTTTATTGGCGTCGCAACCATGGAACGGTATACTGCAGTGCCGTTCTTGCGAAAAGGACGGCATTTTTTATTTATATAAATTTCTGTCGTCGGTTCTGCCAAGTAAATAATCAATAGACACTTTAAAATATTCTGCCAGTGGTTTAAGATAATCAATGGATGGTAAACACCCCGTCCTAATCCATTCGTAAATTGAATTGTAAGCAAAAGGCATTTTGTTTGAAATAGCTGAGTATTTCTCGCCTCGTTCATTTGCTAATTCTTGTAACCTAATATGAAAGTTAGTGGGGTGTTCTGATTTATAAAATTCATTGTTGTCTGTTTCGCCTAATAAATAAGATAACGAAACATTAACCTTATCGGCAATTTTTATAAGAGATTTTAAACTTGGAATTATTCCATATTTTGTAGCTCGTATAATTACTGCTGGACTGACATCAACGAATTTTGGAAAATCTTTTTTGTCAAATTCTTGTTCATCGACAATTTGTTTGATTCTATTTTGAAATTTTTCTGAAACATTATTACTGTTTTCCGGATTCTTAGCCATAAACTTGCCTGAAACAATTTTATCAATTTAATCAAAATATCATTCTGTTGACTAAAATTTATGATAAAGTAATCTTGTTCTCCATTTGGTCAATATTTTTCATTATTGACTACAAAATAATTGCTTATGAAATCTTGCGCATTTTTTGGACATAGAAATATGATAATGGAACAGTATAGAGAAAAACTGTTACATATCATTATAGACCTAATAGAGAATAAGGATGTTACCCAATTTTATTCTGGATTTCGCGGTGATTTTGACCTTTATTGTAGTTCATTGATATATGAATTGAAAGACAGATATCCGCATATTAAAAACACTATGGTACTATCATATATTCCTGGATCAATGAATGAAAACGATGGAATTACTTTGCCAAAATATTTTGATGATAGTGTTTATTTGTTAGAGAGAAGTGTTCCCAAGCGGCTTGCTATCATCGAAACCAATAAATGTTTGGTTGATGCAGTCGATTTTATTGTTGCGGGAGTTATAACTCATTGCGGCGGTGCTTATATGGCTTGTGAATATGCTTACAAAAGAAAAAAGCCAATCATAAATGTGATTGACGGTTGGTTAATTTAAATAACTAAAATTAAAATGAAAAGAGGCGATAAATGAAAATTTTAACAAAAGAATTAAGAAATAACATTGATTTTCAAGAAATACAGTGTGCGTTGAATTCAGTGGAAAAGAGAACAATGCCCATATTTTTTTTGAATGGGGATGAAGGTATTGAAAATTCAGATATGAGGATTGTAAGAACCCAATTCAATATGTCTGATAAAGAAAATGAACTAAAATTTTTGATAATGCCAGCTACATTTACATTCTTTATGGGCTACGACGAAAATGCTTTTGAGAAAGAAATGCATTCGCCTGAAAATGATTTTTTGTCACAATATGTAAATAGATTAAGACTTATTCAGTATTTGCCAGAAGAAATATTAAGTAAGGTAAAAGATAAGCGACTACTTGCCATTGGCTATGCTGATCAAAAAGTTAAAAATGCCATTCAAAGTTATACGAAAATCAAAATTAATGATGCCTATAAAATATTGGAAAGAAGCCTAAAAAGTTCATTAAAAGCTTCTGTTGGGTTAACAATTAAAAACCAGTTTGAAAAACACAGCTACATTTATTCAATAGAAGAGTTATTCGACGAGACATATATTACGAATGTATGTAAAAAAGGTAATGACCTTTATATTGAATTGGATGGAGAGAATACAATCGTTTTGTCGGAAGTTGAAACATTAGAAGAAGAAATTGATCCCCAAAATACTGAAATTTCGTTATTTGAATTATATAAAGTTAAACAAGACTATGAGTTGCACTTTTTGCTCAAGGTAATAGATGATAATTTGGCTGAAAGTTTTCATTATGTAACTTATAAGTTTAAAGATATGTATTTTCATTATATGAAGTAAGGATAAAAAATGAAGCAACTTGTGTTGCGCTGTTGGTATTGTTTCTAAAGGACACATTATGTTAAAAATAAAAAACGGTAAATTTTATGGGTCAAATTACTCTTTTTCTTTGCCAGAAGGGTTTTATTTAAATGTTAGTTCAGCTGTTAAGTTTGGTAGTAAAAGATTGGAATTAGCATCTATTGACGGGCTGATAATTATGATTTATTTTCACAATCATGGTTGTTGTGCGAAAAAAGAAACGCAAGAAATTATTGATGCCAACAGCAATTTGATTAAGATGGATGATTTCATTCCGATTAAACGAGGTGCCTGTGAGGGAATTGGGCTCTATTACAGAGATGAGGTTGCCAAAGTCGAGCATTATGAAGAAATGTATGACTTTAAAAAGAATAGATATGGAGAAACACAGATTGACATAGATATAAGTTTGTCTATATCCAAATATGGAAATATACAATCTATACGAGAAGCAATAGAATTGCCAACAATTAAGGCATTTTTAGAAAGTATAGAATATTTTTAAATTATAAAATTAGAGGTGTGGTGATTGTATAACATAAAACTTATTGTACACTGTAATAAATTTATTTTAAGCGTGTTAAACAATTTCCAAAATATTAATTTATATGGTAAAAAAACAAGACGATAAAATGGCACATATTTGGCAATAAGTTGGCAGAAAAAAGCGGATGACTTGCAAATGACAATGTGTTATTATGTTAGCGTCGAATAGTGAAGGCAGTTCAAAAAGCCGTTTGGACAAAATAGTTCAAACGGTTTTTTTGTTGCAAAAATTAAATAAGGAGGTAGTGCCTATGTTGAAACAGGAGAGAGGACGCAAAAGTATGTTGACGGTTTACTGGACGATTATCGCATTTGTGTCAGCAATGATTGTTGTTATGCAGCCAGTATTTGCTGCAGAATCTGAAACAATTTGGGACAGGTTTAGTGCAATTATGCGTGATTTTTACGGACAGATTGTGGCAATCAGTACAATCGTGGCAGTAACGATGGCGGCAGTTGCACTAATTGTACGACTTGTATCGCGCAACCAAAAAGCGGTAGATGAAGCAACAGCGTGGCTTAAACGCATTGTAATCACGTGGATAATTCTTAATTCGCTTGGTTTCATTGTTGCATACATTCAGCCGTTAATTATTGGCGGCAATTATGGTGGCTAATGGAAGACATTTATGTAACTCAAAAAAAATACCACATTATTTATGCTGATCCGCCATGGGCATATTTATGGGGTAAAGGGAAGGACGGCGGTCATTTCGCTCCAGAAAAACATTATCCTACTATGACAACGGAAGAGATTGGTAAATTGGATATTCGTCGAATCGCTGATAAAAATTGCGCGTTGTTTCTGTGGACAACGATGCCGTGTTTACCTGATGCGATAACTGTATTGAGAGCGTGGGGATTTAAATACAAAACCTGTGCATTTGTCTGGGTAAAAACTAAAAAGAACGGCGAGCCGCTTGCTGGTATGGGCAGTTATACGAAGTCCAATGCAGAGATTTGTTTACTTGCAATGCGCGGACATATTAAAAGCGTGGATAAAACGGTACGGCAAATCGTAATGCATCCACGTTTGGGACACTCCGTCAAGCCGCCCGTTATAAGAGATAGGATAGTGCAGTTATTTGGCGATTTGCCACGAATTGAATTGTTCGCAAGACAGAAGACGCAAGGATGGGATTGTTGGGGTAACGACAAAAATTTATTAGGAGGTGATTAAAATATGTTAGACTGGATATTTGATGGAATAGTCGGTTGGGTAAGTAGTGTCGTGACAAAACTTATGGACGCTGTTTCAGGTTTGTTTCTCGGAGCACTTGGCACGGATATGACCGCTATGGAAGAATATTTTCCGTTTGTATCTAAAGCGTTCACGATAATTCAGTTTACTGCGTGGGCGCTTTTATTCTTGATAACAATCTGGAAAATGTTCCGAGCATTTGGCGGTCCTATAACGGAAGCAGAAAATCCGCTTACGCTTTTGATGCGTGCAGTTGTTTTTGCTTTGCTTATTGGTTTTGCAAAACCGGTGTTCTTATATGTATTAAAGATAGCGCGTGCGCCTTATACTGCGTTAATGGATGTAACGATGGGAGCGGAAGACTTTACTTTTGCGGGGATAGAATCGGTATTACGAAGCGGTCTTATTTCGGTCGCAGCTGGTACATCGATAGTCGGTTCATTGCTTGTAATAATTCTCATGATTGCATTAGGATGGAATTACTTCAAACTCTTGCTCGAGGTCGTTGAGCGGTATGTTGTTGTCGGTGTTCTTTGCTATACATCGCCTTTGGCTTATGCGTTGGGCGCATCTAAGGATACGAGTCAAGTCTTCAGGTCGTGGTGCCGAATGGTAGGTTCACAGTTACTGCTACTTGTAATGAACGTTTGGTTCTTGCGAGCTTTTAACAGTTCAGTTGGACAATACTTGGGTTCCGGTGGAGCTTTATCAAACGGACACGGCAGCGTGTTCTTATGGCTATTTTGTGCATTAGCATTTTTAAAAGTAGCGCAACGTTTTGACTCGTATCTTGCATCGATCGGATTAAACGTTGCCCAGACAGGCGCGGGGCTCGGTATGGAAATGCTGGTTGCGTCTCGTGTTGTTATGGGTGGACTCGGCGGATTCCGTAATGCAGGAAGTATGTTCCGTGGCGGCGGTGGCGGCCCTATAGGGGCAGCTGGTGGACTTGCCGGTTTTGCAGGCAAGTTTACCGACAGATTCAAAGGTAACTCATACGTTCGTGATGCCGTTGTGCAAGGCGGAGTAAGAATGGGCGCAGGCGGACCGCTCGGATTTATCGGAAGAGCGTTCGGCGGTCTTGCTGCAAAAAATGGTGCAACGCTCACAGGCGATTCTATTGCATCGGTAGCAAACAGACCACCAAATCAGTCTGGTGGAATCGCGGGAGGTATCGCAGACAGAAGTTTGGGGAATTATCTTCCAAACTTAAAGGGTAAATCTTTAAGTGGTACGCAGATTACCGGCGGAAAAATAGCAACAACAGCAACAGGAGCCGACGGAAGAACGTCGTCAATAAGTTTATACAATGCAAGTCAGTTTGAAAAACCAACGTCAGCTCACAAGTCTTTTTGAGAAATTGCCGATTAATCATCCGGCGCGTGCACCATTCAATCTATTTTTGCAGTCTAGCGACACTGTTCGTTCCGGAATCGTTCTTGGTCTTGGCACGAGATTACAGGTATTGCAAAACAAGGCGGTTCAGGCAATCACCAGCAGTTCTGATATAGACCTGACGGCTCCTGCCAAACGTAAATGCGCCTATTACATAATTCTGAGCGACCAAGACACAACGATGTCATTTTTGTCTTCGCTGTTCTTTTCGTTCTTATTTATAAAACTGACTCGGTACGCAGATTCAAGAGAAAATAGGCGTTGCGATGTTCCCGTAAACCTGATACTCGATGAATTCAATAACGTTGGCAGAATTGGTGGAGCAGAGGACGGTTCTGACTTTGCCCGTTCACTTAGCGTGTGCCGTTCAAGAGACATAAGAGTTACGCTCGTTGTACAAAGTCTTGGACAACTGCAGAATCGGTATCCAAACAATCTTTGGGCTGAAATTGTTGGCAACTGCGATATACAACTGATGTTGGGTTGTACCGATGATGTTACTGCAGAATATTTCTCAGCCCGAAGCGGGGAAATGAGCATTCAGGTAGATTCGACGATGACGATGCGCAAAACGATTGCAATCGCTCAGATGATTCCTGAATACCGACATAACGAAGGACAAGGACGGAGAAAACTCTTGACACCCGATGAGGTGCTCAGATTACCGAATGAAGAGTTACTTTGTATAATTCGCGGGTGTAACATTCTCAAGCTTAATAAACTCGATTATACGAAACAAACACTCTGTAACCGTTCGTCTTGATGAAATGAACGATATTAATAATAATTATTTTTTCGAACCAGAAACTATAGAATATGAAATTTTAGGCGCGTCGTTGGTTTTGGAATGGGAAACCGAAACGCTTTATTACAATAGTTTGCCGCAGTATCCGAAGGCAAAGATTGTAAGCGGAATAAACGGTGCGGATTCTGTAAATCTGATTTTTTCGGAATACGCTGACAATATCAACGCTAAAGACGGCTACACAGTTAAAGTTACCTGCGACAATGATAATTATAGCCTTGACGTAACTTATACTTACGATATTGAAAAGCGACCGATTGCAGCAGTCTTTGAAACAAAAGATTTTTATTACAACGGGAAAGCGCAGTATCCCGTAATTTCAAAAATCTATAACGTTATAAACGATGAAAAAATAGAATTCACTTATAAAGGTTATGAAAATAATATTAATGTAAAGACCGCTTATACGGTAATTGCCGAATTATCCGATACCGATATTAATTCTAACTATTCGTTAGGTGAAACAATAGGAACGTATGAGATAAAAAAGCAACCTATTACCGTCGGATTTGCACAAGCAGAGTTGGTGTATAACGCCCAACCGCAGTTCCCAGCACTCAGTGCAAACAGCGGAGTAATAGACGGCGAGAAAGTTGTTTTCAAAATATCCGATTATTCGGCGAACATAAACGCAACCGCAGGGAAAGATTATTCTGTTATTGTTTCTTTAGATTCTGCGTATTCGGTGAATGAAAATTATGCGTTTAGTCCGATAACATATAATTACGGAATAAGTCAGGCACCGATAAGTATTGCGTGGGACAATGATAGTTTACCGTTGATATATAATGCTCAAGCACAACATCCGATTGCTGTAATCGATTCGGAAGTTTATGATGAGGGTATAACACTTTTATACGGCGAATGTAATACGGTAAATGCAGGCAAGAATTATAGTATAACGATAGAATCGGATAACAAAAATTACAAAGTTGTCAACTTTCTTAAATATGAAATCAAACCTATGCCTATAGAACTTGCTTGGGACGGTGACAGCAGTTTCATATACAACGGAAATGTTCAGCGTCCCGATGTTAAAATCGTTACTCAGGCTTTTGACTCAATCGGGTTGGTTTATGGCGTATGCAACAACAAAGACATCGGGCAGAATTACACTGTCGAAGTTACTTGCAATAACAGTAATTATATTTTAATCAACGAGCTTACATATTCTATAACTCCGAAAATTCTTGATGTCGAGTGGGACGATGAAACTTTTATTTATAACGGTTTGGTGCAACATCCCGAAGTTACGGCGTCAGGTCAGATAGGGAATGAACAAGTTAGTTTCGTTTACAAAAATTGCGAAAATAATTTTGACGTAGGTATTAAATATAATGTGACCGTTGACCTTGACGAAAGTAATCCCATTAATAAAAACTATGTCCTTAATGCGGCTCAGACTGAAACGACTTACAGAATCGGCAAGAAAAAACTTGAATTGGTAAATATAAAAGCAGTAGACCGCGAGTATAATGGGAAGACCGCTATCGAGTTGGAAGGCGGTGAACTCGAAGGTTTGGTCTATGGCGACGATGTTTCGTTTACTGTTAATATGGCAGTGGCAATCAGCGCAACCGCAGGAGAAAACAAAGCTGTTATGTATATGCCGTCGCTTATTGGCGAGCACGCATATCGTTATAGGGTTGTTGCGCCTGATGTAACAGTAAACATATATAAAGCAAAGTTTGATGTTTCGGGTTTGAAATTTGAAAGTTTGAATTTTCTTTACGACGGAGACACTAAAAATTTGCAATTGCAAGGCGATGTCCCGGAATTTATTAAATATGAGATAACGGGAGATGAACAGACTCAGAGCGGGGAATATACCGTTAAGGTGCATTTTATCTATAATGAGACCAATGTTGAGCCTGTTGCAGATATTGAAGAAAAATGGTATATTGTACCGTCCGAATATTCTGTCGGCAACACCATTAAGTTGAAAATTCAGTCCGGAACAATAGAATATGGAGCGATTTTTGAAAGTCAAAATATAGTTGACGTATCTGATGATAAGTTTCCTAAAAGAGAAAAATGTTTAAAAGGCTTTGATGCCGCATTCTATAAAAATGGAAACCGAATTGATTTTAATGGCACAGTCAGAATAGAGTTGTTACTTGATGAAGATTTGCGTGCTGAATCCAATTTAAAACTTTATAGTTTGACAGGCGGTAATTTGAAGCAAATTGAGTATGAGCTAACAGATTCGGGTTTGGTATTTATAACAGATAATCTTACGGATTTTTATATTACAGTAGAATCTAAAAACAATGCACTTGCAATCGGATTAGGTACAAGCGCAGGCATCGTAATTCTTTTAGCTGGTGGATTTTGTATATTATTTGTTTTCTTAAAAAAGAGAAAGAAAGCAGCAGCTACTACAACTATAAATTTAATAAGCTTAAATGAAGAAACTGTAGAGCAACAAATGGTACAAACTAATGAACCCGAACCAACGCTGCAAGAACCAATAGATAAGGAATTTGTTATTGACGGTATTCATTGCTTTAGTTACCAAAGTTTTCTTGCTTCTTTAAATTATAAGGATCAATATCGGCAGAAAGAGATATGTTCTTATTCGACAGAAAAAGCTAAACGATGTGCGGCCGGCAAGGGGAACGGTAAAAGGAAAGAATTATACTGGTTGGGTAAAAGAATTGCAAAAGGTTCAAGCGAATATTATGACCTATTAGAGAAAGCAAAACAAATTATAAATTCCAATTAATATTTCACAAAAGGCAAAAAGGGCATCTAATCGGATGTCCTTTTTCTATTTAAAATTTTCATATTTGATATTATTTTCTGTGTAAAAAGAATTGGAAAATCAGAAATAATAGATAAGATATTTGCTTTAAAAACCGCTATTTATTAGCGGTTTTTATTAATTACAAAACAAGCGTTTATTCGGCAACATTAGGCAAAATGTAAGGTCATAAATTTTGTAATATTAACATATACAGCGCACGCAAAAAAAATTATAAAAAATACGAAAGATATGAAATCTTAATTTAATAATTTTAACTGTGAAGAGTAAAAAGTTAAAAAGCATACCGCATACACGGACATATTTAAGCAGTTAAGTTAAAGCCAGATGAGGCTTAACTTGTTGCGCATAAAGGTCCAAGCGTTTATGGTGAAAGCCCCCAATGGCATTTTAATGCCGGCGGGGGCTTATATAAATTCTAATTAGTCGCTCCTGACGGATGACATAAGGAGTGACGAAGATGGAATTAAAAAATGACGCATTACGTTGTAAATTTACTGCATGGATGCAGGTTGTAGTCAAAAGAGCAAAGATTGATTATATAAGGTCTTTAAAGCGCCATTACAACGAGGTTTCAATAGAGGATGAACAGTTTACCAACAAGTTGCTTTACGATCCTATAAGTCATATGGGAGCTGATGATGGGTTTGATTTTGAAAATGAACATTTGGCAAAATTATTTATGAAATTAGCACCTAAAAAACGTAAAGTGCTTGAAATGTTATTTGTTCATTGTTTGGAGCCTGAAGATGTTGCAAAAAAGCTACAATGCACATTACAACACGTTTACAACATGCGGTCGCTTGCTTTGAAAGAATTAAAAGAAAAAATGCAAAATATGGAGAACTGAAAATGGATACACTTAAATTTGAAAACGTATTAAGACAAGCTATAAATGGCAGCCATGAGGACATTGAAATAATTTTAAAATTGTATGCACCACTAATAGATAGGCAGTCGTATTTAAATGGAAAATTTGATGAGGATTTACGGCAGTACATACTTATGCACGTCATTAAAAATATATCGAAATTTAGAAGTTGAAATTATTGTCGAAAAATAGGTCTCTTTGTCTTCACAATTAAGTTTTAATAATTCAATTTCGTCTTTTCTTTTAAAAAGAAAAGGAAAGTTGTTTATGACAATAGCTGAAATTGAAAAAACTATACCACGCAGCGATGAGTATTTGGATAAAATGACTATTGAATTTGGGATTATTTTAATTAATGGAACTCAATATTTCAAACGCATATTTTCCGATGGATGTGCAGAGCTGATTAGATATGACTATAGAATTAACAGATGGATGATTTCGTGTTTTACAAATATTGATGAACCAGAAGTGGAACAGATGTAAATTTTTAAAACAATGTTTTAATTGTGGTGGACAAAAAAAGTCCAATGTGATATAATGATTTATATGATAGAAAATGAACAAAAAATAATTCCAAAATGTCCGCGCTGTGAAAGCATTGAAGGACAAATGTACTCTAGTTTTAGTAAATCTGGCGCACGAAGGTGTGTTTGTAGAAAATGTAATTATAAATATACGTTGAATCGGAAATATCCGAAAGCTTTTAAAGACGAGGCGATTCGCTTATATCAAACAGGGCTAAGTGCGAGAGAAGTTGGAAAAATACTAAATGTAAATAAAGGAAGCGTTCTTAACTGGATAAGAAAGTTACAGAATGACTCTACAAAAATATAGAGGAGGTTTAGAATAATGCTAGAAGTTAAAGATGGAAAAAATAGAATGGTATTGCTTCTGCGTAATTCAACCAAAAAGCAAGCTGAAAAGAAGATAAACGATTTGGGTAAGGTTGAATACGATATTCCGCTTCAAAGGGATATTCTTACCCCTTGGGCTGAAAGGCAGGGTTATGTAATAATAAAGGAATTTGTGGAAGGCGGTATTTCCGGCTTTAAAGTTTCTGCGGAAAAAAGAGATGCGCTTGTTGAGATAAAAGCAATGGCAAATCGCGGCGAGTTTGATGTATTGGGTATTTATATGTCTGACCGTTTGGGAAGAATTGCCGACGAAACTCCACTTATTGTTTCGTACCTTAATGCTCGCGGAATAAAAGTGTTGTCATATAATGACGGGGAGATATCTTCAAAAACACACGATGAAAAACTGATGACTTACATACGCTATTGGCAGGCAGAAGGCGAAAGCATAAAAACATCGAAACGAATTAAAGATGCACACGAGATGGCTGTTGAGCAAGGTAAGTGGAGAGGCGGTAATCCGCCTTATGGATATAGGACAGTTAGTAAAGGTACGCTTAACGGAAAAGGCCGACCCATATTTGATGTCGAAATTGATCCACAAGCGGCAGAAGTTGTAAAAACAATTTTCAGATTGTATAAAGAGCATTATGCGTTTAAGGGAATAGCAAAATATCTTAACGATAATAATATTTTAACTTCAGCAGGTGGATTGTGGTCTTGGAACCAAATTCAGGATATACTCCATAACAAGTTGTACATAGGTATATATGAGTTAGGAAAAAAGAATAATGAAATAAGAGCTGTATCTCCCGTAATGGAACATTTAGTAATTATTTCGGAAAATGATTTTAATGAGGTGCAAGAGTTAATTAAAAGAAATACTAAAATACCAAATAGTAAAAGACCTACGATTCGTGGTTCAAGAATTTTAACAGGATTATTGGAGTGTGAATGTGGGAAAAAGTTTACCAGTCAAACAAACAGAGCAGTACGCAAAAAAGCAGACGGAACAGAAAGTTTATACGAAAGAACAATTTATCGTTGTAGTTCCTATCGTACTCCTAAAATCGGTCAATGTGATAAATTGCCAATAAAAGCCGATGATTTAGATGAGGCTGTTATTCATGATGTCAAAAATTTTATGTTAAAAACTGACTTTGATAAGCTTTTACAATCAAATGATGATAGTTTAAAAGAAAAGGAAGCCCTTATGTGCTTACAAGTTAAACAACTTGAGCGAGATAAGATTCAATTAGAGAAAGAGTTGAAAAAATTATCAGAAGAAGTATGCAAAGTTATTATGGGTGAAAGTCAATGGTCACAAACAATGCTTTCTAATTTGATTAGTTCTAAAGAGAAAGAATTGTCTGAAATCTCTAAAAAACAAGGTGCAATTGAAGATAGGTTAAAAGACTTATCGGCGTATTTAGCTGAGCGCAAAACATTGTATGCTGATTTAGATAATTGGGTTGAACGTTTTAATATTCAAGAAAATGCAGAAAAGAAGACAATGCTTATTAACGTAATTGATAAAATTACAATTTATGATGATAAAGCTACTGTAAAATATAAATTTAAGTGTGATTACTTGCCGGGAGGCTCAAAATATGATAAAAGTAATGATATAGGTTTTGAATCTGTATTGGAGGGCGGAGTATTATGTCCTGCTCGTGTACAGAGTACATACCAGCCGAACAGGGCACGATAATTTTTATAGGTTCCACAACCGAAAATCCTTACGCTTCTATGACTCCGGCAATAGTGTCGCGTTGCAGAACGTTTGAATTTAAAAGACTTACGGAGCCGGAAATAAAGGGCGCGCTTTTAAAGGCTCTTAAAGACGCCCGCCGCGGGCTAGGCGAATACCCCGCAACCGTTTCAGACGAGGCGGTAAACCACATTGCCCGCGTAGCCGGCGGCGATTTGCGCACCGCGTACAACGCCTTGGAGCTTGCCGTGCTCACCACTGCTCCCAAAGCCGACGGAACTATAGACGTAGGGCTTTCCGACGCCGAGCAGTCCATTCAGCAAAAGGCTCTTTCGTACAACGGGGACGCGTATTACGACTACATATCGGCTTTTTGCAAATCGCTGAGGGGAAGCGATTCAAATGCCGCGCTCTACTACGCAATGCGCATAATCGAGGGCGGCGGCGACCCTATGCTCGTTTTGCGGCGGCTCGTAATACACTCCTGCGAGGACGTGGGCGCAGCCGACCCGCAGGCGCTCGTGGTTGCAACCTCGGCAATGTACGCGTTTGAAAAAACCGGCTATCCCGAGGGTTTAATACCGCTGTCGAGCGCAATAATCTACGTCTGCGAAGCGCCCAAGAGCTACTCTGTAAAAAACGCAATGCTCGCCGCGCAGAAGGACGCACGCGAGATACGCGACGACGAGGGCGTTCCTCCGTACTTAAAAGACAACACGTTCGGCGACAGGCAGGCAAAGGCGCAAAGCGCAAATTACAAATTCCCGCACGATTATTTCGGCGGCTATGTGGAGCAGCAGTATCTGCCCGATAAATTAAAGGACAGAGTTTATTACGTTCCCACCGACTACGGCTACGAAAAAACCATAAAAGAAATACGCAAGTTAAAAGGCAAGCTCAAATGAGCCTGCCTTTCGGTTTGTTTAACGGAAAATGTTGAAATTTTCTGTAAAAATTTTGTTATTGACAAGTTTTTTTGCGTATGCTATACTATGGTTTAACAAGGTTATTTATGGCAGATATCGAATATTTAAAAAATGTTTTAAATCCGTGCAAAGAGCCGGAAAAGCAGTTTTTTTTAGACCTGCTCGACGCGGATAAACAACAGATATATGAAAACGAGCACGTGGAAGCGGTTATGGCAATGTTAAAAGCCGTTCACCTTGCTTCGCTGCGCGTAAAAATAAAAGCCGCGCTCGATGAAAAAGCGGCGATAAAGGCAGACCCCGATTACAACGCCGAAAAATATAAAAGGGTATTAGAGCTTAATGCGGAAATCGCCGCGTTAAGGCAGAAAATAAACGCGTTCAAGCCCTTTTTTCAGGAGCCGTATTTTGCGCGTATGGACGTTGTGGACGACCGCGAGGGCTACAACAGCTATTATATCGGCAAGCACGGCGACGAGCGGCTGGAAATTATCGACTGGCGCGCCCCGCTCGCACAGAAATATTACCAGAAGAGCCGCACTTCCTTTAAAATAAACGATTACGATTATAAGCTTGTTTTGCGCCGCGCCCTGCGAACGCTCAACGGCAGGGTTGCCGATTTCAGAAACGAATATTTAAGCCTGTCCGACTACCTCACGAAAGAGGAGATAGGCGGCAAGGACGAGGAGCTCATATTCGACCCGTTCTTAAAGGAAATACTTAAAACGCGCAAGGAAAAACGCGAAATCTGCGATATTATAGAAACGATACAGGAAAAGCAGTTTGAGATTATAACCCTCCCCGAGCGCGATGAATTTATTTTGCAGGGCGTTGCGGGCAGCGGTAAAACTATGATACTTCTGCACCGCCTGTCGTACATTATGTACAACAATGAAAGCGTGCGCTCGTCCGACATAATGGTAATAACGCCGTCCGACTCGTTCAACGCGTTTATAGACGAGCTGTCAACGGTTTTGGAGCTTGAAAAAGTGCGCACAAGCACGCTCGACGACTATTATATCGCGCTTTTAAAGAGCGCGGGAGTGGATATTTCTTCAAGGCTCGACAAAAACGCGGCGGTACCCGGTAAATACAGCGAATATATCTATTCCAAAAAGCTTTTAAAAGATATCGATAAAAAACTCGCGTCTGTGTACGACGGCATATACGGTATGTTTGCCGCCGAGGAGTGCGGCGACGTTATTTCAGCCGTCGTCGGTTCGTGCGCAGAACAGTACGGGCTTTACGATAAAATTAAAAATGCAAGTCTGCGCGTGCGCCGCTGCATTCTCGGAGAAATTAAGGAAAAGCCGGACGGAGGGCTTTATTACACCAAGCAGTTCCGCGACCTTTTCAACTGCGTTCTCGATATAAAAGAGTTTCTCGGACTAATCAAAACAGACGAACGGATGCGCGGTTACGCCTGGTTTTACAGGCAGTTTTTATCATTTTATAAGTCGGTCAGATTTGTGCGGCGCGCGGCGGATAAGATATGCCGGTCGGCTGCGGAGGATTTAAAACAGCTTGAAACAACCGTCGGCAAAGAACTGACCGATTTAAAACGTTACAGACAAAAGCTGCTTGACGCCGAGGTTTACACCTATGCGGACGGTATCGAAAACCGCGAAGCGCTGCTCAAAGAAATAAAGGCAACACTTGCGCACGTTGAACAAATTAGGTCGCTCTTTACGCCGCTGTTTGATTTTTACGAGGTTATGCGCGGCAACGGATATATGGTGAGCATAGGCAAGTGCGAAAACACGCGCGACATTCTGAGGTTTTTTAATAAGGAAATAATACGAAAAGCCAAGCAGAAATACGGCGTGCCCGCAAAGCCGCTGACCCGCTGCGACCTGTTTACGCTCTGCCTTATCCTGACTAAACTCGGCTTCAATTTAACTCCTAAATTCTCGTTTTTATTCGTGGACGAGGCGCAGGACATCGCGTCCGCCGAATACGCGGTTTTAAAAGAAGTCAATTCCCGTGCGGTGTTCAACATTTTCGGCGATTTAAAACAGAACATAACTTCTTACCGCGGTATAAACGACTGGGGCGAGCTCGGCTATAAAATATACGAGCTTACCCTGAATTACCGCAACACCAACGAAATTGTTGAATTTGTCGCCGAAAAAGTAAACATAGGTATGACGTCCATAGGTTTTAAGGGCGACGCCGTGGAAAGTATCGCTCGCCGTTCGGTTACGGGCTGGCTTTCCGGTAAAAACGGGCTTAAAGCCGTAATATGTACGGAGCAATGCCTGGCGGAGTTTTCAAAAAAGAGCTACAATATTTTAAGAAATACGGGCAAAATTTCCAAGACTAAAATAAATCTTATGACCGTTTACGAGAGTAAAGGGCTTGAATTTACGGCGGTAGCCGTTTATGACGCGGATATGACGGACAACGAAAAATATATAGCCTATACGCGCGCTTTAAAAAATTTAGCAATTATATCGGGCTGAACATATACTGTAATTATGCAGTTAAAGCTCGATTATTCCCAAACTACGGCAGGCGGCAAATTGCGCTTGTTCAAGCATATATGGCAGGCAATCCCGCATATCGGTGAAATTGTAACAAGCTTGTCCGAAAATCTGGATACTAACGAATACTGCACTCCGCAAGCCGGAGTGTTTATTCATAAAACGGCGGAGGTATGTCCGTCCGCGCTAATTTTACCGCCGTGCATAATATGCGCGGGCGCGCAGATACGCCACTGTGCATTTATACGCGGCAAAGCCCTGATAGGCGAAAACTGTGTTGTGGGAAATTCTTCGGAAATCAAAAACGCAATACTTTTCAACGGCGTTCAGGTTCCGCATTTCAACTACGTGGGCGACAGTATTTTAGGTTATAAAGCCCACCTCGGCGCGGGCGTCGTTTTATCCAACGTCAAAGCCGATAAAAGCAGCGTTTTTGTAACGTGCGGCGGGCAGAAAACGGACACCGGCTTGAAAAAGCTCGGCTCGGTGCTCGGCGACCGTGCGGAAATCGGTTGCAACAGCGTGCTTGCGCCGGGAACGCTTATAGGCGCGAACGCCGTCGTCTATCCTGCGTCCTTTGTGCGCGGCGGCGTGCCTGAAAACTGCATATTTAAGGGCGCAAACAAAATAATTCACAAAAGTTGACTTGACAAAATCCCGATTGTAATATAAAATTAACATATGATTAATTCACGGATTTGTAAAATACTCGGCATACGCTATCCCGTTTTTCAGGGCGGAATGGCGTGGGTTGCCGAAGCGGAGCTCGCCGCCGCCGTTTCAGAGGCGGGCGGGCTCGGAATAATAGCCGCTATGAATATGGACGGCGAGAGTTTGCGAGCGGAAATTAAAAAGCTGCGAACGCTTACGGACAAGCCTTTCGGCGTAAACGTAATGCTTATGAGTCCGTACGTTGAAGAGGTGTCAGAAGTTATAATTTCCGAGCGTGTTCCCGTTGTCACTACAGGCGCGGGCAATCCGCTTGTGTATATGAAAAAATGGCTTGCCGCGGGCGTTAAGGTTATTCCGGTAGTTGCATCGGTTGCGCTTGCCCAGATGGTTGCAAAGCGCGGCGCTACCGCGGTTGTAGCCGAGGGCGGCGAGTCTGGCGGACATATAGGCGAGGCAAACACTATGCCGCTCGTACCCCAGGTTGCAGACAGCGTGGATATACCCGTTATAGCGGCGGGCGGAATAGCAGACGGCAGAGGTCTTGCGGCTGCGCTTATGCTTGGCGCGGATGGCGTGCAGATGGGTACGCGCTTTTTAGTTGCCAAGGAGTGTAAAATTCACCCCAACTATAAACAAAAGGTATTAAAGGCGGGCGACACAGGCACAATGGTCAGCGGCAGGCGCAGCGGACATCCCGTCCGAGCGCTTAAAACGGCTTTTGCGCGCGAGTATTCCGAGCTTGAAAAAAATCCCGAAATAACCGACGAAAAGCTTGCCGAATTCGGCAGCGGCGCGCTGCGCCGCGCGGTAGTGGAGGGCGACCTCGATAAAGGCTCGTTTTTATGCGGTTCCGTTGCGGGGCTTGTTAAAGAGGAGCAGACCTGCAAGCAGATAATAGAGGACGTGGTTTCGGGCGCGGAAAAATTACTAAAAGCCGCATCGGACAGGCTGGTGTGATATGACTAAGGACGAGATAAAAAGCGTTTTGCCGCACCGTGAGCCTATGCTGCTTGTTGACGATATAGTAAAAAACGACGACGGTACCGTAACCGGATTTTACACCGTGCGCGGCGACGAGTTCTTTTTACAGGGGCATTTCCCCGGTATGCCAGTTGTTCCCGGCGTAATACTTTGCGAAATGGCGGCGCAGTCTTCCTGTATGCTTATGGCGGACTGCGTTAAGGGCAAAGTAACTCTGTACGCGGGTATGAACAACGTAAAATTTAAAAATCCGGTAAAACCGGGCGACACCGCCGAATTTACCTGTGCGCACGTGCGTTCTATGGGACCTGTACATTTTATAAGAGCCGAGGGCAGGGTAAACGGAAAACTGTGTATGAGCGGGGATTTTTCTTTCGCTTTATTAGATAAAAAATAAAAAAGGATTTAATTTATGTATCAATTATTTTGCGATTCCAACTGCGAACTCTGGCACACAACGGTAAAAGAGCTCGGTCTTAACTTAATCCGTATGCCCTATACCGTGGGAGACACGGAGTATTATTACGATATGGGCGAAAATACCGATTTTAACGCGTTTTTCGACAAAATGAAAAAAGGCGCAACGCCCAAAACGTCCGCTCTCAACGAAATGGACTATCTCGAATATTTCGAGCCCGTTTTAAAGCGCGGCGAGGATATTTATTACGTAACGTTTTCTCACCAGATGAGCGGTACGTTCGGCGCAATGAAGTCTGCTATTGCAAAGCTCAAAGAACAGTATCCCGACCGTGAAATACGCTTTAAGGACTCAAAAACCATATCGCTCGGCAGCGGCTTTGTAACGTACTACGCCGCGCTCAAATACAGGGACGGCACAACTATGGACGAGCTTGACGCATACCTTGACGAGCTCATTCCCCATACGGCAACGTACTTCGTTGTTGACGACTTAACATATCTTTACAGGGGCGGAAGAGTTTCGGGCGTGTCAAAGGTAATGGGCAACCTTTTGGGGATTAAACCCATACTGTACTTCAACGAAGAGGGTAAAATACTCAATATCAACAAGGTAAAGGGCTTTAAAAAGGCGCTTGCAACCCTGCGCGATTATATGAAAGCCAAGGGCAGCGAGCTTGATAAATACAAGGTGTTCGTATTGCACGCCGACTGCGAAAAAACTGCCGCCGAATTTGTTGAGAGTATTAAAAAAGAGTTCGGCAATCTTGACGTGGTTTTACAGCCCGTCGGACCGGTTATCGGCTCGCACTGCGGACCGGGGACTGTAGGGCTTATTTTCCACGCAAAAGAAAGATAATTAAAAAAACTCATATAAGCTGCGCAATACAGCGTCAAACTTCGCGCCGCCTTGCTCATTTACGTCTATGTAAAATCGCTTCGGTCGGCGCTTGTTTTTCTTGTCTTGCTTCTCTGAGTTTTTACTAACTTCTTCTGTTCGTATCTGCGCGTTTTTAGTATGCAATATCTTATTCCTTGTTTTCGCGCTTTGTCTTAACCGTTTTATAAATACCTATAAACGCGAGTACGGTTGCCGCGAATAAAAACGCAAATAAAATAATAGCCTGCACGTTTCCGTTGATGTTTTTTGCGCTCCAGTCCCAAAAGTCTATGCTTGTAGCATATTCGCCGTTAAACAGCCCGTTTGCCACGCGGTCGGCAAAAAACGAAAATACTCCTAAAACGGCTATACTTGCCGCGCTTTTGTAATAAGCGTTAATTTTTACGTAACTTATTATAACAACGCATACCGCAACGGGAACAAAGCCGTACAGGCTTATTAACACCGCTTTCCCGAGGTCTTGCGGGCTGGAGTAGAGGCAGGCTGTAAGAACAATAAACAGCAGAAATAAATCGGTTGCGGCGCATATTGCGGGCGCGTGCCTTTTTACGGCGCGCGGTACGTTGTATATGCCTATAAATACTGGTAAAAACACGCAGACGAGCCCGAAAATAACCGAAACGAACGCTATAAAAAACCAACTTCCGCCTGTATATATGCAACAGGTCAAAAGCAGCAGCGTAAGCGCGGAGGCAAAGCTTGCAACCACGGTTAAAAGCCTGTATTTATTTACGAACCGGGTAGCGGAGGGGAACAGAGTAAAAGCCGTTAATACCGACGTCAAAACTATAAAAAACCAGCTTAGCGTTTTGTTTACGGCAAGGTTGCAAATAAAGCAGACCAAAAGCGCAACGGCGTACGCGCCGCAAAATCCGTAAAAATATGTATTTGAAACGCATCTGTATTTTTTTGCGTCCGCCTGTATTTTGCGATATTCTCCGTTATTTCCTTCTGTTATCAGCTCGTGTTCGCCCACGTCCAGAACGGAGCATATATCGGAAATAAGCGTTATATCAGGATACGTTACGCCGCGCTCCCATTTTGAAACTGCGGTTTTGGTTACAAACAGCATTTGCGCCAGCTCGGCCTGCGTCAGGTTTTTTTCTTTGCGTTTTTCGGCTATAAACAGTCCGAACGATTTTTTGTCTTTCATTTTTTCGTCCTCGGGTTTTTATACCGTCATTGTAATTGCCTATGCGTTTTCAGTCAACGGTTTTTTTGTAAATTTCCGGAAAAACAGAGTAGCCGTTCAAGCTACTTAAAAAAGCCCCCGACATTTTGCCGTCGGGGGCTTTATTTTTAAAACTGAATTGTTTTTTTGCGCTGTATCTTTTTCATTAGCATATAAATTTCCACGCCGATACCTATTGCCGAGTATACAAGCACAAGAGCGAGGTCGGTGAAGAACGCGCTTTTAAATGCGGAATCTCCCATACAGAGCTCAAACGCTTGGAAGCCGTTTGCGTGCAAGCCTACTTCCTTAGCCGCCGCGCCCGCCGCTACTATGTACGTGCCGAATATCGACGCCACCATACATACAAGCGTTGTTGCGGTAACTATAACAATCATCATTTTGTTGGGTTTGCCTTGAAACTTTTCATACAGGAACGCGCCGAGAACTACGGCGACGATTGCGCAGATAGAGGAAACGTAGCCGACTAAATATAAAATTACCGTAAGCGCAGCGCCTGCAAGTCCGCCGATAAGCGCGCCGGCAAAGCCCTTTAAATAGTTGTTCGGAGCATTGTCGAACTGCTGGTTTTCAGCGTTGATTGCCTCGTTCAGAGAATTTACGCAGTCGTTTTCTATTGTTACGGTAAATCCGTTTATGTTGCATTTCCGTGAAGAGGAGGGGTCAAGCGGTTTTCCGCAAATGGGGCAACAATTGCTGCCCGTTGCGCCGTTCTCGGCAAGAACGGCGTATACTTTATCAAGCGTTTCCGACATAGTTGCAAGCAGCTTGTTAACCGTTATTGCATTGAAACCCAACATAATTCCGTATTGCGTAAACTGGAAATTAAACGATTTGAGTGCAAGTCCGTGCAAAGTCGTTTCGATATTGCGTTTTCCGTCGTCCGTCGCATAAAACGAAATATGCATTTTATAAGGCGAGACGTTGTCGAATATGGAAATCGACGCGTTAGTTTCATAGCCCTTAACAATGCCGTAAGCATTGTTTTTTTCAACTGTCATACCGAGATCGGTAAAAAACTGTGCAAATTTTTTGTTCATAATCCCTCGTGTTATTTTTTAATATGTTTAGATTATATCATTTAAAATTTAAAAATGCAATACTCTTATATAAAAAACTTTTTGTCTGAAAATGCGTTTAAAGGCAATTTTATCCTTTATAAATTTTTGGTTAAGTACACCATATCTATAAGCTGTTTGCCCGCTTCAAAAATGGGACGGTCGTAGTTTTTTGTAAAAAAGTCTTTTACGGTATGCGACGGCGTAAACCCGCATTTTTTATAGAAGGGAATAGTTAAAGGACTGTCGCCCGTGCCCGCCTGTATAACGGAAAATTGACCTTTATATTTTTCGCAGATAAAGTCCACAAGCTTTTTTCCGTAACCGCACCGTTGGTGTTGCGGCATTACGGCCAGGTTTTTTATTTCCAGGACGCCGTTGCCCGCGTCCGATACGGTTATTTCGCCCTTAACTCCGCAGTCGTCGATAACGTACATAACGCTGTTATGCAAATAGCGTTCAACCATTTCTTTCTGTTCGTCAGCAAGCAAAAGCAATTCTATATATTTATATTTGTCCGATACCTCATAAATGCGCGTTGATAAGTCGTATTCCAGCTGTAAATCGTAAGGCTCCCCGGCAATATGCTCTTTATCGGGTTCTTCGGCGAATTTGCACCCGTATTTTATATACGCCGCTATGCTTTCCCGCGCCGAGTGCGCAGAAATATAGAGCTTTGCCGCGCCCGCTTTTTTTGCTTCACAGCATATTTTTTCAAAAAGGAGCTTGCCTGTTCCGCGCCTGCGAAATTTATCCGAAACGTAAAACTCCGATAATTCCAGATATTGTTTAACGCTTCCGAAAGGTTGGTTTGTCAAAAGCGCAAACCCGATAATAACGCTGTCTTTAACTGCCGCAAACGCCGTTGCACCGCTGTTTAATGCCGTAATTATTTTCTGCGCTTTTTCTCTCCGCTCAAACAAATTCCAGTTTTCCGTGTACGATACCGGTAAGAGCCTGTACGCATTGCCTGCTCTGCGCCAACATTCAGTCACGCGCTGATTTAAAATAAAATTGTCGAGGGAGTTTATGTTAAAATTACTGCCGTTCAACCGTACCGTTTCAATTTTTTTAAAATTATTTCCGGGCATAGTTATTTAACGGCGGTCAGTTTTTCTACTGCTTGCTCCAAAGTATCGGTAAAAAACACGTCGCGTCCTTTGTTGCTTTCGTAAATAAAATCTTTAAGCGGTTTGCTGGTGTATGAAGAATAATCGCCGTATATCGCGATACGGAACTTATAATTAATAAATTTCTGCAAAATTTCTCCTGCAAGTCCGTTGCTCAACACAAAAAATTTATCGGTGATTAAAGTCTTTGAAATAGCAATATTTTTAATTCCGGTCTGGTATTTTACGCTCATAATTAAATCAAGCGCGCTCTGAACGTCGCAAATAACGGTGCTGTCGGAAGAAACGCGGGCAACGTCTGTATTGTTTTGGGTGATTTTTTCTATTTGCATTTTATTAACCCTTTTTTGTGTTATATATTTTTGCTCAAAAAAATTTCTGCGGCTTGACCGGGCGCCTCTAAACTGCCGCAGTCGGTATAACCGATTTTTCGGTAAAAATTTTGAGCATTTTCATCGGATTGCGTGGAAACCAAAAGCCAACGGAAACCGACGGATTTCATCTCTTTTTCCCAGTAACTCATTAACCTTTTTCCGAGTCCGTTTTTTCGGTAGCGTTCTTTAACGTATAATAGCGTGCAAAACGGCGTGTTATCCCAAAACAGATTATATCTCAAAATTCCTACGGGTTTACCGTTTTGAATTATGACGTAACCCTGTCTGTCTCTGACTTTCTTTTCAAAACCGCAGTTATCCAAATGTTTATCGAGAGTAAACCAAAAAGATTTATCTTCGTTTTGCACGTAACGTATTTTTATATCATCTATATTTTCCATTTCCGCGATTATAACACATCGTTAAATAATAATCAAACATAAACGGCGAAAATTTTGTTGACACTATATAAATATTGTTATATAATATATGTTATATAAACAAATTTATATAAAGAGGTTGACGCGGTGCCCAAACAAAGAATAACAAAAGAAATAATTTTGAATGTCGCTTTTAAGCTGGCAAGAGAAAAGGGATACGAACAGGTAGTTGTTAAAAATATAGCTGATGAAATAGGGTGCTCGGTTCAGCCGATATACAGTTATTTTAGTAATATGGAAGCATTAAAAGAAGCGGTTGTCGGCGCCGCTATGAAATTTTATAATGAATTTATCTATTCGCGCGTTGAAAAAGACTGCGCGTTGGAGAGTATGGCGCGGGCAAACGTGGCTTTTGCTAAATATGAAACAAAACTGTTTAAACTGTTGTTTTTGCAAAAAATAAACGGTTTGAACAGTTTTGAAGACATTTACGAGTGGATGGGAGATAAACAGGCGACAAGGCAGCTTGCGGAAAAACTGTTGCTGCCGGAAGAAAAGATAAAAGAAGTTTATATAATGCTTATAGTGTTTACGCACGGGGTGGCTACAATGATTGCAACGGGCGGTGCAAATATTTCCGACGGCGAAAGCGCCGCTATACTTAAAAAAGCATATAATGCGTTTGTTAAAGCGCAAAAATAATCTATTTAAAATATAAGGAGAATAAAATGAACACCCGGATTTTGCTTGATTATCTTGCGGAACTATCTGAAAACAACAACCGCGAATGGTATCACGAACACAAAAAAGAACATAAAGAAGCTGCGGAACAGTTTGAACAGCTTGTGCAGGAGCTTATTTACGGTATCGGAACGTTTGATTCAAGCGTATTGCACAATATCCCCAAAGAGCTCACGTTCAAACTTGTGCGCGATACGAGATTCAGTCACGACAAATCGCCTTACAATCCGTCGTTCAGAGCGCATATTTCGGCAATGGGGAAGCTACCGGTTCCGGTAGGATATTATTTAATGATAAAGCCGGGCGGCGGTACGTTTTTAGGCGGAGGATTGTTTGCGGATATGTTTTCAAACGCCACTAAATCGGTGCGCGATTATATCGCGGCAAATCCCGGCGAGTGGAATAAAATTATTTCAGACGCGGAATTTAAAAAATATTTTACCGTAAAAGGCGCGGCGCTGAAAAACGTGCCCGCGGGTTACGACAAAGAACACCCGCAGTCAGAATATTTAAAATATAAATCTTGGTATTTAGAGTATTTTATGTCGGATGAAGAGGTATGCGACGCGGCGGAATTTTTAAAAAAATCGGTTGACGTTTTCAAAGCTATGAAGCCTTTTAACGATTATCTGAATAAGGCGCTTAAAGATTTTAAAATGCCCGCTCGGTGACGTATAATATAAGTAATAAAGCACGGGTGTTTCTGCTCCGTGCTTTTCTTAAATAAAAGTTTTTTCAACCGTTAAAGCGCTTGATATTTATAACTCTACTGTTTCGGTCTTTAAGTCGCAATAGTATTCTGCGGTTTTACCCTTAAATTTCAATACGCAGTAATCGGGGTCGGTTACGCCTTGTTTATAAAACAGTCTGTCGCTGAAACGCCAAATCTCGTCTTTTGTCGCCTGGTCGGTACAGATTTGCATTTCGCCTGTAATAGAAACGCCTTGATACTTGAATTTTCCGCGTTTATAAAAATATACGCAAGCCTTGTCGTTGTCCGTATACTGCTTGATTTTATTCGAGGAAGTGTTAGTGGAAAAATAGATTTCATTTCCGTCAATTTTACGGGGGGGCAAGCATCGCTCTGATTACGGGGTAGCCTTGCCCGTTAACCGAGGCGATAAACGCCGTTTTTTGTTCGGAAATAAATTGAAAAATTTGCGTTTTATCCATTGTAAATTTTCTCTAAGGTCTAAATTATTGCCGGCGGCATAGAAAAATCACAAGGTTGTTTGCCCTGCGCTTTTTCTTTTACTGGTATGCGATAAAGCCCACGACACCTTTCACAAAAATGTATTCCGTTTTTAGGTGTTCAAACTTTAACGCTATTGGTGGAGCGGTAGTAACCTAAAACGAATTTTTAGCTATTCACTTTTTGTTCATTACATAATATTTTTTTACTTAGAATTAATGCTAATAAAACTATAGCCGAAAGAATTAACAAAAGATAAAGAACTTGTAAAAAAATAGCGGTTGGGCAATAAAAATTCATATCTTTTATAGATGAGACGCCTCGTCCGGCATAAGAAAGATGAAAAACACTATTTCGATAAAGATAGTATGTATCTGATTCCCAAGTTGTTGTACCTAATAATACTATGCAATCTTTTTCAAGAGTCATATTTGTAGGACTTTGGTTGTAATCCGACAATTTTTGATAAAGAAAAAATCCATTACGACTTCCCATTGAATATGTATTATCATAAAAGATTATTGTCGTAGTATTTCCATCTGATTTTTTTGCGTTGTATTTGCCTTTAAAAATATTAGTAGATAAAAGGACTATATTTAAGACAAGTGAAACAACTATTATGAAAATGCAAAAAGAAATAAAAATTTTTCTTTTAACTTCTTTGGATAAATTCATAATTTCCTCATAAGTTTTTTATTAAATAAAAAAGCAAACTAAACTATCACAAAAAGTGGTTCGTTTTAGGTTGCTATTGGTGGAGATAGCCGGGTTCGAACCGGCGACCTATACGTTGCGAACGTATCGCGCTACCAACTGTGCTATATCCCCTTAAATTTGCCCGCGGGCAATTGTGGTGGGAGCAAATGGGCTCGAACCATCGACCTTTTGCATGTCAAGCAAACGCTCTGACCAACTGAGCTATGCCCCCGAAACGCTTACAGTATAACAGCTTTTTTTAAAATTTGCAACTCATTTATTAAAATGTATTAATTTATATTGAAATTTTTGAAAATAAATGTTATAATACAAAACACGATTATTAACGCGAAAAGACGGCATATTACTATGGATAAGACTATTTACCAAAATTACGTAAGTATATTAAAAGAAGAGCTCCTGCCCGCAATGGGGTGTACCGAACCTATTGCCGTAGCTTATGCCGCAGCTCTCGCCCGTGACACTCTCGGCGCGCTGCCGGACAGGGTGGAAATTTCTGTCAGCGGCAATATACTCAAAAACGTAAAAGGCGTAATAGTGCCTAACACCGGCGGTATGAAAGGCGTAAACGCAGCCGCGGCGGCAGGTATAGTCGCGGGCGACGCAAAGCGTAAGCTTGAAGTAATATCGTCCGTAACGCCCGCAGACAGACCGCGTATAACGGAGTATATGCAAAATACCCGCTTCACTTTATCGCAAACGCATTCGGGCTGTATTTTTGACATTGCCCTAAGGGTATATGCCGGTTTAAGCTATTCTTTTGTCAGAATAGCGGGGCATCATACCAACGTTGTGCACCTTGAAAAAGACGGCAACGTAATAATAGACTGCACGGTTGACAACGACGACTGCACCGTATGCGCAAACCGTAAGACGCTTACCGTCCGCGGAATAGCCGAGTTTGCCGACTGCGTTGATATATCCGACGTGGAAGAGGTTATTTCCCGCCAGATAGAATATAACTCGGCAATCGCCGCCGAGGGGCTTAAAAACGACTACGGTGCGCGTATAGGCAAAACAATTTTGTCGGCGTTCGGATGCGGCGTGCACAACCTCGCCAAAGCCACCGCCGCAGCCGGTTCTGACGCGCGTATGAACGGCTGCTCGCTCCCCGTGGTTATAGTATCCGGCAGCGGCAACCAGGGAATGACAACGTCTTTGCCCGTAATAGTTTATGCAAAAGAGCTTAAAGCCCCGCGCGAAAAGCTTATACGCGCTCTCGTTGTTTCCAACCTAATAACCATACATTTAAAAACAGGCATAGGCAGACTTTCCGCGTATTGCGGCGCGGTGAGCGCGGGCTGCGGCGCGGGCGCGGGTATTTGTTATCTGCACGGCGGCGGGCTTAATGAAATATCCGATACCGTGACAAACGCGCTCGCAATTGATTCGGGATTAATATGCGACGGCGCAAAATCGAGCTGCGCGGCTAAAATAGCAACGGCTGTTGAGTCGGGGCTTATGGGCTTTGAAATGGCGCGCAATAAATGCAATTTCTGCGGCGGCGACGGAATTTTAGAGGACGGCGTGGAAAATACTATTGATAACGTCTGCGACCTTGCGCGCGTCGGTATGCGCCAGACCGACGAAGAAATAATAAAACTGATGATAAAAAATCAAAAAAACGCCTGAATTAGCCAAAATGAAATTAAGAGGAGTATATGGCTAAAATACTGCTGAAAAAACTTAAAGAGTCGCTCATATCGGTGCTGCCTGTAACGGTCATAGTGCTGGTGTTGGCGTTGACCGGACCTTTAACGGGGCTGGTACATCTTGAAACGGTGGAAATTGTGTCTTTTGCGGTATCCGCCGTTTTACTCATTCTCGGCATAGGGCTTTTTAACCTCGGCGCGGACCTTGCTATGACTCCTATGGGCGAACACGTCGGCGCAGGACTCACCAAATCCAAAAAATTATCCGTATTAATATTAGTCTGCTTTGTAATGGGCGTGCTTATAACCGTAGCCGAGCCCGACCTCTCGGTGCTTGCAAACCAGGTAAAGGAAATAATGCCCGGCGGCGAAACTGCTGGTAAAATCCTGCTCACGGTAACGGTCGGACTCGGAGTGGGAATTTTCCTCGTTTTGGCTGTTGTTAAAATAGCGTTCAAAAAAGATCTTTCAACTCTTCTGATGTTCTTTTATATGATGCTCTTCGCGGTGTGCGCTATATTGCTCGAAAACGGAAAGTCGGGGCTTTTGCCGCTTGGTTTTGACGCGGGCGGCGTAACCACCGGTCCCATAACCGTACCATTTATAATGGCTTTGGGCGTTGGTATTTCAAGCACGATAGGCGGCAGAAACGCAAACGAGAACAGCTTCGGACTTATCGCGATGTGCTCTATAGGTCCTATAATTGCGGTAATGCTTTTAAGTATATCAACCAAGGGCGACCTCGGCGCATACGATTTTACGCAGTACTCAATAACCGAATATCTCGGCGGTAATTTCGGCGAACTGATATTCGACAAAATAACCGAGGTAATAACCGCGCTCGGGCTCGTAGTGCTGTTTTTTATAATATTGCAGTTTTTAGTGCTTAAACTCCCCAAACAAAAGCTGTTGCAGATAGGCGTGGGGATAATTTACACTTTTCTCGGACTCGTAATATTTTTGGTTGCCGTAACCGTGGGGTTTATGCCGGTCGGCTTTAAGCTCGGTTTGCAACTTGCGGAACACCCCGCCGTGCTCGTCGTTTTCGGCTTTGTGCTCGGAATGGTGGTAGTGCTTGCGGAACCAGCCGTTCACGTACTCAACAAACAGGTAGAGGGCGTTACCGGCGGCGGCGTTAAAAAAATAGAAATGCTCGTTGCGCTCTCCGTAGCGGTCGGCATTTCGATAGGGCTTGCAATGATAAGGATGATTTTTAAATTTTCCATTCTTTACATTCTTATTCCGGGCTATCTCATATCGCTCGGGCTGTCCTTTTTCGTACCTAAAATATACACGGCGATAGCGTTCGACTCGGGCGGCGTAGCAAGCGGACCGCTGACCTCGAGCTTTATTCTGCCGCTCGTTATCGGCGCGTGCGCAACCGTGCTTGACGAATACAGTATTTACGGTTTTGCGTTCGGCGTTGTCGCGCTTGTCGCTATGATGCCGCTTATAACAATACAGGCGCTCGGTTTTAAAGCCGTAATGTCAGAAAAAGTCCGCCAGAAGATTATAATGAAGCGCATTTTGTCTGCGGACGACGAACAGATAATTTATTTTTCGTAAGGAGGCGGAGCTATGCCGGAAAAAAGCGGTAAAATTTCTGAAAAAGCCGAAAAACTAAAAGAAAAAAGCAAAACTCGGGTAACCGCCGTCAAACGGAAATTAAAGGCTGTAACCCAAAAAGTATCCGCGTTGCCGGCAAACAAGGTTTCGGACGGGCTCGAACTGCTAATAACTATCGTAAACAGGCAAAAAGCCGAATATTATTTGGATTTAATCCAGTCGTTTGAGTGCAATATGCAGGTAACCGCGCTTGCCGTAGGTACGGCGGACGCGTCTACAAAAAGGCTTTTAGGGCTTACAGATAACGAAAAAGCGGTTATATTCAGCGTAATCCGCCGGAGCAGAACAATACCTGTAATCCGTGCGCTCGAATGGAAGTTTAAAACCATTAAAGACGGCAAGGGCGTTGCCTGCACCGTTCCTATCGACAGCGTTATAGGCAAACTGATTTACGGATTTCTGAGCAGTAACAGGGCGTTAGGGGAGAATAAATAAATGGATAAATACGAACTTATATTTTGTATAATCAACGCGGGCTTTTCCGAAATGGTTATGGACGCGGCAAAGGAAGTCGGCGCGCGCGGCGGCACGGTAATTCACGCCCGCGGCACGGCTAATAAAGAGGCGGAGGAGTATTTCCACATTTCTATTCAGCCCGACAAGGAAATAGTTATGATAATAGTTCCCGCCGAAATAAAGGATAACGTTTTGCACGCGCTTTACAGGTCGGCGGGACTTAAAACCGACGGGCACGGCATTGCGTTTTCTATGCCTGTAAGCAACGCGGTGGGAATATCGGGCGGCGCGCCTAAGGAGAACGCCGCGGATAGCGCCGAAGATAAAAAGTAAACAAAACCGCGGAAGCAATATTGCTTCCGCGGTAAGTTTTTTATTATCGGGATTTTAACTTTATTTCGCGCAACTGTTTTTTACCGTGTATATACCTTGCGAGATACAGGGCGGGAGTGTCGAGCAGCGTCGTAAAAATAAATATCATATATGTTGAGCCGAAAATAGATACGAGCGTAGAAAAATCGTAAGTACCGGCAAACGCGATAGCGGTAAAGAGACTGCTGTTGACAAGCTGGCTGAAAAGAGTTGAGCCGTTATTTCTCAGCCATAAAAATTTCTTTTTGTCGCCGAATTTCTTTTCGGTTAATTTCCACCATTTGTGGTACAGCCATACGTCGAAAAACTGGCTGACGGCATAAACCGTAAGCGAGGCGAAAATAAGCCTCGGCGTATTTGAAAATACGCCTTTTACGGCTGACATCGCAGTGTCGTTCTCCGACGGCGTGTACAAAAGCCAGCTCTGGCTCAGAATAAGGAAAAATACAGAGGTGAAAATGCCGAGCATTACGGCTTTATTCGCCTCTTTTTTGCCCTCGCACTCCGATAAGATATCGGTTATAAGAAAGGTTACCGCAAAAAGTACGTTTCCCAGAGTCTGCTCCATACCGAACGCCTTTACAAGTATTGCGGCTTCTACGTTTGCAAACGCCGTAGCAAGTACCGAAACGCAGTAAAGCCCCGTTTTACCGAACAGAAAATATGCTAAAATCGCCGTTCCGAAAATTAGAACAACCGAGCCTAAAAGTAATAATTCGTTCATTTGCCTGCGCTGAAACAAGTATTTTCCATAAGTATATCAACGCGCGGATTGTCGCGGTAATCACGGTATATACCGAGGGCAAACTCGTTTATAAGCTGTTTATCGGGTTTTACGGATGTGCTGTTTTCGTTCATTACGATTATATATATGCACTTGAAATTTATTTAGGCTGTTTGCCGATGTATGCGAGAATGCCGCCGTCAACGTATAAAATATGTCCGTTTACAGCGTTGGACGCGTCGGAAGCGAGGAACACCGCGGGACCGGAGAGCTCGTCTGCTTCAAGCCATCTGCCGGCGGGCGTTTTGGAAATAATAAAAGAATTGAAAGGATGGCGGCTGCCGTCCGGCTGTCTTTCGCGGAGCGGAGCCGTCTGGGGTGTGGCTATATAGCCGGGGCCTATGCCGTTGCACTGAATGTTGTATTCGCCGTATTCCGAGCAGATGTTGCGCGTAAGCATTTTAAGCCCGCCCTTAGCCGCCGCGTACGCCGAAACGGTTTCGCGCCCGAGTTCGCTCATCATAATGTTTTCTATGGATAATTATACCACGTTTTTTTTTTGATTTGTATACGCAAATGATAAAAAATTTTTCCTTAAAATCTCGCAAATTTTACATTTATATGATATAATATAGATACGAAATTAAAATAGGGGGTATTTATGCAATTACTTCAACTTGAAAACGTTTGTAAAGACTACGTAAGCAAGGCGGGAACATTTCACGCGCTTATGGATGTGTCCTTTAATCTCGACAACGGCGAGTTTGTTGTAATACTCGGACCGAGCGGCGCGGGAAAAACAACGCTTTTAAATCTTCTGGGCGGGATGGACAGCGTGACCTCGGGCGGAATTACCCTCAACGGAAAAACGGTATCCGGACTTAACAAAAAACAGCTTTGCCGTTACAGGCGTACCGAAATAGGATTTGTATTCCAGTTTTACAATCTTATGCCTAATTTAACCGCTCTCGAAAACGTGGAGCTCGCAACCGAAATATGCCCCGACAGTCTTAATCCGGAAGAGGTTTTAAAGGAAGTGGGGTTGGGCGACCGTTTAAAAAATTTCCCCGCGCAGCTCTCCGGCGGCGAGCAGCAGAGGGTGAGTATCGCCCGCGCGGTTGCTAAAAATCCCAAGCTTCTTCTTTGCGACGAACCTACGGGCGCGCTCGACTACAATACCGGGAAAAATATTTTAAGACTGCTGCACGATGTTTGCAAAAAGAATGGTAAACTCGTAATTGTGGTAACGCACAACCAGGCGCTAAAAGATATGGCGGATAAGGTGGTGTTTATCAAAAACGGCGCGATCGAGCGCATAGAGGTAAACGCAAATCCCAGACCGATAGAGGAGATTGAGTGGTGATGAAAGCGGGTGTTAAATGCGCTTTGCGGCTTTTTAAAAAGCACCTGGCGCGTCTTATAACGATAACGGCAATCGTGCTTGTCAGCGTCAGCTTTATGTCGGGCATAGGCGAGGTTGACGGCAGAATTAAGGTTGCGTCCGATAAATATTATAAAAATCATAATATGTCGGACTTATACGTAAAAAGTTCGAGGGCTACGGGCTTTACGCAGTCCGAGCTGTCTTATTTTGACGGTTTTTCCGAACAGTACGACCTTGTAAAACTCTTTACATACGAAACCAAAAACGAGGATACGGGAGTTATAACGCGCATTTATAATTACGACCTTAACGCCGCAAACGTAAATAAACTTGAAATTATAGAAGGCAGACTGCCCGAAGCGGCGGACGAAGTGCTTGTTGAACGCGCTACGGACGATTATAAAGAAAATTCAGTAGGCAACGAAGTATCTGTAAGCCTGCCTATGGGCGGAGAACAGAAATTTAAAATAAGCGGTATTTGCATAAATCCTATGTTGCTTTTACGCACAAAAGAACGCAGCTTCCGCTACGACGGCGAGTATCTGGGAGAAGTGGTTTATATAAATTCCGCGCCCCTGACGGTAAACGATTTATATATTGCTCTGCCCGAGCGTTCAACATTTAAAAACTTTTCGGAAAGATACGAAATGGAGGTAAAGGAGAGTGCGGAAAGCATTGAGCGGCTCTTCGGCGTTGACGGTAACGGCGAGCCTGCCGTGCGCGTTTTAACGATTTTTGAAAACGAGGGCTTTTATGCAATGGACCGGTATGCCGAAAAGGTCGGGCAGATAGGCATAATAATAGTAGTGTTCTTTCTGCTTGTAACCCTGCTGGTTGTTTACAGCACTATGTCGCGGCTTTTCGACGAGGAGCGCGCGCAGATAGCCTGCTTAAAAACGCTCGGCTACGGTAATTTATCTATAATATTCAAATATCTGCTGTTCGTGCTCGCGGGTACGGTTATCGGCGGCTTGCTCGCTTCGTTCGGGGGAATATGGTTGACGTATATAATTTACTGTGCGTTTGGTATACAGTACGATATGCCGCCTTTTCCCGCGGCGTCGAATTTCATTTATTATTTTTCAACGCTCGGTATAATAGTGCTTGCAACGCTTATTTTAACATTTGCGGCGGGAATGAGCATAGTACGGCATAAGCCCGCCCGGCTTCTCACGCCCAAAGCGCCCAAAACTGGTAAAAAAGTACTTATGGAGCGCATAAAACCCGTATGGAACAGACTCTCTTTCAAGCACAAGTCCACTATGCGCAACGTGTTTTTATTTAAAAGCCGTTTTCTTATGACGGTTGTATCGGTTATGGGCTCGTCAATACTCGTGCTTGCGGGAATGGGTCTTACCGACTGCGTTTTAAAGGTGGGCAACGCGCAGTCTATTCTGGCGATTTCGATTGCGCTTATAGTCTTTTCCGCGGTTTTGTGCGCGCTTGTTATTTATAATCTGACCAACATAAACGTCAGCGAGCGTACAAGAGAAATAGCCACGCTTATGGTGCTCGGCTATTCCGACCGCGAGGTAAGCGAATACGTCTATCGCGAGGTATACGTTCTTTCGTTTATAGGCGCCGTTCTGGGTCTGCCTTTCGGGTTTTTGTTTTTAGACTTTGTTTTCAAGTTCATAAACTTCGGCGCGGTTGCCGATATGAACTGGTGGACGTGGCTGCTGTCGCCGCTTATTACAATGCTGTTCTGTTTTATATCTACCAGGTTGCTGTATAAAAAAATAGTAAAAACAGATATGAACTCGTCGCTTAAAATTCTGGAATAAACAAAGCCGTATGAAGTTAAACGATTTTTACAGGGTAATAATAGTCGGAGCCGGTCCGTCCGGTCTTTCAACCGCGCTCAATCTTATTGAATACGGCGTGAACGATATTCTCGTTATCGAAAAAAGCCGTTTCCCGAGATATAAATGCTGCGCGGGCTACCTGACCTCCAAAACCAAGGAGGAGTATAAAAAGGCGGGGCTCGACGTGGACGGCTGTAATTACAGTCTTATAAAAGATTTCAATATCGTTTATAAAAATAAAAACCGTCTTAAAATCAATAACAAATTCTTGTATACCAACAGAAAAATAGATAGGGTAGAGCTCGACAACGCCTTTTACGGGCTTGCGGTATCCAAAGGCGTTGCCGTTGCGGAAAATACCGTAATAACCGGACACGATTTAAAATCCGACACGCTTATTCTCAAAGGCGGCAGGCGTATAGGCTACGGATACCTGGTTTTTGCAGACGGTACAACGGGGTTCGGCAGCAGATACCGCAAAAATAAAAAGCGCAATATAGCTATGCAAATGACTTTTGAAAGCGACCGTCCGCAGTCGATAGAAATTCATTTCGGCGTTACAAAACGCGGTTATGCCTGGGTAAGCTCTTACGACGGTATAACAAACGTCGGATTAACCGACGTTTTTACCTGTAAAAGGGACTATAAAAAAATATTTTCCGACTTTCTTGCGGAACAGGGCTTTAACATCGGAACGGATAATTTAAAAAGCGCGTTTACGCCCATAGGCGCGGGACAGCCGTTTTACGGCAAAAACGTAATGTTTGCAGGCGACGCGGCAGGCGCGTGCGACCCGCTCACGCTGTCGGGGCTCAGATACGGGCTGAGCTCAGGCAAGCACTGTGCAAAAGCTATTGCGCTCGGCAAACCGTCGGTTTATAAAAAGTATGTACGCGGGCTTAAATTTAAATTCGGCGCAATGCGTCTTATGCAAAAAATTTTCTATTTAAAATTCGCGCTGTTTTTAACCTTTAACGTGTTTTGCCGTTTTTTCGGCGGGTTTGTGAGCCGCGTATTCAATAACTTTTTCGTCAATAAAAAGTAATTTAATTTTGTCAACTGTTTAACACGCGGTTTGGCAAAATTTTTTTATAAAAATAGACTGTTAAACGTTTTTATTTACGGAGTTTTTGTGATATAATAAATGCGTCAGACAACCAGCATAGAAAAGCCGGAACGGAACGCAACGTAAAAGAAGTAAATGTTAATAACGGCTATCACGGGCATTAAAATCATAAACAGCAGATTTTTAAGCCGGTAACGCATAATAAACATACTTACGTAAATGGCAAGCGCGCCCCCCAAAATGGCGGCGAGTATAATTTTTCCGTCGCCTGCGGCTTTTTTGTCGTTTCCGTCCCACTCGTCGCGCTGAGATTTAATAAGCATTACCGAGTAAAAATTGACGGCGAATATATAAACGGCAAAAATTATATATAAAAGAACCATACGAAAAGTATGTGTAAAATATTTCAGTATAATTCGCGAGGTGAAATATGAAAGTAGCATTGCTTATGGGTAGTAAGTCCGATTACGGCGTTGTAAAGCCCGCCGTAAGCGTACTCAAAGATTTCGGGGTACAAACCGAAGTCAGGGTAATTTCCGCGCACAGAACTCCCGAAGAAGCGCACGAGTTTTCGGTAAACGCAGAAAAAGACGGTTTCGAGGTAATAATATGCGCCGCAGGTAAAGCCGCGCATCTCGGCGGAGTAATAGCTGCAAACACCACGCTGCCTGTAATAGGCTTGCCTGTAAAAACCGATATGATGGGCGGGCTCGACTCGCTTTTATCGATAGTGCAGATGCCGTCCGGCATACCCGTAGCAACGGTCGGGGTGAACGGAGGGGAAAACGCGGGTTTGCTCGCGTTACAGATACTCGGTATAAAATACCCCGGGATATCAAAAAAACTCAAAGAGTACAAGCTCAATATGAAAAACAAAATCAACGCCGACGACCAAGCTCTTCGGAGTGAGATTTCGCAAACTTAAAATTCAACCCGCACGTAAATATTTTGCCTGCGGGTTTTAATATTCATTTATAAAAAGGAGAAAAAATTATGCAGAAAACTGAGCAGCTTTACGAGGGTAAGGCAAAAAAGGTATACGCAACCGAAAATCCCGACTATGTAATCGTATCTTACAAGGACGATGCAACCGCGTTCAACGGGCTTAAAAAGGGCACTATTTCGGGCAAGGGCGTAATAAACAACGTTATGAGCAACCGTATGATGCAGATGCTCGAGCAAAAGGGTATTCCCACCCATTTCGTAGAGCAGATTGACGAGCGCAACACCGTTGTGAAAAAGGTTCAGATAGTTCCTCTCGAAGTTATTATACGCAACGTTGCCGCAGGCAGTTTTTCCAAACGTTACGGCGTGGCGGAAGGCACTAAATTCTCCGCGCCCACAATAGAATTTTCCTATAAAAACGACGATTTGGGCGACCCTTTAATCAACGATTATCACGCTCTTGCGTTAAACCTCGCAACCGAAGAGGAGATAAACACCATAAAGACTATGGCGTTTGCCGTAAACGACGCTATGATAGCGTTCTTTAAGCAAATGAATATAGACCTTATCGACTTCAAGCTCGAGTTCGGCAGATATAAAGGACAGATAGTTTTGGCTGATGAAATTTCTCCCGACACCTGCCGTTTCTGGGAAGCGGGCAGCTGGGATACAACTAAGCACGTAAGCCTTGACAAAGACAGATTCCGCAGGGATCTCGGCGGAGTAGAGGACGCATACCAAGAAATTTTCAAACGCCTTACGGAGAATAAATAATGGGCGGATTTTTCGGTTCGGTAAAAAAGAGCGGCGCCGTATTCGACGTGTTTCTCGGTACCGACTATCACTCGCACCTCGGTACAAAACGCGGAGGTATGGCGGCATACGATAAAGTTATCGGTTTGCAGCGCGAAATACACAATATCGAAAACGCGCCGTTCAGAACCAAATTCGAGCGTATTTTATCGCAGATGTCCGGCAATGCGGCAATCGGCTGTATAAGCGACACCGACCCGCAGCCGCTTTTAATGGTATCGAGGCTCGGAACGTATGCAATCTGTACGACGGGCATAATAAACAACGCGCCCGCTCTTATAAAAAAAGTGCTCGGCGGCGGCGGATATTTCGACGCTATGACCGGCAGTAAAGTTAACTCTAACGAAATAGTCGGCGCGCTCATAAACAGCAAAAACAGCTTTGTCGAGGGTATAAGATATGCGCAGGAGCAGATAGAAGGCACCGCGTCGATACTTATTCTCACCGACAGGGGCACGCTTATAGCCGCCCGCGACAGGCTGGGCAGACTGCCCGTTCAGATAGGCAAATGCGGCGACGGTTACTGTGTTTCGTTTGAGAGCTTTGCATATAAAAAGCTCGGCTATACGGACGAGCGCGAGTTAGGTCCCGCTGAAATAGTGGAAATTTCCGCGGACGGAATAACGCAGCTTGCCCCCGCGGGCGAAAAGATGCGCATATGTGCGTTTCTCTGGTCGTATTACGGATATCCCACTTCTACTTACGAGGGAATAAACGTTGAGATGATGCGCTGTAAAAACGGCGCGATATTCGCCGAAAACGATTCGCACACGTACGGCTTTGACGAAATAGATTACGTGGGCGGAGTTCCAGACTCGGGCACTCCGCACGCAATAGGTTATGCAAACGCGTGCAAGGCGCCGTTTGCAAGACCGTATATAAAATATACTCCCACCTGGGCGCGCAGCTTTATGCCGGTCAACCAGGAAGACCGCAATAAAATAGCAAAAATGAAGCTCATACCCGTTCACGAGTTTATAGAGGGTAAAAGGCTTTTGCTTGTGGACGACTCAATAGTGCGCGGAACGCAGCTCAAAGAAACGGTGGAATTCCTCTATTCGCACGGCGCAAAAGCTGTGCATATGCGTTCGGCTTGTCCGCCGATAATGTACGGCTGTAAATATCTGAATTTTTCGCGTTCTACAAGCGATATGGAGCTTATAACGCGCCGTACTATTATGGAGTTGGAGGGCGAGGAGGGCTTAAAGCATATGGCTGAATATTCCGACTCCAAAACCGAACGCGGCAAGGCTATGCGTAAGGCTATATGCGATAAATTCCAGTTTGAATCGTTGGAATTCCAGTCCATCGAGGGACTGACTGAGGCAATAGGTATTGAGCCCTGCAAGCTCTGCACCTACTGTTGGACGGGCAAGGAATAAGCCCAAACGGAGAAATATATGCAGGAAATTGACGACCGGTTTCACGAAGAGTGCGGTGTATTCGGCGTTTATTCGCAGGAAAACCGCGACGTGGCTCAAACCGTTTATTACGGCTTGTACGCGTTACAGCACAGAGGACAGGAAAGCGCCGGCATTGCCGTTTCGTTTGCCGATAAAATGGCGTATTATAAGGGAATGGGGCTGGTTGCGGACGTGTTTTCGGGCGGTAAGTTGTTCGAGCTTCCCGAGGGCGATATCGCCGTAGGGCACGTCAGGTATTCAACTACGGGCGCAAGCCAGCTGCTAAACGCCCAGCCCGTAGTTTTTTCGGGCAAGTGCGGTAAACTTGCCGTTGCCCATAACGGCAATCTGACAAATACAAAGCAGCTGCGCGACGAGCTAATCGCCGCAAACGCTGTGTTTCAGACGAGTATCGATTCCGAAGTAATCGCAATACTTATAAACAGCCTGTCGGACGGTAATTTGCTTAACGGCATAAAGCGCGCCTGCCTTAAATTAAAAGGCTCGTATGCGCTTGTTATAATGTCGGGCGACAGTCTTATTGCCGTACGCGACCCTTACGGCATACGTCCGCTTTGTCTGGGAGAAAAAAACGGCGACTTTCTGGTTGCCAGCGAAACGTGCGCGCTCGACGCGGTCGGCGCAAACTTTTTAAGGGACGTAGCTCCGGGCGAAATTGCGGTTATAGACGGCGACGGCGTACATTCGCATATGATGGACGGTTTACCCGAAAAGAGCAAGATGTGCATTTTCGAGTACGTGTATTTTGCCCGCCACGACTCGGTTATGGACGGGCTGAGCGTGTACGAGGCGAGAAAGCGCGCGGGCACGATACTTGCAAAGGAATATCCCGCGGAGGCGGATATTGTGTCGGGAGTGCCGGATTCGGGCAACGTTGCGGCGCGCGGTTACGCTGAAGCAAGCGGCTTGCCCTTTGTGGAGGCTCTTGCTAAAAACAGGTACGTGGGCAGAACATTTATTCAGCCCGACCAGAGTCAGCGCGAAAACAGCCTGAATTTAAAAATGAACGCACTGCGCGGCAACGTGCGCGGCAAACGCGTCGTTCTTATCGACGACTCAATAGTGCGCGGTACAACGATGCGCAAAATAATAAAAATGCTCAGGGATGCGGGCGCGTCGGAGGTACATATAAGAATTTGTTCTCCGATTATAAAACATCCCTGCCACCTCGGCATAGACATACAAACTTATTCGCAGCTTATAGGCGCGTATAAAAGCGAAACCCAGATTTGCGAGAGCCTTGGCGCGGACAGCATAAAATACCTTACCGTAGACCAGCTTTTACAAACCTGCAACGGCGCAAAAACGGGCTTTTGCCTGGGCTGTTTTAACGGCGATTATCCGTATTCTATGGACAACTACGAAATAGATAAACACAAATTGGATTAATTAACATTAAGGAGATAAAAATGGCAATTTCTTATAAAGACAGCGGCGTTGACGTGGAGAGAGGCTATAAAGCCGTAGAGCTTATGAAAAAGCACGTCAAATCTACATATACCGACGGCGTGCTCGGCGATATAGGCTCTTTCGGCGGATTTTTCGCTATGCCTAAGGACGTTAAAAACCCCGTTCTCGTTGCCGGCACGGACGGCGTGGGAACAAAGCTTAAATACGCCATCATCGCGGACAAGCACGATACAATAGGTATCGACGCAGTTGCAATGTGCGTTAACGATATAGTTTGTCAGGGCGCAAAGCCTCTGTTTTTTTTGGACTATTTCGCAACCGGAGCTTTAAGCCCCGAAAAGGTTGCGGAAGTGGTAAAGGGAGTTGCCGAGGGTTGCAGACAGTCTGGCGCGGCTTTAATAGGCGGCGAAACGGCTGAAATGCCCGGTTTTTATCCCGATGGCGACTACGACGTAGCGGGATTCGCCGTGGGTGTTGTAGACCGCAAAAAAATAATAAACGGCGCAAACATCAAGTCAGGCGACGTGCTTATCGGCATTAAGTCGAGCGGCGTTCACTCCAACGGCTACTCGCTCGTAAGAAAGCTTTGGGGCGAGGATATCAACGTCCTTAAAAAATGTGACGAGGAGCTGGGGGCAAGACCCATAGACGTGCTTTTAACGCCGACGAAAATTTATGTTAACAGCATTTTAGAGCTCATTTCAAAGGTTAAGGTAAAGGGCATAGCGCACATTACGGGCGGCGGCTTTATTGAAAATATTCCCCGCATTTTCCCCGAGGGAATAGGCTGCGTAATCGATACGGCGTCATATGAACTGCCTGTGCTTTTCCGTATAATGCAGCAGAGATCCGGACTTAAAAAGGAGCAGATGTACAACACCTTCAATATGGGCATAGGTATGGTTGTATGCGTTAAAAAAGAAGACGTGCAAGCAACTGTCTCCCAGCTCGAAAAAACGGGCGAGAAATGCGTTGTTCTCGGCAAAACCGTAAAGGGCAGCGGGGTTATACTCAAATGAAGCGCATAGCCGTTTTCGCATCGGGCGGCGGTACCGATTTTCAGTCGGTTATCGACGCAAACGAACGCGGTAAATTTTGCGATATAGCGCTTCTGGTTGCCTCCAAACACGGTATAGGTGCAATAGAAAGAGCCGAAAAGCACGGCATATCTGCGGTTGTATTCGCGAAAAACGACTACTCCGACCTTGATACGCTGTACTCAGAGCTTTCACGGCTTTTAAAAATGCACCGCATAGATTATATAGTTCTTGCGGGCTGGCTCAAAATAATTCCCGAAAGTTTTATTAAAACGTTCGAGGACAGAATAATAAACATTCATCCCTCGCTTATCCCCGCTTTTTGCGGCGCGGGATATTACGGGCTTAAAGTACATAAAGCCGTACTCGACTACGGCGCGAAGATTACGGGCTGCACGGTGCATTTCGTAAACGAAATACCCGACGGCGGCGCGATTATAGCGCAGTCCGCAGTGGAGGTTAAAGAGGGCGACACTCCCGAAACGCTGCAAGCCCGCGTGCTTGAAAAGGAGCACGAGCTGCTGCCGGAGTGCGTTAAAAAGCTGTGCCTCGGCAAAATAAAAAAACAGGGCAATAAAGTTACGATAGATTAATACGGAGGATTAAATTTTATGGAAATGAAAAAGAGAGCGCTTGTAAGCGTATCGGACAAGGCGGGAGTTGTGGAGTTTTGCCGCGGACTCGTAGAGTGCGGTTTTGAAATTATCTCTACAGGCGGCACGGCAAGCGCGCTTGAAAAGGCGGGCATAAAGGTAATAGGCATATCAGAAATTACAGGCTTTCCCGAATGTCTTGACGGCAGAGTAAAAACGCTGCACCCCAATGTGCACGCAGGTTTACTTGCTATGCGCTCAAATCCCGAACATATGGCTCAGCTTAAAAAGCTCAACGTCAATACGATAGATATAGTCTGCGTTAATCTTTATCCGTTCAAGGCGACGCTTGCCAAGGGCGCGGATTTTGCGGAATGCGTTGAAAATATCGACATAGGCGGACCTACTATGATACGCGCCGCCGCTAAAAACTATCAGGACGTGGCGGTTATCGTAGACCCCAAGGACTATGACAAGGTGTTGTCCGAGCTCAAAGCGGGCGGCGTAACTCTCCAAACCAAAAAATATTTGCAGTACAAGGTTTTTGCGCATACCGCGGTTTATGACAGTCTTATTTCCAACTACCTTGCCTCGCAGCTTGGTATAACTTTCCCCGACGAGGTAACGTTTGCCTATGAAAAGGCGCAGGATATGCGCTACGGCGAAAATCCCCAGCAGCAGGCTGTTTTCTATAACGAGCAGTTTACGCGCAAGGGCTCTTTATCTTCGGCAAAACAGCTTTGGGGCAAGGAGCTTTCCTATAACAACATCAACGATGCAAACGGCGCGCTCGAGCTTTTAAAAGAGTACGGTAATACTCCCGCGGTAGTTGCCTGCAAGCACGCAAACCCTTGCGGCGTAGGCACCGGCAAGGACGTGTACGAGGCATATATGCGCGCGTACAACAGCGACCCCGTTTCGGTTTTCGGCGGTATACTCGCAATCAACGGCACGGTGGACGCGGCTACGGCAACCGAAATCAACAAAATTTTTATTGAAATAGTAATGGCGCCCGACTATACTAAAGAGGCGCTTGAAATTCTCGAACAGAAGAAAAATATACGTCTTTTGCAGATTGCGGACATCGCCGCAAAGCGCGAAGCCACGGCTTACGATATGAAAAAGGTATATGGCGGTCTGCTCGTACAGCAGTACGACGAAAGCCTTATCGCAGGCGAGGACAAAAAGCTTTTCACAACCAAAGCCGGGGTTGAAAAGAGCACAGGCGCAAACGGCGGCGAAAAATACGCATACGGCTTGGGCGTCGTAACCGACAGAGCGCCATCCGCAGAGGAAATCGAAGCGCTCGAATTTGCCTGGAAAGTAGTAAAACACACTAAATCAAATGCAATAGTTATAGGCAAGGCGGGCAGAACCACGGGTATAGGAATGGGTCAGACCAACCGTATCTGGGCGGCGCAGCAGGCAATAGCGCACGCGGGCGCGGAGGCTAAGGGCTCCGTTATGGCGTCCGACGCGTTTTTCCCGTTTGCAGACTGCGTTGAAGAGTGCGTAAAGGCGGGCATAACCGCAATAATCCAGCCCGGCGGCTCTATACGCGACAGGGATTCGGTAGAAGCCTGCAATGCGGCGGGGATTGCGATGGTGTTTGTCGGCGACCGACACTTTAAACACTAATCGCTTACGCTCTTGCTCCCGCAAAACGCGTATAAACTTCGCATAACTTTGTCGCGCTGCGGCAACCCTCAGTCATTTACGTTTTAGTAAACTCCCTCGGGTTTTCCTCGCGCTCCTCGTTCTGCTCGTTTCTCCGCGTTTTCATACAACGGGGCTTGCTTCTCTAAGTTTTAAAATAAAGGGTAATGCGCCGCATCTCCGCGTTTTTATACAACTGTATACTTGGCTCACCCTCTATGAGGGGGAGCGTTGTAAATATTTAACTTGTGCAAGCAAAACCACGCTTTTGCGCAGCACACCCCAATTTGTTGCGGCAGCAACCTCAGCGGGGTGAACGCGCGCAATCTTATATTTGTGAGCCCTTATAAATTGCGTGCGGAGGGCGAGAAGCCCTTAAATCGTTAAATTTTATTTATCACTGCAAATAAAATTTACGAAAGGAGTTTTATGAACATTTTAGTTATTGGCAACGGCGGCAGAGAACACGCCGTTCTGCTCGCTTTAAAAAAGAGTAAAAGGGTAAATAAGCTCTACTGTATGAAAGGCAACGCGGGCACTGCGCAAATCGCGCAGAACGTGGACGTCGATTATATGGATATCGCCGCGGTAAAAAAATTCCTTTTGTCGCATCCCGATATCAATTACGTAGTCGTAACGCCCGACGACCCGCTCGCGCTCGGACTTGTGGACGAGCTTGAAAAAACGGGTATCCGCTGCTTCGGACCTAACAAAAGCGCCGCAATCGTGGAGTGGAGCAAAGCCTATTCCAAAGAGCTTATGTCAAAATACGGCATTCCTACCGCAAAAGCGCGGGTGTTCACCGACTATAACGAGGCTCTCGTCTACGTAAGGCAGGAGGGCGCGCCCTTAGTTTTAAAAGCCGACGGACTTGCGCTTGGCAAAGGTGTGCTTGTATGCAAAACGCTCAAAGAGGCGGAAGAGGGCTTAAAGGACATAATGCTCAACAAAACTTTCGGTTCGGCGGGCAATACCGTGCTTGTGGAGGAGTGCCTGCAAGGCTTAAAATACAACCCCGGCGAGGAGGTGTCGCTTTTGACCTTTACCGACGGCAAAACGGTTGTGCCTATGGTCACGTCCTGCGACCACAAACGTGCGGAGGACGGCGACAAAGGGCTCAACACGGGCGGTATGGGCACGTTTACTCCCTGCCCGTTCTGGACCCCCGAGCTTGAAGCCGAGGTTATGCAAACCATAGTATATCCCACAGTCAACGCGCTCAACGCCGAGGGCAGAACGTTTAAAGGCTGCCTTTATTTCGGGCTTATGCGCACCGACAAGGGAATGAAAGTTATCGAATACAACTCCCGCTTCGGCGATCCCGAAACGCAGGTGGTTCTGCCTATGCTCAAAACCGACCTTTTGGACGTATTCGAGGCGGTAACGGACGGCAGACTTTCGGATATAAAAATAGAATGGGAAGATGGCGCGTGCGTGTGCGTGGTGCTTGCAAGCGGCGGATATCCCCTCTCATATAAAAAGGGCAAGGAAATAAAAATAGGCGACGTTGGCGAAGTAACGTTAGTGCACGCCGGCACTGCAATAAAGGACGGAAAATTAGTTACAAACGGCGGCAGGGTTTTAAACGTAGTCGCCAAGGGCAAAACCGTTGACGAAGCCCGCGAAAAGGCATATAAAGCCATAGAAAAAATAAGTTGGGAAAATATGCAGTACCGCAGTGACATAGGTATCAAATACCGCGAGGGTTGAGATGATTTACAGAATTTTTGTAGAAAAGAAAAACGATTTACAGGCAAAAAAAATAAAGGAGGATATTTTAAATCTTCTTAAAATATCCGTAAAAGACGTAAAGCAGTTTTTAAGATACGACGTGGAGGGGCTTTCGGACGGCGAATTTAAAGCCGCCGTAACCAGCGTATTCTCCGAGCCGCCCGTTGATAACGTGTATTTTAACGAGGTTAAATTCCCCGCGGAATACAGCGTTTTTGCAATTGCCTATCTTACCGGTCAGTACGACCAGCGTGCCGACAGCGCGGCTCAATGCTGTCAGCTTCTAACTCAGAAAGAGCGTCCGCTCATAAAATGCGCGCGCGTTTACGCAGTGTCTGGCGTTGACCAAAAAGAGCTTGATAAAATAAAACGCCACCTTATAAACCCGGTAGAGAGCGAGGAAGTCACGCTCGCAATGCCAAAAACGCTTGCGCAGGCGGCAACTCCCGCCGACGACGTAAAGGACGTTGACGGTTTTATAAACTTCAACGCCGGACAAATCCGCGACTATCACGCAAAATCGGGTTTTGCTATGTCGGTGGAGGATTTGGAATTTGTACGCGATTATTTTGCAAAAGAGGGGCGCAACCCCACCGAAACCGAAATTAAGGTAATCGACACGTACTGGTCTGACCACTGCCGCCACACAACCTTTGCAACCGAGCTTAAAAATATAGAAGTCAAGGGCGACAACCCGCGCGTAAAAGATGCGCTCGCGCTCTACCGCGACCTTTTTGCAGAGCTGTATAAGGGCAGGACGGACAAGTACCCCTGCCTTATGGATATAGCGACAATTGCTGTTAAAAAGCTCAAAAAAGAGGGTAAGCTCGACAATCTCGACGAGTCGGACGAAATAAACGCCTGCTCCATAAAAATTGACGCAACCATTGACGGCAAAAAAGAAAAATACACCGTAATGTTCAAAAACGAAACGCATAACCACCCCACGGAAATAGAGCCGTTCGGCGGCGCGGCAACGTGTTTGGGCGGCGCAATCCGCGATCCGCTGTCGGGCAGAACCTACGTTTTACAGTCAATGCGCATTACGGGCGCGGCGGACCCCACCGAGCCTGTTGAAAACACGCTCCCCGGCAAGCTCCCCCAGCGCATAATTACCAAAACCGCGGCGGCGGGCTTTTCGTCTTACGGCAACCAGATAGGTCTCGCCACAGGTCAGGTAGACGAGCTTTACCACCCCGGATTCAAGGCTAAAAGGCTTGAAACGGGCTTTGTAGTCGGCGGCGCAAAGTCGGATATGATTTACCGTGAAAAACCCGAAGAGGGCGATAAAATTATTCTTTTGGGCGGAGAAACGGGTCGCGACGGCTGCGGCGGCGCAACGGGCTCGTCAAAAGCTCACGATAAAAAATCGGTTGTAACCTGCGGCGCGGAGGTGCAGAAGGGCAACGCGCTTACCGAAAGAAAGCTGCAAAGGCTGTTCCTCAACAAAGAGGCAACCACAATGATTAAAAAGTGCAACGACTTCGGCGCGGGCGGCGTGTCGGTTGCAATCGGCGAGCTTGCCGACGGTCTTGTAATAGAGCTTGACAAAGTCCCCAAAAAGTACGAGGGGCTTTCGGGCACCGAGCTTGCTATTTCCGAATCGCAGGAGCGTATGGCGGTAGTTGTGGACAAAGCCGACGTTGAAAAATTCAGCGCGCTTGCCGCAGCGGAAAACCTCTCCGCAACGGTTGTTGCCACGGTCACGGCGGACAGAAGAATGAAGATGTACCACCGCGGCAAAGCCATAGTAGATATTTCCCGCGATTTCCTCGACACCAACGGCGTAAAGCAGATAACCGATGCGGAAATCAACGAAAACGTAACAAACTACTTTGATAAAAAAAGCATAAAATGCTTTAAGGACTCGCTTTTATCCACGCTTTCGCAGCTCAACGTGTGCTCCAAAAAGGGACTTTCCGAAACGTTCGACGGCACTATCGGCGCAAAATCCGTATATATGCCGTTCGGAGGTAAATACCAGCTCACCCCGGTAATCGCAATGGCGGCAAAACTCACTGGCGGCGAAACGGACGACTGCACGGTGTCCGCCTACGGCTACAACCCAGACCTTATGTCGGCGTCGCCGTTCACGGGCGCGGTTTATTCCATTGTAACCTCCGTTTCCAAAATAGTGGCAAGCGGCGCAAAATACGGCGATATACGCCTTTCGTTGCAGGAGTTCTTTATGCGCCTCAGAAACGATAAAAAGCGTTGGGGCGTGCCCTTGTCCGCGCTTCTCGGCGCGCTGTACGCGCAGATAAATCTCGGGCTCGGCGCAATAGGCGGTAAGGACAGTATGAGCGGCACGTTCGAGGATATAGACGTTCCGCCCACGCTCATCTCGTTTGCGCTCGCTCCCTCAAAGGCGTCGGGGCTGATTACAAACGTGCTTGAAAAAACCGGACAAAAGCTCTATCTTCTGCCCGTTAAAAAGGACGCGGGGCAAATCCCTGATTTTGAATATCTTAAAACGCTCTATAATGTCGTTAACCGCGGCATATGCGCGGGGCAAATCAAATTTGCTACCGTAACGGAGGCGGGCGGTGCGGCTGCGGCTGTTGCAAAATCCTGTTTCGGCAACGGACTCGGCTTTAACTTTGAGTGCGAGGCCGGCACGGCGTTTGCGGAGGGCTTCGGTGATATTATAGTAGCGGTAGAAGACCAAATCGTATTAAACGGCTTATCGAGCGTTTACCTCGGCGAAACCACAGGCGGCGCGTTTACCCTCGGCAAAGAAACCGTAAGCCATAAAGAGGCGCTTGCGGCATACGTAAACCGCCTTGACGGTGTGTTCCCCGCAACTGCGCCCGCAGACGGCAAAGCCGTAAACTGCGACTATACCGCGGGCGCAAAATATACGAATATTTCAACAAAAACAGCAAAGCCGCGCGTGTTTATACCCGCTTTCCCCGGCACCAACTGCGAACTCGATACAGCCCGCGCATTCGAGGCGGCGGGAGCGCAGACCGAAATTCTCGTTATTAAAAACAGGTCGGCTGCCGATATCGAGGAGAGCGTTAAGGCAATTATAAAAGCGATAGACAGGGCAAATATAATTGCTTTTCCCGGCGGTTTTTCGGGCGGCGACGAGCCGGACGGCTCGGGCAAGTTCATTGCAACCACTTTCCGCAACCCCGCAATTTCCGAGCGCATTACCGAGCTTTTAAATAACCGCGACGGTCTTGCTCTCGGCATATGCAACGGCTTCCAGGCGCTTATAAAGCTCGGGCTTGTGCCCTTCGGCAAGGTGTGCCCTATGACCGAAAATTCGCCCACGCTCACGTTTAACAACATTTCCAGGCACGTTTCAACTATGACCGATATACGTGTTGCCTCAAACCTCAGCCCCTGGCTTTCGGGTTGCAGGGTGGGAGAGGTTTACTCGGTGCCCGTATCGCACGGCGAGGGTAAAATAGTCGCGCCCGAAAAAGTTTTAAAGCAAATGCAGGCGGGCGGGCAGATAGCTACACAGTACGTGGATTTGAACGGCGAAATTACTATGCAAAGCCCTTACAACCCCAACGGCAGTATGTGGGCTATAGAGGGTATAACCTCGCCCGACGGAAGAGTGTTCGGTAAAATGGGACACAGCGAAAGAAAGGGCGAAAATCTCTATAAAAACTTCAACGGCAATTTCGATATGAAAATATTTGAAAGCGGCGTTAAATACTTTAAATAAAGTACATAAAAAAGCCGGCTTGTCATTGCGACAAGCCGGCTTTTTTATTCTAACGGTAAGTCCTGACAAAGTATATAATTAGTATCTTCATCTAAAATTTTGCATAGTTTGGCAAGCGTATCTAATGCCGGCATTTTAATACCGTGTACATAACAGGATATTTGTTGGTGCTTTACGCCTAAACGGCGGGCTATTTCCGTTTGTGATAAATTACTGTCCTTTATCGCGCTTGCTAACCTCAGTTGTATTTGTTCTAATATATTCATAAAACCCTCATTATAATTTTTTTAAAAATAGCACCTAATGGGTGAAAAAAACTTGACTTGCACCCAACAGGTGCTATATAATTTATTTAATTATATAAACGAGGTATTTCTATGTATTCAATATTAGAGGAAATTTATTTAGGAAACCGCGGTGATTCCGAAACGGTAAAAATGAGCGAAGCGTATAAAAAGCGATACCGAAAATTTATCGATTTATGGGAAATGTTTGATAAAGATTTATCCGAAGATAAAAAAGAAGAGTTCAAAAAGTTGTTCAACGCAGAGTGCGATTTATGTAATGAAAGCGATTTAATGAATTACAAAGAGGGCTTTAAAATAGGCTTGCTTATCGGCATAGAGTGCTGTTTAAATTTATAAACATTAACCCCCTTAAAGAATAAGGGGGGCAGGGGGGATATGAGGAGTTTTCGGGTAAAGGGGTTTATAAGGGGAAAAGGGCGGACTCGGAAAACAGCCCTTTCCCCTTAAATTAAAAATTATCTAAAAATCAATCAAAATTAAACCCCCTTAAAGAATAAGGGGGCAGGGGGATATGAGGAGTTTTCGGGTAAAGGGGTTTATAAGGGGAAAAGGGCGGACTCGGAAAACAGCCCTTTCCCCTTAAATTCCGTCAGGCGGAACTCTTGGGTGTTTCCCCGGCAACTACTTTACGGCTGATTATAATATGTCTGGGGCATTTTTCAACGCACGTTAGACAGCCGGTACATTTTCCGTAATCAAAAACGGGCAGGTTATTAACCATAGTAATCGCGCCGTGGGGGCAGCTCCTCGCGCATATTCCGCAGGCAATGCAGCCGACCTTGCAAACGCCCGTAACATCTTTGCCCTTGCACTCGGACGAGCACGCCACAAACACGGGCGCGGAGGCAGGAATACGGCTTATAATATGCTTGGGGCAGGCGGTAATGCACGCTCCGCACGATATGCACCTGTCGGGGTCTACCTGCGCAAGTCTGCCCGTAACCTCAATTGCGTTTTCGGGGCAAACGGCTTTACAGTCGCCGCAGCCGAGGCAGGCGTAAGAGCAAGCCTTGTTGCCGCCGTAAAGCGAATTGTTCGCAGCGCAGGTGGGGTTGCCTTTATACTCGAATTTGTCCGCGCAGTTTTCGATGCCGCCGTTGCAGTGCACAACCGCAACGGTAGGCTCTTCGTCGGTGAGTTCAACGCCTAAAAGCTTAGCTATTTCGGCTTTTTTCTCTGGCGATGTAACGTGACAGTCGGAAAGATTTCCGTTTCCGCACGCAAGCTTGGAGGCAAAGCCGCTGCAACCCGAACAGCCGCAGCCGCCGCAGTTTGCGCCCGCAAGATTTTCTAAAATTTTTGTAACCTTTTCGTCCACGTCAACTTTAAAAACTTTGCCCACCAACAGAATTAAAAGACCTATAATAATTGCCGTGCCAGCAAAAATTGCCGCCACAACGCCTAAATTTATCCAAGTTTTGGAAGATATAGCAAGTAATTCCATAATTCACCTTATATCGATATATACGAGAAAACCATAAACGCCATACAAATAAAGCTTGCCGTTACCATAGCGAGGGGGAACCCCGAAAGAGCTTTGGGCGTTTTGTAACAGTTGAGTTTTTCTCTTAAACCGCTCATTATAACCATAACAAGCGTAAAGCCTATGCCGGCAAAGAGCGAGTACATAATTGCCCAGCCGAAATTCATAGTAAAGTTGGTTACGCCGAGCTTTGCCATAGCCTGCGCAAGCGAGTTGTCTTTTACAAGCTCGGTTACGCCGAGCACCGCGCAGTTGGTGGTTATAAGAGGGAGGTACACGCCCATAGAGTTATAAAGCGCGGGCGAAAGCTTCTGAATTATCTTTTCAAGCATCTGCACGAGCGAGGCGATTATAAAGATAAAGAAAATTATCTCCAAAAATCTGAAATCCCAAAGAACGTTTCCCGCGCTGTCGTGCGCTATCATAACGTAGTTGTAAATGGGGTATGTCACTGCCGTGGCAAGCGCCATAACCACGGTTACGGCAACGCCCATTCCGAGTGCGCTTGAAGTCTTTTTAGATACGCCCAAAAACGGACAAACGCCGTACGTTTTAACGGTTATAAAGTTGTTTGTTAATACCGCCGATAAAATTATTGCAACGAATATCATACTTTCTGGGCCTCCCCTAACATATTAGAGCGCGCAAGCTTGTTGGCTTTAACCCGCCTTGACCGCTCAAAGCAGTCTATAATATAAGTGAATACGGCAATGCTCAGTCCGTAAATTAAGAACGTACCCGCGCCGGGCGTTGCAAATATGCTTATTTTAAAGCTCCATAATTTGAGTCCGAACAGCGAGCCCGCGCCGAGTAATTCGCATATTATGCCCATCGCCGTAAGCGCAAGCGTAAATCCTAGTCCGTTTGAAATGCCGTCTACTGCGGATTCTGAAACGCCGTTTTTGTTAGCGAACGCCTCAGCTCTGCCTAAAATTATACAGTTTACAACAATCAGCGAGAGAAAGCCGCCCAACGCGTCGTACAAATCGGGTATAAACTTTTCAAGCACCATTCTTGCAAGCGTTACAAGCGTTGCGATAATTACGATATAGCAGGGTATGCGCACCGCGTTGGGGATAACCTTTCTCAGCGCGGATATTATAATATTGCTAAGTGTGAGCACCACCAAAACGGTAAGTCCCATACCAAGCGCGCTCGTCGCCGAATTGATAAGGGCGAGAGTGGGGCAGGTGCCGAGCACAAGCATAAACGTGGGGTTCTGGAAAATAAGTCCGTCAAGAGTTATTTTTTTGTACTTGTTCATTCTTTTTCACCTCCGTTTATTACGAGGTCGTAATTTGCAAGCGCAAACGCGCCCGCGTATATGCAAAGCGTATTGCTCCGCGTTGCTCCCGTAGTTATCTGCGACTTGTCGCCGTTTATAATTGACGCAAAATATTCAATGTCCTTGCCTACGGCGTTTTCCGCCTGCTCCTGCACAAGCGCATTGTATTGTTCGGCGGTTAATTTGCCGCCCGAAACAGAGCCTGCCTTGATAATCTCTATCGCCTTTATTGTTTTATCCGCGCTTACGGTCACGCCGAACGTGAACGATTTAGCGGGGCGGTTGTCTTTGGTGACAATCGTATACGTAATTTCGCCGTCGGAAATTACCCAGTTATCCACCGTTGCGGGCATATCTATATAATCGGTGTATTCATAGTCCGCGTAGGGGTCGGCAATACCTAAGCACACCGAGTTTACAAAGTTGAGCGCGCCGTTTACTGCGTTGTCAATGGCGTTAGAGGTCATCGACGCGCCGGAGGTAACGAATCCGTTGCCCGGTGTAAATTCAAAGCCGTCAGTGTATTCCACGGTTGTGAATTTATCCAGATAATCGATGTTGTTCAAAAGCGTTTCGCCGTCGCTGCCGCCTATAACCACTTTGGCAACCTTTTTGATTTTTCCGTTCTCAACGTCTACAAGTACCCAGCAGGTAACGGTGTTTGCGTATCCGCCCGAGCCCTTGGACTGCACGAGGTAGTCGCCGTTTGCGTCCTTTCTCGCAAGGATAATTTCCGAAGTCGTGTAAACACCTTGTTCGTCGTCAAACTCAACCGCTTCGGTTTTCATTTCATAGCCGTAAATTTTATTTATCGCGCGGTTGAACCGCTCTTCCTCGGTAACTTCCATAAATCCGTACGCAACGGTGAGCAGAGAACCGCTCAAAAGAAGTATGACGAGCAGCACCAAAACGCATTTAAAGGATTGGGTTTTAAAAAACGGTTTCTTTTCCATATTATTTTCTCTCCTTTCCGGCTTTTGCCTTGCTGTAACCGAAAGGCTTTTTAATCGCGTATTTGTCGATAAGCGGCACAAGCAAATTCATAATGAGAATTACAAAGGAGATAACCTCCATCTGCGTTACGTGCCTTAAAACCGCGAGCAGCACGCCTGCGCCGATGTAGTAAATGAGCTGACCTAAACCGCCCTTTGGCGAAGTTACGTAGTCCGTAAGCATAAACACGCCGCCGAATACCGCGCCGCCCGAGAGTATGGAGGGCAGAAACAGCGATATATCCAGGGTGTAACTATCAAACGTGAACCCGGCAAGGAGCACCGCGCAAACGCCGAACACGCCCAGAAACAGGAGGGGCTGCCACCATTTCAATACTTTTCTTACAACGAGGTATATATATCCGAGCAGTATCGCCGCTTTGCTCGTTTCGCCTATGCAGCCGGGTACGCCGGTGCCTAAAAACAGGTCGAGGTTAGACAAATACGAGGCGGGGTCTTTGCCCTTTGAAAGCGTTAAAATGCCGTTTATATTCGTTGCTCCGGTTACAACAGTGCCGTCCTTTAACGGAATTGTGCTCGGCAGTATCGCGTCAACTTTACAGGCTGTGTAAACGGTAAGCGTAAAGCTCAGGAACATAAAAACCCTTGCGAGCGCCGCGGGGTTAACAAGGTTTTTGCCCGTTCCGCCGAACATCATTTTAACTACGGCTATTGCAATAATACCGCCTATTATAACCTCGTAAAAAACTTCGTACCATTTATCGGTAACCGGAAGTATGAGCGCGAGTATAAGTCCCGTTACAACCGAGGTCAAATCGAATTGACGCGCCCAGCGTCTGCACACTTCGCCCGCCTTTTTACATTTTTGCGAAAAGCCCTTGTTAGCTATAAAGAAATATACAAACTCCGTTGCAATGCACGCAAAAACCGACATAAGTATTATGCACAGCGCCTGCCAGCCGAAAAATACTACGCCCGCTATTGCGCAGGGCAGCATAGCTATAACCACGTCAAGCATAATATCGCGCGTGGTGCGTTTGGTTTTTACGTGGGGAGGAGTGGAAACGACTATCGAATTATCCATATTTAGCTCCTTATTTCCTGGTGCGAAGGTAAGCCTTCGTCTTTCGTATGGCTTGAATTAAAGGTCGCCTTGCGGGACATACGTATTCGCACGCGCCGCACTCTATGCAAGCCGCCGTGCCGCCGTATTTGAGCGCCGACTCAAAGTCGCCCGCAGCCGAGTAAAACGCCGTGTTCATAGGCATTATCTGCATAGGGCACACGTCGGCGCACTTGCCGCAGTTAAGGCAGGGAGTGGGCTCTTCGGAGGCGGCTTCGTCCGCAGTCATAAGCAGTATTCCCGAAGTGGTTTTGCGGGTATACACGTCGTAACTTGCAAGCGCCGCGCCCATCATAGGTCCGCCCTGAACAACTTTTTTAGGCGGCTCGGCTTCTCCGCCGCAGTAGTCTATAATGTCTTTTACGGGCGTGCCGATTTTAACCCACAGATTTTTCGGCTCTTTAACTGCCTTGCCCGAAACGGTTAAAACGCGCTCGTAAAGCGGTTTGCCCTCCTCAACCGCCTCGCAAACGGCAAAGCAGGTTGCAACGTTCTGTACTACAACTCCTACGTCTGAGGGCAGCTTGCCAAGCCCTACTTTTCTGCCGGTTGTGGCGTATATCAGCTGCTTTTCGCCGCCGGTGGGGTATTGCTTTTTGAGTATTACGGGTTGAATATCGTCGTACTGTTCAAATTTTGCAATACAGTCGGGTTTGTTCGCCTCGATACCGATTATTATATTGTCAACGCCCAGCGCCTTTGCCGCGTATCTTGCGCCGCGCACGATTTCGTCCGTGCGCTCTATCATCAGCCGGTGGTCGCAGGTCAGGTACGGCTCGCACTCCGCGCCGTTTAAAATAAGCGTGTCTACGGGCGTTTTAGGCGCAATTTTAACGGCGGCGGGAAATCCCGCTCCGCCAAGACCTACAATGCCGCATTCGCGTATGCGCTCCCTTATTTCATCCGCGCCGGGGTTTTCAAGCTTTTTAAAGCGGAAGGTATCCGTTGCGGTTTTGTCCGCGTCGATTATAATAAACTTTTCGGTTGCGCCGGATGCGCCCGCCATATCCTTTATATCGGTTACCGTGCCTGCCACGCTCGAAAAAACCTCCGAGGAAATAACTCCGTCGCTTTTTGCTATTAATTGCCCTTCCGCAACGCGCTGACCTTTTTCAACCGCGGGTGTTGCGGGTTTGCCTAACGACTGGGACGTGGAAATATAAACCCTGTCGGGCGCAGGTATATTTTCAAGCGGCTTATCCTGAGTAACCGATTTGCAGTCGCGCGGGTGTACGCTGCCGAATAAGTGTTTTCCTTTAACTGCTTTCAAATTGTTTCTCCTTTACTGTTGGTTAATAGTTTATCAAAAGAGGATTTGGGCACGCCTCTGAAAACGAGAATAAGCGCTCCGCCTACAACTGCTCCCGAAACCACGGCGAGCAATACGAGGTAAAGCGCAAGAAATCCGAACGTTATTTTGGCGCCCGAGAGTAACACAAACACGAGATATTGCGTTAAATTATGCAATACCGCCGAAATGATAGAAACCGCCGTAAACGAAATTTTCGGATATACGAAGTATACAAGCAGCGACGACGCCGCGCAGGAAACCATTCCCGCGGTAAAGCTGTACATCAGCGCCGAAAAATTCCCCGCAAAAACAGAGCCGAGCAGCGTGCGCAGCGCAACTACCGTAAACGCCTCCAAGGGCGAGTACATAATAAGAGCCGCAAGCGAAAAAATATTTGAAAGCCCGAGCTTTGCGCCCGGCACGGGCTCAAAAAGACTTTCAAATATAAAGGATATTAGCCCGAACGCTACGAGTATTGCAAGCACGGCTATTTTTTTTGCGTTGAAGCGGATTTTCATTGCGTATATTATAAACTATTTTTTTCAAATAGTAAATTAAAAAGTATAAAAATTTTACAAATTTTTAAAAAATATTACAAAATAAATTGATATTTTGTTACTTAATTGATAATTACTGTTTACACTGTTAATTCCCGCCCGCCGCGTAAGTTTTAAAGGCTTGACAACAAACTTAACCGGCGTTATAATGATAAGGAAAATAAGATAAAAAGGAGATACATTAACAATGGAATTGAAATACGACAGGAAAAACGTCTATAAACAGGCAGACGGCAATACTTTAAAAGAAATTTACGATTTCGGCGAAGGCTATAAGGAGTTTTTAAACAACTCTAAAACCGAGCGCGATGCATCGCATACAGCTGAACAGCTTGCAAAAGAGCAGGGCTTTACGCCTTTTTCGTTTTCGGAAAAGTTAAAGCCGGGCGACAAACGCTATTATATCAACAGGCACAAAAACATATTCCTCATAAAAGTCGGCACGGAAGACGTGGCGAAAGACGGCGTACGCATTATGGTTGCGCACGTGGATTCGCCACGCCTCGATTTAAAACCCAACCCTATGTTTGAAGCCAACGGACTGTGCTATTTTAAAACGCACTATTACGGCGGTATCAAAAAGTACCAGTGGCCTACGATTCCGCTTGCTCTGCACGGCGTTGTAATGCTCCGCGGCGGCGGGAGAAAGGAGATTTGCATAGGCGAGGACGAAAACGATCCCATTTTCTATATTACTGATATTCTGCCCCATCTCGGACGTCAGCAAAATGAAAAAACCGTAGGTAAAGCAGTCAGCGCGGAGAGCCTTAACGCCGTTGTGGGCGGACTTCCCACGGTGGACGGCGACGAAAAAGAGGCGGTTAAGGATTACGTTTTAAATCTTCTCAATAAAAAATACGGTTTGACGGAGAGCGATTTGCAGTGCTCGGAGCTGTGCTTCGTGCCCGCAGGCAAGGCGCGCGACGTCGGCTTTGACAGGGCGCTTATTTCGGCTTACGGTCACGACGACAAGGTGTGCGCATATCCCGAAATGCGCGCTGTATTCGATACCGACGGCAAGCACACCGTAATGGCGGTGTTCGCCGATAAGGAGGAGATAGGCAGCGTGGGCAACACGGGTATGCAGAGCAGAGTAATTCTTGACGTTATAGACACTATCGCTCACTCGTTCGGCGCAAACCCCATAGAGGTAAGGCACAACTCCAAGTGCATTTCCGCAGACGTTACGGCGGCATACGACCCCGCGTACGACGAAGTGTTTGAAAAACGCAACGTGTGCTATATCAACTGCGGCGCGTCTGTCAACAAGTACACGGGCGCGGGCGGCAAGTCTAACACCAACGACGCTTCCGCCGAATATCTCGGCTATCTTCGCGATATCTTTGAGGATAACGGCGTAATATGGCAGATAGGCGAGCTCGGCGCGATAGACGCGGGCGGCGGCGGTACGGTTGCAATGTATATAGCCAACCTTGGCATAGATACTATCGACGTAGGCGTTCCCGTGCTCTCAATGCACGCGCCTTACGAGGTTATATCCAAAGCGGATATTTATTCGCTCTATAAAGCCTGCCTTGCGTTCTGCAAATGAAAGCAAAAAAAATAATAAAAATCGTAAGCATAACGGTACTCGCGCTTGTTTTGGCTTTTATGGCGGTAGTCGGCGGGTACGTTGCTTACGTGGCTATTCAGTACTATCGCATTGACGACAATATCGGTTTGCAAATAGAAAACCCGCGTGAAAATACCGTGTCGGCTGGCGCAGAGTATACGCTCGTGTCGTATAATCTCGGCTTCGGCGCATATTCTCCCGAATATTCCTTTTTTATGGATACCGGAGTTATGAACGACGGCACGGAGGTTTACGGCAAGTACGCAAAAGGTATGAGCAAATCCGACGTTGAAAAAAACGTATCGGGTCAGCTCTCGGTATCAAAGCAGCTAAACGCCGATTTCTATTTTTTCCAGGAAGTAGACGAAAAGGCGGACAGGAGCTATAAAATAAATATGCTCGCCCGGGCGCGGGAGGCTTTTTCCGGTTACAGCTCGGTTTATGCCGAAAACTTCCATACCGCTAATCTGTTTTATCCGTTCAGCGACCCGATAGGCAAAACCGACGCTGGTATATTAACGCTTTCGCGCTATAAAACTGAGAACGCGGTGCGCCGTTCGTTTCCCGTAACCACTGCGTTTATAGATAAGCTGTTCGATTTGGACAGGTGCTTTACGGTCAACTATCTGCCTGTTAAAGACAGCGCAAAAATGCTCGTATTGATAAATCTTCATATGTCCGCATATGACGAGGGAGGTACGATACGCAAAAAGCAGCTCGATATGCTCAACTCCGTTTTAAAAGAAGAGAGGGACAAGGGCAACTACGTAATTGCGGGCGGCGATTTTAACCACTGTCTGATAGCGGATAATTTCAGCTCCGACGAAGAAGCTTTAAGCTATTTCCCGAGCGGACAAAAAACTCCGGACTGGGTCAAAAATTCCATTCTGCACCAAAGCGAAGTGGCGCAGGGCTATAAAATACACGCAAGTCTGAACGCGGCAACCTGCCGCGGCGCGGATATTCCTTATAAAGAGGGCGTTAATTATTCAACGGTAATAGACGGATTTATCGTTTCAGACAACGTAAGCGTAATAAGCGAAGCAACGGTAGATACCGCGTATGCGTACAGCGACCACAATCCCGTAAAAATCACCTTTAAACTCAATTAACAAAAAAGCCCGGACTACCTGCCCGGGCTTTAAAACTATTTATAATTACATTACGTAGAACTCGCCGTTAACCGCAAAAAGCCATTTTACGGCAATTTCTGGTTGGTAATTTTTAATGTAAAAATCGCTTTCTATAAAACAAACCTGCCTTTCAGACATAACTATCGGCTGACCGTTCTGGTCAAGCGCTTTAAAATCTTCGCCCGTAAGCGTTTTAAAATACTCTACGTTTGCGGGACCGTTAATTTTATTCCAGTCGTAATAGAACAGCTTTTCTCCGTCCGTTAAAAGCATATCGCCTTCAACAACCGCAAAGCCCGTAATATTATCGGGCATTGTATAAATGCGCTGTACCGTGGGTACGTGGCTCTGCGCCACAACCAAACCTGTTTTTGTGCTCGAGCTTAAAACGGAGGACACGTGCGGCTTATATTGAATAAGATATGCGTTAGTCTTAACTTTTTCGCCGTCTTTGTCGTGCTCTATTTTATGGTCGGTATCGGGTTGGCTTTCGCCGTGGTACTCGCCTATAAACAGCGCGTCTTTGTCATAGTTTGTGCTGTCGGGGTCGGAGTAATAATAAATAAAATCCGCATTGCAGTTTGTGTTGAACGTGTCGGTAATGAGTATTTCTCCGCTGTTTGCCGCGTTCTGTATAATTCTGTCGCTAAAACTTTTGTAATCGTCGGGGCGGTAGTAGTGCGACAGCGCGTAGCCCTTGCTTTCGGCGGCTATCCACATACAGTAATTGTTTGCGGCTATTCCGCCCGTCTTTCCGCTGAAATAAGTTTTTTCGGAACCGTTCTGGCTGTACGCGGTAACGTATCCGAGTTTATTCTCTCCGCCAAACACGTAAAAGCGGGTGGGCGCGTTTTCCACGTACGCGCCTATCAGATAATAGTCCTGCGTCTGCGTTTCGGAGTAAACTCCGCCGCCCTGATATACGTTGTAGTTGAACGTAGCGGCGCAGTACGCCGTAGCTCCTTCGTCGATTTCGTCTAAGTTTACTATATCTGAAATATAATCGAACGTCACGTCTTTACCCGGAGCGGGAGGTGTAGGGGGGGCGGGCTTGTCGGGGTTTTCCGGCTCGTCCGGGCCGGGAGGATTTTCCGTATTTGGGTTGTCCTGTCCGTTGTCTTTTTTGCAATTTACAATTGAAACAGGTATTGCTACCGCCGCTCCGACTGCAACTGCGCAGGCGGCTATAATCGCTATAAGTTTTTTCTTATCCATAATTTTCCTAATTATTTTCGGGAGGCTTAAAGCTGTAAACGCTGTTTAACTTCTGTCTTACAAACGGACTGTATTTTTTAGCCGCCGATTCAAACAGTACGTAAATTTTGTTGTCGCGCTTGCCCCATACCGTGCAGATGCCTTCTGACATACTCGGCACGGAATAATTTTTAATAAGCGTAAAATCGTCCACAAAATAAACCGAAACGGAAGAAGTGTATTCTCCGGCGTCGGGATAAACAAAATTTTTACCCGTAAGATTTTTGTAGGTTGAACCGGAGGAATTTATCTTATTGAAATCGTAGCAGAGCAAATTGGAGTTTTTAAGCGCATAGCTCTGCGAGAGAATAAGCGTTTTTGTGGAAATAGTAGTTGTTTTGCCGTCATCGGACGTCTTTGTTCTGGCGGAAAACGCCGCGCCCTGTATTTCGTCGGGCAGAAGATATATAGACCTTACTGTGGGCACGCTCTTTCCGTTAACGGTGGTTACGTACAAGCCGTATTTATTGCTGGTGTTGTAAGAGGAGGGGGGATCGGTGAGATAAGCTCCGAATTCGTACATTACCGCGTTTGTACATATCTTTTTGTAAATAACTTCTTCGCCCTTTACCTTTTTTCCGTTTTCGTCAACGGCTTCTTCATAAAACCTGTCGCCGTCAACAATATAGTCGTCTGGATTAATCAGCTTGCCCTCGGAGTTTTTATAGTAAGTAAATTTACTCGTTTCGTCCGTGGGGTAGCGACTGTTGTAAAATTCGCCGACGTAAAGAGAGTCGTTGTAAATATTCAGAGGGTCGTCGTAGTAGCCGAGAAAGGACGCGTTGCAGTTGACGTTGAACGAGCCTGTAACCTGAATAACGCCGTTATTTCTTGCCGTTTTTATAATTTCGTCCACGATGTGCTCATAGCCAGAGTTTACCGCCGTTCTAATACACAGAACGGACTTGTCCATACCCAGCCAGAACGTGTAGCCGTTCGTAGCAATTCCGCCCGCGTGACCGGTATAGGCGGAGCCGTCGAGATTTTTAACCGTAACGTAGCCAATATATCCGGTGCGCTTGCCGGTAACGTAAATTCTTGCGGGCGCGTTTTTCATATACGAGCTGATAAAAATATAATCCTGGGTGGTTTTTTCGGAATATTCTCCGTTTTCGTTTAAAACTTTATAGTTGAAATTTGTCATACCCTGCGGGGTAGAGCCTTCGTCAAGACCCGGTATTTCAAACTCACGCTGAAATTCGTTGAAATCGGGATAGGTGTCGCCCCAGAACCACATAGTTAAAAATGCCGCAAAAAATACTATTACGGAAAAAATCACCGCGATTACGGTTATGAGTATGGAATGTTTTTTTTCTTGTGAGTTCATCTCTTTACCTGAGTTTAATTATTTTACCCATATATTATATCAAAGCAAAAATCAAAAATCAAATTAAATAATACGGTATTTATATAATTATCTTCCGAACAGGGCTTTTAAAATTATACCGAATATAAAAGTCGCAGCCGCGCCGATAAACGCAAGAAAAATTTTAAAAGTTATATCGCGCTGCTTTTGTTTTGCCGTGCGTTTGTAAGCGAAACCGTTTTCTTTTAAATTTATAACGTACATCTTTTCGCCCTTGCGCTCGGACGTTATAACGTCGAAATATCCGTCGCATTTGAGCGTAAAAATGATGTCCTCGAGTTTTTCAGCGGAGTAGCGGTGCTTTTCCGGCAGCACCGCAAGAATGTCGGGAGAGGATATAAGGCAGCCGCCCGTACCGTCGCACAGGGCGTAAATTGCGGACATAATTTCGTTTTCGTATTTATCGAGCATAAACCGCCGCAAAAATAACGGTAATTATCAGCCCGCCCAACATTGAACCGACAAATCCGCCGAGCGCGCCGCCTAAAAACGCCGTGCGGAAATCCGGCAGTTTAATTGCGCGCCGTTTTCCTGCCGGCGTGCATTGCTGCTCCGCAGGAGGAGGCTCCGGTAAATTTTTTAACGGCGCAACGCAGAACATATCCTCTCCGGAATATTTTAAATCGATATACCCCTGCGACCGTAGCTCTCCGAGCGCTTTTTTAAGCGCGGCAACCGAATTATCGTCGTCGTTTTCAAAAAATTCATCAACCGAAACGATAACGTATCTGCCGATTTTCGTCATATCAAAAATTTTTTCGAGAATACTGAAATTCAACTGTTCCATCATTATAAATAATGGATAAATTTTACGCGTTTTATACTTTTTTGCGGCAGCCCTTGCAAACGCGGATTAATACCCCCAGATTACGGGACGGTCTAAATTATTCCAGTACCTCTGCCAACCTTCGGGCTTAGACGGACTTTTGCAATAGATTGTAAGATTGTTGCAGGAACGGAATGCGTAATTGCCGATATTTTCAACGCTCAGCGGTATAATTATTTTTTCGAGAGTAGTGCAGCCGCTGAACGCTTCTTCGCCGATGTTTGTAAGCGTGTCGGGCAGATGTAAAGTATGGAGCATATTGCAGCTTGTGAACGCGTAATAGTTTATGCTTATAAGATTATTCGGCAGCTGAATGTCGCTAAGTAGCGAACAGTAGCCGAAAGTATAGCTCTTTATTGTTTTTACGCCGTTGGGTATTTTAATACTTCTGAGCGCGGCGCAAAACTGAAAAGCGCTTGCGCCTATATCGGTTACGCTGTCCGGTATTTGAATATTTTTAAGCACTGTACAGTTGTTGAATGCGTAATCCTTTATTTTGGTTACGCCGTCGGGTATTGCAAACGAGCTTAGCCGTTTGCAGCTGCTGAACATTCCCTGGCTTATGTACGTAATTCCCTTCGGCAGGGTAACGTCTGTAAGCGCCGAGCAATTGTATAAAGCGTAGCTGCCTATATACGTTACGCTGTCAGGTAAAGTTATTTCCGAAAGGTAATTACAGCCGCTGAAAGCGTAGCTGCCTATGGCAACAACGCTGCGGGGTATATTTATGCTCCTGAGATAAATCTTGTCTTTGAAGGCGTTGTCCGCAATCCTCTTAACGGGACATTCGTTATAAACAGAGGGTATTATAACGTCGGTAAGCACGCTGTTGTCAAGTCCGGTAACGGTGTACGACCTGTCGGTTGTGTTAAATGTGTATTTCAGAGCCGTGCTGCCCTGTATAAAAGAGCATACCGAACAAACGCCGTTTTCATCGAATTCGTGTTCGGAAACAGTTTCGGCTGAACAGTCCGTGCATACCGTAGCGTGCTTTTTGTCCGACAGCAGTTCGGTTTTGAAATTGTGACTGCTCAGAGGCATTGCCGACCATTCCATATGCGTGCAGCCTTCGTCGCCGCAAATCCGGTACATTCTGCCTTTTTCCGCGCAGGTGGACTTTTTTTCAACAATCCATTCACCGTAATTATGTAAAACGCCGTCCTGCGCCGTGCTCTTGAAGTTGAACGTTAAAAAAAGCAGGGTAAGGCAAACTGCGGTAAGTATCAGGTTCAAAATAAATAACGCAAGGGTTATTAAGGAATTTTTTTGCATAGCTGCCTCCTTGTGCGTTTCCGCTTTAATTAAGACGTAAAAGCTCCGTATGCGCGTCCGGCTTAACCAGAACTGTGGAATACCCCGAGTAAATTACAAATCCCGCGTTGGCTTTCGGCGGTTTTTTAACCAGCCTGCGCGCGCAGCAATCAACGGCAACCTTGCTCGCGCCGCGTCCGGCGGAGTAGTACGCGCATATTTCCGCGGCAGCCGAAAGCACGGCGTCCGGCACGGCTTTTCCGTTGCTCAGTACTGCAACGTGGGAGGAGTGGTATCCCTGTGCGTGCAGCCATAAATCGTCGGCGGATATGCTTTTTAAAAGCCTGTCGTTTGAAATATTGTTGCGCCCCGCAATAATTTTATATCCGTCCTTTTCATACTCGCGAAACGGTGTTGTTTTGTCTTTTTTTCTGTCTGCGGCGGGAGTTTTTATAAGATTTAAAAGCCTCAGCTCGTCCTCCGTTTCCTTTAAATCCCCGGTGTTTTCCGCGGCGTTCAAATGCGCGCGTATGCTTTCCAGATAATTCAGAGCGTTTTCTTCGTCCTTTTTCTGTTCGCTTACGGCGGTAAACGTGCGCTTTAACTTGGCGTACCTTTTAAAATATTTCTGGGCGTTATCAGCGGGGGACAGCGTTTTATCAAGCGCGATTTTTATTTTTCCGCCCGCCTCGTCGTAGTAGTTGTACGCCTCGTAAAATTCGTCGCCTTTTTTTACTGCGTATATGTTGGCGGTAATAAGTTCGCCTTTTAAACGCACGGTTTCCATATCACGGCAGTCGTGCAGCCGCGCCTGTATGTTTGCCAGCCTCTTTTCACATTTTTTTATTGCCGACGACAGCGCAGCTTCGCATTTTCTCTTTGAGTCCGTAAACTCCCGCTTAGCCGTAACGTAAGCGTAGTAGTAGGTCTGCGCCTCGGTAACGCTGTTAAATCCGAGCGCGTTTTTGTCTGCGGAACGCACCTTAAAATCGCTCGGCTCGCCGTTAGTAAATACAACGCAGGGAGCGCGTAACCCCCCGCATATATAGGAGTTAATCTCCTCCGCGCTTACTTTTTCACCGTAAGTTTCAACAATATCCAACGCGGTTGCATAGCTTATGCCCAGCACTCTGTCGGCAATGTACGCCGCCGCGTCGCCTGAAATATTTTCAAGCGTTTTTTTAAGCGCTTCCACGTTTCCGGGCGCGGTTTTATCCTGCTTTTCGGGCAGAGCGTAGCGCGCGCCGTTAAAGAGTATTCTTTTTGCGCTGTCGGTCAGCGCGGTTGTCTTAAGCGCTCCCGTAATTATTCCGTCTTTGGTTAAAACGGCGTTGGAGTACTTGCCCATAAGCTCCGCGTACAGCCTCATCTGCGTGCGCTCGAATTCCGAAGTGCACAAAAAATCGATATAGACGATTCGTTCGCAGTCTATTTGCCCAACCGAAACAATCTGTGCGTTTTGCAGATATTTTCTCAAAAGCATACAGAAAGCGGGCGCGGTTTTGGGCGCGACTGTTTCGCCGTCCGCAATATTTATCCGGCAACCCTTTGCCGAAAGACATATTTCAAGTTTAACCGAGCTTTTTCCGGTGTATATAATAAAAGCGAGCAAATCTTTTTCGGGCTGGGCTATTTTGGAAATTTTTCCGCCTTTTAACAGCCCCTGCAGCTCGTCGGCTATAAAACCTATAGTATAAGCGTCCTGCGGCATAAGCACTCCTTTTTTAAAACATTATACCCCGAAAACGGTTAAAAGTAAAATAATTTTATGCTGATACCTCAAATCGCTTTTCAAAAACGGCGGAGTGTGCTAAAATAGGCAGGTAAAAAAACAATAAAAGGGAATAATCCCTATTCAGGAGCAAAAATATGAAATACACACATTCGGCAGGCGAAAAAAGCACGGTAAATCTTTCTCTTGTTTTTACCGAGGAAGAGTGGAAAGACGCAATTTTCAGAGCTTATAAAAAAGGACGCGGCAAATATGCGGTTCCCGGTTTCAGAAAGGGCAAAGTTCCTATGAACGTGCTTGAGAACTACTACGGCAAGTCGCTGTTTTTCGACGACGCGTTAAATCTCTTGTTTGTTGAAAATTATTATACCGTAATCGCCAAGGAAAAAGAAAATTTCATAACGGTTGGAGACCCTGAACTGTCTGTTGACGAATTTAAAGAGGGCGAGGGTGTTACAATCAAAGCGGTAATCCCCGTAAAACCCGAAATAACAATCGACGCATATACAGGTTTAAAAATCAAAAAGTATGAGTATAATGTTACCGACGCGGAAGTTGAAAAGGAAGTTAAACGCCTCGGCTTAAAGGACGCAAAGGAAACAGAGGTAACCGACCGCGCATCCAAGGACGGCGATAAAGTAAATATCGATTTCTCCGGTTCGGTAGACGGCGAAGTATTCCCCGGCGGCACTGCGGAAAATTACGACCTCGAGCTCGGCAGCGGCAGCTTTATTCCCGGTTTCGAGCAGCAGTGCGAGGGTATGAAGGTAGGCGAGAGTAAGGACATCAACGTAAAATTCCCCGACGACTACCAGGCTGAAAACCTCCGCGGCAAAAATGCGGTATTTTCCATAAAACTCAATAAAATTACCGAAAAGCAGCTCCCCGAGCTCACGGACGAGTACGTTAAAGCGCATACCGGCTGCGAAACGCTTGCGGATTACGAAAAGCGCGTACGCGACAGACTTGAAGTAAGCGCAAAGAACCGTTCGAGGGACGAAACCGAAAACAGCATTATTGCGGAGCTTTCCAAGCACACAAAAGCCGATATACCGCAGGCAATGGTTGATACGGAAATCAACGGAATGGTTGATAACTTCTCGTACAGACTGCAAACCCAGGGGCTTACGCTTGACGAATACATCAAGTATATGGGCATTTCTATGGAGGATTTCCGCGCACAGTTTGCAGACCAGGCTCTTTCCCGCGTAACGGGTCAGCTCATAATAGATTATATTATAAAAGCCGAAAAAATAGTTGCAACCGAAGAAGAGGTTAAAGAGAAGTTCACCGCACAGGCGGCTTCCGTCGGCAAAACCTACGAGGAATATATTAAAAATATCGACCCCAGACAGAACGATTACGTTAAGAGCGATATAATAATAACCAAATTATTCGCATTCCTTTCCGAAAACAACGAACTTTATGTTTAAGTATTTTATATAAAAACTTAAAAACGGAGGCATTATGCAAAAAGAAAAAGGCGCGCTTGTGCCTTACATTGTAGAGCAGACCTCGCGCGGCGAGCGCTCATACGATATTTACAGCAGACTTTTAGAGGACAGAATAATATTTTTGAGCGGCGAAATAGACGACGCCGTAGCCAACACGGTCGTTGCGCAGCTCATATACCTTGAAGCAAAAGACCCCGGCAAGGATATCTCGCTTTATATCAACAGCCCCGGCGGCTCGGTCTCCGCAGGCCTTGCCATTTACGACACTATGAATTACATCAAGTGCGACGTGTCTACCATCTGCATAGGTATGGCGGCTTCGATGGGCGCGTTTCTTTTGTCGAGCGGAGCAAAGGGCAAGCGTTACGCCCTGCCCAACAGCGAAATTATGATACATCAGCCTCTCGGCGGCGCGCAGGGTCAGGCGAGCGATATTAAAATCGCAGCCGAGCACATTCTCAGAACCAAACAGAAATTAAATTCCATACTCGCGCAAAATTCGGGCAAACCTATTTCCGAAATAGAAAAGGATACCGACAGAGATAACTACTTATCCGCGCAGGAAGCGCAGGAGTACGGGCTTATAGACAGAGTGTTCTATAAGAGATAATCAATAATTTTTTAAGGTGAAAATTGAAAGCTAACAAGTTTTGTTCGTTCTGCGGTAAACCGGAGGATTTGGTTAAAAAATTAATTACGGGAAGAGACGGCGCGTGTATCTGCGACGAATGCGTAACCATTTGCGGAGATATGTTGACGGACGTTGAGGACAGCGAAAAAAGCGCGGTGCCCCTCAAAGCCCCCGCCGAGATAAAAAGCGAACTCGATAAATATATAGTAGGTCAGCACGAGGCTAAAAAAGTGCTTTCGGTAGCCGTTTACAACCACTACAAGCGCATTAACAGCGTGCTCGCAAAAAAAGGCGATATAGAAGTTGAAATAGAAAAGAGCAACATTCTTTTACTCGGCCCCACCGGCTGCGGTAAAACGCTGCTTGCAAGAACGCTTGCAAAGGTTCTTAACGTGCCGTTCGCGGCTGCAGACGCAACCACTTTAACGGAAGCGGGTTACGTAGGCGAAGACGTTGAGAACATCTTATTAAAGCTCATCCAGAACGCCGACTACGACATAGAGAGAGCGCAGCGCGGCATAATCTACATCGACGAAATAGACAAAATCGCGCGTAAAAGCGAAAACGTATCCATCACCCGCGACGTATCGGGCGAGGGCGTTCAGCAGGCTCTGTTAAAGATAATAGAAAGCACGGTTGCAAACGTTCCTCCGCAGGGCGGCAGAAAGCATCCCCAGCAGGAGTGCCTGCGCCTTGATACTACGAATATTCTGTTCATATGCGGCGGCGCGTTCGTAGGGCTTGATAAAATAGTGAGAAAGAGGCTGGATAACACTTCGCTCGGTTTCGGCGGAACGGTAAAGGACACCGACGAAAACCGTTACGAGGCGCTGCGCGACGTTAAACCGCAGGATTTAACGAAGTTCGGGCTTATCCCCGAGTTTGTCGGAAGAGTTCCCATAGTCGTCAGCCTGCACCCTCTTAACGAGGAAGCGCTTGTCAATATCCTTACAACGCCCAGAAACGCTATAATCAAACAGTATCAGAAGCTTATCGAAATGGACGGCGTAAAGCTGACCGTAGAGGACGGCGCGGTGCGCGAAATAGCAAATACCGCGATCAGGCTCAAAACGGGCGCGAGGGGACTGAGGACTATAATAGAGAGCTTTATGACTTCGGTAATGTATAAAATACCGTCGGAAAAGAACGTAAAAGAAGTTGTGGTTACAAAGGAATGCGTAACAGACAAAGCCGAGCCAAAAATAATTTACAACGAAACGGCTTAATATAAACCATTTGTTTCCCCCTTGTACGAGGGGGAAAATTCATAAGGAGCAAAGATGTCAAGACAGACAAGCGAAAAACTGCCTATGCTTGCATTGAGGGGCAGAGTAATATTTCCCGATACCACGGTCAGTTTCGACGTCGGCAGACTTCCGTCGCTTGCCGCTGTAAAACGCGCGGCGGACGGCGATTCGCGTATTTTCGTCTGCGCGCAGAAAGACGCCGATATAACCGAAGTAACGCCGGCCGACGTGTATCTTACCGGTACGGTGATACGCCTTAAACAGGTAGGCAGACTACCCGGAAACACCGTAAGACTCACCTGTACGGGGCTTTACCGCGCCGAAGCAAGGGCGATAGAAAACGTTGACGGCTCGTATATCGCCGAAATAAGCGAGCTGCGCTCCGTTCACGGCGACGAAACTCTGGAAGAAGCTTATTTCCGCACCGCCAAAAGCGTAATGGGAGAAATAGCTTCGGGAACGCCCCGGCTTTCAAAGGACGCAATTTCCGCGCTCGACAGCTGCGCCGACCCCGACGTGTACGTAAATATAGCTGCGCACAATCTGCAGATAAAGCTTGAAACAAAGCAGGAGCTTTTGGACTGCGTACGCGTGGTGGACAGGCTGCGCCTTCTGGATAAACTTTTAAACGACGAGCTCGAAATTATGCGGTTAGAGCGCAAAATAAACGCGTCCGTCCGCGCGAGCATAGATAAAAACCAAAGGGAATATTACCTGCGCGAACAGCTTAAAGCCATTCACGCCGAGCTCGGCGACGATGTCGAGGAGAAAGACGAGCTTGAACGCAGAATAAAGAGTAAGGGAATGCCGGAAGAGGTGGAGCAAAAGGCTTTAAAAGAACTTTCGCGTATGGGTAAAATGCAGTCCTCCTCTCCAGAATATAACGTTATAAGAATGTATCTCGACTGGCTTTTGGATATTCCCTGGACTGAGAAAACAGTTGATACGGAAAATCTGAAAGACGCGGTAAAAATACTCAACGACGACCATTACGGACTTGAAAAAATAAAGGAAAGAATAACCGAATATCTGGCTGTGTTAAAGCTTACAGACGGACTAAACGCCCCTATACTTTGCTTTGTAGGACCTCCGGGCGTAGGTAAAACCTCGGTTGCAAGCTCCATAGCCCGCGCGCTCGGCAGAAAATTCGTAAGAATGAGCCTCGGCGGCGTTAAAGATGAATCGGAAATCCGCGGACACAGAAAAACCTATATCGGCTCGATGCCGGGACGCATAATGAACGGTATTAAAAATGCCGGCAGCACAAATCCCGTGTTTTTGCTCGACGAAATAGATAAGCTGTCGTCGGATATGCGCGGCGACCCCGCCAGCGCGCTTCTGGAAGTTTTAGACCCCGCTCAAAATACGACCTTCCGCGACAGATACCTCGAAGTTCCCTACGACCTCAGCAAAGTGCTGTTTATAACCACGGCGAACGGGCTCGACGGAATCCCACGCCCTCTGCTCGACAGAATGGAGCTTATCGAGCTCAACGGCTATACCCAGGAAGAGAAAAAGGAGATAGCAAAGCGCTATTTAATTCCCAAAAAGAGTACGGCGAACGGCTTGAAAGAGGGGCAGATACGCTTTGACGACGGTTCGCTCGATACAATTATTGCCGGTTATACAATGGAAGCTGGCGTGAGAAATCTCGAACGCAACATAGACGCGGTGTGCCGTAAAGCCGCGGTAAAAATCGCGGGCGGCGACGAACAGGACATAACTGTCAGCGCGGATAACGTGGAAGATTTTCTCGGCGCGCGCAGGTACGAAGCGGACAAGGCACTGCAACGCGACGAAGTGGGCGCGGCAACCGGGCTTGCCTGGACCGCGGTGGGCGGCACAACACTTACCATTGAGGTTTCGGCAATGCACGGCAAGGGCGATATACTTCTTACCGGTAAGCTCGGCGACGTAATGAAAGAGAGCGCGCGCGCAGCTATCAGCTATATCCGCTCCAACAGCGCGAGTTACGGCATAGAGAGCTCGGTTTTTGAAACAACCGATATTCATATTCACGTGCCCGAGGGGGCAACTCCTAAAGACGGACCGAGCGCGGGTATAACTATGGCTACGGCAATACTTTCCGCTTTCACGCATAAACCTGTTAAAAGCAGCGTAGCTATGACCGGCGAAATCACGCTGCGCGGCAAGGTACTGCCCATCGGCGGCTTAAAGGAAAAGGCGCTCGCCGCATACAGAATAGGCGTTAAAGACGTAATAATTCCCGCCGATAATAAAAAGGATTTAGAGGAAATTCCCGAAAATATCCGCGAAAATATCAACTTTATCCCTGTTACCGACGTGGATTCGGTATTTAAAAACGCAATTATCGGACTTTAAACTATGTTAAAAATCACAAAAGCGGAATTTATAACAAGCGCTGCCGCAAAAGGGCAGTTTATAAAGAGCGATAAGCCGGTAATTGCCGTTTGCGGCAAATCCAACGTAGGCAAATCGAGCTTTATAAATATGCTTGCAGGCAACAAAAAACTCGCTCGGGTTTCCAAAGACCCCGGGCGAACCCGTCTTGTAAACTATTTCGATTTCGGTGCGTTTATTCTCGCGGACTTGCCAGGTTACGGTTTTGCCCGCGTATCAAAAGCCGAAAAACTTAAATGGGCAAAGCTTTTGGACGATTTTTTTGCAGATAAAAATTCTATAGCCCACGTATTCGCGCTTACCGACATCCGTCACGACCCTACGGCGGACGATTTGCAGATGTGCGAATATCTGTATTATAATTTAATACCCTTTACGGTAGTTGCAACCAAGGGCGACAAGCTGTCCCGCGCGGCTCAGTCGCGCAGCGTAATAAATATCGCTTCCAGATACAAGTGCGGCGCGGATAACGTTATAGTAACGTCCGCACAGACAAGGCAGGGGCTGGAGCACATACTTGCAAAAGCCGAAAAAATAATTGACGGCGGTGAAGAGAGTGAATAATACGGCGTTCTCGTTTTCCGGGTTTATGGAGAGCACTGCGGGCGGCATTGTAACGGGCGTTGCGTGCGCCGTGCTGCTCGTGCTAATTATAGATTTAAACTACAAGGTGTTTACAAAGGCTCTTTTAGGCTCGCTTTTAGCGTTTGGTTTAACGGTAATTACTTCGCCCGCATTTCTTGTGCTTGCGGTAATTTCCAAAAAGCGTACGGGTAGGGTCTTTGAAAGGCAGGCATATCTCGGCAAAAACGGTAAAATTATATATCTGCACCGCTTTGCGGGTATCAATTCGGGTATATCCGGACTGTCAAGACTTTTGGACGTGTTGTGCGGCAGACTCTCGTTTGTGGGCGTTTCGCTTTTGGAGGTCAAAGACGGCGCGTTTATAGACGACGAAAATATGGAGCGCTTTAACGCGCGTCCGGGTATTGTATGCCACTTAGTTTTATCCGGTTATCCGGAGCTGACATATGAAGAGGCGTTTGTGCTCGATATAAAGTACGCAAAACGCCGCGAACTTTTCAAAGATATATTCATTATTTTAAAACGCGCAGTACTTGCGCTAAGGGGAGAGGGAAAAAACTACCTCGGCGAAACGCGCAACGGCTATGCCGAAACATTGCTCGGGCGCGGGGAAATTACGCAGAAGGATTTGGAAAAGTCCTTACAGCTTGCAAGCGACGCGGCAACGCGCAACGAACGAGCAGAGCAGTTTAAAAAACAAAAACGCGGTTAAATACACAGACTTTTTTAAGGATAAAATATGGCTTCAAAAAACAAAAATTATGACACCGTAGAAATCGAGGGCGAAATTCTCAACGGCGTAAGCTATTCAACGTATTATTGCGGACTGCCGCTCTTTACTTCGTTCAGAATTTTTAACAGGGGCGGAACAGCCGCCGGTTTTTTAAAGGTGAGCGTTAGCGGCTCTACAAATCTTATTTTGCCCGCCGAAGCGGTTATAGAAGAAATCCCGCCCGAAAGCAGCGTTGAAGTTGTTCCGCAAAATCTCTTAAACCCCAAGTACCTCGCCGAACTCGAAGCTCCCGAAAAATGTACGGTTCTTATCAAAGTCACCGAAGGTAAATCAGAGGTCTGCAATCTGCAGGCAGAGGTAACCGCTCTTCCCATAGATTTTTGGAGCGGACTTTCGGGCAATGTTGAAATGCTCGCCTGCTTTGTGCGTCCCAAGCTCGCCGACTGTCAAAAAATTCTGGCAGAAGCAGGGCTGCAACTCAAAACGTGGGGCTATTCCTCGGAATTTACGGGCTATGCCGGCAACGACAAAAACGCCGTCCGCAACGCTGTTGCGTCTGTTTACGCCGCAATCCGCAGACTCAATATCGAATGCAGGGAGAGCCCCGATTTAAGCGCGGGCGGCAGTGCGGGCAACCTGTCGTCAATTGTAAAAGACGCCTCGGCTTCGTCGGCGGAGCTTGCTCTTTTTGCAGCAAGCTGTCTTGAAGCGGCAAAACTCAACCCCGTTATCGTCCTTGGTAAATCCAAGATATGCGTGGGCGTATGGCTTTACGAAAGCTGTTTTTCCTCGCCTTTGCAGGACGATATGTCTCTGGTGGAAAAATACGTTTACGAGGGCGTAAACAACCTCGCTCTTTTTGACGTAGACGATATTTTCGCGCACAAAAACGCGAGTTATACCACGTCAGAAGCGCACGCGCTGAACGCCCTGCGCAGCTCGGTAGTTGAGATTTGCCTCGATATTAAAAGGTGCAGAATAGGCGGTTTGTACTCGCTGCCTTTAAAAATCAAAACCTCGCAGGGCTACGAAATTCTGTCTGCAAAACAGTTTTCGTACGACGAAAAACCCCGCCAGGTGCTCGACGCGTCGCGCTACGAATACGACAAGGACGTTTCAAAGGACGTAACGTGGCAGCGTAAACTGCTTGATTTATCGTTAAAAAACAATCTCGTAAACTTTCGCTGCAAGCGCGACAGCCTGCGCATACAGTGTGCAAACCTTACGGAATTCTGCCGTATAATAGAGGAAAAAGACAGGCTCTTTGTGCTTCCGGCTGCGGCAAAGCTCGACGACGGTCAGGATTTCGGCTGCGGCAAACAGGTTGAGAGTATGGGCGAGCTCATTTCTCTCGAACTCAAATCGGGTAAAATACGCGCTTATTGCGGAGAAGAAGAGCTGTCTGAAACGGCGGGCTCTTTAATCAGAAAAGCCCGCGCAACCGAAGAAGAGCTGGGCGCAAAAACGCTTTACCTTGCTTTCGGCTTTTTAAAATGGAATCACAAGGACGATAAAGAGGACAAATACGCGCCTATTGCGCTTTTGCCTGTTACAATGAAAAAGCTCAAAGCGCAGGGCATAATTTTGGAATTGAGCGGGGAATATGTTGTAAATACCACGCTTTTAGAGCTTTTAAAACAGGATTTCGGCATAGATTTGCGCGGCGTTGAGGGCAGGGGGCTTTCTCCCGCGGAAATGATTTCGGTATTCCGCGCCAAAACCGCGAATATGAGCGGCTGGTACGTGTTCGAAGACATTTATCTGTCGCAGTTCACTTTTGCGCGCTACGCAATGTGGGCGGACGTTAAAAACAATATAAAACTCTATTCCAAAAATCCAATTATTAAGAGCCTGCTCGACAATAAAAACCAGCTGCCCGAAAACGCGCTCGCGGCACGGTCGGAAGACGACGGCGACCCCGCCGACGTTTTAACGCCGCTGCCCTGCGACAGTACTCAGTACTCGGCGGTTGCCGAATCGGATAAAGGCACTACGTTTGTGCTCCACGGACCTCCCGGCACTGGCAAGAGCCAGACTATAACCAACATAATCGCAAACGCAGTGGCGCACGGCAAGCGCGTTTTGTTTGTCGCCGAAAAACAGGCGGCTTTGCAGGTCGTAAAAAAACGCCTCGGCGAAATAGGCATAGGCGAATTTTGTCTGGAACTTCATTCCGGCAAAACGTCAGACAAAACCGAAGTGCTGCGCAACATCGAAAACACGCTCGCGCTTACCGCGGTGTACGACCCTGAGCAGTTCAGGTCTACCTCGAAAAATATCAAAGAGGTGCGCAAAACCCTGCGCGAGCCGCTCGACGCATTGCATAAAAAGCGCAGACTTGGCGTTTCGGTGTACGAGGGCATCGTGTACTATTTGCAGAATAAGTCCGCGCCCGATCTTTTCAACATAGAAACCACCTTTTACGACAGCCTGACAAAACACAAGTTCGAGGAGTACGAAAATATGCTTCTCACCGCGCAGGCGGCTGCAAAGGAGTGCGGCGGAGTTTACCGTTCGCCGTTTGCGGAAGTGCGGCTCACCGAGTGCACGCCTAAAATCAAAACGTCGGTGCTGTGCGCCGCGGAGGTAGTGCTCGCCGAGCTTAAACATCTTAAAAACTATCTCGGTATTTTTCTGGATACGTTTAATCAGAAAATAAGCAAATTTACCTATAAAAAGCTTGAAAATCTCGTTGCGATAGCGGGAATACTTCGCAACGGCTCTTTAAACGACTTTTTCGGCTGCGAGGAAGACGAGCTCTATAAATTCTACAATGCCAACCTGCGCTATGACAGTGAGGTTAAGCACTGGCTTAAAAATTTCCGCGCCCTGCCCGATATAGGCAAATTCGCCGACGAAATAGAGAGCGAAATGGAAAACTGGGGCGATAATTACCGCTCGTCGCGCGTGCTGTTAAACGTAATAAAACGTATAAACCGCTGCGCAAAAGAGGATATCCCCGAAAAGGACGAACCCGAATGGATACGCCGCGCCTACGAAATCGAAACGGCAAAGCGCCGTATCCTTGCAAATACTGATTTAAGCGCCGCGTTCGTAGGCTTCGGCAGCATAAACGATAAAAAGCGCGCCGACTTTATGGCTCCGCTTTATGAAATGCACGCGCTCTGCGCCGATACTTTTATGGACTACAATGCCGACAGCTTTAACAGCGTCTGCGTTAAAACGGCGGACGGCGCTCTGTCGCCGCTGATTACGGGTCTTATCAACGCAGCCTCGGGCTTTATGAAGAGCGCGGGCAGCTTTATAAAAGCTATCGCGGGCGATAAAGCCGACTTCTACGACGAAGATATTTTTGAGTGCTACACCGCAAAGTGTACCGCGCTTATCGACAATATAGATATGCTCCCCGCCTGGTGTATGTACAAGGCAACCGCCAAAAAGCTCAACGACTGCGGCTTGACCTTTATGACCGACGCAATGGAGAGCGGCAGAATATCGGGCGATAAAATACTCGGCTCGTTCCGTAAAAATATTTATAAAAACTTCATTCAGACCAACATACCCGCAGACGAACACCTCTGCGCGTTCTCTGCAAACGTGCTTGACGAGAGCAGCGCAAGTTATTCGAGGCTGCTCGATAAATTTACGGAGGCGACGCGCGATAAAATACGCGCCGACCTTATTTCCCGGCTGCCCGCAAAGGAAACGGAGGGCACGCTCGCGCTTGAAGTGATGGCGTTTAAACGTCAGATAAAATCCAACGTACGCACGCTCAATCTGCGCACGCTGTTTACCGAAATTCCCGAGCTGATGAAGGTGGTTGCTCCCTGTATGCTTATGAGCCCCGGCACGGTTTCCCAGTATCTGCCCGCCGATACCGAACTTTTCGATTTGGTAATTTTCGACGAGGCGTCACAGATACCCACCTGCGAAGCCGTTCCCGCGCTCGCAAGGTCAAAGAGCGCTATAATTGTAGGTGACCCCCGCCAGATGCCCCCGACTTCTTTCTTTACCGTGTCCGGTCAGGACGACGAACACCCCGAAGCCGAGGATTTGGAGAGCGTGCTCGAAGACTGCCTCGCGCTCGGTTTCCCTGAAAAACATCTCGTATGGCATTACCGCTCCAAGCACGAAAGCCTTATAGCGTTTTCCAACGTCACGTACTATTCGGGCAAGCTCTGCACTTTCCCCTCGCCCGACGCTATGGACAGTAAGGTGGTTTTGCGCTATATCGAAAACGGCGTTTACGAACGCGGCGCCACCAAATGCAATAAAGAGGAGGCGCAGGCTCTCGTTGACGAAGTTATACGCCGTTTAAAGGACGAAAAGCTCAGCCGTTCGAGCCTCGGAATAATAACGTTCAGTACGCCCCAGCAGGTATATCTCGAAAAAATATTGAGCAGGGAAATTGCAAAACAGGGGCTTGAGGAAGCCGCGTACGAGCGCGAAGAACCGCTATTTATAAAAAACCTCGAAAACGTACAGGGCGACGAGCGCGACGTTATACTGTTCTCGGTCTGCTACGGACCGGATAAGCTCGGCAAAATATCGCTCAACTTCGGACCTTTGAACCAGTTCGGCGGCTGGCGCAGACTAAACGTCGCTGTATCGAGGGCGAGGGAGGAGATGGTTGTGTTCTCTTCTATGCGCTATTCTATGATTGATATGTCGCGCACCACCTCGCGCGGGGTCGCAGGTTTAAAAGCCTTTCTCGAATTTGCCGAAAAGGGCAGGGCTAACCTCTCGCAGAAGAGCGGCGACCTCATAATAAACCGTATGAATATCGGCAGGTATATTGCGGAAGAGCTCGCCGGCTACGGCTACGACTGCCGTTGCAACGTGGGCGTTTCCGATTTTAAAATAGACGTCGCGGTGGTAGACCCCAAAAACAAGCACAATTACATTATGGCTGTGCTGTGCGACGGCACGCGGCAATTCTCCGTCAAGGACCGTTCGGTTATGCAGGTGCAGACCTTAAAGCGCAATAACTGGAACGTGTACAGAATGTACGCCATAAATTTCTTTAACAATCCCAAGCGCGAAATAAAAAAGGTAAAGGAGCTGCTCGACAAACTCACCGCGGACGGCAAGCCCGTTACGATAAGCTTTAAAAAGCCCTACCGCGCGGCAAAAGCCGAGGTTAAAGAGGTTACGCCCGAGTATATTTTAAGCGGTGAAAACGACGCGGAAATTTTAAAACTTTTAAAAGCCGTTGTCGCCGCCGAGGAGCCTGTTTCCGAACAGTTTCTGTTCAAACGCGTGCTGTCGTTTTTAGGCATAGCTCGAATGGGCGTAAAAATCGAGGGCAAGCTGCAATCGCTTACCGACGCCTGCGGTTTTTCAAGCTGCAATATGATAGGCAACACCTATTATTATAAAAACGATAAATTTTTTGCGTTTGACAGATACCGCGTTGAGAGCGGAACCCAGCTCAGAAGCTCGGACGCCGATTATACGCCGTTCGATATTATCTCTCTCGTAAAAGGTCTGCTTTTGAGTAAAGTGAGTATGTACGCGGACGAAATCGTTCCCGCCGTTTTAAAAGAACTTAAAGTGCCGAGAACTTCGGATAAGCTCAACTCGCTCGTGTCGTCCTGTATAGACGAGGGCGTCCGCCGCGGCATATTCATCCGCTCGGTATCCGACCGTATTTCGCTTGTGTAATTGAGGAGAATATATGAAAAAAGGCAAATTTATAGTTTTTGAGGGTATAGACGGCTGCGGTAAAAGCACTCAGTCAAAAATGCTTTTCGAATACTTGACTTCTAAGGACATACCGTGCTATAAAACGTGCGAGCCGACCGACAGCCGTTTCGGCACGCTTATAAGGCAGTGTTTGAAAGGAGAGGTTGAAACCGACGAAAAAACGATAGCCGCGCTGTTCGTTGCCGACCGGTTCGACCACCTTTATAACAAAGCTGACGGACTGATTGAAAAAATCAATTCGGGCGTTACCGTCATCTGTGACAGGTATTATTTTTCGTCGTACGCATACCACGGCGCTTTTATGCCGATGGAGTGGGTAATAGACGCCAACAGGCTTTGTGCCGATGCGCTAAAACCCGACGTAACGTTGTTTATCGATATCGAGCCGGAACGCAGCTTTGAGCGGCTTTCACGGCGGAACGCGTTGGAGCGTTACGAAAAAATAGACAGCCTTGAAAAAATCCGCAAAAAATACTTCGAGGCGTTTGAGCTTTTAAAGAATAAGGAACGCGTGGAAATAGTAAAGAGCGCCAAGGCAAAAGCCGATACGCAGGCGCAAATCCGCAAAATAACGGATAAATTATTTTAATGAATAAAAACAGTCCCGCCGCGGCAATAAAGCCGGGCGGGACGTTATTTTATTATCAATATTAAACAGATCGGTTTAATTCAGTAAATCTCCCATATCATAGAGATCTGCGTTTTTGCCTGCAAGCCATTTTGCCGCAGTAATTGCGCCTGCTGCAAACACGCTTTTGGAGCGCGCCGAATGCGACAGCGTAATTATTTCGTCCTCGCCCGCAAACATAACGTCGTGCTCGCCTACGATTGTTCCGCCGCGCACCGCGTGCATACCTATTTCCTTGCCGCGTTTACCTGTTGCGCCCTCTCTGCCGTATACGTAGCTCTTATTGCCGTTAAAAGCCGAATTCGCGCTCTCCGCAAGCATAATCGCCGTTCCGGACGGCGAATCGGCTTTAAGATTGTGGTGTTTTTCTATTATCTCTATATCGAACTTTTCGCCGAGCGTTTCCGCTGCCTCTTTGACGAGTTTTATAAGCAGGTTTATACCCAGCGAAAAATTAGCCGTTCTGAATACGGCAATTTTTTTAGCGCAATTTTCAATCAGTTGCAGCTGTTCTGCTGTGTAACCGGTCGCTCCTATTACAACGGCAACGCCGTTTAATGCCGCCCATTTAAGCTCCGGTTGTAGAACGGCGGGGGAGGAGAAATCTATAATTACGTCTACGTTTTCTTTTACTTCTTCAAAATTTTCGTATACGGGAACGCCTGACGAGGAGGAGTCCGCGTTTCTGTCTACACCGCATACAACCTGCGCGTCGCTGTCGTCCTTTAAAAGGTTGTAAACATTATTGCCCATTTTGCCGCAAATACCGCAGATAAGTATTTTAGTCATAAGTTTTTAACCCCGCGTTTTTAATTGCGCTATGTAAAATGCCTTTGAATTTTTCATCGAGCTCGGTAAGCGGCGCGCGCGGCACGCCCGCGTCAAAGCCTATCATATTATAAGCCGCTTTAACGGGTATGGGGTTAACCTCCAAAAAACAGGCGTCCTCCAAAGGCAGCAACAAATCCTGCAATGCATTGGCTTCCGCAAGCTTATTCTCCGTAACAAGCGTGTAGAGCTTTTTCATAAGCCCGGGCGCGACGTTGGAAGTAACCGAAATAAGCCCCGCGCCGCCTATGGCGAGCATAGGCAGATTTAAAAAGTCCTCGCCCGAATACAAATCCATTTTTCCGCGTATACGCCGCATAGTTTCCACAACCTGCGCCATATTTCCGCTCGCTTCTTTAATACCCGTCATATTAGGCAGCTCCGCCAGCTTCTCCGCGGTTTCGGGCAGAATGTTAACGGCGGTGCGGGAGGGCACGTTATAAGCGATAACGGGTATTTTAACCGCGTCGCATATCGCCTTATAGTACAGATAAATGCCTTTCTGCGTGCATTTATTGTAGTAGGGCGTAACGGCGAGAATACCGTCCGCGCCCAGCTTTTCCGCGCGTACAGACGCGGCAACGGCTTTTGCCGTGTCGTTGCTGCCCGTGCCTATTATAACTTTCATTTTTCCTTTGGCGCGCGCGACAGAATACTTTATAACCTCGGTTTTTTCCTCGTCTGTCATAGTTGCGGGCTCGCCCGTCGTGCCGAGAATAACAACGGCGTCCGTGCCGCCCTCCGCCTGGTAATCTATCATTTTGCCGAGTTCTTCAAAATTAACTCCGCTTTCGTTGAACGGCGTAATCATCGCCGTGGCGATACCGCTGAAAAAACCTGTCATAATACACCTCGTTTATATATTTTAACCTAATCTATTATATGTTTGAATTATTTTGCGCGCACTCAGCCGAAATAACCTTTTTCCGCTAAAAGCTCGGCAAGCAGCACCGCTCCGCCCGCCGCGCCGCGCAGCGTATTGTGTGAAAATCCTATAAATTTATAATCGAAAACTTCGTCCTCTCTCAGTCTGCCCGCAAAAACAGCCATTCCGTTTTCGGTGTTTCTGTCAAGTTTGGGTTGCGGTCTGTCGTCCTGCTCCGAATAATGTATGAATTTTCGGGGTGCGGAGGGGAGGTTAAGCTTTTGCGGCTCGCCAGAATAATTATTCCACGCCTCTATAATCTGTTCTTTGGACGGCTTTTTTTCAAATTTAACAAAGCACGCCGCGGTATGCCCGTCGGATACGGGCACTCTTAAACACTGCGCCGTAATTTTGGGCGAGTTTGCGCATACTATGCGTCCGTTCTGAACTTTACCCCATATTTTGAGCGGTTCAAGCTGGCTTTTTTCCTCTTCGCCGCCGATGTAGGGGATAATGTTGTCTATTATTTCGGGCATAGTTTCAAAGGTTTTGCCCGCGCCGGAAATAGCCTGGTATGTGCACACGGCGATTTCGGTAGGGTTGAACTCTGCAAGAGGGTGTAAAAGCGGCACGTAGGATTGCAGAGAGCAGTTGCTCTTAACGGCAATAAATCCGCGCTTTGTGCCGAGTCGCGCCCGCTGCGCGTCTATTACGGACAGATGTTCCGCGTTTATTTCGGGGATTACCATAGGCACGTCGGGCGTAAAACGGTGCGCCGAATTGTTTGAAACAACGGGGCATTCCGCTTTGGCATAAGCCTCTTCGAGCGCGCGTATTTTGTCCTTGGGCATATTTACGGCGCAGAATACGAAGTCCGCCTCGCTTGCGATTTTGTCAATATCCGTTTCAGCGTTCAATACGGTTAAATTGCCGTATTTTTCGGGCATAGGCTCAGATAAATGCCATTTTTTAACAGCGTCCTTGTATTTTTTGCCTGCGGAGGCTGGGGAGGCGGCAAGGCAGACCACGTTGAAATACGGATGTTTTTCAAGCAGCAGCAAAAATCTCTGACCGACCATTCCCGTAGCGCCTATAACGCCTACGTTGTAACTTTTCATAAAAACTCCTGTGTTAATAATTACGGGGCGGCGCAGCGCGCCGCCCCATCTGTTCAGTGATAAGGCAATTAGCGCAACATAACAAAGTTATGACAGTCGCAAAGGTATTAACCCGTGCGCCCGACGCGGGGATAAGGCAAAGCCCGCATCTCGGCAAAAGCGCCCTTTTCCCGCGGCGACAAATCGCCTTTAACCTCTTTGCCGCGGGTACTGATGCCTTTCGCTCCTCTAAATGCAACCATATAATATCACGCATTTTGAATAAAGTAAAGAAAAATCACCCGCGTGCGTTAATTTTTTAATAAAGTCGTTTTAAAAGTGTTTGACAACGCACCTCTTATATTGTAAAATAAATTAGTACAAGAAAAATTATGCCGTTTAAAAAAATTTTTTAACGGCTGACGGCAGGATAAAAATGAAGTCTTTAAATTCAAAATTAAAAATAAGTTTATTTTTTGCGCTTTGCCTCGCGCTGATATTATCGATGAGCGCGTTTTTAACGGTAAACTTCGCGTTTGCGGACAGAGCCGTTACCATTGACGGCGAGCATAACACCAACGTTTTGAACAAGACCGACGGCGCGAACATCTGGGCGCATAAAGACGGCAGCGAATATTATCTGATGGCGGTGCTCTCGTCCGACGACGACGCGGTAAACTACCGTAAAAACCTTGCTTACGAATGGTATTATAACGAAGAAGCCGAAGTTAATTCGTCGGCTCCCTCGTCGCTTAAAAAGGCGCTCGGACTTTTTGAAATGGAAATCGGCTTTGAAAACGCCGATTTCGAATACTTTGTTTTAACCTTTGAAAGTCAGCAGTTTACCCAGACCGAGGACGGCAAAACCACCAACTATCTTTTCTTTGTTCCTGCGGAAAACGGAAAGTTGGAAGTTAAACACACCGTAAAAGAGGCGGACGACGAGGACGCGGACGAGGCGTACAAGCATTCCGAAACGGTTGGGACCGTAAGCCCCGACCATATTAAAATTGCTTTTGAAAAGGACGACAAAACCGCGCAGGGCACGTACGGCGTAAAAATTACCTCCGGCAGCGACACTTTAAACTGGACTTTCTCAAATATCGGCACTACTTACTCTAAGTACGTATCTTCCAGCGTAATGCCTCTGTCGTTTAAAGCAAAATTCCCAGAAAACAACACAAAAAACGCGCGTATGGCGCTGTACAGCATAAACAAACAGCTTTTCAGACTCGGCACTTTTGCAAGGGCTACCATAAGCGAAGACGAGCAGGCAAACCTTACAAAGTATTACACTAAGGGCGATTACCGTTACGTTAAAGTGGCGGAGGGCGACAAATACGATTCCTCAAAAACTTATTATTCTTACAATCCGGACGTCAATACCGTTGGCGAGGGTGAAAACCTGCATTATACGCTAGGCGACAACAGCACCGTTAACGACGATACGCCGCCCGTAATATGTCTTAACAAGGGTATAACCCACGTCAACGAGGGCGAGGAAATATCTTTCAACTACGCCGTAATCGACGTTTTACAGTCGCCCACCGTAACCTCCAACTATTTTATGCTCACAAACGAACAGTCGAAAGACAGCTCGCTTAATGCGGAGGATTTATCTAAGAGCGGACTTTTCAGAGAGGTTAAGGACAGTGATAACCAGTATATGATTATCCACGCTTACCACTATATCCCCACGGCAGGCGATTACGACGAGGATACGGTATTCGGCGAAGATTTCACCGCAAAGGCGGCGATAAAGGTATACCTTAAAATAACCGATTCGTACAGCGGTTCGTCATACGTGCTTCTCGACTGGTACGTTGAGGACAAATACCTGCTTGAAATAGGTAGCAATAAATATATCGCGGTTGCCAAAGACGAAACGGGCGCAACTTTTGCTTATACCGATAACCAAACCAAAAAGAGCGATCCCGATTCCGAAAGCTGGAATAAAATTACGGAGGATTACCAGACCGAAGTAGACGCGGCTGCTGAGGCTCAGAACCTCAAAGCCGGTACGAAAAACTATTTTTACCTGCCTTCGGTTGAAAAACTTCTCTCCGACGGCGTGTCGAATTACAGGGATTTAACCTATTCATTATATTATAAGACGGACAGCGACAGCGGCACTACGGGTCAGCAGGTTACAAGCAAAAATTATTCCCAGCTTTCCATAAACATTGCAAAAACAGGTAAATATATATTTACCGTGTACGCAACCGACGCTTCCGGCAACGAAATGTATTATTACGATAAAGACAGCGGCGAGCTTAAAACTTTTGCGGCGAGCGAAATATGGAATATGCGCGCTGCGGCTGAGGGAACGGACTACGAAGGTTTATCGCATTATATCCCCTGGTTCGAGTTTGAAGTAGGCGCTGCCGAACTTAAAATAGAAGACCCGGGCGAGCAGAGCACTGCTTACGTCGGCACTGAATATAAAATTTCATCGTTTGACATCAACGGCGTTGCGTACAACTCCAATTATACGCTTTACAGGTTCAACAGCGAAAAATATTATAACGATATGAAAGAAGCTATAACCTACGAAAAGTTTATGGAGGAGAAAGAAACGCTCTTTAAGGAACACCGCGACGACTGGTTCGTAAAAATTTACGATATCAACGATATGCGCGAAACCGATAAAGAATACGAAATTTACGGCGACTACAAGTGGAGCGCAGGTTCGCTTTCGTTCGTACCCCAGGACGATAACGCTTTCTATCTCGTAAAATGCGAATCTACGAGTACGGAAAACCAGCAGAAGTCGGCGGTTGCATATATGGGTATAAGCGCGTCCGTAAGAGTTGAAGCTTTAAAGGGAGAGGACACCTGGTTGCAGGACAATATGACCTCCATAATCCTTTTGTGTATTGCCGGCGCGTCGCTTATAGGTATAGTTTTACTGCTTGTTATCAAACCCAAGGAAAAGGGCGATATTGACGAAGTGCTTGCAAACAACGCACCCAAAAACAAAAAATCCAAATAACGCTATAAGAGGAGTGCTTGCACTCCTCTTTGTATAAAGGTGATATAATGCGCGAAATTTACTATCCGTCCGCGGACGGCAAAAACACGGTACACGCCTGTATATGGGAGCCCGAAGGGCAGATAAAGGGTGTTGTTCAGATTATACACGGTATGGCGGAGTATGCCGCGCGCTATGCTCCGTTTGCACAGTTTTTAAATAAAAACGGCTATTTAGTGTGCGCCGAAGACCACCTCGGTCACGGTAAATCGGTACAGAGCCAAAAAGACCTCGGTTATTTTAACGACAGGCACGACTATAATATTGTACTGTCCGATATAGATACCCTGCGCCGCACCGTGCAGAAAGAGCACGCGGACTTGCCGTATTTCATACTCGGACACAGTATGGGCTCGTTTTTCTGCCGCAATTATATCGCAAGATACGGCGAGGGACTTGCCAGCGCAGTAATAATGGGCAGCGGGTTCAAAAGTATGTCCACGCTCAACGCCGCTCTGTTTTTCGTCCGTTTAAACGCGCTGTTCTGCGGCTGGCGAAACCGAAGCAAATTTATAAAAAAACTTGCATTCGGGGCTTACAATAAAAAATTCAAGCCGAACCGCACCCCGGACGACTGGCTTTCCGTAAACGCGCAGAACGTGGACGATTACCGCGAGGACGGTCTTTGCGGTTTTGATTTTACCAATAACGGCTACGCGGTGCTTTTTTCGGTTATAAAAAACGCGTGCAAAAAGAGTACCGTGAACGCCGTACCCGAAAATTTACCTTGTCTTTTTGTTGCGGGTGCGGACGACCCTGTTGGCGACTACGGCAAGGGCGTTAAAAAGGCTTATAATAAATTTAAAAAAGCCGGCGTAAAGCGCGTTGAAATCAAGCTCTATGAAAACGCCCGCCACGAAATTTTAAACGATAATTGCGCTCCGCAAGTGTGCGGCGATATTCTTGAATTTATAACCGGCATAACAAAATGACGGAGCGCTTTAATATCACCGTACCCGCGCTTACGGGTAATGCGGAACGAAAGGCTTATGTGTATCTGCCCGCCGGATATAACGGCGTAAAGCGCTTTCCGGTGATGTATATGTTCGACGGACACAACCTGTTCAGCGACGAAGAGGCGTCTTTTGGCAAGAGTTGGGGACTTTCCGATTATCTCGACAGGCATAAAATTCCCCTTATAATAGCAGCCGTAGAGTGCAACCGTGTCGGCAACGGCAGGCTGTCTGAATATTCGCCTGCGGATTTTATTTTTAACGGCGGCATAAACATAAAGGGCAGGGGCAGAACGTATATGAACTGGCTCGTAAACACGTTCAAGCCGTATATCGACTCTAATTATTCAACGCTGCCCGGTCGCGCCGATACGGCAATCGGCGGCAGCTCTATGGGCGGGCTGATGACGCTGTACGCGCTTGCAAAGTACGGAAAGTATTTTTCAAAAGGGGCTGCGTTATCGCCCAGCCTTTGGATAAACGGCGGAGAATACGTAAAAAATCTGCTGTCCCTTACAAAATTCCGCGCAGGCACTTTTATTTATACCGACTACGGCAGCAGGGAATTTAAAAATCATAACGGTCAGCGCGAGGCTTTTGCAAACGCCTGCGCAGAGCTTGTTAAAAAAGGCGTAAATCTTACCGCACGCGTAATAGACGGCGGTACGCACTGCGAGGCTTCGTGGGAGAAAAGCATACCTTATTTCCTGCGCGCCCTCGGATTTTTCAATTAATTCAAGGAGGCGTTATAATGCGCAATTTCATTTTTTTGTCACCTAATTTCCCTGCCAATTACTGGAAATTCTGCCGTGAACTCAAAAACAACGGTTTCCGCGTTCTCGGAATAGGCGACTGTCCGTACGATAACCTCAGTATGGAGTTAAAAAACTCCGTGCACGAGTATTACAGGGTGGACGACCTCGCTAATTACGACGCGGTTTACCGCGCCGTAGCGTTCTTTATTTTCAAATACGGTAAAATAGACTATCTCGAAAGCAATAACGAGTACTGGCTGGAACGCGACGCCGCGCTGCGTACCGCCTACAATATTGACTCGGGCTTTAAAACCGAGGACGTAAAGGGTATAAAATATAAGTCGGAAATGAAGCGTTTTTACAAAGCCGCCGGTATAAAAACCGCGCGATACTGTATTGCAACCGATTACGATACCTGCAGAGAGTTTATCGCCGAGGTCAATTATCCTGTTATCGTAAAGCCCGATAACGGAGTCGGCGCGGCGGACACCCATAAAATCACCTGCGATTTGGAGCTTAAAAAATTCCTCAACGCAAAACCGCTCGTAAACTATATAATGGAGGAGTTTATTGACGCCGAAGTCAATTCGTACGACGCAATAATAGACGGCGACGGCAATCCCGTATTCGAAACGGGAAATATAACCCCGCACTCGCTTATGGACGTCGTTAACGCAAACGACAACTGCGTTTTCTATATAGTGGACGACCCCGCAAAGGACGTATGCGAGGCGGGCAGACGCACGGTAAAAGCTTTCGGCGTTAAAAACCGCTTTGTGCATTTTGAATTTTTCCGCCTTCTGTCGGACCAGCACATAGGTAAAAAGGGCGAGGTAGTCGCTCTCGAAGTCAATATGCGCCCCGCAGGCGGCATTGCTCCAGATATGATGAATTACGCCAACAGCACCGACGTGTTTAAAATCTGGGCGGACGTAATGGCGTTTAACGGCACGCAGGTGCCTTCGGGCGAAAAATATTACTGCGGTTTTGCTGGCAGGCGCAACGGCAAAGATTTTGTATACAGCGAGCAGGACATAATAGATAAATACAGGAACAATTTAAAAATAATAGAGCGCGTGCCCAAAGCTCTTTCCGGCACGATGGGCGACTTGATGTTCGTTGCCAACTTCAAAACCGAAGAAGAGCTGAAAGGCTTTTACTCCGAAGTGCTTAAAACAAAATAATAATATTTGCGCTGTCTTTAAAGACGGCGCAATTTTTGTTTCGGGCGCAGGTATCACCTGTAATTCACCTTTAATTTTTCCGCCGTACATACGCTGTACACAATCGGGTATTAAAATATAAGCATATTTAAGGTTCTAAATATTCTGTCTTTGCAATAAACTATTATACACAGACCCAGAAATAAAAGCGGAGGCGGATATGCACGAATATAACGTATACGAGGACGTCGCTCAGCGCAGCGGCGGAGATATTTACATAGGAGTGGTAGGACCTGTAAGAACGGGCAAATCCACGCTCATTAAAAAGTTTATGACCGAGCTCATTATACCCAACGTCGCCGACGGACACCTTAAAAAGGTTATGACGGACGAACTTCCGCAGTCGGCTTCGGGCAAGAGCGTAATGACAACGGAGCCTAAATTCATACCCGCGGCGGCTGCCGAGGTCAAAATAGAAAACGCACAGGCGCGCGTAAGATTTGCCGATTGCGTTGGCTTTATAGCAGACGGCGCGTCGGGTTTTGAGGACGGCGGTAAACCCCGACTTGTAAACACCCCCTGGAGCGAACGTCCGCTGCCTTTTGCCGAAGCTGCGGAGCTCGGTACCGATAAAGTTATTTCCGAGCATTCCACAATAGGTATTTGCGTGACGACGGACGGCAGTATAGCCGAAATACCGCGTAAAGGCTACATAAACGCGGAAGAGCGCATTGTATCGCGCCTTAAAGCTTTAAACAAGCCTTTTGTTATAGTTTTAAACTGCGCCGACCCCAATGCCGCGCCCGCAAAAAAGCTTAGAACCGAGCTTGAAAACAAGTACGGCGTAACAGTGCTCGCGCTCAACTGCGAAAAACTCGACGAGGCGGGGCTGCTCAACATATTAAAAGCCGTGTTGTTTGAATTCCCTGTAATGCGGCTTGACGTGGATATACCCGACTGGATGCGTTTTCTGCCCCGCAATTCCACAGCCGTATGCGAGCTGTTGGACAGAGTGCGCGCGGCAAGCTCGTGTATAGGAAAAATGCGCGACTGCACCGCGCTCGACAATATGTTCGGGGAGAGTAAATTCTGGAAAGAGCAGGCGGCGGTCAATCTCAGTCTGTCTGACGGCGTGGCTAAAATTACCGCATACGTTAAAGACGGAGTATTTTTCGATATGCTAACCGAAATTGCGGGCGACGCTATAACGGACGAATATTCGCTGATGCGCTACGTCCGCAGCACTTCCGAGGCTAAGCGCGGCTACGATAAAATCAAATCGGCGTACGAGTGCGCAAAAGTCAACGGTTACGGCGTCGTACAGCCCGACGACGAGGATATGAGCCTTGAAAAACCTGCAGTCGTAAGACAGGGCGGCAGCGTGGGGATAAAACTTCGCGCAACCGCGCCGAGCTATCACATCGTCAAAGTTGACGTAACGGGCGAAGTAAGCCCTATAATGGGCAGCGCCGCTCAAAGCGAGAGTATAGTGCAGGGAATGATGAACGGCTTCGAGAGCAATCCCGACGACACGTGGGATACAAACGTATTCGGTAAATCTCTGCGCGGAATGGTAAAAGAAGGGCTTGCGGGCAAAGCCGGAGCAATGGCTGACGATACAAAAAATAAAATGCGCCGTGCAATAACGCGCATTGTAAACGAGGGTAAGGGCGGAGTAATCTGCATATTACTTTAAAAAATATAAGGCACGGGTACACAAAGAAACCGCCCGACGCATATTATATATAGGTAACGGGCGGCTGCCCGCATTATGGTGCGGGTACTGAGTTAACCAAAAATCCGAGGGCGGAAGTTTTTGCAAAAAACTCCCGCCCTCGCCAATTTCAAACTTACTTACGCATTTTCTTTTTTATTTTTTTCGCTCTCTTTAAAAACGTCGGGAACGAGTAAACTGCCGTCCGTATTAACAACGGGCGCGTCCGATTTCAACCCCGCAATGTATTGAAGATACTGCTCTTCGTTAATTTTGTTGATTTTATTCTTTTTCTTACCCATAAAAGCCTCCGCTTTTTTTAATTATTATACCCTGCGCAATTAAATTTTATACCCGCGCTCAAATAAGGCTCGTAAATTGACGAAAATACGGTTAACCCCCGCATATGCGCGGACGTTTTTCAAAAAAAGTTTGAAAATAAACAAAAAAAATCCATAATTATATTTACTTTTTATAAAATTTGGTGTAAACTATATATAAGTCGTTTTATAAGCGGCTGTAATTTCGTATTTAAAATTACTCACGAGGTATAATTATGGCAAATGTCAATAATGCAGGCAAGCCCCGCACGGCAGCTCCAAAAAAAGCCGACTTGATTTTAAGGTTAGAGCAGGATATCGCGCTCAAACAGGAAGAGTTAATCAATCAGGTAATGGACGCTAACTCGGGAATAGAAGAGGTTCTCGGAGAAATAATCAATCTCAACCCTACAGGCGGCAACGATTTTTCGTCCGCGCGCACAGAAGAGATGTTCGAGGCGCTTAAACAGGAATTTGTAAGCGTAAGGCGCGAAATAAAATTCCTTGCCGTTCAGAACGAGAATATTTACCGCGACGTTGCGGCAAAATTCGCTGCGCTCACAGAGCTTGTAACAAAACACAGAGCTCCCGCGCAGGCGGCTGCGTCTAACACTCCCGATGAAATTTCCGCAGAGCTCGAATTCGATTACGATTTGCTTGCAGACAAAATTGCCGAACGTCTCGGCGCAACGGCTGCCGCACAGTCCGAACCCGTGCAGGTTGAAACTGCCGACGCGGAACTCGATTACGACGTGCTCGCCGAAAAAATTGCGGAGCACATTACCGTGCCCCAGCTTTCCGCCGAGCTCGAACTCGATTACGATATGATGGCTTCCAAAGTCGCCGAACAGATAACTCTTCCCGAACAGAACGGCGCGGGCGAGCTTGACTACGATACTCTCGCTGAAAAGGTTGCAGAGCGCATTGACGCGCAGGGCGAAAACGAGCCTGTCGATATCGAGGCTATCGCCGCAGGCGTTGCAGAGCGCATACCTATGCCCGACCCTTCGGCTATGGAAATAGATTACGAAGTTCTCGCAGAAAAAGTTGCGGAACACCTTCCCCAGAACGAGGGCGGCGAAAGCCGCGGTTTTGTTGCCGCTGCGCTTCCCGTTTCCGCGCCTTCGCAGGAAATTGAAATCGACTACGCATTGCTTGCGGAAATGGTTGCGTCGCACATTCCCGCGCAGGAAGTTATCTCCCCCGATTATATTGCCTCCAAAGTTGCTGAGCAGCTTATTTTACCCGAACAGAACGTTGAGGTTGACTGCGACCTCATAGCGGAAAAAGTAGTAGAGCGTATGCCTGCACCCGAAGCTGCGGTTGCCGCCGAAGAGCAGATTCAGACCGCAACGGTTGATATTGATTACGAAATGCTCGCAGCTAAGGTTGCCGAGAAAATTTATATACCCGAAAAGACGGGCGCGCCTCTCGATTATGACGAGCTTGCAGACAAGGTTGCAGAGCGCATACCCGACGAGGACGACGAGCTTGCCGCAGCCGATAACCAAACCGTACCGGCAACTCTCGAGCTCGATTATGAACTGCTTGCGGAGAAACTCGCGGATAAAATGCCCGCTCAGAGCGTGGAGCTCGAGCTCGACTACGACGCTCTCGCGGATAAGGTTGCAGAGCGTATGCCCGCAGGCGAGCAAAGCAATGAGGCGGAAACCGAGCCTGTTCCCGTAGACATCGACTACGATTTGCTCGCAAGTAAAATTACCGACAATATGCCCGCCCAGAGCGTGGAGCTCGAGCTTGACTACGACGTGCTCGCCGAAAAAGTAGCGGAACACCTGCCTGCAAAGGAAGACTCCGCCGAGGAACAGAGCGCAGAACAGTCTGCTTCCGTTGATATAGATTACGAGCTGCTCGCTACAAAAGTTGCCGAACAGATAGTAATACCCGAGCAGAGCGTAGAGCTTGACCTTGACTACGATACTCTCGCAGATAAGGTTGCAGAGCGTCTGCCCGCTGCGGAAACCGAGCAAACGGCAGAACAGGAAGAGCACACCGCTCAGGCGGAAGCTGCGCCCTTCGAGCTTGATTACGATTTACTCGCAAGCAAGGTTGCGGAAAATATTACGCTTCCCGAGCAGACAGCGGAAATCGACCTCGATTACGACACGCTTGCAACAAAGGTAGCAGAGCAGATTCCTATGCCCAACAGCGCCGTAGAGTTTGACTACGACGCGCTCGCAGACAAGGTTACGGAGCGTATGCCCGTACCCGAGCCCGCAGAGCAGACTGAAAGCGAGCCCGTTCCCGTAAACGTTGAACTTGATTACGACACGCTTGCAACAAAGGTTGCAGAACACATCTATATACCCGCAACGAGCGGCGGCGTTGTTATCGACTATGATTTGATAGCAAGCAAGGTTGCCGAGCAGATACCCGAGCAGACCGCGGAGGTTGAGCTCGACTATGACTTAATCGCTACAAAAGTTGCAGAACAGATAGTGATACCCGAACAGAGCGGAGAGCTCGAACTCGATTATGACCTTATGGCTGCAAAGGTTGCCGAACAGGCGCCCGCGCAATCCGTTGAGTTCGATTACGACGAGCTTGCGGATAAGCTTGCCGAGCGTATGCCCGCTCCCGAAACGGTTGAGGTTGCGCCCGCGGCTGTTGAAATCGATTACGATTTGATAGCAAGCAAGGTTGCCGAACAGATACCCGAACAGACCGCGGAGGTTGAGCTCGACTACGATTTAATCGCAGCAAAGGTTGCCGAGCAGATAGAAATACCCGAGTCCGACGGCGGCAAAAACCGCACGTTTGCGGCTGCGGCAATTCCCGTGCCTGTCGGCGGCTCAAAGATAGACGAAGATGAGCTGGCTGAAAAACTTGCAGAAAAGCTTGATTTGAAAGTAACGCTTGACGACGAACGTATCGATACGATAGACGCTAACGTAAAAGAAATCAAAGAACTTTTGGAGAGCGGAACGGTAGTCCGCAACGACGAGTTCGCCGGAGTAGCCGCTTACGAAGAGGCGGTTGAAGAAGACGCCGAAGAAGATTTGGTAACAGTGAGCGATTTAGTTGACGACGTTGAAGAGGAAACGGAGGAAGATAGCTCAAATATATCCGGGCCCGCCGAAACCGAAGAGGTTGAAACAGCCGAAGTAGTCGAAGTCGAGGACGAAGAGTGCGAAGAGGCGGGCGAAGATGAGGATTACGAGGACGAAAGCCAAACGTATATCGAAACCGAAAGCGGTGAAGATAACGAAAACGACGCGGTAAATTCCACCTTGATAATCAACGCCGGCCTCGGCGAAGACAGCCAATCCGAAGAAATAATAGCAGGCGGCACGGACTTTGCAAATATGATGAAGTTCAAGCGCAGCTTTATTGCAAGGATTATACAGAGTACAGACGATCAGAAGAGATATTACGGTGAAGTTCGTAACGCGCTTTTGAGCTATAAAAAGGTCAACTCCAACATTGCGTGGGGCGCAGAACGCTTCCACAAGGGCAGAGAGACTATAGCGCGTTTCAAAATCCGCGGTAAAACGCTTGTGCTGTATCTTGCTCTAGATCCCAACGAATTCCAGACTTCGGTATACCACCACACCGACGTGTCCGAAAACAAGTCGCTAAGCGGCACGCCTATGATGGTAAAGATAAAGAGCCCGCGCGGCGTTAAAAAGGCGATACGCCTTATCGACGCTATGCTCGCCAAGCGCGACGGGGTAAAGAGAAACGTTCCCGAGCGCGATTACGCGGCTATGTATCCTTACGAAACTATGGAAGAGCTCATAGAAGACGGTCTCGTAAAAGATATGAGAAAAAAGAAATAATCAGATTCGGGGGTTGATGTTTTAATCACCCCCTTATTTGTACAGGCGCAATGCCTGAGGAGAATAATTTTGGAAAAAGAAGTAAAAAACGCTTCAACAAATGAACAAAAACCGCAGGGCGGAAAAAAACACACAAAAGTAACTTTCAGAAAATCCCAGAACCGCCGCAATAAAAACGACAGGCGCAATGCGGACAAACCGCTAAAAGTAACGTTTCTCGGCGGCGTGGGCGAAATCGGCAAAAATATGACCGCTCTGGAATGCGGCGACGATATAATAATAATCGACGCGGGCGCGATATTCCCCACCGAGGAAACGCCCGGGTTTGATTTGATTGTTCCCGATATAAGCTACCTTATCGACAACGCCAGAAAAGTAAGAGGAGTAGTTATAACGCATGGTCACGAGGACCATATAGGCGGCGTTCCCTACCTTTTAAAGGAGCTTAAAGCGCCAGTGCTCGGAACCCGTCTCACGCTCGCGCTTGTAGACCATAAGCTAAGGGAGCACCGCATAAACGACGTTAAAGAAATAGCTCTCACGCCCGGACAGGACGTTAATTTAGGCTGTTTTAAAATACACGCAATAAACGTAAACCACTCCATACCCGGCGCGCTTGCTTTTGCTATAACCACACCGCAGGGCGTGGTTTTCCACAGCGGCGATTTTAAAATAGACTTAACGCCTGTCGCGGGCGAGCCTATCGACCTCAAAACTATCAGCGACGTAGGTTCGCAGGGTGTGCTGCTGTATATGGGTGAAAGCACAAATATAGAGCGCGCGGGCTTTACAATGAGCGAAACGGTTGTGGGTGCAACGCTCGATAGGCTTTTCAGCGAGAATATAAGGCGCAGAATAATAATAGCTACGTTTGCGTCTAACGTTCACAGATTGCAGCAGATTTTTGATATGGCGGTCAAATACCGCAGAAAGGTGGCTCTGTCCGGCAGAAGTATGCTCAACGTTGTTGAGTCGGCGGAAAAGCTCGGCGAAATCAAAATCCCCAAAAACGTTTTGGTGGACGTATCTAAAATCAAAAATATGCGCGACAGCGAGATTGTGATTGTTTCCACAGGCAGCCAGGGCGAGCCTATGAGCGCTTTAACGCGTATGTCAAACGGCGAAAATTCCTCGGTTACGGTGGGCGTAAATGATACCGTAATAATTTCCGCAACGCCTATACCCGGCAACGAGAAGCTTGTTTACAGGGTTATTAACAACCTTTACAGGCTGGGTGCAAACGTAATTTACGAAAGTCTTGAAAATATTCACGTTTCCGGTCACGCCTGCCGCGAAGAGCATAAAATTATGCACACTCTTTTAAAGCCCAAATACTTTATACCCGTTCACGGCGAGTACAGGCACCTCAAAAAACACGCGCAGCTCGCCGAGCAGCTCGGCTTGCCTGCAAGAAACATTTTCATCCCCGAAATAGGCAACTGCGTGGAGGTATCATCCAAGGGCATACGCAGGGTTGAAAACGTAGCTTCGGGTTCGCGCCTTATAGACGGCGAGGGCATTGAGGACGAAAAGGCGAGCCTTGTAATAGAGGACAGGCGTCAGCTCTCGGGCGAAGGTTTGTTTATAGTGTCGGTTGCCGTATCGGGCGGCGAGGTTGTCGGCGAGCCTGCAATAAATTCCCGCGGATTTGTTTTCGATTTCCACAGGGATTACAATAGAGAAATGCGCGAGGTCATAAACCGCGCCATAAGCGGCTACGACTTATCCACCGGCTCGGTGGACGAGTTCAAACGCGTAATAAAGCGCGCGCTGAGGAATTATCTCCTTAAAAAGACCAGACAGTCGCCTATGATTGTGCCTATGGTAGTGGAGATTTAAATGTTCGGCTACGCCCATAAAAATACGGACGGCGGAGAGCGCAACACGCCGACGGCAGCTTTTAATAAGCCGCATATCCCCGAGTCAATTGCAAAAATCCGCAGCGGCGCGTTCGGGCGGGAAATACCTGTTTCAGACGACGAAACTCTGTCGTTTTTAATAACCGCCGTGCGTGCGGTAAAGCCGAAAAATATTTTAGAGCTCGGCACGGCGGTTGGCGTGTCTGGAGCGGCAATGCTAATAAATGCGCCGAAAGCCCGGCTTACCACTGTTGAGCGCGACAAAAATTTTTATGAAGAGGCATTGCAAAATTTTAAAGATCTGGGCTTGGCGGACAGAGTAACGGCAATTTGCGGCGATGCGGGCGAACTAATTCAAAAGTCAGACGGCTGTTTCGATTTAATATTTTTAGACTGCGCAAAGGTGCAGTACGTAAAATATCTGCCGCGCCTCAAAGAGCTTTTAAACCGGGGCGGAGTACTCATTGCCGACGACGTTTTACTTTTCGGCTACGTCACCGGCGAAATACCCGTTCCGCCTAAGCGCAGAATGCTTGTGGAGCATATAAAAGAATTCCTTGCCGCCGTTACAGGCGATAGTGAGTTATCGACGACGGTGCTAAACATAGGCAACGGCGTGGCAATGAGTGTAAAGCTATGAAACCTGAACTGTTAGCCCCCGCGGGGAGCTTTTCAAAACTGAAAACGGCGCTGTACTTCGGCGCGGACGCAGTTTACGCGGGCGGAAAAGATTTTTCGCTCCGTTCTTTTGCCGATAATTTTACGCGTGACGAGTTGGCTGCCGCCGTGAAATACTGTCACGAACGCGGTAAAAAGCTGTACGTAACGGCAAATATATTTGCAAAAAACGCCGATATGCCTCTTTTGGAGGACTATTTTTCGTTTCTGCAGTCGGCGGGAGTAGACGCTGCCATAATTTCCGACAGCGGCGTTGTGTATGCCGCTAAAAAAGCCGCGCCCAAGCTTAATATACATATATCCACGCAGGCTAATTTAACTAATAAATACGCGGTAAAATTCTGGCGCGAACTCGGCGTAACCCGCGCTATATTAGCGCGCGAGCTGTCAATTTTCGAAATATCAGAAATACGCGATTTCGTACCCGATATCGAGCTCGAAGCCTTTGTGCACGGCGCAATGTGCATTTCCTATTCGGGCAGGTGTCTTTTGTCCAACTATCTTGCCGGGCGGGAGAGCAACCGCGGCGAATGCGTTCAGGCGTGCCGTTGGAAATATCAGATTCGTAAAAACGAGGGCGACGGCGCCGAATGGCTCGATATCGAAGAGGACGGCAGGGGCGCGTATATTTTAAACTCCAAAGATCTGAATATGAGCGGGCATTTAAAAGAGCTCGAAAACGCGGGCGTAAGCTCCTTTAAAATAGAGGGCAGAATGAAGTCCGGTTATTATCTCGCCACGGTGATAAACGCTTACCGCCGCTGTATAGATTACGGCTACGGCGATACTGTGCGGAGCGAGCTTTCAACGGCGTTCCACCGCGACTATACCACGGCGTATATGCTCGGTGAAAATAATGGTACGGTAAACTATAAAGACAGCCAGGCAAAGGGCGGCTGCGATTATATCGGCAACGTTTCAGGTAATGAACACGGCTTTGTCATTGTGGAAATGCGCGGCAGATTTAAGGTCGGCGACGAGCTTGAAGTGCTCTCGCCCTCGCAAAACTTCGGCAAAAAATTTACCGTGGAAGAGGTTTACACAAGCCTCGGCGAAAGGGTTACGGACTGTAAACTCGTCCAGGAGCAGTACAGAGTAAAATGCCCGTTTAAGTTGCAGCCGGGCGATATATTAAGAAGGCGTAAATAATGTATTCGGTACGTAATATATACGGGTTAACCGGTAAAAAAAGCATAACCGTATCAGTCCCCGGCTCAAAGAGCATAACGGCGCGCGCGCTGCTTATAGCGGCTGCGGCGGAGGGGGAAAGCGTGCTGCACGGCGCGCAGTTTTCAGACGACTGCCAAACCTTTTTAAACTGTTTAAAATCTCTCGGCGTCGGCTGCGAAGTTAACGGAACAACTGTTAAAGTCCGCGGTTGCGGCGGCAGACTCAATACCGAAAGCGAGGAAATAAACGTGGGTAGCGCTGGCACGGCGGCGCGATTTCTGCCCGCTTTTCTTGCGTTCCAGAGCGGCTGTTTCACTCTCGACAGCTCAGCCCAGATGAAATCCCGGCCGATAGCCCCTCTTATAAACACCCTTAAAGAACTCGGCGCGCAATTCAGCTTTTTACAAAAAGACAACTGTTTTCCGTTTACGGTACGCGGCGCGGATAAAATAAATCCGAGTCTATGCGTAGATATAAGCGGCAGCAGCCAGTTTTTGTCCGCGCTCCTCATTTCGGCGGTGTGCGCAAAACAACCCGTAACAATAAAAACTTCCGGCTCGCACGGACTCGACTACGTTAATATGACTCTCGGCATAATGCGGGAATTCGGAGCCGAAACCGCGCTCGATAACGGCGTATATACGGTTAGCGGCGGTTATACGGCAAGAGAATACAGTATAGAGCCCGATCTTTCCGCGGCTTGTTATTTTTATGCCGCGAATAAAATACTCGGCACTGACATTCGCGTAAACGGAGTAGACGTGCGCAGTATACAGGGCGATTATAAGTTTATAGAGCTTCTTAAAAGCTTTAACGGCGGTAAAATAGATATGAGCGGGTTTTCCGACCAGGCGTTAACGCTTGCCGCAATCGCGCCGTATTTGAATGAACCCACCGAAATATGCGGTGTTGAACATATCCGCAAACAGGAATGCGACAGAATAAACGCTATTGTCCGCAACCTGACTGCAATGAACGTAAAGTGCGAGGAGAGGGCGGACGGCGTAAAAATTTACCCCTCGCAGCCTTGCGCCGCGCAGATAGAAACTTTCGGCGACCACAGAGTTGCAATGAGCTTTGCAATCACGGGCTTGCGCTCCAACGGAATATGCATAAAAAATCCCGAGGTCTGCTCCAAAACCTTTAAAGAATACTTTGACGTTTTAACCGGGGTTTGTGAAGATTTGATTGAATAAATAAAAAATTTAATGTTATGCAAACTTTGTTTAGGCAGTATTTATATACTGTCTTTTAATGTTACTGTAATAATATTAACTATAAATTTTAGCGGTTGTCTTATATAAAGAAGCGGAATGTATAAACAAATGGGACTTTGAAACCGACACCCTGCCCGAAGAAAAGACGGAACAAAAGCAAACTGAAGTTGACAGTGAAATAATAACCGAGGAAACGGTGGTTTATCAGCAAACAATACTTTATGCAAGATGGATTAAACAATCCTAAAAATAAGTAACAATAAAAAATTTTGACTTTTTATTTTGATTTATGTAGTAGTAATCGGTTGACGTTCATTAAGAGTAGCGGTATCTATGTGCCGCCTTTTTTCAATAAATGCGCCCCGACGTTTTTATGTTTTCGGGGCGCATTTTATTTTGTAGTTTACAGATATATGCAATTGTTATAAAGTAAATAAAAAAACGGTATACTTTAATTTGTCGCAATTAATTTGACTATCGGCATTAAATAATATATAATTTAACCGTAGACGGCAAAAGCCGCAACTAACCACAGGAGATAAGTATGAAATTACCCGAAGAATTTGGCGAAAACGTATTTAACGACAGCGTTCAGAAAGACACATTGCCCTCCGAAGTGTACAAAGCTCTGCGGGCTACTATCGAAACGGGCAAGCGGCTCGACGTATCGATTGCCGGCGCCGTAGCCTCCGCTATGAAAAAATGGGCAATATCCAAGGGCGCCACGCATTATTCGCACTGGTTCCAGCCCCTCACTGGTCTTACCGCCGAAAAGCACGACAGCTTTATAGAGCCGGAGGGCGATAAAGTTATAATGCGCCTTACGGGTAAAAGCCTTATAGTCGGTGAGCCCGACGCATCGAGCTTCCCTTCCGGCGGCTCGCGCGCAACCCATATAGCGCGCGGTTATACCGCGTGGGACCCCACCTCGCCCGCATTCGTAAAAGAGGGCACTTTATACATACCGACTGTATTTGTATCCTATACCGGCGAAACGCTCGATAAAAAAGCTCCGCTGCTGCGTTCTATGACAGCAGTGGATAAACAGGCGAAACGCATACTTAAACTTTTCGGCATAGACTGCAAAAGGGTATCCACAACCGTAGGTCCCGAGCAGGAGTATTTTCTCATATCCGAAGAGGAGTATTTAAAGAGAAAAGACCTCGTTTTAACAGGCAGAACGCTTTTCGGCGCGCCCGTCACCCGCGGACAGGAGCTTGAAGATCATTACTTCGGCACAATTAAAACCACGATAGGCGAGTATATGCGCGATCTTGACGGCGAGCTGTGGAGCTACGGCATACTCTCCAAAACCAAGCATAACGAGGTTGCTCCCGCGCAGCACGAAATGGCGCCTATATTCACCACGGTAAACGTGGCGGTTGACTCCAATATGCTCACTATGGAGCTTATGAAAAAGGTTGCGCCCCGCCACGGACTTGTGTGCCTACTGCACGAAAAACCCTTCCGCGGCATAAACGGCAGCGGTAAACACAATAACTGGTCGCTCAACACCGAAACCGGTTTAAACCTGCTCAATCCCGGCGACAGCCCCGAAACAAACACGCTTTTCAAGCTTGTGTTAACCGCGGTTATAAAGGCGGTTGACGATTATCAGGGTATTTTACGCGCCTCGGTTGCCTCCGCTGCAAACGACCACAGACTCGGCGCGGACGAAGCTCCTCCCGCAATAGTATCGGTATATCTCGGCGACCAGCTCGGCGCGATTGTAGACAGCATTGTAAAGGGCGAAAGCTATAAAGCGGCAAAAGCCGCCAAAGGCGATATAGGCGTACCCGAAAGCCCTATTTTCCCCAAAGACGCCACCGACAGAAACAGGACGTCGCCGTTTGCATTTACCGGCAACAAATTCGAGTTCAGAATGCTCGGCTCGCAGGCGAACGTCGCTGACGCTAATATAGGTCTTAACACCATAATAGCCGATGCTTTGGAGCAGTTTGCCGACGAACTTGAAAATAAAAGCAATTTGAACGACGCAATAGACGCGCTTATTAAACGCGAGCTTACGGCGCATTACAGAATAATTTTCAACCACGACGGTTACGGTCCCGCGTGGGAGCCCGAAGCTGCAAAGCGCGGACTTTTAAACAACAAAAACACGGCCGACGCAATCCCGGTGCTGTACGAAGAAAAAAATATAGAGGTATTTGTAAAGCAGGGTGTATTTACGCGTGCGGAGGCTAAGGCTCGCGCCGATATCCGTCTTGAAAACTATATAAAAACTATTAATATCGAGGCTTTGACTATGTTGGAAATGGCAAAGCGCGACTATATTCCCGCTGTATCCTGTTTTATTGCCGAGCTCTGCCAAAACGCAGCTTCAAAACAGGCTTTAAGCGATAAAATACCCTGCACAACGGAGCGCGATTTAATAATCCGTTTGTCCGAACTCAACGACAAGGCAAGCGCGGCGGTCAAAAAGCTCGAAGCCGATTTAAAATCCATAGACAAATCGGATATATTAAGCGCGTCGCAGGCAATGGCGCACGTAATAATTCCCGGTATGGACGAACTGCGCCGTTACGTAGATGAAATGGAAACCTTAACTTCCGCCGATTACTGGCCTTATCCTACATATTTCGACCTTTTGTACAGTGTAAGGTAAATAATTTGCCTTATATAATTGACACGTATTTTATAATATAGTATAATAACGTCAATAAAAAAATTTAATCTGCGAAATAAAGAGGTACCTCTTTATTATGCGCGTTTGCAACGCGCATAAACTCTTTATAAGCAGAGAAAAAGGAGAAGTATGAAAATTTTTAAAAAACTGTTAACTGTGCTTACGGCGTTTATTATGGCTTTCACAATCGCTGTTTTTGCCGCCTGCACGCCCGTTGAAGACAAACCCAAAGACCCCGGTTCGGGCAACACGGACAATCCGAACGACCCCAATAACCCTGATAACCCCGGCAACGACCCCAACGCGGCTTTAATAAACGGAGTCCTTACGCAGGAATATGTGGCGGCTACCGAGTCTATGTCCGTTAATCAGACTTCTGAATACAATTATTACGCTCTTACCTCCGACGGTAAGAAAGGCAGCGCGCTGACCGAAAAAAATTATACTAATTCCTATGAAATGAGCCAAAGCGGTAAATTCAACTTAGCCGACGGCGACGCCGATATCAGTATCGTTGGAACGCAAAACGATACCAACAAAGAGCATAACAGCTATAACGGCACTACTTACGACTACAATTTTCTGCGCGACTGGAATGCGTTTTCGGTTCCCGCAAGTTATACTTATGATGAAACGACGGGTATATATACTCCATCGAATACCAAACCCGTTACCGATTTTTCAAATATAACGCTTTCATACGGCGGATCGGCAACCGAGGGCGTGTCCTTGGATTTTGAAGCGCTCGGCGGTATGAGCGCTTTTGCAAACCTCGGTTTGGGCTTGCAGAATTTTGCAGTATTGTCTCTCGGCAACTATTTTGGCGGATTGACCGTAAAAGGCGAAACCGCAACCGTTGATATCAACAAAATGGTTTACAATCTTGCAACCGGGGTAAACGCTTTCCTTGCGCAGCTGGACGAAAACACCACCGTAGGCGATCTGCTTAAAAACGATACGGTGAAAGCCATTCTGTCCTCGTTGCTCAACGGCATACCTGCCGCAAAGCTCGTAAATATTCTTCAAACCGTCGTTTCGGCAATCCCTAATATCGGCGAAATGCTTACTCAGCTCAATATCGACCTTACTAAAATCCTTGTTGCGCCCAACGAAAACGAAACCACATACGACTATTTCGTAAGGATTATAAGCTCCAACGAGCTTAAAAACGCGCTCAACAAGATTTTAGAGGTTATGATACCTGCCGAGGGAAACGTTCCCGCAATATCCGTGCCCAGCACGTTGGATAAAATGGATCTCAATTTCTTCCTTAAACTCGCAGGCACAAACGTTGATCAGATAAAATCCTACGTGACCGACTATACCAAAGATATTACCGAACACTCGTTCGTTCTCGACGTGGTGACGGGGTATCGCGACATAACGCACGGCGATTTCTATGGACCAAACGAAGCGGAGACTGCCGAAGAGGACGCGGTGCTGGTGCCCGAAACTTTCGGTTTAAAAATAGAAAAAGCCGAAATGGGTTATACTTTCAAAAACGGCGCGCTTACAAAACAGGTATTCAGAAGCAATCCCGTTGAATTTTCCGAATCCTACACCAATTCCGCAGAAAGTGAATACGATCCCGATAAACAAGAATGGATATACAAATATAATTTATGCGAAAAGTCCGGCTCCGTAAACGTTAATATGACTATCGAATACTTGTCCGAAAAACAAACGCTTAAAAATATATCTTCTAATAAAACGGTGGAGACACGCCGCGAATACGTTGAAGATGAAAAAACAATCGGTTTGCCTTTATATTACGTTAGTAATGCGGAGGGCGGTTCTGTAGATACGGATTATATTTATTACAGTATAAAATCCGTTGTACAGAACAACGCGATAATCGGTTACGAATATAAGCTCTCGACCGAACCCGACAGTGCGTATAAACCGCTTGGCAACAGTGTTACGTTAACGGTTACCTTAACTGATTACGAATGGGATGAAGTAAAGGAAGAAGAAGTAGAAACTACGCGGGATATAATTTTGAATTTCGCCGTTGAAAAGACTTTACCCCAAGGCTCCGGCTATCATTCTCCCGAAGTAGGATTTGAAAACGAACGTTACGGAATGAGCGACCGGGTATATTTCAACACAACGGACAGATACTACGGCAATACGGTATCCGGAATACTTGCAGGCAAAGCAAGCACGGTGCTCCCCGATTATGAAGGCTGAATAAAAAACTATTTACCCTCCCCTAAAAGGGGAGGGCATTTTTGTTGCAAATAAAAAGCCGTTATGTTATAATAATTATTGATATTTAAACGATAAATTCAGGTTGGAGAAACATATGACAAAATACATTTTCGTTACGGGCGGAGTCGTATCGGGACTCGGAAAAGGCATTACGGCGGCGTCGCTCGGCAGGCTTTTAAAATGCAGGGGGTATAAGGTCGCTTCCCAGAAGCTCGACCCGTATATAAACATCGACCCCGGCACAATGAGCCCTTATCAGCACGGCGAAGTTTTCGTTACCGACGACGGCGCGGAAACCGACCTCGACCTCGGACATTACGAGCGTTTTATCGACGAAAATCTAAATAAATACTCCAACCTTACCACGGGTAAGGTCTACTGGAACGTGCTCAATAAAGAGCGTAACGGCGAATACCTCGGTCAGACAGTGCAGGTAATTCCCCACGTTACGAACGAGATAAAAACCTTTATATACAACGTAGGCAAAACCAACGGCGCAGACGTGGTTATAACCGAGATAGGCGGCACGATAGGCGATATCGAAAGCCAGCCCTTTATAGAGGCAATCCGCCAGGTCGCGCGCGAGGTCGGCAGGGACAACTGCTGCTTTATCCACGTAACGCTCGTACCGTATATATCCGGCTCCGAAGAGTTTAAATCCAAGCCCACGCAGCACTCCGTAAAGGAATTGCAGGGAATGGGCATAACCCCCGATATAATTATAACCCGCGTAGATTCTCCTATGCCCGCCGACGTTAAGGCTAAAATAGCAATGTTCTGCAACGTGGAGCCCGAGTGCTGTATAGAGAATATGACTATGCCCGTGCTCTACCAGTGCCCAAAAATGCTTGAAGAGAGCAGATTTTCCGAAATCGTATGCAAGCGTTTAAAGCTCGACCCGGGCGTAATAGATTTAACCGAATGGGATAAAATGCTCGGCCGCATTTCCGCCCGCGACAAAAAGGTGAAAATTGCGCTGTGCGGAAAATACGTTCAGCTCCACGACGCATATCTGTCCGTTGCCGAAGCTCTCGCACACGCGGGCTACGAAAACTCTGCGGAAGTTGATATAAAATGGGTGGATACCGAAGAGCTAACAAAAGATAGCGTAAAAAAAGCGCTTAAAGACGTTGACGGTATAATAGTGCCCGGCGGCTTCGGCAGGCGCGGAATAGAGGGAATGCTCCTGTGCTCCGAATACGCGCGCGTAAACAACGTGCCCTATTTCGGAATATGCCTCGGAATGCAGACGGCGGTAATAGAATTTGCCCGAAACGTTTTGGGCTATGCCGACGCAAACTCTTCCGAATTCGAGCCCGACAGCAAACACTGCGTAATCGACCTTATGCCCGACCAGCACGGCGTAAAGATGGGCGGCACAATGCGCCTCGGCGCGTATCCCTGCCTGTGTATAGGCGATATAATGAAAGAGGCGTACAGCAATGAAACGGTATCCGAACGCCACCGCCACAGATACGAGTTTAACAACGAATTCAGAGCCGACGTTGAAAAAGCGGGTATGAAAATTGCGGGTACTTCGCCAGACGGAACGCTTGTAGAGGCGGTTGAAATTCCCGCAAACGACTTTTATATCGGCGTGCAGTTTCACCCCGAGTTCAAGTCGCGCCCCCAGTCGGCGCACCCCATTTTCCGCGAGTTTATAAAACACGCTGTAAAATACCGTTTGCATAAATAAGGTGTTATATAATGAAATTCAATCTTAACTTTAACGATATTCCCGATAATTATCTTTTTGCCGAAGTTGCCGACAGGGTAGCGGCGTATACTAAAGCCCACCCCGATAAAAAGGTGTTAAAGCTCGGCATAGGCGACGTAACGCTGCCCCTTGCAAAAGAGGTGATAAAGGCTTTGCACGCCGCGGTGGACGAAATGGGTTCGGCGGCAACGTTCAAAGGCTACGGTCCGTACGAGGGTTATGAGTTTTTGCGCTCGGCAATAAAGGACTATTACGCCGAAACGGGCGTAGAGCTTGCCTTAAACGAAATATTCGTGTCCGACGGCGCAAAATCCGACCTCGGCAATATACTCGATATTTTTTCGCAGGATAATACGGTGCTTGTGCCCGACCCCGTGTATCCCGTGTATGTGGACACCAACGCAATGGCGGGCAGAAAGGTGTTGTTTGCCTCCGCAACCGAACAAAACAACTTTTTGCCTATGCCCGACTATTCGGTAAAGGCGGATATAATTTACATATGCTCTCCCAACAACCCCACAGGCGCGGCTTACTCCAAAGCCCAGCTCAAAGAGTGGGTGGACTACGCCAACAAATCAGGCGCGGTTATCCTTTACGACGCCGCATACGAGAGCTTTATAGAGGAAAAATCCGCGGTCAAATCAATTTTCAGTATAGACGGCGCGCGCACCTGCGCCATTGAGTTCTGCTCGTTTTCAAAGACGGCGGGCTTTACAGGTACCCGCTGCGGCTACACGGTAATTCCGCGCGAACTTGAAAAGGACGGTATGAACGCAAACAGAACGTGGCTGCGCCGCCAGTCAACCAAATTCAACGGCGTGCCCTATATCGTACAGCGCGGCGCGGCGGCGGTATTCACGCCGCAGGGCAGAAAAGAAACAGAACAGAATATCGCGTATTATAAAAATAACGCCAAATTAATTTCCGATTGTATGGACGAACTCGGTATATGGTATACGGGCGGAAAAAATTCCCCCTATATCTGGCTGAAATGCCCTAACGGAATGAAGAGCTGGGAGTTTTTCGACTATCTTTTAAACGAGGCGCAGGTGGTGGGAACGCCCGGCGCGGGCTTCGGCGCAAACGGAGAGGGGTATTTCCGTTTAACTGCGTTCGGAAGCAGCGAAGTTACAAAGGAAGCCGTTTCGCGGATTAAAAATCTACTTAAAAAATAGGGCACAACAATGGAAAAATTTCAAAGAGGCGCGGGGGTGCTCTGTCACATATCCTCGTTGCCCGGAAAATACGGCATAGGAACATTCGGCAAATCGGCATACGAGTTTGCCGATTTTCTCGTAAAAGCCAAGGTAAAATACTGGCAGATTTTACCTCTTACGCAAACGGGCTTCGGCGACAGTCCGTATCAGTCGGTTTGCTGTAATTCGGGCAATCCTTATTTCATAGACCCCGATATATTGCACGGTAAAGGGCTTTTAACCGATGAAGAGCTGCAAAGTATTTCAAATAAAAGTTGCAACGTAAATTATGCCGGGCTGTACAACGAGAGGTATAAAACGCTCAGAAAGGCTTTTTCACGCTTCAACAGAACAAACCGCGCTTTTACCGAGTTTAAAGAGTCGGGCGAGTTCAACGATTACGCGCTGTTTATGACCCTTAAAAACAAGCTTTGTTGCGCGATAGATAATTTTCCCGATGAATATAAATACCGCGACGGTCAGGCAATACAAAAACTGCGCTCTGAAAATGCCGACGAGTACGAGTTCTGGCTGTTTTTACAGTTTGAATTTAAACAGCAGTGGCTTGCGCTTAAAAACTACGTAAATTCGCTCGGAATACGCATAATAGGCGACATACCCCTGTACGTTGCTTACGATTCCTCGGACGTGTGGGCAAATCCGGAGCTGTTTATGCTCGACGAACGGCTTAATCCCGTGGCTGTTGCGGGCGTGCCCCCCGACTATTTTTCAAAAACCGGTCAACTCTGGGGCAATCCGCTTTACGACTGGCAGGAGATGTCGCGCGATAATTTTGCGTGGTGGGTAGAGCGGGTAAAAAAGGCAAGCGTACTTTACGATATAATCAGAATAGACCATTTCCGCGGGCTTGACCGCTTTTACGCAATTCCTGCGGACAGCGATACGGCGCAGGCGGGCGAATGGCTGAACGGACCTCGTTTTGCTCTTTTTGAACAGATTGAAAATGCTCTCGGCAGTATCCCGGTTATTGCCGAAGACCTGGGCGTGCTTGACGACGGCGTTTTTGAACTTATACAAAAAACGGGCTTTCCCGGAATGAAAATTTTGCAGTTTGCCTTTAACGGCGCGGCGGATAACGCGTATCTGCCTGCAAATATCTCTGAAAATTCCGTAACTTATACGGGCACGCACGATAACGACACCGTGTTAGGCTTTTTAAACGCAATGACGGAAGAGGAGTATGCGGACTTCAAAATACAGCTTTCTTTCGCGCTTGAAAGCGAGGGTATACAACTTGATTTTAATACAAAAAAACAGACCGTGTGGGCGGTTATAACCTGCGCGCTTGCAACGCGTTCAGCGCTTGCCGTTGTGCCGGTGCAGGATATTCTGTGCTTAAACGAAAAATCTCGTATGAATATTCCGTCAACGCGCTCGGGTAATTGGCAGTTCCGGCTTTCAGAAATTCCGTCTGACTACGTTGCGGCAAAACTCAAAAGATTAATTATAAAAAGCTCCCGGTAAGGGAGCTTTTATTTTATCAATAATAAAAGGCGTTTTATATGCTTTTTTGCATTTTATAATTTTTCAGTTTTACGCCCGAGCGTTCTACTTCCTGTTCGTATATTACGGTATATCCTCGTTTTTCAAAAAACGGCTTAGCGGTTATGGAAGCGTAAGTTACAATAACTGAAAAATGTTGTTCCAAAAGGTTACACAGTTTCGTTGCAATTCCGCGTCCTTGAAAATCTTTATGAACGTAAAGCAGGTCTAAACAACCGGAGCTTGCAATACTGCCGAACCCTACGGTTATACCGTCTATTTCGGCTATTAATGTATTTTGTTTTAATAATTCGAGTTGTTTTTTTAGTAGCTGTTTTTCGTCTTTCGCCCAGGCGAAAAGTTGTTCAGACGTATAATCTTTTGCGTTTACGCTGTGCACCGTCCGGTAAAACAATTCCGAAATTTTTGCGCAATCAGTGCTTTGATATTTCCTTACGGTTATCCGGTATTCCATTACGTTTTTTAATTAATCAGTGTTTCAACGCTGCAACCGTTGCGTTCATAGTAGCTCAACATTTCCGGGATTTTCTTTTTATCGTAGCTCGTAATGCAATCTGACAGTACGTGAACCTTGTAACCGCTTTTAGCCATATTATAGCAAGTCGATTTTACGCACGCTACGGCGTCGGCGCCTGCTATATAAAACTCTTTAATGCCGTTTTTATTTATAAAACCGGCAAATTCCGGGCTTGTCAATGCGTTTCCCTTGCTTTTTACAAAAATATTATCAGACGCGATTTTCATATCTGATACTAATTCCGCCCCGCGGGTGCCGGGTTTAAACGTGCGCGTGCCGGCTGATAAATTATTATGCTTAATATAAACTATATGCAAACCGTTATCAACAGCCCAATCAACGGCGGCATTGATATTGCCGATTATTTCTTTATAGTTTTTAGTTATGTCGTTTTGTATGTCTATTACAATCAATGCTTTGTCGTTCATTCAGTCAACCCTTTTATTCTTTAAAGTAGTTGTATTATATCACAAACAGGCAGTGTTATCAAGAGTATTTTTGCAATTAATAAGTCAACTTTCAAAAAGCCTTGTGCAGACTACTGTCATATCGTCCGTAACGCTGTGCCCCGTGCGGTCAAGCGCCTCGGCAAGCACGGTATCCGCAAGATTTTGCGGGTTCAAAGGCTTCAATCCCTGCAGATACTCGTATAAATCTGTCGCCGAGCCGAAAGCCGAAGTTATGCCGTCGCTCATAAACACTACAATGTCGCCGCTTTTAAGCATTTCCGAGCAAGTGGCGGGGTGCAGATTGTCCAGAATGCCGAGCGGGAGAGAGTCGCTCTCAATAATTTTAAGCTCGCCCTCCCGTAAAATTATTCCCGCCGGCGAGCCTATCTTAACAAAATCCGCCCTGCCGGTATCAAGGTTTACCGCGGCAATATCTATACAGGTAAACCTCTCGTCGCGGTTAAAAGAGAGCAGCTTGTTAACAGTGTTTAAAACGGTATTTTCCGGCATTTCAGCGCGGTAAAACGCCTCAATCAACGAAATAGCCGCTTCGGAAACGCTTCTCGCGTATTTTCCGCTGCCCATTCCGTCGGATAACGCCATTAAAAAAGAATGCTCGTTTATCTTAATTACAGAGTGCGTGTCGCCTGAAACCTTTTCACCGCTTTTTATTGCGTAAGCTACGCCGAACGCGGCGTCAAGCGCGGGCTTTGCGGTAAAAATATAACAGCGTTTATTTGCTCCGTAGTTCAGCGTGTCCTTTAATACGTAGCTCTTGTTAAGCGTTTTAGAAATTACGGCGCACGCCTGTTTGATATTTGTTTTGCCGTACATTACGGCGCAGATTTCGTTTCCGTATTCTCCGTCTATATACAGCTCGGGGCAGGAAATACCGCCCGCCGCAAGCGCTTTAACAACCTCTTTAGCCGCGCCGTCAAACTGTTGCGCACGGCTCAGATCCACAGCGCAGCTCTTCATAACCTCCGCAACGCCGTGCGCCTGTTCGGATAATAACCTTCTGCCCGAGCGCGCGTTTTCTCTTTCAAGCGAACATCTCCTGTATTCCGCTAAAAGCGTGTTTAACGCAGTCATTACGTCGGAGGGGCGGGAGCATACCGTAGTCATATCGGACGGCAGGTCTATAAGATTAACCTTGCCTTTTACGCTGCCGCAGTCAATAAGCCGTTTAAAGCCCGCGTAAACGCCGGAATGCGCGCACCTTTTAGCCCGCTCGCAGTTTTTACAGCACTTTTCTTTCAGCTCCGAAAACATCCTTTCGCGCACGGACGCATCGTCCAGATCCTCGTCGAGCGCAAGAAACGCGCACTCTATTTCGCGGAACACCTCCGAAATTCTGTAAAGCCTCTCGCCCGTCCGCATACGGCTGCGCGCAACCGCCGTTTCGGTCAGCACGTCCTGCACAAGCAGCCGTCTTTTAAGCTTTTCGTAGGACTTGTTTTGCGGAACGGTAGGAAAAAGACAGGCAAAAAACAGCAAAATTACGTAAACGGCAATAAGCGGTTTGGAGCAGTTGAACTCTCCCGAAAAATAAAAAAACGCCGTAAACGCGGCAAAGCACACGCCGCCCGCGCAATACCGTCCCGCGCTCGAAAACAGCAGCGTCACCGTTGAAATTACCGTAAACGCCGTAATATAAATAAGGTCAAGCTCGAATACGGCGGGCGGGATTGAGGCAACCAGCGCAAAAATCAGAGCGGCGGGAGAGCGCATAAGCCTCACGGAGGATAATATGATAAACGCGCACACGCACAAATAAAAGCTTCTGCCGAGCGCGGTGTAAAGCCCTGCGCCGCAAACGGAGTAAACAACGGCAAGACAGACCAGCTCGTCCTCTTTAAGCCTGCACCTACCTATGCGGAATAGCAAAGCGTAAACGCTTCTGAACGCAAAATATGTAAAAATAAGCGCAAGCACCGCGCCCGCCGCGCGTAAAATGTATATGTTCGGCACGATGTCGGCGCCGAACGTTACGGGCGCAAAAAGCGTGTACGGAGTAAGCGTCACAAACAGATAAACAACGCTTTCAAATCCCATTTTGCGCTTGGAACGGCGGTAGAGGAAGGTGACGGCGCACATAAACGCACCGCAGAAAAGCGAAATAACCGACAGCGTTAAACTGAGGTTTACAACGGACGAAAGCGCATATATAACAGGCACCGCAATAATATTCGTCCCGCATACGAGCATAGAAAAACACAGCCCGAGCGACAGCGGCACGCCCTGCATAGCAAGGTTGCAGAAAATACACAAAATACCGTAGATTATATAAACGAAAACACTTTTAACGTTAACTTTCAATTGCATATACTGATTATATAACCGTATGCAATGATTAATTTGTCTTTTTATAGTTTAATTTGCAGAATAATACAAAAACGCCGCAGACTGCTTATGCCTGCGGCGTTTTTATCATATAGAGCGTATCCCGGGAAAGCTCCCGGCTTAATAAACTGTTTTTAAACGTTAAATCTGAACAGCACCACGTCGCCGTCCTTAATAACGTAGTCCTTGCCCTCCGAGCGCACCTTGCCTTTCTCGCGCGCGGCGGTAAGTCCGCCCAGCTCCAAAAGCGTTTGCCACTCAACGATTTCGGCGCGGATAAAGCCCTTTTCAAAATCGCTGTGTATTTTTCCCGCGGCTTGCGGCGCCTTTGTGCCGTTGACGATAGTCCACGCCCGCGTTTCCTTTTCGCCAGCGGTAAGATAGGATATAAGCCCCAAAAGGGAGTAGCTCTTTTTAATGAGTCTGTCAAGCCCGCTCTCGCCGAGCCCGAGCTCCTCTAAAAACAGCGCCTGCGTTTCAGCGTCCATTTTAGACAGCTCCTCCTCGGTTTTGGCGCATATAACAAGCACCTCGCTGCCCTCTTTTTTTGCAAAATCCTTAACTTTGCACACGAGCTGTATATCGTCCTCGGGCTTGCCCATATCAAACTCTGAGATGTTGGCGGCATATATAATGGGCTTGGTGGTAAGCAGAAACAGATTTTCCAGCAGCGGTTTTTCCTCTTTGGAGCACTCGAAAAGCCTTGCGGGTTTTTCTGTTCCCAAAAACGCGTCCAGCCTCTCCAAAAACGCGTATTCCGCCGCGGCGTCCTTGTTTGCGCCGCCACGCGCCGCACTGCGTATTCTGTCCATACGCTTCTGAACGGCTTCTATGTCCGAAAGTATAAGCTCGAGCGTAATGGTCTGAATATCCGCAACAGGGTCTATTTTATTTGATACGTGCGTTATGTTCTCGTCCTTGAAACACCTAACCACGTGAACTATGGCGTCGCATTCCCTTACGTGCGATAAAAATTTATTTCCAAGCCCCTCGCCGCGGGACGCGCCCTTGACAAGCCCCGCAATATCCACAAATTCCACAATGGCGGGAGTAACTTTTTTGCTCGAATAAAGCGCGGCAAGCCTGTCCAACCTCTCGTCGGGCACGGCGACTACGCCCACGTTGGGTTCTATAGTACAAAATGGATAATTAGCGGCTTCCGCGCCCGCGTGCGTTATGGCGTTGAACAAAGTTGATTTGCCCACGTTGGGAAGTCCTACAACACCTAATTTCATAAAAAGCTCCGTAAAAATTAATTTACCTAAATTATAATATATTCTCAAAAAATAATCAAAACAATTAAGCGGTAAAGTTGCTAATTTTTAAGCCTTGTGCTAAAATTATTGTGAATTATGAATTACAGAAAATATATCGCGGAAAAATTAAAAATAGACGGCGTTAACGAAAACGACGTTGCGCTGCCCCCTAATACTGAAATGGGCGACTATGCTCTGCCCTGTTTCAAACTCGCAAAAATTTTGCGCAAAAGCCCCGTTGCAATTGCCGAAGAACTAAAAAACTCCTTTGAATGCGACGGAGTTATCAGCGGCGTGTCGGCGGTTAACGGCTATCTCAATTTCAAAGTCAACAGAGCGGGGCTTGCCTCGGGCGTGCTCGAAGAAGTTTTTTCAAAAGGCGACGGTTACGGCGCGTCGGATACGGGCGCGGGCAAAACAATTTGCATAGACTATTCGTCCGTAAATATAGCAAAGCCTTTCCACATCGGTCATCTTTCCACAACCGTCATAGGCGGCTCGCTCTATAAAATTTACAAATTTCTCGGCTATGAAGTGGTGGGTATTAATCACCTCGGCGACTACGGAACGCAGTTCGGTAAGCTCATTTCCGCCTATAAACGCTGGGGCAACCGCGAACAGGTTCAGAAAGGCGGCATACACGCAATCAACGAGCTTTACGTGCGCTTTAACGAACAGGCGGACGAAAAAATGGAGGCGGAAGCCCGCGAATATTTCCGCCTTATAGAAAACGGCGATAAAGAGGCTAACGAGCTTTTTAACTGGTTCAAAGAGCTCACTCTCGAATACGTAAACAAAATTTACGAAAAGCTCAACGTCCGTTTTGACAGCTACGCGGGCGAACGCTTTTACACAGACAAAATGCAGCCTGTAGTGGACGAGCTTTCCGCAAAAGGTCTGCTTATAGAGAGCGAGGGCGCAAAGATAGTAGACCTTGAAAAATACGGAATGCCGCCCTGCCTTATTCTCCGCTCCGACGGCGCGTCGCTGTACGCCACGCGTGACCTTGCCGCCGCCGAATACCGCAAAAAAACATATAATTTCCATAAATGTCTGTATGTAGTCGCTTATCAGCAGAACTTGCATTTCAAACAGGTTTTTAAAGTTTTGGAGCTTATGGGGCGGGAGTGGGCAAAGGATATGGTTCACGTCGCGTACGGTATGGTATCGCTCGAAGACGGCGCTATGTCCACAAGAAAAGGCAAGGTTGTCTGGCTTGAAGACGTTATAAACCGCTGCGAAGAAAAGGCTTATTCTGTAATCCACGAAAAGAATCCCGGGCTTGCAAACAAAGCCGAAATCGCAAAAACGGTCGGCTTGGGCGCGGTGGTTTTCGGCGCGCTCTATAACAGCAAAATAAAGGACGTAACCTTTTCTTACGACAAGGTTTTAAGCTTTGAGGGTGAAACGAGCGTATACGTGCAGTACACCTGCGCCCGCGCAAATTCCGTACTCGAAAAAAGCGGCGTAAAATATACGTTGCCCCGCGGATATGAGCCGAATACACAGGAATTCGAGGTGTTAAAAAGCCTCGCCGTATTCCCCGAAACAGTTTTGGACGCGGGCGAAAAATACGAGCCGTCAATTATAGCGAGATATGCCGTTGACCTCGCCCAGAAATATAACAAATTCTATATAGACTGCAAAATACTCGCGGCGGAGGGCGAAGCCAAAAACTTCCGCCTTGCCCTCACCTCCGCAACGCTGCAAACGCTCAAAAACGCGTTAAAACTTCTCGGTATCGGCGTACCCGATAAAATGTGATGTATAAACTAATAATTTTTGACCTCGACGGCACGCTTTTAAACACGTCGGAAGATATACGCGCCGTACTCAACAACAGCCTTAAAAAATTCGGTCTGCCGCAGCTCACTTACGAACAAACGCTGCGCTTTGTAGGCAACGGAGCAAAAAAACTTATAGAGCGCGCCATAGGCGGAAATATTGAGCTTTTCGAGCGCGTGTATAATGATTATTCCGTAAATTTTGCCGCGTGCGAAAACAATTTAACAACTCCCTATGCCGGCTGCCGCGAATTTTTAAACGAGTGTAATAAACGCGGTATAAAGTTGGCAATAATAACAAACAAACCCGACGACGCAACTGCGGGAGTTTATAAAAAATGGCTT
>CAJUPX010000001.1:0-10266 GCA_910588685.1 uncultured Christensenellaceae bacterium | reverse complement strand
TTGTTATTATAAGATAGGTTTGCAATCCAAAAGCAAGCCTATTTTTATTTACCCATAATCAATCACAATTTAATAATGGCTTGGGCTTGTCTTTTCGGAGGCAAGCCCATTTTTTTATTCTCAAAAGGAGGTGTAGAGTATGCCAGACAAAAAGAACAAGGGCAAAAAACCTATTTTCGTCTATGTTTCGGAAGAACTTCACAAAACGCTTACGGAATTAGCGTCCGAGAAGGAAGGCGGAACTTTGAGTTCTCTCGTGAGAGAAGTGCTTGTCGAGTATGTCAAAAAGAAAACAAAGTAGGAGGAAGAGAAATGCTCTCGGAAAAAGAAAGGCTCGAAATGGAGCAACTACAAAATGACCCTCTTGTGAAATTCGCCCAAGCGTCATTAAGCAAGAAGGTAGACCCGGAGCGAAAGCGATTGTATCAACTTCGCTGGCTTCAAAAGCAAGGAAAGAAATTAGTCGAAGAGACAAAGGAGGTGTAAAGGTGCAATTAAGGGCAATGCGAATCCGCAAGGGTCGGCAACAAAAGGAACTCGCTAAGGCTATCGGTACGGACGAGCCTACCCTCCCAAACAATATACCACAATAAAAAATCTTTGTCAATAAAGGAGACAATCAAAATGACGGAATATTATTTGGAACAAGTTCGAGACCTTGAAAGGCAGGTTGCGTTTGCCAAGGTCGGCTACGAGCAAAAAATCAAGGCTCTCGGAGAGCAACTCACGAATTGCACTCTCGAAGAATCGGAAGCAATTATCAAAGAAATCGAGGCTTCTACCAAGGCGATGAAGGCACTCGAAAAATCCTACGAATACAATCTCAAAGAATACCAAAAGGGAGGAAAAAACTAATGGCAGACAAACTCAAAAAGGTTACGAAGGCGCACACCAGATACTATCTTCAAGACGGAACTCTCGTTCCGGGGTCTACAACGGTTACGGGGCTTCTCAATAAGCCGGCGCTCGTTAAGTGGGCTAACAATCTCGGACTTCAAGGAATCGATTCCTCGAAATATGTAGACAAGGCGGCGAGGGTTGGAACTCTCATTCACGCTTTGGTTGAAGCGCATATCACGGGCAATAAAGCCGACCTTTCGGATTATACCGACCTCGAAAAAGAAATAGCGAATGTCGGATTCAAAAAGTATCTCGATTGGGAGAAGCAACATAAAGTAGAGCCTATCTTCAACGAGAAAATGGAAGAAGTCGGACTTCTCTTCCTCCCGGTTGCAACACAACACCGAGGCTATCAAACCTTCGAGTACAAGAACTCCTACGGAGACCTTAAAACGGACTTTCTGGTGGACGGTAAACTCATCTACGAATGGATAAACATAGACAATCCCGAAGATAGGCAAAGGAGGATTAACTTATGGGCGAGAAACTTTGTAAGAAAATCCCCTCAATCAAAATCCTTCCCGAATACTTTGAGGAAGTGATAGCAGGGAGGAAGAGAGCCGAACTTCGGCTTAACGATAGGAACTACAAGAAGGGCGATATATACGACCTTCGAGAATGGAATCCGACAAGAGGGAGATACACCGGAAGAAAGGTGAACATTGAAATCACGCACGTCCTCGAAGGCTTTGAGGGGCTGACGAAGGGCTGGTGTATGTTCTCCTTCAAGACCTATGAAGAGATATTCGGAAAAGACGATGAGCCTACTTGCAAGACCCTCTCAATCGACTACGAGGCGGAATATCACCGTTGCGTAGGAATGGTGGCAAATATCCAAAACGAGCGAGAGGAAGCCAAGAGTGCGATAATCGCTCAATCGGCTATCATCACCGAGCAAAGGAAGAAAATTGCCGAGTTAGAGCGGCGGCTCGAAGATGAGTATTGGCGAAGGAGGGATTCAAAGTGAGCGAAAGCGAATTAAAACCGTGTCCGTTTTGTGGTAGCACTTCTTTGAAGGTGGAGAGTAAACACAACGGGAAATGGAGCGATAGCGGAACTCATAGCGCAACGGTGCGTTGTAACAAATGCCACGCAAGAGGAAGCACGGCAAGCAGCAAAGCGGGCAAGAATATTTATTCGGCAAGCGAGGAGGCAAAAAACAAGGCGGTTGAACTTTGGAATAGGAGGTATTTAGAGTGAATATTTACAAAATCACAAATCCCTATGAAAACACTTGCTTCTTTGTTATAGCCAAAACAAGAGGTAGGGCGAAGGCGCTTGCCGCCTACGATTTGGATATAGGTTTTCTCGAAGCAGAAAGCAATATCGTGAGGAAGAATATCGGAGACGAGTACGAAGAGCAAACAATCGACCTCGGAAGCCCTCTGCTCAAAAAATTCGACCTCCACTATTACGATGAGAATGGGGAGGAGATACCGAATGAGTGATAAATATTACATAGCGAGTTGTTCTTGCGGTAAAGATACTCCGGTTAAAATCGTCTACAAGGCGGAAGACGAAATGGCGGACGTCGAGAAGTTCAACAACTTCGCCGCCTATATCCAAAAAGAGATAGGTCAAGAGGCTCTTGATAAGAGGGCTATCAAGGACGGAGTAGTGAAAGGCTCGTATTTCTATCACTACTATTGGGATTCCGAAGCCAAGGGCAAGGACGGCATAAAAGAAGGCGGCTTACGGTGTGAAATCATAGACCCGTTGAGTATCTTCTTCTCCGACCCTCGGTAATGAAAGTTTCATCAAAAAACTTCTTCGTAAAGATACCAACTTCGCCCAAAAGGTTCTCAATCGGATTATGGATATGAAAGAGGCTTTTGCAAGCCTTAAATCCAAGGAAGCGAGAAATGCCTATACATACCTCAACAAAGCCGAAAAGTTGTATTTGAAGGCGATTGAAGAGGTTGGCGCAAGATTCCAAAAGAGAAGAATTATCGGTATTAGAAGGCTCGAAGAAGGGGAAGAGGTTGACGCAAGCCCTCAAAGTGAGTATAATGGAGAAGAGGTTGTGGTGCAACATTCTCGCAAAGACAGCCTCATCAATCGCACTTTCCCTACATACAAAGAGAGCGCTGGGAGCGAGGCTAACACTCTCGCTACAAGGTGGGCGCATAGAGCGGACATTCAAGCCGGAGACCAAACTCTCATCTCATATCACGATAATTGGTATGTGGTGCAAAAGTTTGACGATTCCGATTTGGGCTATCAAATAATGGAACGAATAGCCAAAAAAGATTACGATAAAATTGCGGAGGATATTAAGAGAAATGGCGCAAGCGGTAGAATACAATCAATACAAAGAGCATTTACTGACTTTGCTCAATTCGATAAACAAAGAGATTCCGCTCGAAGAGCCGAATCAAGTCCTCATAGTTTACAAATTGAACACGGTGGAGAAAATTCGGAAGTTCTTCGAGATTCTAAAACCGCAACTCCAAGGGGGCAAACTCAAAATGACGGAGGCGGAGATAGTAAGAGCCGCCGTTCAAGCAAGCAAGGATTAAAGTATTCTTTCAAAGAAGTTTCCGAAAGTGCGCTTGCCGATTTACAAGGTGAGCGTGATTTGGCGCTTCAAGAAGAAAAGAGGACGCAAAAAGTTCTTGATTCTATTGAGGGGTATGCCGAGCAAAAAGAAAAACTCTACAAGGTTCTTAACGATAAAACCGCTTCCGATTACGCCGTTAATGCGGCTATGGAAGAATATGCACAATGGGAAAAGGAAAGTGGTTACGGAGAGGCTTATAAAGCAAATTACGAAGCAAGCCGTAAGGCTAACGAGTTAAGGCGTGAGGTTGAGAGAATGGGAGAAGAACTCTCCAAAAAACTCACGGCGAAGAAGTTTACTACCGAAGAGATAAGTGGGTATGTGCAGAAAGCCATTCGTAAATTTCACACTACGCCGTATCTCAATAGGGCGAGTTATTTGCTTACCACCGGGTCAATGCTCGACTTTTCGGACGGGCAAGGTTATCGTGTTCAAGACCATAGGGAAATATCCGAAATATTGAATCTTCCGGATTATGCCGAATATTCTACCGGTATGATTATGTTTATGAATATGGGGAATATTCGCTTGCAAACATACGGCATAGATATAGCGGCTATGCCCAATGATAAGCAAGTTTCCGCCCTTCGTGGCATAATACAAAATGTTATGAATGAGTATGATGAATTTGTCGTGGATTTTAGCAAGTCCAACGGAAATTCGGACGGGAGCATAACCTATCCCCAAGGCATTTCGAGCGCAAGGATAATCTCCGATATTAAAAAATATTTCGAGACGGGTGTCCTCCCGGAAGAGCCGAGCGATATATCAAGATTCCGCTATTCGCTTAAAATTGGCGATGAAACAGTAGGAACGCAAGGGAAATATAATTTCAACACGGAATCCGAGCGCGTGTTGAAGGATATTATTTTACAAAACGATATAGAAAACTTTCTCCCCAAGGGATTATCAAAAGACTTTATCCGAGCGATAAGGTCTTATGGTAATTTTGCTTTTCCTCGCCTTTATAGGGGTATGGAAGCGGCTGAATTTGAGAATCTCAAAAAGAATGGGTATATCAAATCAAAGGGCGAATACAATTTTAGCAATCAACAAGGCGAAACATTCTTCTCCCGCGATGTGAGAGAAGCGTTTAGTTATGCTACGGGTTTTGCGCCTGCCGGGATTAGAGAGAAGTTTTTTGAGCAAGGACAGCCCGCTTATATTATAGAAGTAGGGAACTTTGGAGACTTAAACTTCAAATATAATTCCGTTAAGGAATCGTCCACCAAAAAGGAAGTGGATACAAAGTATATTACTCGTATTCTCGAACTTCGTTATAATCAATCGGATAAAAAGGTCTATATTAAAGACGTTGGCATTGACGGTATGAACTCCGCAAACGGAGAGGCTATTCACGGAGAGCCTATTTTTGTCAAGGATAAAACTACGGGGCAAATTCTTTATGCCGTGCAAGATGAAGAAGGATATGAGACGGGCGCTTATATTTCCGAAGCCGAGCCGGGGCTTATTGTCGATTATAATAAACTCAAAAATGCTCCTCAATACGAAGTGGATTTTCGGACAAAGGCGGCAAACATAAGCGGCAACGAAGCAGATTTAATTCCTTATGTTGGAAAAGGACAATCCATACAGAAAGGGGTTAGTAGCCTTACTTCAATCGATAGAAGAGCAAATTCCTCTAACCGAGGGGTCGTATCTGACAATCCGTTATCACCTCGAAACGGAAGAGGCGATAATCAAGTTCAACGAGTGGGTGAAGAGCAATCTCAAAGAGGGAAAACTCAAAGCAACCGAAGCGGAGATAGTGAGGGCGGCGGTCAAGGCAAGCAAAGAATAAAATTCTCGCTTAAAATAGGCGATGAAACGCTATACCCGGAAGGACAAAGCCGCTCGGATATTATTCAAAAAATGGACGAGGTGAAGTTTTCTCGTAAACTTCCATACCAAAGCGAATTATCGCAGTTTAGGTATTCTCGTAAGGCTCTCGATGATACCTCAAAACCTACTTACTACCATCTCTCCGATGGGCAAATCAAAAAAATGCTTGCAAATAATACCCGTTACAAGGTATATAGCAAAGCGGACGCCGAGGGCATTATCAACAATGTCCTTCAAAATTATATGTCTTTTGGCGAGAAGTATGGTGATATGTCCGGCAAGACCAAAGCCCAAGTAATCGATATGCTTTGGAAGGGATTAAACTCCGCAAAGCCCGGCTATCAAATGGGGGTTGCTCTCCATATTGCCGATTATATTATTCAAAACTCCGTATTGGAAAGCCTCTATGGGGATATGGAGAATTATGACGTGCAGCAAGCCCTTGATATTATCGGCGCATTGAAGCCCTATCTTCATCGTATAAACCTTGATTCCATCAAGGGTGAGATAAAGTATAAGTACGATAAAGACAATAGCGCATATCTCCTTTGGGGGGAACGCAAAGGTGAGAGCGGAATAGGGGCTGACCAAATCGCCCAAGAACTTCAAGAGAAGGGCATACAAATTGAGGCAATCAATGTGGCGGATATTTTCTTCGAGATTGACTCTCAATATCGCAATGCCATTAAGTCTTTGAAGAAGAAGGCGAAGGATATGCTTGCCGAGACGCTCTCAAAAGAGCAATTAAAATCTTTGAGGCAAGATATAGCCAAAGAGGTTTTGCGTGGGTTCGATTACACCGGCAAATCTTCGCAACTCGCCGGAGTGCTTGATAAATACCGTAAGCAAATCTCTACGCTCTACGATAAGTTAAGAGACTCGAATCGCCACAATAGGGCAACCAACCGCCTCCTTGATAAAGTCCAAAAGATAAAGAATTGGAAAACCGGGGCATTTGTAAATTCCTCGAAGTATAGAACGAAACTTTTCAAAGGCTCTATCGAAAGATTGGCGATGATAAAGAATAGGGGAAACCTCAACCAAAGCGGAACGAGGAGAATCCTTGCCGGGCTTGCCGAGTGGTATGCAAAAGACAATCCTATTCTTGGGTATGTCGATGGAGAAAATGTGGGGCATTACAACGAAGAGATAGCCTCCATTCTTCAAGCGGTTGCACAAAATCAAAAGCCTTTGACCGATGAGCAAGTAGACCTCATCGCCTTCCTGCAAGAGAAGTCCGGAATAAGCGATTATAAGGGGTTGTTGGAGTGGTACACGAAGGATAACCTCAAAAAGGGTTATAGCGCCGAGGTGAAGTCTTTGCTTCGTGAATTGGCAAGCGAGACCACCTTCACCACGGAAGAACTCATCGCCCTCGATAAAGTGGTTGGCTACTTCGGACACCTCATAGAGAATCACAACAAAGTCATTCGCAATGGTAAATATGTGGACGCCAAGCCGATTGCCGAGAGATACATAGACACCCTTCAACGCAACAAAGGGGTCAAGGTCGGGTGGTTTGGAAAGTTCTTCGATAAGGTATTCAACAACGGAAAAGCCTCGTATTTGCAAACCTTCGCTGACCCCATGACGGTTGCGAGGTATATGGATAAATATGAGAGCGGATTCTTCTCGGAAATGCTCGGAGAGCTTCGTGATGGAGCGATAAGAGCCGATGTGTTGGAGATGAATATTCGCTTACCTCTCGAAGAGTTCCTCTCGAAACACAAGAAGTATGGGAAAGGAGTCTCCAAGAGAACCATTACCTATCATGGTGTGGAGATACCCGCACTTGACGCATTCTTGCTTTATATGACCTTGAATAGAGAACAAGCCCTCGCCGGACTTGCGGAGGCTGGATTTGCTTTCAATAACGGAAAAGAGACGATAAGGGTTGACGGCTTCGCAAAAGGAAGCGAGGATTTAACCCTCGATGAGTTGAGAGAATTGGCGAGAGCGGAGCAAGAAGACCTTTATAAACAATTCACGGAAGAAGACAAGGAATATATCTCGATTGCCGAGAAAATCTTCAACGAGGATTGCAAGGAGACTAAAAGGGCAACGGATATGTTACGAATGGGATATTCCAATGTGTTTGAGGGATATTATGTTCCGATTCGCCGTGCCAATAGCGCCGTAACCGTGGATTCAGGCACTTTCTTTGATGAGATGAATCGTGTAAGTAACGCTTCCTTCAATAAAGATACCGTAAGAGGGGCAAAGGGCGAGTTGTATATCGAAGGGCTTGATGAAGTTCTCGATAGGCATATCCACGGAATAAGTCAATATGCAAGCCTCGCAACCGTTATAGACCAATACGATATACTCTACAATGTCAATATGACGGAGGACGCCAACAAGCCTCAAACGGTTAGAACGGAAAGCGAGAATACTTGGGCGAAAGGCAATGAGTATTTCAAGAAACTTATTAGCGACGTGCAAGGGATTTCTCCTACGAGGGGCGGAGGAAGTAAGTTATTTGGATTCCTTCGTAGCGGCTATGCAAAATATCAACTTGGACTTAATCCGAAAGTATGGCTCACACAGTTATCCTCAATATTCGCTTCGAGTAGTATTCTCGATTACTCTTCGATAGTCAAAGGCTTTGGAATAAAATCTCCGGACGTGGACGATTATTGTAGTCTGGCGGCGGTTCGCAATAACGACAATTCGGCGGCTATGGCTCAAAGCGTTCTCGACAAGGTGGATAAATTCGGAAGCGCGTTGATGAAGCCTATCGGCAAGGTGGACCGCTTCGTTATTAAAAGACTTTTCGGCGCTTGTCAAGTGCAAGTCCAAAAAGAGAGCGGCTTGAAGATTGGAACAAAAGAGAATAAAGTTAAGGCGGGAGAACTTCTTGAAAGGGTTATCCTCGAAACGCAACAAAACGCAATGGCAACGGAGAGGTCTGCCGCAATGCGTTCGGGAAGCGAATTGATGAAGACTATTACAATGTTCACCGCCGATTCAATGAAGGTATTCGGTAGAGTAGTAGATTCTTTCGGAGAAGTCTCGGTATTGAAGCATAAAATCAAAGAGACAACCGACCCGAAAGCAAAGGAAGCCTTACAAGCCCAACTCAAAGCGGCGAATAAGAAAGCAAGAAAATCCGTAACGGCTCTTGCCGCAACTGCAATCTTTATGGCTCTTGTAGCCCAAGCCTTCCGCTGGCTCTATGGAAAAGACGATGACGATGAAAGCGTATTGGAGACGATGACCGTGGACGCTATCGGAAATCTTATGGGTGGTCTTCCTCTCATAAAAGATTTGTATGGCGCGCTTATGGAGGGTTACGAACTCAACAACTACGCATACTCGGCAATCAATGACCTCTTCGACGCTTTCTCATCTATCGTAAATTTCTCCGAGGGAAAGCCGGCGCAAAAGGTAAAAAATATTGTTTATGCCGTAGGACAAATATTCGGCATACCTACGAGGAATGTCTACAATATCTTCTATGGATTAACGAAGAGATTTAGTCCTACAACGGCTTACGAAATCGACAATGCCTTCTATAACAAGAACTATTCCGCCGACCTTCAAAAAGCAATCGATAACGATGACGAGGATATGATTGCAACTATCACCGGGATTATGCTCGATGAAAAGGTGGGCGCGATTGAAAGCACAACCGCCAAGAAGGAACTCAATAGCCTTGTTGCCGCCGGGTATAAAGTGCTACCGAGAAGCATAGGAAACTCCATAACCTATAACGGCGAGGAGATTGCTTTGACCTCTCGCCAAAGGGAACAATTCAAATCCGTTTACTCCGAGGCAAATAGCCAACTTGCAAGCCTCGTAGAAGGCAAAGCGTATAGGTCGGCAAGCGAAGAGGTTAAGGCGAAGGCGATTGCCTTTATATGGGATATTTACTACAACCTTGCCATAGAGGATTTGCTTGGGGTAGACCTTGAAACGAAGAACACTCTTTTTGCAAAAGCAATCGATATTCCTTCGCTTGCGATAATCGTAGCAACGGCGAGAGGGCTTGGAGCGGACACGGACAAAAAGGGTAACGTCATCTCCGGCTCGAAGAAGGCAAAGGTGCAAGGTTACGTCAATTCGCTTGGATTAAGGGCGGCGCAAAAGTATATGATTATGGGCTATCTCGGATATTCTAATAAGAACGGCTCGAATCAAGTGAGGAGTTATATCCAACGGCTTCGACTCTCGAAGTCCGAGAAAGAAAAGTTGTATGAGTATAGCGGATATGCGGCATAAAAAGAAGGGCAAGGATTAAGTTCCTTGCCTTTTATTTTAGCCTACTTCTTGGATATTCTTCCATAAGATTTTTTTGCAATTATCAAATTCTTCTTGTGTAATATATTTATTATCTAAAAGCCATTGGGAGCAACCATTATACACTCTATACATAGCCTCGCCTTCTTTTGTAAGAGAAGCGGCATAAAAGTGAAAATTTCCGGTAGAGAGTAGGTCGGCACACCTATTCATCAATAAAAATCTCGATTGCCTTTCCAAGTCATCGCACACAAAATCTTTTGGGAGAACGCTTTTTATATGCGTCATCACGCTTGATAGGCACGATTGAGAACCAAACGAATCACTTGCTTCATATTCTCGGATTACGCTTTCGCATTTTCCCAAAAAAACTTTTTGAGATGAATGTGTTACCGGGTCTCTTCGATTTACTTTTATTCTTTGAGTATCATCGGAGGGAATATTATATAAAAGTGGATTCTCTTTTTTGGACGTTGTTTCTTCTTTATATTCTTTCCAAGAAGGGATAGCGAATTTTATCAAAAAGAAAATTCCCAAAGCAAGAGGGAATACTCCATACCACATACCTTGCGAGAAGGTTGCAACCGTAACCACGGCGCATAAAACGATAACAACTATCGAAGCGATAAAGCCTTTGAGATGACGATTCATAACGCCACCTCGGAAGAAGTGCTTAACGAGAATGTGGATAACTCAATTTTGCGGGGGGGGGGGGTAAATTTTTA